>NZ_JBNDIZ010000001.1:0-1015526 GCF_050434705.1 Enterobacter sp. AC1 | reverse complement strand
CCTTTAAAATCCATCTGCCAGAGGCGGTTCGGCGCGTCATGTTCGAACCGTCCCGTGGCGGGAATGCCCGGTGAAGTGCCCGGCAGCAGGCCGTGGCGGGCCATCAGGTTATGGACGGTGCTGAAGGCGGGCATGGAGTGCCCCTGGTCCTCGAGCCAGCGCTTAATCTTGCGGGCACCCCAGCGTTCATGGCGGTCATGGGCCATACGCAGCAGGGCAGCGATGTCGTCAGACGAGCGGTTCGGGGAACGGTGCGGTATGCGCGGGCGGTCCTGAAGGCCGGCGGCACCTTCTTCCGCCCAGCGGCGAAGCCACTTGTAGCCGGTGGCAGGAGAAATGCCGAAGCGACGGCAGAGGGAACGGATGTTCGCCCCGTCCTGCGAGGCGAACAAAACAAACTCGGTACGTAATGACATGGTATCTCTCGCATCCCAGGGCATAAGCGACTCCATAAACGGGTTCTTATGCCTTAGTTGTAAGTGTCTACCATGTCCCCGAACAAGTGTTCACTATATCCCCGGACCGTACACCCCAACGGGGCGAGGGGAATGGGTGCGGCCTGTAATGCCAGCACAGGTCTGCATTTCTCCCTCTCCCTTTCAGGGAGAGGGCCGGGGTGAGGGTATTTTTTACGCCGGTATCTGGTCAATCTTGCTGCTGCGCGACCACACCCTGTGCGCGGCAAGCAGATCAAACAGCTTCGTCATAAACGCATCATCTACGTTATCGCCTTCGACAATGCCGTCCTCACCTTGCTCTGACACCTTCAGCTGCGCTTTAAACTGTCGCGCATCGCCGGACAGCGCGATCGGTTTAAGGTGCTTATAGGCTTCCAGCAGGTAATACACGGCGTCACCGTTGCTCAGCAGGCTGTCAATATCCCCGCACGGCACAATCACCGCATCGACGGTCAGCGATGGCGCCCCGGCAAAGGTTGCCGCCACCGGCAGCACGGAGCGATCATCGGCGGTCACTTCACCCATGCGTGAATAGAGCAGTTTGGCGTGTACGCCCTGGGTTTTCAGCGCCTGCATGATCCCCAGCACGTCGCTGGCGCGGGTTTTGTCGTTCAGCAGGATGGCGACCACGCGGCCTTTAATCGAGCCGCCCGGCACCGCATACAGGCTCAGCGACGGATCTTTCTTCACGCCGTTAACCTCTTTTGGCGGCGCCAGGTTGCGCTGCTCATCGGTCAGGGTGATGCCCAGGTTATCCGCCACGCTCTGGGCGAGTTGAATATCAATGCGCGCGAGCTGATCGACCACGCGCTCGCGGATGTAGGTGCGTACCACCTTACTCAGCTCGAAGCTGAAGCCGCCGATAATGTGCTGCTGCTCAATTGGCGTCTGGCTGTTCCAGAACAGGCGCGGGTGGGCGTAATACTCGCCGAACGACGGGCTGCGCTCGCGAATTTTGTTGCCATCTATGCGCTCCTGATACGATTCGAATCCACCGCGTTTCGGCGCGGGAGGGGTTTCACGCGGCCAGTTATCGTTGATGGAGTTCGGCTCATAGTTGGCCGGGTTGGTATCGATATCCTGACGGTGCATCCCGTCGCGCTGGAAATTGTGGTACGGGCAGGTTGGCCGGTTAATCGGAATTTCGTGGAAGTTCGGCCCGCCAAGACGGCTGATCTGCGTATCGGTATACGAGAACAAGCGTCCCTGTAACAGCGGGTCGTTGGTGAAGTCTAGCCCCGGCACGATATGCCCCGGGTGGAACGCGGCCTGCTCGTTTTCGGCAAAGAAGTTATCCGGGTTGCGGTTGAGTACCATTTTACCCACCAGCTGAACCGGCACCAGCTCTTCCGGGATCAGCTTGGTCGGGTCAAGGAGATCGAAATCGAACTTAAATTCGTCTTCTTCCGGAATGAGCTGCAGGCCCAGTTCATACTCCGGGAAGTCGCCAGCTTCAATGGACTCCCACAGCTCGCGGCGATGGAAATCCGGATCGCGCCCGGTCAGCTTCTGCGCCTCATCCCACACCAGGGAGGCTTTACCCGCAACCGGCTTCCAGTGGAAACGAACAAACGTGGCTTTTCCCTCGGCGTTGATCAGACGGAAGGTATGGATACCGAATCCCTCCATCGTGCGATAACTGCGCGGAATGCCCCGGTCTGACATCGCCCACATCACGTTGTGCAAGGTTTCAGGCTGCAGGGAGACATAGTCCCAGAAGGTGTCGTGCGCGCTTTGGCCCTGCGGTATGGCCCAGTGGGGCTCCGGTTTTACCGCATGGACAAAGTCAGGAAATTTATGCGCATCCTGAATGAAAAACACCGGTGTGTTGTTGCCCACCAGATCGAAAATACCCTCTTCGGTATAAAACTTGGTGGCAAAGCCGCGAATATCGCGCACCGTGTCGGCCGACCCCGCGCCACCCTGCACGGTGGAGAAGCGCACGAACACCGGGGTAATTTTATCCGGGTCGGAGAGGAAATCCGCTTTGGTGATCGCTTTCAGGCTTTTGTATGGCTGGAAGTAGCCGTGAGCAGCGGAACCGCGCGCGTGGACGATGCGTTCCGGTATCCGCTCGTGGTCAAAGTGGGTGATTTTTTCCCGCAGAATAAAGTCTTCCAGCAGGGTTGGCCCGCGCGTCCCGGCCCGCAGGGAGTTCTGGTCATCGGCGATGCGTACGCCCTGATTGGTGGTCAGCGCAAAACCTTCGCCGCCTTTGCGGTGTGGCTCAAGCGATTTCAGCTTCTCGTTGCCGGTATCCGGGGATTTCATGCTTCCCGGTGCGGTTGGCTGTTCGCCAGGAGCCGAAGGGCCAGGGGAGGGGCGGTGAGAGCCGTCAGAAGGGGCGAGAGAGTCCATGCCCGGTTGAGATTCTTCAGTGCCATGAATGGGTGACTGATGTGTTTTATCTTTGTTCGACATTGCACGATTCTCCTTGATTCATTGCTAAAAACCCTATTAAGGATAGAACAATGTCGTGAAATGGCTCGCGAACTAAGAGTTTTCACATGCCGTCCTTAACGAAAGGAGCCTTCTCACCCACTCGGGGCGCGACGGAAGGCAGCAGAATCGGCTATGATAGAATTTTCCTGCTTCAAGAATTTGCTTTAGTGAACCAGCCGCTTATGAAACCTCTTCGTCAACAAAACCGCCAGGTTATTAGCTATGTGCCCCGCGTTGAGCCCGCGCCGCCTGACCATGCCCTGAAAGTGGAGGGGTATCGCGATGTCTGGCAACTGCGGGGCAAATACGTGGCCTTTGTGCTGATCGGCGAACACTTCCGTCGCTCTCCCACGTTTACGGTGCCGGAGTCAGCGCAGCGGTGGGCGGTGCAGATCCGCCAGGATGAAGAGGTTGAAGAATAACAGCCATAAAAAAACCGCCATCAGGCGGTTTTTTTATTTCTACAGTGATTAACGGTGCGCCAGCTCGGCGTCGTCTTCACTTTCCAGAATCGCTTTGTCAGTCTGCTTCAGCCACTGGCTGGTCAGCGTACCGGCGGTCATGGAGCCGCTAACGTTCAGCGCGGTACGGCCCATGTCGATCAGCGGTTCAACGGAGATCAGCAGGGCGACCAGCGTGACCGGCAGACCCAGCGCAGGCAGAACAATCAGCGCGGCGAAGGTTGCACCGCCGCCAACGCCCGCAACGCCTGCGGAACTCACGGTAACAATCCCGACCAGCGTAGCGATCCAGACCGGATCCAGCGGGTTGATACCCACCGTCGGGGCAACCATCACCGCCAGCATGGCCGGGTAAAGACCCGCACAGCCGTTCTGACCAATGGTCGCACCGAAGGAGGCAGAGAAGCTGGCGATGGATTCAGGCACGCCCAGACGGCGGGTTTGCGCTTCAACGTTCAGCGGAATAGACGCGGCGCTGGAGCGGCTGGTGAAGGCAAAGGTCAGCACCGGCCAGACTTTACGGAAGTACTTCAGCGGGCTGACGCCGTTCACGCCCAGCAGGATACCGTGCACCACGAACATAATGCCCAGACCCAGATAAGAGGCGATGACGAAGCTACCCAGCTTAATGATGTCCTGCAGGTTAGAGCCGGCAACCACTTTGGTCATCAGCGCCAGAACGCCGTAAGGGGTTAACTGCATCACCAGACGAACCAGCTTCATCACCCAGCTTTGCAGGGTATCAATAGCAACCAGCACGCGTTCGCCTTTTGGCGCGTCGTCTTTCAGCAGCTTCAGCGCCGCCACGCCGAGGAACGCGGCGAAAATGACCACGCTGATGATGGACGTTGGGCTCGCGCCGGTCAGGTCAGCAAACGGGTTCTTCGGAATGAAGGAGAGCACCATCTGCGGCACGGTCAGGTCAGCCACTTTACCCACGTAGTTGGTTTGAATCGCGGTCAGACGCGCCGTTTCAGCACTACCCTGAACCAGACCTTCGGCGGTCAGGCCAAACAGGTTGGTTACCAGCACACCCACCAGCGCGGCAATCAGGGTGGTAAACAGCAGCGTACCAATGGTCAGGAAGCTGATTTTGCCCAATTGGGTTGCGTTATGCAGACGCGCAACGGCGCTCAGAATAGAGGCGAACACCAGCGGCATAACGATCATCTGCAGCAGCTGGACATAGCCGTTACCGACAATGTTGAACCACTGAATAGAATCTTTCAGAACTGGATTATCGGAGCCATAAATCGCCTGTAGTGCCAGACCAAATACGACACCCATGGCCAGACCAACCAGCACCTTTTTCGCCAGGCTCCACTGTTTGTGGCGCGCCTGCGCGAGAAGCAATAGCAATACAACGAACACAACGATGTTCGCGATGAGTGGAAAATTCATCCCCGTTCTCCTGATTTATTATCGGGTCGGTTTTTACCGATCCTGTTGGCGGAAGGTTAGCAGAAGTGTGATGTAGCGCTTATATCCAAATGGAATGGTTTATGACAAACGGGATGATTTTGTTGGTTTACTGTTCAATCTGGTGATGAATAAAGCGATTGAACTGAAATTGCAGCGAATTAATCATCTGGGAAGACCAGCGGACTGCACTGTTTTCGGGCAATGTTTGCGGCATCCAGACGGCGTAAGCAAACAGCGCCATGCACAGGGCGCGCTCTAGCTGGTTACCTTTCTGCGGGGCAAGGATGGGAAAACGAAAGCGCCAGCGGCAGGGCCACAGCAGCGGCACGCCCGCAGGCGTGAGCATATCGGCGAGAATATGGCTTAAATAACCCAGCACCATCCCCTGAATGGCATCGGCAGGGACAATCCAGCTTTCGGGCACTTTTAAATAGAAAAGCGTCAGCAGACCAAAAACGGCCAGCAGGCTGTGCGTAAACCCGCGGTGGCCGAACGCGCGGGCGATGGGTTTCGACACCCACTTCAGGCGCTGCCCAAGGAAGGATTTAGGGTGGTCAATATCGGGCAGCAGACAGGTCAGTACGGCGGAAGGGACAATATGCCACCAGTCCCCCTGCGCCAGCACGGGAGTGAGTTCAGCGTTTTTGGCAAATACTGCGCACGCAATTGAAAAAAGCAGGTGGCCTTCCGCCGTCATGATAAAACCCACGAAACTGTCAATTCATACAGTATAGGGTTTTTATACAGTAGGCGGAAGAGGTGACGGTGTAACTGTTTGTCACAAACCCGCGGGAAGCGTTAACCGCCCTGCAGGTGCCGTGCGGTGAGCTCTGTCAGTGAGATGAGCTTCACATCGGCCAGGGCAAACCGGGGATCGTGGCGGCCTTCTTCAGCGGGCACCACAATGGAGCGCATCCGCGCGGCCTTCGACGCCACCATACCGTTAACGGAGTCTTCCAGCGCCACGCAGTTGAGGGGATCAAGACCCAGCTTAGCGGCACAGTCCAGATAAACCTGCGGGTGTGGCTTGCTGTAAGGCAGCTTTTCAGCGGACGCCAGGGCGTTAAAGCTGTCGCGCAGCTCAAACATGGTGAGCACTTTTTCCAGCATATGCAGCGGTGAAGCCGATGCCAGACCGACCTTCAGCCCCTGAGCTTTACACAGCGCGACGGCGTCACGCACGCCGGGCAGCAGCGGCTTGTTCTCTTCGACCAGCGAAATGGCGCGGCTGATTATGCGCGCGGTCACTTCATCGCGACCGGGTCCAACCCACGGCTGTTGGGCAAACCACAGGTCAACCACCATATCGATGCGCAGCCCCAGCGTATCAGGAAGTTCATTCCGGCGGTTGATATCAACGCCAAGGCTGGCCATGACGTCCAGTTCGGCGCGATCCCATAACGGTTCGGAATCGATCAGTAATCCATCCATGTCAAAAATTGCGGCAAGTATTTGGCGCGGTGTCGACATCACAACGTCTCCTTATCCAGGGTGTTCGACAGACGATAAGTGCTAAGCACACTCTGCAATTTAGCATATTGCTTTTAAAGAGCGGGCGAAATTGATGACCAGCAGGTAGACTTAGGCACAAATAACGCGTCTTTATGAAGAGGAACTGATGACGTATCAACAAGCTGGACGCATTGCGGTCTTAAAACGTATTGCTGGCTGGGTGATTTTTATTCCTGCCGTCATTTCTACGCTGATTTCCGTGCTCAAATTTATGTACGATCACAGCGAAAAGCAGCCGGGTATCAATGCGGTAATGCTTGATTTCGCTCATGTCATGATTGAGATGATGCGTTTTAATACGCCATTTTTGAATGTCTTCTGGTTTAACTCGCCCACTCCGGATTTTCAGCATCAGCTGAATATCGGCTTCTGGATAATTTACGCCCTGATCTTTGTCGCGCTGGCATTGCAGGCCTCAGGCGCGCGAATGAGCCGCCAGACGCGTTTTTTACGCGAAGGCGTTGAGGACCAGTTAATTCTGGAACAGGCCAAAGGCCCGGAAGGAATGAGTCGGGAGCAGATTGAATCACGTATTGTTGTTCCGCGTCATACCATTTTCCTGCAGATATTTCCGCTTTACGTTCTTCCCGTGCTCATCATTGTGGCGGGATATTTCTTCTTTTCACTGCTCGGTTTTCTGTAATCGATAAGGGTGGCGGCAAAGCCACCCTTTCTCTTCTCAGGCGGCAAGCATGCGTTCGAGCGCGCGCTGCGCGTTAACGAGATGTTCACCGCCAAAAAGAATGGCACGGTTCATCAGCGTATATAGCTGATACACCGGTTGACGATCGAGGAAACCGGGCGGCAGAGGGGAAACAGACTGGTACCCGTCGTATATTTGCGGCGGCTGTTCAGGGTGAAGCGGCAGCATGGCAAGATCGCACTCTCTGTCACCCCAGTAGCAGGCCGGGTCGAAGATATAGGGGCCGTTGGGACCCAGCGCGCAGTTATCGGACCACAAATCACCGTGAAGCAGAGACGCCTGAGGCTGGTGGGATGCCAGGCGCTGTTGAACGTGCTCGACGATGGCATCAATATTGCCAAATTCCAGCCCTTTCTCAGCGGCCAGCTCAAGCTGCCAGCCAATGCGCTGCTCGGCAAAAAACGTCGACCAGCGGCGCTGCCAGGCGTTGGGCTGGGGCGTGGTGGAGAGGTCGTTGTCAAAATCGAGGCCAAACTGCGGCTGGTCGCTCCACTGGTGCAGGCGCGCGAGCTGTTGGCCGAGAATAAAAGCATTGTGGGCATCCAGCGGACGGGCAGGGAGATATTCCATGACCAGGAAACTGTAGTCGCGGTCGCTACCCACGGCCAGGACCTGCGGGACGGTCACCGTTTTGCTGCGCGACAACAGCTCCAGCTGATCGGCTTCGGCGGTAAATATCGGGAGCAGCTCTCGCTCATCGCATTTAACGAAAAGATCGCGTCCTGCGTAGCGTAAATGCCACGCGGCATGGATCTCTCCGCCTGGCAGTTCGTTACGCAGTTCGATTTCACCTTCACCCAGTTGCTCACTTAAAAGATGACTGATAGCCTGCCACATGTTGTCTCTCCCATGTTGTCTGCCAGATCATAAAGTTAGCGCATAATTGCGGTAAAAAAATACGAACTAACGCACACCTGAGCGGTTTAAATTCATGCAGGGCACTTATTGTTCTTTTTTATGCCAGCTTTCCCAGGTTTCCACGTCAATCTCGGCTGGCTTGTCGGTCACGCTTTCCACCAGACTGGCGCCCAACGCATGAACCTCTTCCTGGCTCAGGGGACTGATCAGGCCAAATGCCAGGGTGCCTAAATCATGAACATTGCCCGCGTCATCCGTGAGCGTGAGGAGAAAATTAGCCCGGGTGAAGGCGTTGTTGAGCTCATTCAGCTCGGTCAGCGATGCTTCATGAAGGTTGATGGTCACGACGTAGCGGGTGATGTCACCACTGCTCATAATTCACCTCATTGTTATCATGGAAGTTTTCTTAGCATAGTCGATAGTTTGCGTTTGGCGACTCGGGGATGACATTCCCCTCCATAACCATGAAGGGGAACAGGGATTAATTTTGGGACAGATAATCGACAATTTTTTGCGTATCGGACAGCGAACAAAGACGCGTGCCCTTGTTGATGGTGGCGGCGCTACCTGCTGCCACGCCGTAACGCGTCATTTCCAGCAGCGACGCGCCCTGCGCCAGTTTCAGCGTCATGGCGCCCACCATGCTATCCCCAGCGCCTACCGTGCTCTGACTTTTCATCGGCGGCGGGACAACCTGAACGGACGACGTTTCATCGACGGCCAGCGCCCCCTGAGGGCCAAGGGAAACCACGACGCGTCGTGCTTTGCCGCTGCGTACCAGCTCCTGCGCGGCGGTGCGAACATCGTCAGGCTGCGTCAGCTCGCGGTTGACCAGTGCGCTTAGCTCTTTCTGGTTGGGTTTGACCAGCTCCAGATTGCCCGGCACCAGGGCCGCCTGCAGAGCCTCGCCGCTGCTGTCGACAATGCAGCGGATCCCGCGCTGCTGCGCGGCCTGAATAAGGGCGGTTAATTTTTCCGTGCTGACGCCGGGCGGCAGGCTGCCGCTTACGACCAGCAGCGCGCCGCTTTCTATCGTCAGCACTTTCTCTTCAAGCTGGCGAAACTCATCATCGCTGAGTTTCGCGCCTGGCATGACAAAACGGTACTGTTCGCCGCTTGATTCCACGTGGACATGCAGGTTTTGCCGCGTCCAGTCTTTGGCCTCGACGGTCTCTGCGGCCACCTGTTCATCTGCCAGCAGAGAGACCAGGTGTTCGCCGGTAGCGCCGCCGGCGGGGAAGATGGCCGTCGCTTTGCCGCCGAGGTGCGTAATGGCGCGCGCCACGTTGATACCGCCGCCGCCGGGCTCAAAGACCGGGGCGCTGCAGCGCAATTTACCTTCCGGGTAAATCTGCGGCGTCAGGGTTGCGGAATCAAGGGAAGGGGAGAGCGTCAGGGTGTAGATAGAAACCATCATTACCTCCTTTTAGCATGGGTTCTTAATAGCCTGGCACCATTTAGCAGGAAGGCAATGTAAATAACAGTATGATTTTAAATATGAATAATGACGAAAAATGCGGTGCGGCTTATATAAAATAAAACGCTTTTTGGGATCGTTCTTATTCAAAAAATGAAATAAGAAATCATTGCTATGTTATTTGCGGCTTTTTATAATTTGTTACCTTTCTCTGGACGCCTTGTCATTGATCCTCAAGAAAGATTCCGGGACCGTGTGGTCTCTTTTTTTGTTGTACGGACTCCTTAATAAAATGAAGCTTTTAAAGACAGTTCCCGCTGCACTGATGCTGGCGGGTGGCGTGTTTGCAGCTATGAACGCAGCCGCCGATGATACCGTTTTTACTGTCATGGACGATCCCACCACCGCGAAAAAACCTTTTGAAGGTAACCTGAACGCAGGGTATCTGGCACAATCCGGTAACACGAAAAGCTCCTCTCTGACGGCGGACAGTACGCTCACCTGGTACGGTAATACCACCGCCTGGTCTCTGTGGGGTAATGCCAGCAATACGTCCGCCAATGACGAACGCTCTTCCGAGAAATATGCGGTAGGCGGACGTAGCCGTTACAACATGACCGATTATGACTACCTGTTTGGTCAGGCAAGTTGGTTAACCGACCGTTACAACGGCTATCGTCAGCGCGATGTGTTTACCGCTGGTTATGGTCGCCAGTTCCTGAACGGTCCGGTACACAGCTTCCGCTTTGAATTCGGTCCGGGTGTGCGTTATGACGAGTACACCGATGGCGATACCAAAACCCAACCGCTTGGTTACGCTTCCGGTACCTATGCCTGGCAGATGACTGACAACACCAAATTCACCCAGGGTGTTTCTGTATTTGGTGCCGACGATACGACGCTGAACTCTGAGACGGCGCTGAACGTGGCTATCAACGAACACTTTGGTCTGAAAGTAGCCTACAACGTGACCTGGAACTCTTCACCACCAGAAACTGCGCCGGATCATACCGATCGCAGAACCACGGTTTCACTGGGTTATAAAATGTAATGATGGCGGGCCGATGATGATGTCGGCCCGTTTCTCCTGACCTTTTGACGTCCTGTCTGATTACCGATATTCACTTCTAGCCCCAAATCATTGCCGCCCAACGAAGTAGCAGCATTGCGCCGCAGATGGCAATCAGCACCAGTACCATTTTCCAGTGTTTTACGGCAAATCGTTTTGTTGGCATAACCTAATCCTTGTTTGTTGATACCCACAGTCTACCAAACAGGGCCGAAATATGCCCCTTCTCCGGATCGATTGGGTTATGCCAGCGTAGGGTCAGGCTCAGAACCAGTGGAATCGTTCGGCGAGAATCAACAATAAACCTGTGGCTGAAAGGATGTTCAATATCACAACCGTTCTACTTGATACGTTCATGGTATGCACCTTTGGGTTTAAAGACCTGTTCAAGAGTAGCCCAGCATTTCTGAAATGCGAGCACCGGGAATATGCGCCCAGCAAATTCATGCGAAAGTGCCAGCGCATCAATCTGCCGGCAGAGGGTGCAATCTCCCTTTTGTTAGTGTTAACATTGCAAGGCTTACTGTAAATCCGACGTTGTCTGATTTCAGCAGGTGAATGATGACGAACCAATTTGACGATTGTTGGTCAGATGGTGTCGTAATCTATTGTCAAATCACGATTATTTTCTTTGTATATGCTCTTATGTGTGGGGCATCACTGCAAATAAGGATATAAAATGCCTGTAATTACTCTTCCTGATGGCAGCCAACGCCATTTCGACCACGCAGTTAGCCCAATGGATGTTGCCCTGGACATCGGTCCTGGTCTCGCGAAGGCGACTATCGCCGGCCGTGTTAACGGTGAGCTGGTGGATGCTTCCGACCTGATCGAAAACGATGCGACGCTTGCAATCATCACTGCGAAAGACGAAGAAGGTCTGGAGATCATTCGTCACTCCTGCGCGCACCTGCTAGGCCATGCCATCAAACAGCTGTGGCCAAACACCAAAATGGCGATCGGTCCGGTTATCGACAACGGTTTCTACTACGACGTTGACCTTGACCACACCCTGACTCAGGAAGATATCGACGCGCTCGAAAAACGTATGCATGAGCTCGCCGAAACGAACTATGACGTCATCAAGAAGAAAGTCAGCTGGCACGAAGCGCGTGAAACCTTCGTGAAGCGCGGCGAGAGCTATAAGGTCTCTATTCTTGACGAAAATATTTCCCATGATGACAAGCCTGGCTTGTACCATCACGAAGAATACGTCGACATGTGCCGTGGACCGCACGTGCCGAACATGCGCTTCTGTCATCACTTTAAACTGATGAAGATCGCGGGCGCCTACTGGCGCGGCGACAGCAACAACAAGATGTTGCAGCGTATTTATGGTACCGCGTGGGCCGATAAAAAAGCCCTGAACGCGTACCTGCTGCGCCTGGAAGAGGCCGCGAAGCGTGACCACCGTAAAATCGGTAAGCAGCTTGACCTGTACCACATGCAGGAAGAAGCGCCGGGTATGGTGTTCTGGCATAACGATGGCTGGACCATCTTCCGTGAACTGGAAACCTTCGTACGCTCCAAGCTGAAAGAGTACCAGTATCAGGAAGTGAAAGGCCCGTTCATGATGGACCGTGTGCTGTGGGAAAAAACCGGCCACTGGGACAACTACAAAGATGCGATGTTCACCACCTCTTCTGAGAACCGTGAATACTGCATTAAGCCAATGAACTGCCCGGGTCACGTTCAGATCTTCAACCAGGGTCTGAAATCCTACCGCGACCTGCCGCTGCGTATGGCGGAGTTCGGTAGCTGCCACCGTAACGAGCCATCAGGTGCCTTGCACGGTCTGATGCGCGTTCGTGGCTTTACTCAGGATGATGCGCATATCTTCTGTACGGAAGATCAGGTACGTGATGAAGTTAACGCCTGTATTCGTATGGTCTACGATATGTACAGCACCTTTGGCTTCGAGAAGATCGTGGTCAAACTCTCAACGCGTCCGGAAAAACGTATCGGTAGCGATGAGACCTGGGATCGTGCTGAAGCGGATCTCGCCGTCGCGCTGGAAGAGAACGGTATTCCGTTCGAATATCAGCTGGGTGAGGGCGCATTCTACGGTCCGAAAATTGAATTTACCCTGTATGACTGCCTCGATCGCGCATGGCAGTGCGGTACTGTACAGCTGGACTTCTCCCTGCCTCAGCGTCTTAGCGCCTCTTATGTTGGCGAAGACAACGAGCGTCAGGTGCCGGTAATGATTCACCGCGCAATTCTCGGTTCTCTGGAGCGCTTCATCGGCATCCTGACCGAAGAGTTTGCAGGCTTCTTCCCAACCTGGCTTGCGCCAGTGCAGGTCGTGGTGATGAACATTACCGATTCTCAGGCAGATTACGTTAAAGAATTGACGCAGAAACTACAAAATGCGGGCATTCGCGTAAAAGCAGACTTGAGAAATGAGAAGATTGGCTTTAAAATCCGCGAGCACACTTTACGTCGTGTCCCATATATGTTGGTCTGTGGTGATAAAGAGGTGGAAGCAGGCAAAGTTGCCGTTCGCACCCGCCGTGGTAAAGACCTGGGCAGCCTGGACGTAAGTGAAGTGATTGAGAAGCTGCAACAAGAGATTCGCAGCCGCAGTCTTCAACAACTGGAGGAATAAGGTATTAAAGGCGGAAAACGAGTTCAAACGGCACGTCCGAATCGTATCAATGGCGAGATTCGCGCCCAGGAAGTTCGCTTAACAGATCTTGAAGGTGAACCACTGGGGATTGTGAGTCTGAGAGAAGCGATCGAAAAAGCTGAAGAAGCTGGAGTAGATTTAGTTGAAATCAGCCCTAACGCCGAACCGCCAGTTTGTCGTATCATGGACTACGGCAAGTTCCTTTATGAAAAGAGTAAGTCTTCTAAGGAACAGAAGAAGAAGCAAAAAGTTATCCAGGTTAAGGAAATTAAATTCCGTCCTGGTACCGACGATGGCGATTATCAGGTAAAACTCCGCAGCCTGATTCGCTTTCTGGAAGATGGCGATAAGGCCAAGATCACACTGCGTTTCCGCGGTCGTGAGATGGCCCACCAACAGATCGGTATGGAAGTGCTTAACCGCGTCCGTGACGATCTGAGTGAACTGGCAGTAGTCGAATCCTTCCCTACGAAGATCGAAGGCCGCCAGATGATCATGGTGCTCGCTCCTAAGAAGAAACAGTAAGGCCTTCAAGCAGCAAAATCTGTGGAGCCTTCGGGTTTCATAGGTTTTGTTCGCCTATGTTTCGTTTATTTAACAATGCGAAGTGGAAGTTATTAAGATGCCAAAAATTAAGACCGTACGCGGTGCTGCTAAGCGCTTCAAAAAAACCGGTGGTGGTGGATTTAAGCGTAAGCACGCAAACCTGCGTCATATTCTGACCAAAAAATCTACTAAGCGTAAACGTCACCTGCGTCCAAAAGGCCTTGTTTCTAAAGGCGATCTGGGTCTGGTTATCGCGTGCCTGCCGTACGCATAAGCCGTTAACGTTTAATTTTTTTACTAAGAATATAGATACAGGAGAGCACATATGGCTCGCGTAAAACGTGGTGTAATTGCACGTGCACGTCACAAGAAAATTTTGAAACAAGCTAAAGGCTACTACGGTGCGCGTTCACGCGTTTACCGCGTTGCCTTCCAGGCTGTTATCAAAGCAGGTCAGTACGCTTACCGTGACCGTCGTCAGCGTAAGCGTCAGTTCCGTCAACTGTGGATTGCGCGTATCAACGCAGCAGCACGTCAGAACGGTATTTCTTACAGCAAATTCATCAACGGCCTGAAAAAAGCCTCTGTTGAAATCGACCGTAAGATCCTGGCTGACATCGCAGTATTCGACAAAGTAGCGTTCACCGCTCTGGTCGAAAAAGCGAAAGCAGCACTGGCATAAGCCAGTTGAGAGAGGGAGCTTTGCTCCCTCTTTTGTTTTAACCTCATCAGAACATTGACTTTTACCCGTCCAGGCTTTTCAATAAGGTCTTAACGGTTTTTACCCTACAAGGTAACGCAAGCATGAATGCTGCTATTTTCCGCTTCTTCTTTTACTTTAGCACCTGAATTCAGGAGGCTAGCGCGTGAAAGATGAAACGAAAAACAGCGCCAGATAAGCCTCCCGATGGAGGCTTTTTTTGTGCCTGAATTTGAGAGAATAACTCCACCAAATCGGTGTCTGCACCGACATAATGAGGAAAATCATGTCACATCTCGCAGAGCTGGTTGCCAGTGCAACAGCCGCCATTAATCAGGCCTCAGATGTTGCCGCGTTAGACAATGTCCGCGTCGAATATCTTGGTAAAAAAGGGCATTTGACCCTTCAAATGACAACCCTGCGTGAACTGCCGCCAGAAGAACGCCCGGCAGCGGGTGCGGTGATTAACGAGGCCAAAGAGCAGGTTCAGCAGGCGCTGAACGCGCGTAAAGCCGAGCTGGAAAGCGCGGTGCTGAATGCGCGTCTGGCCGCAGAGACGATTGACGTTTCTCTGCCGGGTCGTCGTATTGAAAACGGCGGTCTGCATCCGGTCACCCGTACGATTGACCGCATTGAAAGTTTCTTCGGTGAGCTCGGCTTTACCGTGGCGACTGGCCCGGAAATCGAAGATGATTACCACAACTTCGATGCCCTGAACATTCCTGGCCATCATCCGGCACGCGCTGACCACGACACTTTCTGGTTCGACGCTACGCGTCTGCTGCGTACCCAGACCTCAGGCGTTCAGATCCGCACCATGAAGGATCAGGAACCGCCAATCCGCATTATCGCGCCGGGCCGCGTCTATCGTAACGACTACGATCAGACCCACACCCCAATGTTCCACCAGATGGAAGGTCTGATCGTTGATAAAAACATCAGCTTCACCAACCTGAAGGGCACGCTGCATGATTTCCTGAACAACTTCTTTGAGGAAGATCTGCAGGTTCGTTTCCGTCCGTCCTACTTCCCGTTCACTGAACCGTCTGCGGAAGTTGACGTGATGGGTAAAAACGGCAAATGGCTGGAAGTGCTGGGCTGCGGGATGGTGCATCCAAACGTGCTGCGCAACGTGGGTATCGATCCGGAAGTGTACTCCGGCTTTGCGTTCGGTATGGGCATGGAACGTCTGACCATGCTGCGCTACGGCGTGACCGACTTACGCGCATTCTTCGAAAACGATCTGCGTTTCCTCAAACAGTTTAAATAAGGGCAGGACAGAACAATGAAATTCAGTGAACTGTGGTTACGCGAATGGGTGAACACCACGCTGGACAGCGACGCGCTTTCTAACCAGATCACCATGGCGGGCCTGGAAGTGGACGGCGTTGAGCCGGTTTCCGGTGCCTTCAACGGCGTGGTCGTCGGCGAAGTGGTAGAGTGCGGCCAGCACCCTAACGCTGACAAACTGCGCGTGACAAAAGTGAACGTGGGCGGTGACCGTCTGCTGGATATCGTCTGCGGTGCGCCAAACTGCCGTCAGGGGCTGAAGGTGGCCGTGGCGACCGTCGGTGCCGTACTGCCGGGTGATTTCAAAATCAAAGCGGCTAAGCTTCGCGGCGAGCCGTCTGAAGGCATGCTGTGCTCCTTCTCCGAGCTGGGTATTTCCGACGACCACAACGGCATCATTGAGCTGCCGCTGGATGCGCCAATCGGTACCGATATCCGCGAATACCTGAAGCTTGATGACAACACCATCGAAATCAGCGTCACGCCAAACCGTGCCGACTGCCTGGGTATTATCGGCGTGGCGCGCGACGTTGCCGTGTTGAACCAGACCGAGCTGAACGCGCCGGAGATCGCTCCGGTTGAAGCGACCATCAGCGACGTACTGCCTATTCAGGTTGACGCTGCGGATGCATGTCCTCGCTACCTCGGTCGCGTAGTGAAAGGCATCAACGTTAAAGCGCCAACCCCGCTGTGGATGAAAGAGAAGCTGCGTCGCTGCGGTATCCGTTCTATCGATGCGGTAGTTGACGTGACTAACTACGTCCTGCTGGAGCTGGGCCAGCCAATGCACGCGTTCGATAAAGATCGTATCGAAGGCGGTATTGTGGTGCGTATGGCGAAAGAGGGTGAAACCCTGGTTCTGCTGGACGGCAGCGAAGCGAAACTGAACGCTGACACGCTGGTTATTGCCGACCACAGCAAAGCGCTGGCAATGGGCGGCATTTTCGGCGGCGAACATTCAGGCGTGAACGATGAGACGCAAAACGTGCTGCTGGAGTGTGCGTTCTTCAGTCCGCTTTCCATCACCGGTCGCGCACGTCGTCACGGCCTGCACACCGATGCCTCTCACCGCTACGAGCGCGGCGTTGACCCGGCTCTGCAGTATAAAGCGATTGAGCGTGCCACCCGTCTGCTGATCGACATCTGCGGCGGTGAAGCGGGCCCGGTTATTGACGTCACCAGTGAAGAGACTCTGCCGAAGCGCGCGACCATCACCCTGCGTCGCAGCAAGCTGGATCGTCTGATTGGCCACCACGTTGCCGATGCGCAGGTGACCGATATCCTGAAGCGTTTGGGTTGCGACGTGACCGAAGGTCAGGACGAGTGGAAAGCCGTTGCCCCATCCTGGCGTTTCGACATGGAAATCGAAGAAGATCTGGTGGAAGAAGTGGCCCGCGTATACGGCTACAACAACATCCCTGACGAGCCTGTCCAGGCCGGCCTGGTGATGGGGTCCCACCGTGAAGCCGACCTGTCCCTGAAGCGTGTGAAAACCATGCTGAACGACAAAGGTTACCAGGAAGTGATCACCTACAGCTTTGTTGATCCAAAACTGCAGCAGCTGATCCACCCGGGCGAAGAAGCGCTGATCCTGCCAAGCCCAATCTCCAGCGAAATGTCTGCAATGCGTCTGTCCCTGTGGACGGGCCTGCTGGGCACTATCGTTTATAACCAGAATCGCCAGCAAAACCGCGTGCGAATTTTCGAAAGCGGTTTGCGCTTTGTGCCGGATAATCAGGCAAATTTAGGCATCCGTCAGGATCTCATGCTGGCTGGTGCCATCAGCGGTAACCGCTACGAAGAGCACTGGGACCTGGCAAAAGGCGCGGTTGATTTCTACGATATGAAGGGCGATCTGGAAGCGATTCTGGATCTGACCGGTAAATTATCTGAAATTGAATTCCGCGCGGAAGCCATCCCGGCTCTGCATCCGGGCCAGAGCGCGGCCATCTATTTAGACGGCAAACGCGTTGGTTTCATTGGGGTTGTTCACCCTGAGCTGGAGCGTAAACTGGACCTGAACGGCCGTACCATCGTGTTCGAGCTGGAATGGAACCTGGTGGCAGACCGCGTGATTCCTCAGGCTCAGGACGTCTCCCGCTTCCCGGCAAACCGCCGTGATATCGCAGTTGTGGTCGCGGAAAATGTGCCCGCAGCAGATATTTTGGCCGAATGTAAGAAAGTTGGCGTAAATCAGGTAGTTGGCGTAAACTTATTTGACGTGTACCGCGGCAAGGGCGTAGCAGAAGGTTTCAAGAGCCTCGCTATTAGCCTTATCCTTCAGGATACCAGCCGTACACTCGAAGAAGAGGAGATTGCCGCTACCGTCGCCAAATGTGTAGAGGCATTAAAAGAGCGATTCCAGGCATCATTGAGGGATTGAACCTATGGCGCTTACAAAAGCTGAAATGTCAGAATATCTGTTTGATAAGCTTGGGCTTAGCAAACGGGATGCCAAAGAGCTGGTAGAGCTGTTTTTCGAAGAGATCCGTCGTGCTCTGGAAAATGGTGAGCAGGTTAAACTCTCCGGTTTTGGTAATTTTGATTTGCGAGACAAAAACCAACGTCCGGGCCGTAACCCGAAGACGGGGGAAGATATTCCCATTACAGCCCGCCGCGTGGTGACCTTCAGACCCGGCCAGAAGTTAAAAAGCCGTGTCGAAAACGCAACGCCCAAAGCAGAGTAATATGAACTAACCAAAAAGGCCGCCCACGCGGCCTTTTTTCTTTGCGCTCTCTGGCAAACCCGCCGTAAAATCAATTACATCTCACGCTACTAATAACCATACTCATGCTTGATTATGCCCATCGCCAGCACCGTTCCGATCGACGTCGCCTGCTTTTGCTGGTGCTGCTACTCATTGTCGCCGCGGGTGTGAGCCTCTGCGCCGGTGACCGATGGATAGGGCCCGAAAGCTGGTGGGGGCCTGACGGGCAGCTCTTCGTCTGGCAAATTCGTTTGCCGCGCACCGTCGCGGTGATTCTGGTGGGTGCCGCGCTGGCGCTGTGCGGCACTATTATGCAGGCGTTGTTTGATAACCCGCTGGCGGAACCCGGGTTACTCGGCGTGTCGAACGGCGCAGGCGTGGGGCTGATTGCGGCGGTGATGCTGGGCGGGGGAGAACTCTCCGGATGGGGAATTAGCCTGAGCGCAATTCTTGGCGCATTGCTGATAACCGCGATCCTTCTTCGCTTCGCCAGACGGCACTTATCCACCAGCCGTCTGCTCCTTGCCGGCGTGGCGCTGGGGATTATCTGCAGCGCGCTGATGACCTGGGCAGTCTATTTCTCGACCTCCTTTGACTTGCGCCAGCTCATGTACTGGATGATGGGCGGCTTTGGCGGCGTTGACTGGCACCAGGGCTGGCTAATGGCGCTGCTGGTGCCGGTTATCGCGTGGGCTGCCCTGCAGGCGCAGCCGCTGAATATGCTCGCGCTGGGTGAAAACTCTGCCCGCCAGCTCGGCATGCCGATAGGGTTCTGGCGTAATGTGCTGGTCATCGCCATTGGCTGGCTGGTCGGCGTCAGCGTCGCTCTGGCGGGGGCGATTGGCTTTATCGGGCTGGTTATTCCGCACATGCTGCGTCTGTGTGGCCTCACGGACCATCGAACCTTACTTCCGGCCTCGGCTGTTGCCGGTGCCGTCACGCTGCTGGTGGCCGATATCATCGCCCGGCTTGCCCTGACAGCCGCCGAGCTGCCCATTGGCGTTGTGACCGCCACGCTGGGCGCGCCGGTCTTTATCTGGCTACTATTAAAAGCTGGACGTTAAATCGACAATCTGAGGAAATACTATGCAGTCAGATATCCTGAATACGAAAGTGACCACCATTGATGGCGATAACACCACGCTTGAAGGCTACAAAGGCAACGTGTTGCTTATCGTCAACGTGGCATCTAAATGTGGCCTGACGCCGCAGTACGAACAGCTGGAAAACATTCAGAAGGCCTGGGAGAAAGACGGTTTCACCGTACTGGGTTTCCCGTGCAACCAGTTCCTGGGCCAGGAGCCGGGCAGCGAAGAGGAGATCAAAACGTTCTGTAGCACCACCTACGGCGTCACGTTCCCGCTGTTCAGCAAAATTGATGTCAACGGTGACGATCGCCATCCGCTGTATGCGAAGCTCATCGCTGCCGCCCCGAAAGCCGTTGCGCCGGAAGGAAGCGGTTTTTATGAACGCATGGCAAGCAAAGGCCGCGCGCCGCTCTATCCGGACGACATTCTGTGGAACTTCGAAAAATTCCTGATTGGCCGGGATGGCCAGGTCGTTCAGCGTTTTTCACCGGATATGACGCCTGAAGATCCGATTGTCATGGAATCAATCAAGCTGGCGCTGGCGAAATAATGTCGTTGCTGATGCAGCTCACGGACGTTGCCGAGAAGGGACGTCTGGAGCCGATAACCGGTACCCTCAATGCGGGAGAAATCCTGCATCTTGTCGGGCCGAACGGCGCAGGGAAGAGCACGCTGCTGGCGCGGATGGCTGGTCTGACCGGCGGAGCAGGGCAGATAACGTTGCTGGAGCATACCCTTGCCGACTGGTCGCCGGTCTCGCTGGCGCACCGGCGCAGTTACCTCGTGCAGCAGCAGGTGCCTCCCTTTGCGATGCCTGTCTGGCACTATCTGATGCTGCATTTGCACGACAAACACCATACGGCACTGCTGACGGACGTGGCTGCGGCCCTGGGGCTGGAAGATAAACTCTCCCGGCACGTCAGCCAGCTTTCCGGCGGAGAGTGGCAGCGGGTGCGTCTGGCGGCAGTCATCGTTCAGATCCACCCGGCCGGTAACCCTCATGGGCGGCTGCTGCTTCTCGATGAGCCCATGAGCGGTCTGGACGTGGCGCAGCAGGCGGCGCTGGATACGCTGTTAAGCGCCCTGAGCCGAAAAGGTATCGCGGTGGTGATGAGCAGTCATGACCTCAACCATACCTTGCGTCATGCCCACCGGGTGTGGCTACTGTCGCGTGGAAAGATGATCGCCAGCGGCACGCGGGATCGGGTTCTTACGCCGCCCAATCTTGCCCGCGCGTACAATATGTCGTTCCGCAGGCTGGATATAGAAGGTCATAAGATGCTGATTTCAACCGGGCAGGAGTAACCGGTTCTTGCCTGCGAGCGCGATTGCACGCTAAATTACGAAAAGAACAAAAAAAGCAGAGGATTCGTCTGAAATGCGATTCTGGTTTCTCCTGATGGCTGCACTCTTTCTTGCGGGATGCAGCAGCCATCGTGCTCCGCCGCCTAACCCACGGCTTTCAGATTCGATCACCGTCATCGCCAGCCTGAACGATCAGCTGAGCAACTGGCGCGGTACGCCCTATCGCTACGGCGGCATGAGCCGGGGCGGTGTAGATTGCTCGGGCTTTGTTCTGATGACGTTTCGCGACAAGTTTGATTTACAGCTTCCGCGCGAAACGCGCAAGCAGGCTGAAATCGGCACTGAAATTGATAAAGACGAACTTCTGCCTGGGGACCTGGTTTTCTTTAAAACCGGATCGGGTGAAAGTGGTCTTCATGTGGGGATATATGATACAGACAATCAGTTTATTCATGCCTCAACCAGCCGCGGCGTGATGCGCTCTTCTCTGGATAATGTTTACTGGCGTAAAAATTTCTGGCAGGCACGACGTATATAGTCTTGGTCGGACACATCTCTTATGACGGCATGGTAACTAATAAACCATGCCGTTTTTCTCAAATAAGATGATTAAAGTTAAATTTACCTAAATTAGCGAAGCCCGCATGTGACTGTTTTATCTAAAACTGGCTATTATTCTGTAACCAGGATAAGATCTATTTTAGATTCAGGGATAAATCTGAAAATTAATACGGAACTAATGAAATTAATCTTATTAAAATCAAGACAGTGGAATTGTGTCGGCAATTGCTCCAGGATGTCCTCTCTCATCTTTAATGCGGGGCGAGTGCAATGATTATTACGCTAGATAATGCTTACCAGTCTGAACTGCTGCTTCTGCCTGCCCGTAATAGTGCAGGTGAGCTTAAAGGTTTAGAAATTCTGGTTAACTTTACTGGCGTCGGCAGCGATGTGAGGATCCCCACTGAGCTTGTTATCCCAAGACTTTCAGCAGCCGAAGAGTTAGAACTGTTTAACGAAAAACTGCAATTGCTTGATACCTGCAAACTGTTTTTTATTCAGCATCAGTTAATTGCATGGATCAATATTACACCCGTAATTGTTGAGTTTTTATTAAGTAATGGGAACGCTGTTTCAATCCTTGAGCGTTATCCGTTTCTTGAGTTTACTGTTAATGAGAACTATCCAGGTTTAAATAACGGAAAAGACGATCTGCAGCTGGCGAGAATGGCAATCCATTTCCCGTTGGTTCTGGCAAACTTTGGCGCAGGCGCTGCGTCGCTCAAAGCGGTCTATGACGGATTATTTAAACGGGTCATTCTCGATAAAGGTTTCATTCAGCAGCGTGCCACGGAGCTCTCTTTTGAGCCATTTATGCGCGCCATCCTCTGGCAAGTCACGCCGCACTGCCAGTCGGTGATCGTCTCCGGCATTGACGACCACGGCCTGTTGCAGCGCGTTCTGTCCTTCAATTTTGGCGCAATGCAGGGGGCGCTCTGGCCTGCCGTCTCTGCAGAACACGTCACTACGTTGGTTCAGCAGCGATAACCCTTGCTTTCGCCCGTGTTTAAGTCCGGGTAAACCCTCTACACTAAAAGCAGGAGGACTTATGACCCTGTCTTTTACTGCTCACTGGCATGACGAGTTGCCTGGCTTTTACACCGCACTCAAACCTACACCGTTACAAAATTCACGCCTTATCTGGCATAACGACCGGCTGGCAGATGAACTGACTATTCCGCCTGAGCTGTTTCAGCCTTCAGCAGGCGCTGGCATCTGGGGAGGCGAAACGCTGCTTGCCGGTATGCAGCCTCTGGCGCAGGTCTATAGCGGACATCAGTTTGGCGTCTGGGCGGGTCAACTGGGCGACGGCAGGGGGATCCTGCTCGGCGAACAGCAGCTTCCCAACGGGGAGACGGTTGACTGGCATCTGAAAGGCGCAGGTCTTACCCCCTATTCGCGGATGGGCGACGGGCGCGCGGTACTGCGTTCAACGATTCGCGAATGCCTGGGATCTGAAGCGATGCATGCGCTGGGTATCCCCACCACCCGCGCGCTGTCGATTGTTACCAGCGATACGCCGGTTGCGCGCGAAACGATGGAAAAAGGGGCAATGCTGATGCGCATTGCGCAAAGCCATTTGCGCTTCGGTCATTTCGAGCACTTTTACTATCGCCGCGAGCCGGACAAGGTTCGCCAGCTAGCGGACTTTGCCATTCGTCACCACTGGGCGCATTTGCAGGACGAGGCGGATAAATACGTTCTCTGGTTCAGGGATGTAGTAACCCGAACCGCCACTCTGATTGCCCGCTGGCAAACGGTAGGCTTTGCCCATGGCGTCATGAATACGGACAATATGTCGATCCTCGGGCTGACCTTTGACTACGGTCCGTTTGGCTTCCTCGATGATTATCAGCCTGGGTACATCTGCAACCACTCCGACTACCAGGGGCGTTACAGCTTTGACAACCAGCCGGCGGTCGGCCTGTGGAACCTGCAGCGGCTTGCGCAAACCTTGTCGCCGTTTATCGACGTGGAAGCCCTGAACGATGCCCTCGACAGCTATCAGGACATTTTGCTGGGGGAATATGGCACGCTGATGCGCAACAAGCTCGGGCTGGTGACGCAGGAGAGAGGCGATAACGATATCCTCAACGGCCTGTTTGCTCTGATGGCGCGTGAGGGCAGCGATTACACCCGAACCTTCCGGATGCTGGGCCAGACGGAGCAGCACAGCGCGGCCTCGCCGCTACGCGACGAGTTTATTGACAGGCAGGCGTTTGACGACTGGTTTGCTCAGTACCGCACGCGACTGCAGCACGAGCAGGTGGATGACGCGACCCGCCAGACGCAGATGAACGCCACGAACCCGGCGATGGTATTGCGCAACTGGCTGGCGCAGCGGGCGATTGCGCAGGCAGAGCAGGGCGAATACGACGAGCTGCACCGCCTGCATGCGGCGCTGCGCACGCCGTTTGCCGACCGGGATGATGACTACGTCAGCCGCCCGCCCGACTGGGGCAAGCGGCTGGAGGTCAGCTGCTCAAGCTAACCCTGTTTGCCGGGTGGCGGCTTCGCTTACCCGGCCGATAAGTCACTGTGCAACCCAGCCGCCGTCCATATTCCACGCGGCGCCGCGCACGTTCACGGCGCTGTCGCTGCACAAAAACAGCGTCACTTCACCCAGCTGTTCCGGGGTGACAAATTCCCCGGAAGGCTGTTTCTCCCCCAGAAGCTGGTCGCGCGCCAGATCCGGCGCGGCGCCATCCGCAATGCGTTTGTCGATTTGCTGTTGCACCAGCGGCGTCAGTACCCAGCCGGGGCAGAGCGCATTTGCGGTAATACCGGTGCGGGCGGTTTCCAGCGCCAGCGACTTGGTAAAGCCCACCACGCCATGCTTGGCGGCCACGTAGGCTGACTTCTCTTTTGAGGCCACCAGCCCGTGAACCGAGGCGATATTGATGATTCGCCCCCAGTTCTTCTCCCGCATGGCAGGCAGCGCCAGCCGGCTGGTGTGAAATACCGCTGAAAGGTTAATGGCAATAATGTCGTTCCACTTCTTTACCGGAAACGCATCAACCGGGGCCACATACTGTATGCCCGCGTTGTTGACCAGGATGTCCACGCCGCCGAACTGCGTATCGGCGTAGCGCATCAGGGCTTCAATCTGAATGACATCGCGCAGATCCGCATCGTGATAGCCCGGCTTTTTGCCCAGCTGCGCAATCTCAGCGCGCGCCGATTCGCTGTCGCCGAAACCGTTAAGGATCACCTGTGCCCCGGCTTTCGCCAGCACGCGGGCGATCCCAAGGCCAATACCGCTCGTCGAGCCGGTCACCAGTGCGGTTTTACCGTTCAGATTCATTTTTTTCTCCTTACACAATGCCGGTCAGATAGAACACGGCAATGACAAAAAGCACTGCCAGACTTTTAATGATTGTGATAGCGAAAATGCCGCCGTAGGCCTGACGATGGCTCAGGCCGGTGATCGCCAGCAGGGTAATCACCGCGCCGTTATGGGGCAGGGTATCCATCCCCCCGCTTGCCATGGAGGCCACGCGGTGCAGCACCTCAAGAGGGATATTGGCCGCGTGGGCGGCGGCAACAAACGTGTCGGACATGGCCGCGAGGGCAATGCTCATCCCGCCGGACGCCGAGCCGGTGATCCCCGCCAGAACGGTCACGCTGATGGCCTCATTGAGTAATGGATTCGGGATCGCCGCCAGCGCTTTGGATAACACCAGAAAACCGGGCAGGGCGGCGATAACCGCGCCAAAACCGTATTCCGAGGCGGTGTTCATTGCGGCCAGAATGGCACCGCTGACCGCCGTGCGGCTGCCTTCTGCCAGGCGTCCGCGGATATTGCGAAAGCCAAAAATCAGCACCAGCACGATACCGGAGATCAGCGCCGCTTCCACCGCCCAGATGGCGGTGATCTTGCTGACCTCGGTCACAATCGGCTTCGCCAGTCCGGGCAGGGTAAGCTCGTGGCGCGAGCCGTACCAGCCTGGGATCCAGCGGGTAAACAGCAGGTTGAGGATCCCCACCAGCAGCAGAGGGGAGATGGCAATCAGCGGGTGTGGGAGGTTAATATTGTCCGGCGTTTCCGGTTCATTTTTCAGATCCGTGCCGTAATCTTCGTTGTTATTGAGCGCCTTACGACGCTGGCGCTCAAGCCACAGCAGGCCAAAACAGATAATAAACAGCGAGCCGATCAGCCCCAGCCACGGCGCGGCCCAGGCGTTAGTGCCGAAGAAGCTGGTGGGGATAATGTTCTGGATCTGCGGCGTGCCGGGCAGGGCGTCCATGGTAAACGAGAATGCCCCGAGCGCCACGGTGGCCGGGATCAGCCTTTTAGGGATGCCGCTCTGGCGGAACAGCTCAGCGGCAAACGGATAAACTGCAAACGCCACCACAAACAGCGACACGCCGCCGTAGGTTAACAGCGCGCACACGAGGACAATCACCGGGATCGCGTGGCGACGCCCGAGGATCTGAATCGCCGCGGCGACGATGGATCGTGAGAAACCGGAGAGTTCAATCAGCTTGCCAAACACCGCGCCCAGCAGGAACACCGGGAAGTAGAGCTTGACGAAGCCCACCATTTTTTCCATAAACAGGCCGGTAAACGTCGGGCCGACGGCGCCCGGGTCGGTCAGCAGCACGGCACCGAGCGCCGCAATCGGCGCAAACAAAATCACGCTATATCCGCGATAGGCCGCCAGCATCAGCAGTGCCAGCGCCCCCAGGGCAATTAACACACTCATTGCGACTCCTTACTCTTGTTATATTCGGGTACTAACGAGATGTTTAACGCTCGACGGTCAGGGCGATGCCTTGCCCGCCGCCTACGCACAGGGTGACGAGCCCTTTTTTGACGTCCCGGCGCTGCATTTCGTGCAGCAGCGTCACGAGGATGCGGCAGCCGGATGCGCCAATCGGATGACCGAGGGCAATCGCGCCGCCGTTGACATTCACCTTGCGCTCATCCCAGCCGAGCTGCTGGCCCACCGCCAGCGCCTGCGCGGCAAAGGCTTCATTGGCTTCAATGAGGTCCACGTCATCCAGCGTCCAGCCCGCCCGCGCCAGCGCCGTACGGCAGGCGCTGACCGGACCGATGCCCATCACCGACGGGTCAACGCCCGTCACGGCATAACTCACGATGCGTCCGAGGATCGGCAGCCCGCTCTCCCGGGCGCGTTCCTCGCTCATTAGCAGCACCGCAGCGGCACCGTCGTTGAGCGTCGAGGCGTTGCCCGCCGTGACCGTGCCTTCCTCGTGCAAAAAGGCGGGGCGCAGCTGCGCAAGCTTCCCGGCGGTGGTCCCTGGCCGGGGCTGCTCATCACTGCTGACAACCTGCGGCGGCTTTTTACCCTGCTTCACCGTCACCGGCGCTATCTCGGCGTCAAACAGACCGGACTCAAGGGCGGACGCCGCTTTTTGCTGCGATCGGGCGGCGAAGGCATCCTGCTGCTCGCGGGAAATGCCGTACTGTCGGGCAACGTTTTCAGCGGTGATGCCCATGTGGTAATCGTTGAACGCGTCCCACAGACCGTCCGTGATCATGCTGTCCTGCAGGCCCGTATGGCCAAAACGCAAGCCTGACCGTGCCCCGTCCAGCAGATAGGGGGCGTTGCTCATGCTCTCCTGACCGCCTGCGATAACTACGTCGGCGTCGCCGCAGCGGATCGCCTGCGCGGCGAGCTGCACCGCTTTTAAGCCCGCGCCGCACACCAGATTGACCGTTGTCGCCGGCGTGGTGACCGGTAACCCAGCGGCGATGGCGGTCTGGCGCGCCGGGTTTTGCCCGCATCCCGCCGTCAGCACCTGACCGAAAATCACCTCGTCTATCTTCTCAGCGCTAAGACCGCTGTTCTCAAGCAGGCGACGGACCGCTGCGGCACCCAGCTCAGCCGCAGAGAGAGGCGCGAGCGATCCGCGAAAACTGCCGACAGGGGTACGCGTTGCCCCGACAATCATGACCTGTTTCATGCAGAGCCCTCAGCTGAAGCGCATTTCGCGAACGTCGTCCGCCACAATGATTTTCCCGGCCGTTTTCGCCACGATGTCGTCGATGCTGACGCCGGGGGCGTATTCCCGCAGGATGAACGCGCCGTCCTCGATCTCGAGCAGCGCCAGGTCGGTTAAGACCCGGCGGATACAGCCCACGCCCGTGAGCGGCAGCGTGCAGCGCGGCAGCAGCTTTGACTCACCGCTTTTTGAGGCGTGGGTCATCACTACGATGATGTTCTGCGCCCCGGCGACGAGATCCATCGCGCCACCCATTCCTTTCACCATTTTCCCGGGGATCATCCACGAGGCGATGCTGCCCTCGACGTCCACTTCAAAGGCACCGAGCACGGTCAGGTCGACATGGCCGCCGCGGATCATGGCAAACGACTGGGCCGAGTCGAAAATGGCGGCGCCTGTCCGGGCGGTCACGGTCTGTTTACCGGCATTGATCATGTCTGCGTCAAGGCTCTGCGCATCGGGAAACGCGCCCATCCCCAGCAGACCGTTTTCCGACTGGAGCATCACGTCCATCCCTGGCGGAATATAATTCGCCACCAGGGTTGGGATGCCGATCCCCAGGTTGACGTAGTAACCGTCGCGCAGCTCCCGGGCGACGCGCATGGCCATCTGTTCACGGGTCAACATCGTCACACTCCTTCCGCGCGCAGCGTGCGCTGCTCAATGCGTTTTTCAAACTGGCCGACGATCAGCCTGTCGACGTAAATTCCCGGGGTATGAATGGCCGACGGGGGCAGCTCTCCCGGCGGAACAATCTCTTCCACCTCCACAACCGTTATCCGGCCCGCCGTTGCCATCAGCGGGTTAAAGTTTTGCGCGGTATGTCGGTAGATAACGTTGCCGTACCAGTCCGCCTTCCAGCCTTTGATGAGCGCAAAATCACCCGTAATGGCCTCTTCGAGGACGTAATGTTTACCCGCAAACTGGCGCACCTCTTTGCCCGCGGCCACGGGTGTGCCGTAGCCGGTTGCGGTGTAAAAGGCGGGGATCCCGGCGCCGCCCGCGCGCACCTTTTCGGCCAGCGTCCCCTGAGGCGTGAGTTCAACCTCCAGCTCGCCGCTCAGCACCTGCTGCTCGAACAGCGCGTTCTCGCCGACGTAAGAGGCCACCACCTTACGGACCTGCCGGGTCTCAAGCAGGATACCGAGGCCGAAGCCATCCACGCCGCAGTTGTTTGATACCACCGTCAGGCCCTGCACCTGGCGGCGTCTGACCTCGGCAATCAGATTCTCAGGAATACCGCACAGGCCGAAGCCGCCCGCCAGCAAGGTCATCCCGTCCGTCAGCCCATCCAGCGCCTGCGCATAGCTGCCGACGCGCTTATCCAGTCCTGCCATAATTACCCCTCCCGTTAGCCGTGCCGGTATCATTAGGGGCGGCGACTCATTTGTTAATTTTGAATTTGTGACTCACTCATTTGGTTTTTTTATTAATTTCCTGTTAACTAAATTTTTTCAATTAGTTAACAGGATGAAAAATGAGAATGAGTGTCAAACAGTTACGCGCGTTTTTAGCGGTAGCTCACACTCTGAACTTCGCGCACGCCAGCGAACGGCTGAATCTCTCTCAGCCGGCACTCAGCCTGACGATAAAAGCGCTGGAGGATGCTCTCGGCGGGCCGCTGCTGCAGCGCAGCACGCGCAAGGTCGCTCTGACGCAGGAGGGCGAGACCTTTTTGCCGATGGCGCGGCAGTTGCTTGCTGACTGGGATAATGTCGAAGAGGCGATGCACCAGTGCTTTACCCTGCAGCGCGGCAAAATCTCGGTTGCGGCCATGCCGTCGTTTGCCGCGAATGTCTTACCCGAGGTGCTAAAAGCGTTTCGCGACCGTCACGCCGGGATCAACGTCACCGTGCATGACGTCATTAACGAGCAGGTCATCGAGATGGTGCGGGAGGGGCGCGTGGAGATGGGCATCGCGTTTGAGCCTGCGCCAACGCACAACCTGCTGTTTACCCCGCTGGGCCTCGACAGGTTTGTTGCCGTTGTGCCAAAAGATTCCCCGCTTGCGGGCAGGAAGCGCCTGGCATGGGAAGAACTGCTGACGCTGGATTTCATTACCCTGCAGCGCCCCTCGGCGGTGCGTCTGATGATGTAAGAGGAGCTGGCGCGAAGCGGCAGAAGGCTGGACGTCGCGCTGGAGAGCCATCAGCTGGTGACGGTTGGGCGAATGGTCGCAAGCGGGCTGGGCGGCAGCGCCGTGCCGGCGCTGTGCGAGACCCAGATGGCGTCGCTGGGGGCGGTTTGTATTCCGCTGGACAGCCCGCCCATTGAAAAGTGTATCGGGGTGATCCACCCGGGGCACACGCAGCTCTCTAAAGCGGCCCATGTCCTGCTGGAAACGCTGAAGGATTTTTACCAACCCGGTCAGGGGGCGAGAAACACCTGCGGCGCGGCGTGAGCCGGATGCCTGCCGACGTGGACCTGCGCGCCGTACCAGCGCGCCAGCGTATCGGCCTGTAAAACGGTTTCCGGTTCCCCCTGGGACACGATTTTCCCGCCGTGCAGCAGCAGGATGCGATCCGCCCACAGCGCCGCCAGATTGAGGTCGTGCAGCACCGCGCACACGTGCAGATGTCCCCGACGGGTCAGGGATTTCAGCAGGCGCAGCAGATGCTGCTGGTGGTAGAGATCCAGCGCGGAGGTGGGTTCATCAAGGAACAGCCAGCCGCGCGGCGCACCGTCGCACCAGAGCTGAGCCAGCGCGCGGGCGAGCTGGATGCGCTGCTGCTCGCCGCCGGAAAGCGCCGCAAACCGCCGGCCCGCCAGCGGTAAACAGCCGGTAACGGCCATCACCTCCTCAATAACCGATGCTTCAGGCGTGCGGGTCCAGGGCGCGCGCCCCATACCGACGACCGCCTCAACCGGCCAGTCGAATCCGAGCTGCGTGTTCTGGCGCATCACCGCCCGGTAGCGGGAGAGCGCATCCGGCTGCCAGGCCGCAAGCGGCGTGCCCGCCAGGCTGCACCGTCCTGCCGCCGGTTTAAGATAGCCGGTAAGCAGCCGCAACAGCGTTGATTTCCCGGCGCCGTTGGGGCCAATCAACGCCACCAGCTCGCCCTGAGATAAGGTCAGCGACACGTCGTCGATCAGCGTCCGCTGCCCGGCGCGAAAAACAAGGTTTTCTGCACCATAGCGTTCAGCCATGCGCACCTCCGCGACGAAAGATAAGCCACAGGAAACCCGGCGCGCCGAGAAGGCTGGTCAATAAGCCGACCGGCATTTCCGCCGGGGCGACCAGGCTGCGCGCCAGCGTATCGGCAACCAGCAGGAGCAACGCGCCGGCCAGCACCGAGCCGGGGATCGCGGCGCGGTGGTCGGCCCCCAGCCACATGCGTACCAGGTGCGGCACCACCAGGCCGACAAAGCCGATAACGCCGCTGACCGCCACGGCGGCGGCCACCAGCAGGGCGCTGCACAGTAAAAGGATCCGCTGCACGGTAGCGACGTCCACGCCGAGGTAGTGCGCCTCTTCGTCGCCCAGCTGCAGCAAATTGAGAGCGCCTGCCAGACGCCAGATAACCAGCGCGGTGGGCACCATCAGCGACGCGACGGCCAGCAGCGTTGACCACTGCGCCTGACCGAGGCTGCCCATTCCCCAGAGCGAAAGCTGGCGAAGCTGGGCATCGTTGCTGAGCCATGACAGCACGCCGACGGCCGCGCCGCACAGGGCGTTGATGGCAATGCCGACCAGCAGCAGGCGCGACAGGGAAGCGTCACGCTGCCGGCTGAGCAGGAAAATCACGAGGGTGGCGGCCAGCGCGCCGAGAAACGCCGCCAGCATTGGGGCATACAGCATCACCAGCGCAGGCAGCGAGAGCGGAAGCACCACCCACAGCGCGACGGCAAGTGCCGCGCCGCTGCTGATGCCGAGCAGGCCCGGATCCGCCAGCGGGTTGCGGAACAGCCCCTGCATCACGCAGCCCGCCAGCGCCAGTGAACCGCCAATTGCCAGCGCCAGCAGCACGCGAGGCAGGCGGATCGTCAGCCAGATCTGACGCAGCGCCTCGTCGCTGTCGTCCCACAGCAGGCTGGCCGGCAGGCGTAATGCCCCAACCCCGGTCGCGGCGAGGGTCATGACGGTCAGGATCGCGGTCAGCATCCATAACGATAAGGCAATCCGTCGGGACATCAGGGCAGCTGCTCCGCTTTACTGCGCAGCTGTTGGATGGCCTGTGGCGTTCGCACGCTAAAGCCCAGCAGCGCCATATCGTCAATCGCCAGCACCTGCCTGTTCCGTCCCGCCGGGGTTTGCGCCAGGCCGGGCAGCTTCCACAGATTCGCTTCACCGCCCAGGGCGTTGATCCCGTCCTGCGAAATCACCACCAGATCGGGCCGGCTGGCGATCGTGCCCTCCTGCGACAGCGGCTGATAGCGGCTGAATCCCTGCATCGCGTTCTGCAGGCCCGCCGCACGGATGGCCGCATCCGCGCCGGTCTGCTGTCCAGCTGCCATGGCGGTCATCCCCCCGTGGTTGAGAATAAACAGCACCCGCTTGTTGAGCGGCGATGCGGGAAGCGCCGACAGCGCCTGACGCAGCGTGTTGCGCAGAACTTCCCCCTCGGCCTCGCGGTGCGTCGCTTGAGCGACAATCCGCACCTTTTCGTCAATGACGCTCAGGTCGTTTCCGGCGGGAATGGCGATCACCCTGACGTGGCTTTGCTCAACCTGCTTTAGCGCCAGAGACGGCTGCGCCTGGGCGCTGGCCAGCACCAGCGTGGGGCGCACGGATAAGATCCCTTCCGCATTGAGCTGGCGCAGATAGCCGACGTCCGGCAACGCGTTCGCCGCCGGCGGCCACTGGCTGGTGCTGTCGCGCGCCACCAGCGAAGACGCCGCGCCGAGGGCGTAGACAATCTCGGTGACGTCGCCGCCGAGCGTGACGATTTTCGCCTGCGGCGCTGCAAGCGCCAGCAGGGGCAGGGCGCAGATCAGGGCAAGCCACCGCTTCATGCGGCCAGCCCTTTCGCCGTTAAGGCGTCAATCTGGCTGCGCCACTGGCTCTGCTCCGGCTCGCCTTCGGTACGCTGGCCGTACAGCTGGGCGATTTGCGTCCCGTCGGCGGCAAACAGCTCCAGGCTGGTGACGTGCCCATCAGCCGTCGGCTTGCGCGTAACCCACGTTTCCGCAATGGATCCTTCAAGCAGATGCAGGGTAAAGGTTGGGTTAAAGATATTCAGCCAGCCTTTCATCGGCACCAGCTTTTCCACCGCGCCGGTGAAGATCTGCACGCAGCCGCGGTTGCCGACGAAGACCATGATTTCGTTTCCGTCCCGGCGGGCCGCTTCCAGCAGCTGCGCCAGCGCGGCGTTATCGACCCGGCAGGCCAGATCGTCACCCACCAGGCGAAACGCCTGCTGGCGGCTGAGATTGTGGCGCTTCAGCAGGCCGAAGAACTGATGCACGTCGGTCATGGCGCGCCACTCTGCGTCCACGAGCGCGGCCTCCGCGTTTTCTGCGTGAGCCGGGACATCGGCCACCTTCAGCGCCAGCGGTGGATTATCGGCAAAGATAAAGCGGGTCAGCACGTCGCCCCAGGCGGAAACGTCGGTGTTATCCGTGGCGTAGACCTTCAGCAGGGCATCGCCCTGGTGGTCGAAGAACTGAATGCTCTGCCGCTCGCCGCGGGCGGTCGCTTCACTGATGTGAAACGCGCTTGCCCACTGGTTGAGGAACAGGCGCAGATCCAGCGCGCGCGGATTCAGCACCAGCCCGGCGTGGCCGTTCAGGTGCTGGTTGGTGAAGCTCCCTACCTGCTCGTGCACGGCGTATTCGTTGCGGCAGATACATTTGGTTTCTCCCACCGCTTCCAGCGCGGCCAGGATCTCGCGGATTTCACCGCGCAGTCGCCACGCGTCGTGGCCCACGCGGGCAAAGGTCAGCTCTGCTTCGCTGATGTTCATTAAGCCGGCGATGTCGCGCGCGTACTTACCGGGATTGTCTTCTTTTAGCTCAAGCCAGCGCGTGTAGTGATTCATTGTTTTCATCCTTCTGAATAGTTGCCCCGACGGGAGTTACCACTGATAGCTTACGAAAATCTTGCCGTTACGGCCGTCCTGCGGAATGCCCTGAGGGGACCAGTACGCTTTGTCAAAGGCGTTGCCGAGCACCAGCGTGGTGGTCACGCCTTTCAGCTTCTCCTGGCCCTTATAGCTGACGTAGAAGTCGTTGACCGCGTAGCCCGGCTGCTTGCTGTAGCTGCTGCTGATATGCGTTGAGCGATCGACAAAGGTGCCAATCCAGCCGACGGAAAAACCGCTTTGCGCCACCGGAACGTCCAGCTTGCTGGTGACGGTATCCGGGTTGATGCTGGAGATGTACTCGCCCGTATCGGTGTCTTTCCCGCGCGTGCGGTTATAGGCCAGGTCGAGGTTGAAGAGGTCGGCCGAGTATTTCGCCATCATATCCCAGCCCCATATTTTGGCGTTCGGGACGTTATAGGACATGGTGGTCGCCGCCGCAAAATCGACGGTGGTGGAGATATAGTCTTTGGCTTTGGTGTCGAAATAGCTGGCTTTAAACTCCAGCGCATCGTTGGCAAGCATCAGATCGTCAAAGCGCAGGCCAAAACCAAACTCCTGCGTTTCGTTAGTTTCCGGGCGCAGGTTCGGGTTTGGCACCCAGTAGTTGGTATAGAAGCTGCCGATGGAGAAGTGTTTGGCGTCGTTATACATCTCGCCCATGGTGGGCGCGCGGAACGCCTGCGCGTAAGAGCCAAACAGCATCAGCCAGTCGGTCGGGCTGACGGTTAACCCGGCGCGGGAGGACCATTTATCGGCATCCACATCGTCGTAGCCATTGCTGCTGCCGCGGTAGTTGTCATAGCGCGTGCCGCCAAGAAGAGTGACGGGGAGGTCGCGCAGGGTAATTTCATCCTGCAGCCAGCCTGAGCTGAAGTCGATCTTCGCCTCCGGGAAACCGGTGGTCGCACCGCCAGGGCGTTGTTCCTGACGGTAGTATTCCCCGCCGTAGGTCAGAAGGTGTGCTGCAAAGGTGTCGGTGAACAGGCGGGTGCGGTTTTCCACTTTGCCGCCTTTGGTCGTCTGCTTGCGAAACTCACCGCTGCCGTCGATGTTCTGGGCATTAATACGCGCTTCGGACCAGTAGACCTTCGCGTCGGCGTTCAGCCAGTCGTTTCCGGCCGGGGCGATGGTGTAGCCCAGCTGCGCGTCACGCTGAATGGTGGAGCGATCGGTCATCGGGTTACTGCTGTCCGCCCCGGTGGTTTGCGGATTTTTTGGCTCCTGGGCGTCGTTGTTGTAGTAGCGCAGGGAGCCGCTCAGGGTCTGGGCCGGGTCAATCTTCCAGCTGCCTTTCGCCAGCATGTTATTAATGGATTCGTCGTTAGGCGCGGAGGCGCCGTCGCTCTGGCGGATGTCACCGCGATCCCGGCTGGACCAGGAGACCAGACCGTCCAGCGTATCGGTGCGGCCGTAGGCGCTGGCCCCCATGCCAAGGCTTCGATCGCCCGTCGCGCCGGTACCAAATACGCGGTAACCGCTGTTTTTACCCGGATCCAGCAGGTCTTTTGCATCGACGGTGTCATACGAAATCACGCCGCCCAGCGCGCCGCTGCCGTACAGCAGGGCAGACGGACCGCGCACCACTTCGATACGTTTAATCAGCGCCGGGTCGAGGAAGGTGCTGTTCAGGTGGCCGGTATCGGTTCCCTGGCGCACGCCGTCAACCAGCACCAGCACGCCGCGACGGTCATAGCCGCGCAGGTTCACGTCCTGGCCGTTGGTGCGCCCGGTGCCGTCCAGCGTCAGGCCGGGGACGTTGCGCAGCAGGTCGGCCGCCGAGCTGGCGGTCTGTTTCTCCGGCGCGCTGGCGTCAATCACGCTCACCATCATGGGGGCTTCAAAGGCGCTGCGGGCGTTGCCCGTGGCGGTCACGGTAATGTCGTCTGTGGCGGCAAACGCGATGCCCGGCAGGGCGCTGACGATCGACAGCGCCAGAAGTGACGGGCGTAAAGACGCGGAAGGCAGGTGTGGCATAGCAACTCTCCATAAGAATTGAAAAGCGCTGGCTGCCTGGGGGTCACCTGGGTGGCTGGCGTATTTTTTTGGTTTATTTCGTGAGGATCAGTTTTCCGGCATGGGTCTGGCGCAGAAGATAGCGCTGGCCGTCATGCTCGATAATGACCCGCCCCTCATCGCCGAGCAGGGCTTTGCTGTCAATCCGACGCTCGGTGGGGGCTGGCGCTGTGTGTGTTTTTGCAGGCGTTGCCGCGCTGTTATCCGTACGTGACATAATGTTTATAAATAACAATCAATGTAACAATGATAATTATTATCAATAAACTGCAAATTCACGGCAAGCGTTTTTGTGAAAAAAGGGTGAGGGGATCAAATTTGGGGGGGAAGTGCGGTTGGATGCCCTCACCCCGACCCTCTCCCACAGGGAGAGGGAGAAGGGCACGGATCGTAGGTCGGGTAAGCGCAGCGCCACCCGACAATAACATCAGAAGCGAGAATCAACCGCAGCTGCCAGCTTCTCCAGCAGCAGTTCGCTGTCTTCCCAGCTCAGGCACGGGTCGGTGATCGACTGGCCGTAGGCCATCTGCTGTCCGGCAACGATCTTCTGCGTGCCTTCCTTAATGAAACTTTCGGCCATAATGCCCGCAATGGCGCTTGAGCCGCTGCGGATCTGCTGGCAAACCTCATCGCAGACGTCCAGCTGGCGACGGTGCTGCTTCTGGCAGTTGCCGTGGCTGAAGTCCACCACCAGGTGTTCCGGCAGGTCGAATTCGGCCAGCGTTTCGCAGGCTGCCGCAATATCTTGCGCATGGTAGTTGGGCTTCTTGCCGCCGCGCATAATGATATGCCCGTACGGGTTACCGCTGGTCTGGTAGATGGTCATGTGGCCGCTCTTGTCCGGCGACAGGAACATATGGCTGGCGCGGGCAGCGCGGATCGCATCAACCGCGATGCGGGTGTTGCCGTCCGTCCCGTTTTTAAAGCCGACCGGGCAGGAGAGGGCGGATGCCATTTCGCGGTGGATTTGGCTTTCGGTGGTGCGTGCGCCAATTGCGCCCCAGCTGATCAGATCGGCGATAAACTGTCCGGTCACCATATCGAGAAACTCGGTCGCCGTCGGCACGCCCAGTTCGTTGACCTGTAGTAGCAGTTTGCGCGCCAGCTCGATACCGTGATTCACGCGATAGCTGCCGTTCAGGTCAGGGTCGGAAATCAGGCCTTTCCAGCCCACCACGGTCCGCGGTTTTTCAAAGTAGGTCCGCATCACAATCTCAAGGCGATGCTGGTACTTATCCCGCAGCCCCTGGAGCCGTTTTGCATAATCCATCGCGGCATCCAGATCGTGGATGGAGCATGGCCCAATCACCACCAGAAGACGTTTGTCTTCACCATTAAGGATTTTTTCAATGCGTCGGCGGGAGGCCGTCACATGTTCCGCGACGGCGGCGGAAACAGGGTGCCGCTGTGCCAGTTCAGCCGGCGTGACCAGGCTGTCAATGCGCGCAGTGCGGAGTTCATCGGTTTTATTCATGGAATGTCTCAGAAAATTTTTGCTTCATCGGCAGACTACCGGGAAGTGATGGGCATCACCTTAAACCAATCCCTGCTGATTTCAAGTTCGGGGCGACACCGCCCCGTTGTTGCCGATGATGATACCTGAATCTGAGTTAATGTACTAGCATATTAGTACATGCGGCGGTTAAGCCCCATGATGTCGAGAATTTTGGTAGCAATCTCTTCAACGGAATAGTTGGTGCTGTTCAGCCACGGGATCTGGTTTTTGCGGTACAGGGCTTCCACTTCGGAGACCTCCATTCGGCACTGGCGCATAGAGGCGTAGCGGCTATTTTCGCGGCGCTCTTCGCGGATGGCTGCGAGGCGTTCCGGATTGATCGTCAGGCCGAACAGCTTGTGCTGAAGCGGCTTCAGGGCGGCGGGCAGCACCAGGTTATCCATGTCGTCAGCGATAAACGGGTAGTTCGCAGCGCGAATGCCAAACTGCATCGCCAGATAGAGGCTGGTCGGGGTTTTGCCGCAGCGCGACACGCCGAGCAGGATCACCTGCGCCTGGTCGAGATTACGCAGAGAGATACCGTCGTCGTGTGCCAGGGTGTAGTCAATGGCGGCGATACGCGCATCGTACTTGGTCAGGTTGCCGGGGTTAAGCCCGTGGGTGCGGTGGGCGATAGGGGTCGGGTCGAGCTTAAGCTCACTTTGCAGCGGCGCCACCAGCGCCTGCACGATATCCTGACAGAAGCCTTCACTCTGCAGGATGATGGAACGAATCTCGGGGATGACGATAGAGTAGAACACCAGCGGGCGCACGCCGGTCTGCTGAAAGATGGCGTCAATCTGGTCCTTCACCGCCCTGGCGCGGCTCTCATTTTCGACAAACGGCAGCGTGATGCTGTTAATCGAAACGGGAAATTGCGACATCACCGCGTGGCCCAGCACCTCGGCGGTGATCGCCGTACCATCAGAAATATAAAAAACGTGGCGATCGACAGCACTATCCATTTTACTCACCCTGAATATCAGACCTAATTGTCTGAAAGCATAAATTAAAAAAGATAATTACACAGCAAAGAACTTGTCCTAATTATAAATGAAACGGTGTTTTTGATTTTCCTGAAAAGCGGATTTCATTTTTCAAATAGCGACTTTGTTTTTGTGGTTTATCCCTGAATATAGAGGAATCATCGGGTTATTGGATGGTGGGAAAGTATCCGAAAAGTTGAAAATTTAAATTGCTTACACGATTCACCGTTTTTTTAGCGGAAATAATTATGCCAGTATAAATACGTAGTCAGGTGTTTCTTACTCCGATCAAATATCACAAAAGGATTGTTTCGATGTCCAACAATGGCTCGTCACCGCTGGTGCTTTGGTATAACCAACTCGGCATGAATGATGTAGACAGAGTTGGGGGCAAAAATGCCTCCCTGGGTGAAATGATTACAAATCTGTCGGGTATGGGTGTCTCCGTACCGAACGGATTTGCCACCACCGCCGATGCCTTTAACCTGTTTTTAGACCAGAGCGGTGTTAACCAGCGCATTTACGACCTGCTGGATAAAACGGATATTGATGATGTCACCGAGCTTGCAAAAGCCGGGGCGCAGATCCGCCAGTGGATCATCGACACACCTTTCCAGCCGGAACTGGAAAACGCCATTCACGACGCGTACAACCAGCTCTCCGCTGACGATGCGCAGGCCTCCTTTGCCGTGCGTTCCTCTGCAACTGCAGAAGATATGCCGGACGCCTCGTTCGCCGGACAGCAGGAAACCTTCCTGAACGTTCAGGGTTACGATGCGGTGCTGGTGGCGGTGAAGCACGTTTTTGCGTCCCTGTTTAACGACCGCGCCATCTCCTATCGCGTGCACCAGGGCTACGACCATCGCGGCGTCGCGCTTTCCGCTGGCGTTCAGCGTATGGTGCGCTCGGACGTAGGCTCATCCGGCGTGATGTTCTCCATCGATACCGAATCCGGCTTCGACCAGGTGGTATTCATCACCTCCGCGTGGGGCCTGGGTGAGATGGTCGTGCAGGGGGCGGTAAACCCTGACGAATTCTACGTTCACAAGCCTACGCTTGCGGCTAACCGTCCGGCAGTGGTGCGCCGCACCATGGGCTCGAAAAAAATCCGCATGATCTATGCCCCGACCCAGGAGCATGGCAAGCAGGTAAAAATTGAAGATGTGCCGCAGGAGCAGCGCGACCGCTTCTCCCTGACCGACGCCGAAGTGGAAGAGCTGGCGAAGCAGGCGGTGCAGATCGAAAAACACTACGGCCGTCCGATGGATATCGAATGGGCGAAAGACGGTAACACCGGCAAGCTGTTTATCGTGCAGGCGCGTCCGGAAACCGTCCGTTCACGTGGTCAGGTGATGGAGCGTTATACGCTGCACGCGCAGGGCAAAATCGTGGCGGAAGGCCGCGCGATTGGCCACCGCATCGGTGCCGGTCCGGTGAAAGTGATCCACGACATCAGCGAGATGAACCGCATTGAGCCCGGCGACGTGCTGGTAACCGACATGACCGACCCGGACTGGGAACCGATCATGAAGAAGGCCGCGGCCATCGTCACCAACCGCGGTGGCCGTACCTGTCACGCCGCCATCATCGCGCGCGAGCTGGGGATCCCTGCGGTTGTCGGCTGCGGTGACGCCACCGAGCGCATGAAAGACGGGCAGAACGTGACCGTCTCCTGTGCCGAAGGTGATACCGGCTACGTGTACGCCGACATCCTCGACTTCAGCGTGAAGAGCTCCAGCGTAGATACCATGCCGGACCTGCCGCTGAAGATCATGATGAACGTCGGTAACCCGGACCGCGCGTTTGACTTCGCCTGCCTGCCGAACGAAGGCGTGGGCCTGGCGCGTCTGGAGTTTATCATCAACCGTATGATTGGCGTTCACCCGCGCGCGCTGCTGGAGTTTGACGACCAGGATCCGAAGCTGCAGAACGAAATCCGCGAGATGATGAAAGGCTACGACTCACCAAGAGAGTTCTACGTCGGCCGTCTGACCGAAGGGATCGCGACGCTGGGTGCCGCCTTCTATCCGAAACGCGTGATTGTGCGCCTGTCGGACTTTAAGTCTAACGAATACGCCAACCTGGTGGGCGGCGAGCGCTACGAGCCGGAAGAAGAGAACCCGATGCTGGGCTTCCGCGGGGCCGGACGCTACGTGTCCGACAGTTTCCGCGACTGTTTCGCGCTGGAGTGTGACGCGGTGAAACGCGTGCGCAACGACATGGGGCTCACTAACGTGGAGATTATGATCCCGTTCGTGCGCACCGTGGACCAGGCGAAAGCGGTGGTAGACGAGCTGGCGCGTCAGGGTCTGAAGCGCGGCGAGAACGGGCTGAAGATCATCATGATGTGTGAAATTCCGTCCAACGCCCTGCTGGCAGAACAGTTCCTCGAACATTTCGACGGCTTCTCTATCGGCTCAAACGATATGACGCAGCTGACGCTGGGTCTGGACCGTGACTCCGGTGTGGTCTCTGAGCTGTTCGATGAGCGCAACGAGGCGGTGAAGGCGCTGCTCTCCATGTCCATCCGCGCGGCGAAGAAGCAGGGTAAATACGTCGGGATTTGTGGCCAGGGTCCATCCGACCATGAAGATTTTGCCGCATGGCTGATGGAAGAGGGGATTGATAGTCTCTCCCTGAACCCGGACACCGTGGTGCAAACCTGGCTGAGCCTGGCGGAACTGAATAAATAACCACTTAATAACGGATAAAGGCGAGGAGATATCTCCTCGCCTTTTTTATTTCCGCCCGAATATGCTCCCCATCACAAATAAAGTAAAAAACCAAATATCATAATTTGTCTGTTAATTTAGACAATTGTTAGCGCGCAAAGCGTTGCTAATACTTGAGCCTTACTGCGCAATTCCCTACCAATGATGCGCAACTGGTTGAAATACGTTTTAACCTGATAAAAAGGCAAACTACAATGACAATCTCCTCTGTATTGCGTACCAAAGATAAAATAGGCTATGGCTTAGGTGATATGGCCAGTGCGCTGGTCTGGCAAACGGCAACGTTATTTCTTGCTTACTTCTATACCGACGTTTTTGGATTGCCCGCCGCGATAATGGGCACCATGTTTTTAGTGGTGCGCGTGGTCGATGCGTTTGTCGACCCGTGTATTGGCGCGCTGGTCGACCGCACCCGGACGCGTCACGGTCGTTTTCGCCCCTGGCTGCTGTGGTTTGCCATTCCGTTTGGCGTGAGCTGCCTGATTACCTTTTATGTTCCGGACGCCGGGCCGACGGGGAAAATCGTTTATGCCTGCGTGACCTATGCGATCCTAAGCCTGATTTACTCCGCGATTAACGTGCCTTACTGCGCCATGCCCGGCGCGCTGACGCTGGATCCGCGCGAGCGCCACTCTCTGCAGTCGTGGCGCTTTGGCCTGTCGTTTATCGGCGGGCTGATTGTGACGGTTATTGCCCTGCCGCTGGTCTCATTGTTAGGTCAGGGCAACGTCCAGAAAGGCTATTTCTATGCCATGAGCCTGATGGGGCTGCTGGGAATTGTGCTGTTCTTCTGCTGTTTCCTGATGACCCGCGAGCGTTATTCTCCGCGTAGTGATACCTCCGGCTCCATGCTCACCGATTTAAAACTGCTGGCCGGAAACAGCCAGTGGCGTATTGTGTTCCTGTTTAATATTTTGCTGTTAACGGCGGTGGTAACGCGCGGATCCGCCACGATGTATTACGTCAACTACGTGCTGTTGCGCCCGGATCTGGTCTTTGCCTTTATTGTTTCCGGAATGGTGGCCTCCTTAAGCGGCGCATTATTATCTGAACGGCTGCTGGGGAAATTTGACCGCGTACGCGCCTATCAGTGGACCATTATTTCCTTCGTCATTTTCGGCGCGCTGATTTTCTTCCTGCCCCCTTCGCAGGTCTGGCTTATCTTTGGCCTCAACATTGTCTTCAGCTTTGTGCAAAACCTCACCACGCCGCTCCAGTGGACCATGTTCTCCGACGTAGTCGACTACGAAGAGCACCGCAGCGGCCGTCGTCTGGATGGGCTGGTGTTCTCCACCGCGCTGTTTGCCATAAAATTTGGCCTGGCGCTGGGCGGAGCGGTCGTCGGTTGGGTGCTTGGCATGGTGGATTACGCTCCGGGCCAGGCAACCCAGGCGCCGAACGTACTCTCGACCATCAACGCCCTGTTCACCCTCATCCCTTGCGCGCTGTTCCTCTGCATGGTCGCGCTGCTGGCCATCTACAAGCTCAACAGCCGGCTGGTGGATTCCATCGCCCGGGAGTTGGCCAGCAAGCGTGAGGTGAGGCCCGATGCGGGGCAGCTCAACCCAACAATCCCTTCCGCATTACAGGAGTAAAACATGACAGCTATCTATAAGGACGCGGGACGTCCCGTGCACGAGCGCGTCGCCGACTTGCTGGCGCGCATGACCCCGGAAGAGAAGTTCGCCCAGATGCACGCGTACTGGCTGATCCTCGATGAAAACGGCAACCACCGCGAGCGAAGCGATCTGAGTGACGAATTCGCCGGCGTGAGCGAGCAGGCGGCGCTCAGCGAACGGCTAAAGCTGGGCGTCGGGCAGATTACGCGTCCGCTGGGCACCCATATCGTTGACGCAAAAACCGGCGTGCGCGCCGCTAACCGCCTGCAGCGGATGATGATGGAAGAGACGCGACTCGGCATTCCGGCGCTGTTCCATGAAGAGTGCCTGGTGGGGCTGTTGTGCAAAGAGGCCACGCTGTTCCCGTCGTCGCTGAACTACGGTTCAACATGGGACCCGGAGCTTGTGCAGCGGGCGGCGGAGCAGATTGGCAAAGAGGCGCGCTCCGTGGGCTGCCAGCAGGGGCTGGCGCCGGTGCTGGACGTGTCCCGCGACGTGCGCTGGGGGCGAACCGAAGAGACCTTCGGGGAAGATCCCTGGCTGGTGGGGGTGATGGCCACCGCCTACGTGAAAGGGCTGCAGGGCGACAAACGCGATCTGCTGGCGACCCTCAAACATTACGTGGGTCACTCTTTCAGCGAGGGGGCGCGCAACCATGCCCCGGTGCATTTAGGCTTTAGCGAGCTGAACGACACCTTCCTGCTGCCGTTTGAAATGGCGGTGAAGCTGGCCGATGCCGGGTCAGTGATGCCGGCCTACCACGATATTGACAATCAGCCGGGGCACAGCGACAGCTTCCTGCTGACCACCGTCCTGCGCGAACGGTGGGGATTCGACGGAATCGTTGTCGCCGACTACGGCGGCGTCAGCCTTCTGCACCAGCACCATGGAGTCTCACACGATGCGGCCGAATCTGCCGCGCTGGCGTTCAACGCCGGGCTGGACGTCGAACTGCCGAAGGATGACTGCGCGCGCCACCTTGCAGAGGCCGTTGAGCGTGGGCTGATTTCCATGGCGAAAGTGGATGAGATTGTAAGCCGCGTGCTGACCGAAAAATTTCGCCTGGGCCTGTTTGAAAAGCCGTATGCCGATGAAAACGGTATCGAGCTGCAAAATGAGACGACCCGCCAGGTCGCCCGGGACGTGGCGAGTAAATCGTTAACGCTGCTTGAGAATAACGGCATTTTGCCACTCGGCGGCAAACCCCGCGTGGCGGTGGTGGGGCCGACGGCGGACGACCCGCTGGCGTTGCTCAGCGGCTACAGCTTCCCGGTACACCTGATCATCAGCGACATGGTTGAAGAGACTTCGCAGGTGACGACCCCGCGCGCGGCGCTGGAGCAGTACCTCGGTGCCTCTCAGGTCCGCTATGCCAAAGGGTGTCACATCATCGAAAAACGGATGGCGGGTGCGCCGGTCTTCCCGGGCGACAGCGGCGGTAAACCGATGCAGCAGTCGCCGGTATCGCAAAGTACCGCCCTTATCCCCGAGGCCGTGAAGGCTGCGCGGGAGAGTGATGTGGTGGTGGCCTGCGTGGGCGATCTCGCCGGGCTGTTCCAGAGCGGCACCGTGGGGGAAGGTTCCGATACCGATTCCCTGAACCTGCCGGGCGTGCAGCAACAGCTGCTGGAGGCGCTGGTGGCGACGGGCAAACCGGTGATTGTGGTGATGACAGGTGGGCGTCCGTACAACCTTCAGGGGCTGGAGGATAAGGTCGCGGCGCTGATAGCGGCGTGGGCACCGGGGCAGGAAGGGGGCTGGGCCATTGCTGACGTATTAACGGGGCGTGCGGAGCCGCAGGGGCGTCTGGTGGTGAGCGTGCCGAAAAGCGCCGGCGCGATGCCGTACTACTACAATCACAAGCTCAAAAGCGGCGGTACGCCGTTTGCGTTCCATTTCGGTTCACGTTACCCGTTTGGCTTCGGCCTCGGCTGGACGACGTTTAGCTGGGGCGCTGCCCGCGTAGCTGAACGCAGCATACCGGTTGACGGTGAGGTGACGCTGAGCGTAGATATCACCAATACCGGGGAGCGCAGCGGCAGCGAGGTGGTGCAGGTTTACGTCAGAGACAAGGTCGCCACGCAGGTTCGACCGCTTCAGGAGCTGAAGGCATTCCAGCGCGTCACGCTCTCGCCGGGCGAAACCGCCACGCTCACCTTTACGCTTCCGGTTGAGATGTTCAACTTTACCCGTCGGGACGGGAAACGCATCGTTGAGCCCGGAGAATTTGAGCTGCAGGTTGGCGCATCGTCGGCGGATATCCGTGAAGTGGTCACGGTGAATGTGACCGGCGAAACGCGGGTGCTGCCAGCGGCGTGGCGGATGCTGAGTCTCTGTCAGGTTACGCGCGCGTAATCAGGATAAAAAAAAGCCCATCGTGGGAGATGGGCAAAGACTACACACAGCAATTCGTTGTTTCACTCAGGGGATTTCCATGCTTATAAATCAAGGTGTTGATTTATAACCGTGTGCTAATAGTAGGCATGTCATCTTTTAGCGTCGATCGGATTCGTCTCAATAGTTAAAGAGACGTAAAGATTTCTTGAGGTTAAAGGAATGTTTAGTGCAGGAACGGCGGGTCTGACCAGTGAGTAACGAATAAATACTTTAGCAGTGTTAAAGTATTGTGCGGGGGAATGTAGGCCGGGTAAGCGTTAGCGCCACCCGGCAAAAAACTTAATGCGTGTTTTTCTCTTCCAGCTCTTCCAGTTCGCTCAAAATCACGTCCGGGTCAGTTGCCGGCGGCGGAATTTCATGCACCCAGGCGGAGAACAGGCGCCAGGTGACGGCAAGAAGCACCGGACCAATAAACAGGCCGATCATGCCAAAGGCAATCAGTCCACCAATGACCCCGGAGAGAATCAGAATGAGCGGCAGGTCTGCCCCCATGCGGATGAGGATCGGACGAATAACGTTATCCATGGTGCCGACCACGCAGCTCCAGACCAGCAAAACCGTTCCCCACGTGGTATCACCCGTCCAGTAGAGCCAGATAATGCTGGGAACCAGCACCAGCAGCGGTCCCAGCTGCGCCAGACAGGTCATCAGCATGACCACGGTAAACACGGTGGCGTACGGTACGCCGGAAATGGCCAGACCGATACCGCCCAGCACCGCCTGCACCAGCGCGGTGACCACCACCCCCAGCGCAACCGCACGCACCGCCTGCGCCGCCAGCAATACCGCGGCGTCACCGCGTTTGCCCGCCAGGCGCGTGGCAAAGTGACGAACCCCTAAAGCCACTTGCTCGCCGCGCCAGTAGAGCAGGGCGCTGAAGAGCAGCATCAGGGTACAGTGCATCATAAAGCGGCCGATATGCGCCGCCTGACCCACAAACCAGGTGGTGGTGGTGCCAATATACGGGCGGACTTTTGCCATCAGCGCGCTGCCGCCCATCTCCAGCAGGCTGTGCCAGCCGCTGTAGAGTTTGGCACCCACCAGCGGAATGCTGTTCAGCCAGGCGAGATCCGGCAGCGTCAGGTCGCCGCTGGTAATGGCGCGAATAACCGGACCACTGGAATCCACCAGGCTATTCACCAGCAGGGCGATGGGAATGATAAACAGCAGGAATAACAGGAGCGTCATGACCAGCACGGCTAACCCGCGGCGGCCGAACAGCAGCTTCTGCAAGCGCAGCAGCAAAGGCCACGTGGCAACGACAACGGTCGCCGCCCAGGCGAAGCCGAGAATAAAGGGTTGAACAATCCACAGACACGCAATAATCATGAGGGCCAGGAACAGCACCGACAGCAAAATTTGCGCAACATCCCTTGGCTGGCGAAGATTGACCATAAATGAAACTTTCCTTAACAGAACGCCAGCGTGGCTGGCGGGAACGGAAAACCGCGTCTCTCTAATCATTAATGATCTCAGCGGTTTTTGACAGGCGAATTCTGCCTGTAATTCAGCAGAGATTATAAGAAAAAAATGTGATAAAACTTTCAAGATACACGCAAACGATTTCATACAACTCTAATTAGGGTCGACGGTCATGATCCCACAGATTTCTCAGGCACCTGGCGTCGTTCAGCTGGTGCTTAATTTTTTGCAGGCACTGGAGCAACAGGGTTTTACAGGTGATACCGCCACAAACTATGCCGACAGGCTGACGATGGCGACCGATAACAGTATCTACCAGCTTCTTCCCGATGCCGTCGTTTTCCCTCGTTCAACGGCCGACGTCGCGCTGATTGCCCGGCTGGCCACGCAGGAGCGCTTCGCCTCGCTGGTCTTTACCCCGCGCGGCGGCGGCACCGGGACCAATGGTCAGGCGCTGAACCAGGGCATCATTATTGATATGTCGCGCTATATGAACCGCATCATTGAGATCAACCCGGAAGAGGGCTGGGTGCGGGTCGAAGCGGGCGTTATCAAAGATCAGCTTAATCAGTATCTCAAGCCTTACGGCTACTTCTTCGCGCCCGAACTCTCCACCAGTAACCGCGCGACCATAGGCGGGATGATTAACACGGATGCCTCCGGCCAGGGCTCGCTGGTCTACGGAAAAACTTCCGATCACGTGCTGGGCGTGCGGGCGGTTCTGCTGGGGGGCGATATCCTCGATACCCAGCCGATGGCGGTTGAGCTGGCGGAAACGCTGGGCAAAGATAACACCGCCAGCGGGCGTATTTATCGTACCGTGCTGGAGCGCTGTCGTGACAACCGTCAGCTGATCCTCGACAAATTCCCCAGGCTGAACCGCTTCCTGACCGGGTACGATCTGCGTCACGTATTCAACGACGACCTGACCCAGTTTGATTTAACCCGCGTGCTGACCGGCTCCGAAGGGACGCTGGCGTTTATCACAGAGGCGCGGCTGGATATCACCCGGTTGCCGAAGGTGCGTCGGCTGGTGAACGTCAAATATGATTCCTTCGACTCTGCGCTGCGCAATGCGCCGTTTATGGTGGAAGCGCAGGCGCTGTCGGTGGAAACCGTCGACTCTAAAGTGCTCAATCTGGCCCGGGAAGACATTGTCTGGCACTCCGTAAGCGAGCTGATTACCGACGTGCCGGATAAAGAGATGCTGGGTCTCAATATTGTGGAATTTGCTGGCGACGATGCGGAGCTGATTGAGCGCCAGGTCACCACGCTCTGCCAGCGGCTGGATGAGCTGATTGCCCAGGGCGAAGGCGGCGTAATCGGCTGGCAGCTCTGTAACGACCTGGCCGGTATCGAGCGTATCTATGCGATGCGTAAAAAAGCCGTGGGCCTGCTCGGCAATGCGAAAGGCGCAGCGAAGCCGATTCCGTTTGCCGAAGATACCTGCGTTCCGCCCGAGAATCTGGCGGATTATATCGTTGAGTTTCGCGCCCTGCTGGACAGCCACGGCCTGAGCTACGGCATGTTCGGCCACGTTGATGCCGGGGTACTGCACGTGCGTCCGGCGCTGGATATGTGCGACCCGCAGCAGGAGATCCTGATGAAGCAGATCTCCGACGATGTGGTGGCCTTAACCGCCAAATACGGCGGTCTGCTGTGGGGCGAGCACGGGAAAGGGTTCCGCGCGGAATACAGCCCGGCATTTTTCGGCGAACAGCTCTACGCGGAGCTGCGCAAGGTGAAGGCGGCGTTTGATCCGCATAACCGCCTTAACCCGGGTAAAATCTGTCCGCCGGAAGGCGTCGATGCCCCGATGCTGCAGGTGGACGCCGTCAAGCGCGGCACGTACGACAGGCAGATCCCGATTGCGGTGCGATCCTCATGGCGCGGCGCGATGGAGTGCAACGGCAACGGCCTGTGCTTTAACTTTGACGTGAAAAGCCCGATGTGCCCGTCGATGAAAATCACCAGCAACCGTATCCACTCTCCGAAAGGGCGGGCGACGCTGGTGCGCGAATGGCTGCGTCTGCTGGCCGACCGCGGGGTTGATCCGCTCAAGCTGGAGCAGGAGCTGCCGGAAAAACGGGCCAGCCTGCGCTCGCTGATCGAGCGCACCCGCAACAGCTGGCATGCCAACAAGGGCGAGTACGATTTCTCCCACGAGGTGAAAGAGGCGATGTCCGGCTGTCTGGCCTGTAAAGCCTGCTCAACCCAGTGCCCAATTAAAATCGACGTGCCGGAGTTCCGCTCGCGCTTCCTGCAGCTTTACCACACGCGCTATCTGCGTCCGGTGCGGGATCATCTGGTGGCGACGGTAGAAAGCTACGCGCCGCTGATGGCGCGTGCGCCAAAGACCTTTAACTTCTTTATCAACCAGCCGCTGGTGCGCAAGCTCTCCGAAAAACACATTGGGATGGTCGATCTCCCGCTGCTGTCGGTGCCGTCTCTGCAGCGCCAGCTCGTCGGTCATCGTTCGGCGAACATGACCCTGGAACAGCTGGAGGCGCTGACCCCTGAGCAAAAAGCGAACGTGGTGCTGGTGGTGCAGGATCCTTTTACCAGCTACTACGATGCGCAGGTGGTTGCGGATTTCATCCGCCTGTCGGAGAAGCTGGGCTATCAGCCGGTGGTACTGCCGTTCTCACCGAACGGCAAGGCGCAGCACATTAAAGGCTTCCTGACGCGCTTTGCAAAGACCGCGCGGAAAACGGCTGACTTCTTAAACCGCGTGGCGCAGCTGGGGATACCGATGGTCGGCGTCGATCCGGCGCTGGTGCTTTGCTATCGCGATGAATACAGGCAGACGCTGGGCGATAAGCGCGGCGATTTCAACGTGATGCTGGTGCACGAGTGGCTGCCGATGGCCCTGGACGACAAAGCGGTTCAGGATGTCAGCGGTGAACCGTGGTATCTGTTCGGCCACTGCACGGAAGTGACCGCGCTGCCGGGCGCACCCGGCCAGTGGGCGTCCGTCTTTGCCCGGTTCGGCGCGAAGCTGGAGAGCGTCAACGTGGGCTGCTGCGGGATGGCCGGCACCTACGGGCACGAAGTGAAAAACCACGCCAACTCGCTCGGCATCTATGAGCTGTCCTGGCATCAGGCGATGCAGCGTTTGCCGCGAAACCGCTGCCTGGCGACGGGCTACTCCTGCCGCAGTCAGGTAAAACGGGTCGAAGGTAACGGCGTGCGTCACCCATTGCAGGCTTTACTGGAGATAATTGGATGATCTGGAAACGTGCCGTCACGCTGCAGGCGCTGAACGCTATGGGCGAGGGAAATATGGTGGGGCTGCTGGGTATCCAGTTCATCCGCATTGGCGACGATGAGATTGAGGCCACCATGCCCGTCGATCGTCGCACCCATCAGCCGTTTGGTTTATTGCACGGCGGCGCATCCGTCGTGCTGGCCGAAACGCTGGGCTCGGTGGCGGGGTATCTCTGCACCGAAGGGGAGCAGAAGGTTGTCGGGCTTGAGGTTAACGCTAACCATATTCGCTCGGTGCGCAGCGGGCGCGTGCGCGGCGTTTGTCGCGCCCTGCACGCCGGTAGCCGCCATCAGGTGTGGCAGATAGATATTCTCGATGAGCAGGATCGCCTGTGCTGCTCGTCGCGACTGACCACGGCGGTTGTGTAAAGTTTTCAGATGTTTTGCCTTTGGTCAAAAACTAGCCAGCGGCTTGTGATATACTGGTCAGGTTTTGTACATAAGCGAGGACATCATGGATACTGAAATAACCCCAACACAGCTGGCAATTGAATATTTACGTCGCGATAAAAGCAACCTGTCTCCGGCGCAGTACCTGAAAAAGCTGAAACAGCTTGAGCTGGAATTTACAGATTTGCTGGCGCTCTCTTCGAATGAGCTGAAAGAAGAGATCTACTTTGCCTGGCGGTTGGGCGTTCACGTCCATTGAGAGATTAAAAGGGCCGCGACAGCGGCCTTTTTTGTGTCTGAAATTCAGTATCGGGCAGGGAGTTTGTTGATTCTGATAAGCCTGCCTTCTTCCATTTCGATAAATCCGCCGGTTTTAAATCCGCCAGAATGCGCATCACGCCGCTACGGGAAAGCTGGGTCTTGTCGCGAATGTAGCGTTCAGCGGTAATCCCCAGGCGGTAAGACTCATCTTCATTCATCAATAACATCAGCTGCTGGCGAATCATTTCATAGGCCGTTGGGGCACCTTTTGGCATGACGGTGTTGTAGAGCCGGTTGTACATGAACATCAGATGGTTTGACAGCAGCCCCCACAGCGCTTTCTCCTGAATAATGGCATTGAGCTGCCCGGTGGGCAACGTGCCGATCCTGCAGGGGGTCACCGTTTTCAGGTAGTCGTCAAAAAAGATGTCATTCAGATTGGCCATTCCAAAAAATGCCGGGCTTTTCGCCGTCGACAGCATCAGATTGTCGCTGCGTCGGTAAATGGCCACGGTGCCGTCCAGGATCAAATAACTCATCCCCTGGCCGTTGACCACCAGAGCCAGCTGCTCCCCGCGACCGGTGTTACGAATGGCAGAATAAGGTTGTAAGTGAGTAATCAGCTCTTGTGCATAAGGGGAGCCACGATGCGGCTTTTCTGTGGAGGACATAACCTGAACCTGAAAGAATCATCTTTCTGATTATAGCGTTACTCGTCATTCCCGGCACCACCGGGGTCAGTATTTCCTCGGTAAATGGTGCACATCAAGCAGCACGCCGCGCTCCATTGTAATGTACTTCCCGGTGCGCAGTTCGGCCAGGATCCGCATAATCCCGCTGCGCGACAGCCAGGTTCGACTTTGAATATACGCAGCCGCCGTGATGTTCATCCGTATTGCTTCCGGCTCCTGCATCAATTCCACCAGTTGAAAACGGATGATGTCATAGGCCGACATCTGGGAGATCCGCGAGCAGTGCTCGTAGACCCGCGAGGCGGTATAGATCAGCAGATGCGAAAAGGGCTCCCATAAATTGTGTTGCGCAACCAGACGATTAAAACCCTCCAGCGAAACGGCCGCAAGTTCAGAGGTCTCCAGCGCCCTGACGTACAGGTGTTCTGACGAGAACTGGCTGCTGACGCCGAGAATGAACGGCGAGGACTCAGAATTTAATACAATGCCATCTCCCCGACGGTGCAGTGCTACGCTGCCCTGCAGGAGTAAAAACACTGGCGGTCGTCGTGATGGTAATAGTGAACCACTTCCCCTCTGGACAGTATGCGTCTTTCAGTCAGGGGAAGAAGGGTATTAATTAATTTCTCGATGTGCTTATAGGGTTTTGCAGTCAGCACCGGTTTTTTTTCAATATCGACTTCGGGAGCCATTCGGGTGTTCATTAGATACCTCACTTACGGATGCGATCATTTTTTGATCGGCATAAAGAATTATCTTAAAAAACAGCAGGTCGTGGAATATTTGCGAAAGGTCTAAAAATAGACTGCAAGATGTTGTGGTCCTAATTATATGAATTTTAAGGTTGTCTTTTACGGGTCTAAAAGTAGACCCGTAATAACGGTGTTAAGGTAATTCCAAAGAAAATTGTTTTGATTTTGTTAAACCGTGGTCTACAGCTAGACCTCAAAGAGATTGTGCGCCGAAAAAGAGTTGTATAAATTTTACTCGTCAGCAGGCTTAACCCGGAATGTTTAACCCGAGCTGCGAAGCGACGTTATTTAATGGGCCCCTGGCAATATATAAATGACAAGATAGAGCGGGCGTGAACACCATTAAACCGCTTTGTCTGGATTTCTGTAATAAATAAAGTGACACAGGATTTACTTATGAAAAATAAAATGATGATAGCAATGCTGGCAATCGGCTCCGCTCTGGCAACGACGCACGCTTTCGCCGCCGCCGGTACCGTTAATTTTAACGGTAATATTCTGGATTCCGCCTGCGATGTGGATGTCGCTTCTCAGAATCAGGTCGTGGTATTAGGGGATTATTATAAAACGGAATTCCCGGCCACCGGCGCCAGAACGGCAGCAACGCAGTTTAATATTGTGTTGAAAAACTGCCCGGTAACGGTTACCAGCGCCAAAGTGCGTTTTGATGGTACGCCGGATGCCACCAATGCCAGCCTGCTGGCGATTGATTCGTCCGCGGCGGGGGCGGCTTCCGGGGTGGCCATTAACCTGATGACGGCAGATAAAGCGGATCTCCCGCTTCACGGCAGCAACGGCTATAGCTATGCGCTGAGCAGCACGGCGGATAATACCCTGAGTTTCTATGCCCAGTATATTTCCACCGCAGCGACAGTCACCGCCGGCCCGGCAAACTCTGTCGCTAACTTCTCAGTGGTCTACAACTGACAGTTTGCAGAATCATTAAGGGGCCAACCCGGCCCCTTTGTTGTATGAGGTTTATCATGCGTTTTATCACAATAACAGGACTGGCCCTGGTGCTGTCTGCACTCACGCTGACCACAGCCAGCGCCGGCGTCATTATTGGCGGCACCCGTCTCATATTCGATGGGGCTAAAAAAGAAGCGTCAATAAGCATAAATAACCCTGACAGTGCGCCTTATTTAATTCAGTCATGGATAGATATGCAGGAAGGGAACTCAGGTAAAGCGCCTTTTATTATTACACCGCCATTATATCGACTGGACGGTGGGCAAAAAAACATTGAGCGAATTGTGATGACGGGCGCACTGCCGCAGGAGCGGGAAAGTCTGTTCTGGCTGAATATTAAAGCGATCCCATCGGCCTCAAAACAGACGAACTCCCTGCAAATTGCAGTGAAAACCCGCATCAAATTGATTTACCGTCCGGAAGGTCTCCGGGCGTCAACACCAGAGGAACAGGCCAGTAAATTAACCTGGCAACGAATCGGGAATAACCTCGAGGTTAAAAACCCTACGCAATTCGTCATTAATTTTAATGAAATTACGCTGGCGGGAAAAAAAGTGGATGACGTGACGTATGTTTTACCCGGCGCTTCAGCCCGGTTTGCATTACCAAATGAGGCCAGGGGAAATTCCCTCACGTTTAAAATCATTAACGACTATGGCAGTCCCGGCGTTTTACATCAGGCCAGTTTGTAATGTATTAGCAAACGGCAACGCCCGTATTCATCAGGTAATTCGTCATGAAAGTAATAAACAGGATGCGGCCCGCGCGCCTGGCGACATTTATCGCCCTGGCGTTTGCCGGATCCTCTTCGTCGCTCTGTGCCAGTATGGCATTTAACACGGATCTGATTGAGCTGGACAATCCCGGCATGGATAAAGCCGATTTGTCGGCTTTTGAATCAGGCTCTCAGGCGCCGGGAAACTACCATGTCGATATTATTGTTGATGACGCATTAGTGGAGACGGGGGATATTCGCTTTACCGTGGGCAAAAACGCGAACGGCGATGATATATTGCAGCCGTGTCTGAGTATTGAACAATTAAAACGGTGGGGGGTAAAAACCGCATTATTTCCCTCACTCAGCGCGGAACAGGGCGAATGTGTCAATCTTCAGGCGATACCGCAGGCCAGTGCGGATTTCCAGTTTAGCGCCCTGCGCCTGGTGCTCAGCATCCCTCAGGCAGCCATCGATCTGCCGGCGAGAGGCTATGTACCCCCGCAGATGTGGGATGAAGGGATAACCGTAGCCATGCTTAATTACAGCCTGAGCGGGGCGACTAGCCGGGCGAAAACGGGGGAGCGGGCCAGCAGCAACAGCCAGTATGCGAACCTGCGTCCGGGGATCAATGTCGGGCCATGGCGTTTACGCAACTACACTACCTGGTCGCGGGATACTTCCGGAAAAGATCGATGGGACACGGTCTACAGCTACCTGCAACGCGCCGTGATCCCGCTGAAAGCGCAGCTGACCGTCGGGGACAGTTCCGCGCCGGCAGATGTCTTTGACAGCATGCCGTTTCGCGGCGTCCAGCTGGCGTCGGACGATGACATGCTGCCGGATTCCCTGAAGGGCTATGCGCCTGTGGTTCGCGGGATTGCCCGTACCAATGCGCAGGTTGTGATCCGCCAGAATGGCTATCAGATCTACCAAAGCTATGTGGCACCGGGCGCGTTTGAGATTACCGATATGTACCCCACTGGCGGCGCGGGCGACTTAGACGTGACCATCAAAGAGGCGGACGGCAGCGAGCAGCATTTCACGCTGCCGTATGCCTCGGTACCGGTATTGCAGCGCGAAGGGCGACTGAAATATGCCCTCTCTGCAGGACAGTATCGCGCTTATAACAGCAGCGTGGAGAAAACCCCGTTCGGGCAGATTACCGCGATTCATGGTCTGCGGGATGGCATCACGCTCTATGGCGGCGTGCAGTGCTCCGGCAAGTACCGGTCGCTTGCGCTCGGGGTAGGTAAAAACATGGGGGATTTCGGCGCGCTTTCCGCGGATATCACCCAGGCCTGGTCGAAACCGGACGGTATCGCAAAGACGCAGGGGCAGTCCTTGCGCGCGCGCTACAGCAAGAACCTGCTGAATACCGGCACGAATTTTTCGATTGCAGGATACCGGTATTCAACACGTGGCTATTACGGGATGCAGGAAGTGCTGGATTCCTTCGGGGACAGCAGCGCGCTTCAGGAAAGACGGCGCAATCGCGTGGAGCTGACGATGAGCCAGACGCTGGGTGGTGACCTGGGCGCGCTGACGCTCAGCGCCGCGCGGGAAGATTACTGGAATGCTGCCAGATCAATGGCGTCCTGGAGTGTGGGTTACAACAACTACTGGCACAACATCAGCTATGGCGTGACCTGGACATACAGTAAAAATGGCACCCCGGCGTCTTCCGCTAGCGGAAGTACAAAAGCCTACGATCGCGACCAGCTTCTGGCGTTTACCGTCAGCGTGCCGCTGGACACCTTTCAGCCGCAGACGTGGGCCAACTATGGCCTGAACGCCAGTCAGAATAATGGCACAACGCACGGTCTCGGCATGAACGGGGTTGCTCTCGAAAACAGCGCCCTGAACTGGAATATCCAGCAGGGTTACGGCACGGATGGCGTGGGTTATACCGGCAATATGAACGGCGACTATAAAGGCACATACGGCGAGGTCACGGCGGGCTATGGCTACGACAGCAGTAGCGAGCGCCTGAATTATGGTTTGCAGGGCGGCATCCTCGCGCATGCTGACGGCATTACGCTGTCTCAGCCGCTGGGAGAAACCAACGCGTTAATCAAAGCTCCTGGCGCGCACGGCGTCAATATTCGCAATCAGGCTGGCGTGCGTACGGATTACCGGGGCTATACGGTGGTAAATAACCTCTCCGTGTACCGGAAAAACGATCTCGCCCTCGATCCCGAGAATATGCCTGATGATGTGGAGCTGGAGATCAACACGCGCACGGTCACGCCGACACGCGGTGCGGTCGTGAAAGCGGATTATCGCTCCAAAGTGGGACGTCGGGCGTTGATGACCTTAAGGGACAATAACCGCGTTGTGCCCTTTGGCGCGGTGGTCACGCTGGAGGGCGATGCCAGCAGCAGTTTTATCGTCGGCGATCGCGGTCAGGTGTATTTAACCGGCCTGCGTGAACAGGGCACCGTTCTCGCGACATGGGGGACGCAATCCCACCAGCAGTGTCGGGCGGATTTTAATCTGCCGCAAGGATCTCAATATGGTGGCATCGCTGACATTAGCGTCACGTGTCGCCAGGAGCATTAATATGAAGGTAATCAACGTTATTTTACTGCTGTGTTGTCTGTGCGGCTGGCAAGTGGCCAGGGCCGGGACCTGCACGACGATCGTGCCGCAGCTGTCGACGCTGTCGGTGGGAACAATTAATGTTCAACGTGATGCACCTGTCGGCACGGTGATTTTTTCCGGCGCAGGAACGTATACGAGCTCCTATCTTACCGGATGTACCAATCCGCTAATGCTGGGTTTTAGCATGCGGTATAACAACGCCACGCTGAGCAGCTACGGCAATCATGTGTATAACACCAGCGTCAGCGGCATAGGTATTCGGTTTTCATCGAATGCCTATTTCGAGAACCCAAGCAATACGTTCTCTTACAGTGCGCAGACCTCTTATGTGGACTGGTACGGCGGTCGGGTTGAGCTGGTGGTGACCGGGCCGGTGTCATCCGGTGCCTTAACGCCGGGGGTCATCGGCGTGGTGACGATCCAGGGCAGCGACGGTGTTTATCGTGACGGGCTGACCGAGCAGCTTACCGGCGGAACCATCAACGCCCTGGCATGCACGATCAATACGCCGCAGCTGACGTTTCCGATCGGTGATATTTCCGCATCCGCCTTTGGTACCGTGGTGGGGACCACGCCGGGCGTGGCGCAGAATACGCAAAACCTGGGGTTAACCTGCAGCGCTGGCACCAATATTACGGTCTCGCTCAGCGGAATACAGAATCCCGACAGTGCAAATACCAGCGTTATGGCCTTAACGGGACAGGGGAGTGCCGGCACGGCAAAAGGTGTTGGCGTGCAGCTTTTATATAACGGTACGCCGCTGGCATTAAATAGCCGTCTGTTGCTCAAACAGTCTGCGGGTGGACAAGAGACGCTCCCGTTAACGGCGCGTTATTATCAGACATCAACCTCCGTCGAGTCCGGCTCCGCGAATGCGTCCGCCACGCTTAATTTGACGTATCAGTAACGGGTGGAACGATGAAAATACATTATCAGCGCGGGCTTATTCTGCTTTTATTCTGCGGGCACGCTTTCGCTGCTGACAGCGTAAATCTTGGCGTCACGGGAAATATCGTTGCCTCGCCCTGTATCTTTAACGGCGGAAGCACCAGTATGGATATTAACCTCGGGAATATACAGGCCACCAATATGGCGACGCCGGGGTCTTCATCCGATCCGGTACCTTTTAACCTGCTGTTTACCCAGTGTCCGGTAGGGACGCGCAGCGTGACGGTGTCGTTTACCGGCACGCCCGATTCCGTGGCTGGCGCGGACTACTATATAAACAGCGGCTCGGCGAAAAATGTGGCGGTTGCCATGCGTGAGGCCGGAACGGGCACGCTAAAGGGATCGGGTTCCAGCATAACGCAAAATATTGCGGCAGACAGAACCGCCACCATGGCCATGCAGGCTGCGGTTAAATCGGTTAGCGGTGGCGCGACGCCGGGGAGTATCCGTGCAGTTGTTGTCATGACGATGCAATACAACTAAGACACAAGCGTGTTGATATACCCGTCATACTTCAAGTTGCATGTGCGTTGGCTGCACTCGTTCACCCCAGTCACTTACTTATGTAAGCTCCTGGGGATTCACTCCCTTGCCGCGTTACTCGGCCTGTGGCCTCGCCCCTTTGGGGCCAGCGCAAGCGCTGTTCAAAACGGCAAGCCGTTTTGTCCTGCAACTCGAATTATTTGGGTATAAGCCTTATTGATTAACAGACATTGGTACTCGCTATGCTGAATATCCTGATTCAAGAGACAGATCAATTTTTTCACCATGGGCTGCAGCGTTTCTTTATGGAATTTTTCTGGCGCAATTTTAAGCGGCAGATCCATTTTGGCGTTGAGCTTAGCCACGATAACGTCAGTGCGGCGGATATTGTCGTTATTACGCTATGTCAGGGAGAGACGCTCACCTGTTTTCCTGAGTTACAGTCGCGACAAAAAGGTATCGTGATAGGGCTGGTTGAGGATTCCCTGCGTTTCTCGGCATTGCCGTCCTGTTTTCAGGATATTATTTTTATTCCCCGCAGCGCCTCGCTCGATCATCTAAGCCAGGTGCTGTTTATCGCCTGGCATAGCACGCAGTCACCCGGTTATACCTGGAATAAAATTAGCTGCTTCGAGTGTCAGTATAAAACCCTGTCACCGCAGCAAATTCGCATTATGGGGAATTTTTACAGGGGACTATCGGTGGTGCAGATCGCCCGTGTGCTGAAAATGAGCGATAAAACCGTTTTTACGCATAAATATATGATGATGCAGAAATTCAATCTGCGAAGTGATTTTGAACTGATGGCGCTGATTCGCAAAATGGTGGAGAAGAACAATCACCCAAACATGCTGCGTGACTATCTGGTCAATAATTACGGGTAATGTGTTTTTTATGCAGTGAATTACAAAACATAGTGCACGGTTATACACCTATAGAATAGCGTTCGCGTCATGGTACTTTTTATGCTTTATATAATGACGCCTTCGCTATGCAAATTCATAAAACCATCAAGCCGATTTTTGTCACTCAGTTTCAGTGTGTTGGGCCAGAGTGCTTAATGTCATGCTGTCGGGGTTGGACGATCGGTATTGATAAGAAAACCCACCAGAAATATGTCCTTTCCTCACACGCAGAGATTGCCGCCATTGCCAAAGAGAATCTCATTCTTCAGCGAAAGGGCAAGAGCAACTATTCCAGAGTCAGGCTCAACGAAAAGGGCGACTGTCCTTTTATCGATGAAAACAAGCTCTGCATGGTGCACCGCGATTTAGGGGAAGAGGCGCTCTCGCATACCTGTAGCACCTATCCCCGGAATTCAACCCGCTATCAGGATGAGACGCGACATACGATGACGCTCTCCTGTCCGGAAGTGGTGCGACGCGTGCTGTTTGACCCGGATGCCATGCTGCTTCAGGAGCAGGATGAGCTCGTGGCGCGCTACAAAACAAACCTGATTGGGCAGCGTCAGTCTGTCTCGCAGACGCAGCAGGTGATCCATCTTTTTGCCTGGAATTTAATCCAGTCGCCTTCACGCAACATTGAAGAGAATTTAATGGCGCTGGCACAGTTTATTCTCTGCCTTCAGCACGTTAACTTTGATTTGCATAATAAATTTGCTGAAGTGGAAAATTTCTACGAGGCGTTACGCAATGAACTTCAGAGCGGAAAGTCGATGATCGATTCCGGTAATCTGGCCAATTCAAACGCGATGAAATATCTGGCCTTGTCCGTGATGGGGACCAACGTGGCGAAAGATTCGGTCAGGGACGGTTTTATTCTTGAAGGGCATCAGCAAATTGCCTCGTATCTGAATATGGCCGGTTCAGACGACGCCGGTGAACTGGAGGCGAAATTCGACAAGATTAATCAGCAGTGGCATAAATTGTGTGAGGCATCCTGTTTATCAGAGCCTTACGTGTTACGTAATTATCTGCTGTATAAACTCTACAATAGCCATTTCCCCGGCAAAAATACGGCAACCGTGATGCGTCAGTTTTATCGCATGGTGCTGGACTTTTTCTACGTGAAATTCATTCTCAGCGTAAAATCGATGCAGGGTGAAATCGACCAGCAGGTCGTGATGAAAACCATCGCCAGCCTTTCAGAAAAGACCATGCACAATAGCACCATCGATGCGCGCATGGACTTTGCGATAGATAAGATCAATGGCGGCGATGATTTATCCTGCCTGTTGTTGATTGGATAAACGTTCAACGTGTCAGAGGCTCACTTTGTGAGCCTCTTTTCCTTACACATTCACCGCGCTAATCAGCCGCGACTTCATGGACTGGTACGCAGACGCCGCGTAATCCTCCGCCCAGCGCTGGTCGTCAATCGCCTCCAGCTGCACCGCGCAGTACTTCGTTTCCGGGGTTTTGGAGATAGGGTCGAGGTTATCCTGGGTCAGCTCGTTGCAGGCACCAATCCACCATTGATAGGTCATATAGACGGCTCCGGCGTTGATGCGTTCGCTGATGCTGGCGCGGGTAATCACTTTGCCGCGACGCGAACGCACCCAGACCAGTTGCCCGTCAGTAATGCCCAGCTTGTCCGCATCGGCAGGGTTCATTTGCACCCGACCCGGCTCATCGGCCAGGCTTTGCAGCGCGGCGCAGTTCCCGGTCATGGAGCGGCAGGAGTAGTGCCCCACCTCGCGTACCGTACAGAGCACCAGCGGGAAATCCGCATCCGGGGTTTCCGCCGGCGCACGCCACGGTGCGGCAAAGAGCTGCCCTTTACCGCTCGGCGTGTCGAACTGATTGTCTTTGTACAGGTACGGTGTTCCCGGATGATCCAGCGTCGGGCACGGCCATTGCACGTGGCCCATCTCGCCCATTTTTTCATACGTCACGCCGAAGAAGAGCGGGCACAGCTCGCGCATCTCATCCCAGATCTGCTGGTTGGAGTCATAATGCATCGGGTAGCCCATCTCGGTGGCGAGCAGGCTGATGATTTCCCAGTCGCGCTTCACGTTGCCGCTGGCCTCAATGGCTTTACCAAAACGCTGGAACCCACGGTCGGCGCAGGTAAAGACGCCGCCGTGTTCACCCCAGGAGGTGGCAGGGAGCAGAACGTCCGCCACCTCTGCCGTTTTGGTCATAAAGATGTCCTGAACCACGACAAAATCGAGCGCTTCAAAACCGCTGCGCACCAGGCCGAGGTCGGCCTCTGTCTGAAGCGGGTCTTCTCCCATGATGTAATAGGCTTTGACCTTGCCTTCCAGCGCAAGGTGAGGCACTTCGGTAATGCGCGTTCCGACCCGATCGTCCATCCTGTTGACGTCAATTCCCCAGGCATCGGCGAACTTTTGCCTGACCGCCGGATCGGTCACATCCTGATAGCCGGGGAACATATTCGGCAGCACGCCCATATCACAGGCACCCTGTACGTTATTTTGACCGCGCACGGGACCGACGCCGACGGCTGGGCGACCGAGGTTGCCGGTCAGCAGCGCCAGGCTGGAAAGCCCTTTTACCACATCGACGGCCTGACCAAACTGGGTCACGCCCATTCCCCACATCACGGTGGCGGAAGGGGCCGCCGCGAAGGTACGCATTGCCTGGCGAACGTCGCGGGCGGCAATCCCGGTGATATGTTCGACCTTCTCCGGCGCATAGTCTTTCACCGTCTGCCGGTAGGCCTCAAGCCCCTCCGTAAAGCGCGCCACGTAGCTTTTGTCGTACAGCTCCTCTTCCAGCAGCACGTAGCCAAAGGCGTTGACCAGCGCCATGTTGCTGCCGTTTTTCAGCTGCAGATGCTGATCCGCAATACGCGCCGTTTCAATGCGTCGCGGATCGCAGACGATAATTTTTGCGCCGTTTTCACGCGCTTTCAGCACGCGCCGGGCGACGATAGGGTGAGAGTCCGCGCAGTTATAGCCAAATACCAGCAGGCATTTTGAGTGTTCAATATCGTTGATTGAATTGCTCATTGCGCCGTTGCCGAGCGTTTCCTGCAAACCGGCCACGGAAGGGCCGTGACAGACGCGCGCGCAGCAGTCCACGTTGTTGGTGTTCAGCACCGCGCGGGCAAATTTTTGCATCACATAGTTTGTTTCATTGCCGGTTCCGCGGGAGGAGCCGGTGGTCATGATCGACCGTGGCCCGTGCTGCGCTTTAATGCTGCTGAGCCTGTGGGCGGTGTAGCGGATAGCCTCTTCCCAGGTAACGGGCGTGAATGCCTCGCCCTTGTGGTAGCGGATCATCGGCTGAGTCAGGCGCGGGGTGAGCAGACGGGTATCGTTGAGGAAGTCCCAGCCGTAAAATCCTTTCAGACACAAGGTGCCCTGGTTTGTGACCCCCTCTGCCGCTTCGGCACGGATGATACGGTTATTTTCAACGACAAGGTTTAGTTTACAGCCTGCACCGCAGTACGGGCAGACGCTGGCGATCTTTTTCATCAATAACAGACCTGTTAAGAAATGAAGCAAAGTTGACTGGAAAACCCAGTCCCGTAAACGGAGGTAAGCAGGATCCGTGCCAGGTAGACTTTGCAGATTTTACAGGATGTTATGTGGGGAGGGCGCGTGTCATCGTCAGGCTGTTCGTCAGTTTTGACGATGACACGTCAGGAAGGCATTGAGCGCAGAAATTAGAGATCGTCCATCGTGTAACCCACCACGATTTCCAGGGTCTTACGAATCACATCCGCCTGAACCACATCGTGGGTGGCTTCCAGCGTCTGAATGAGCCAGAGGATGATTGCCTTATTAGACAGATGCCCCTCGGAGGCCAGAACACAGCGTACTGCAGTAGAAAAAACAGCGGACTCTTCAGCAAAACGATCGCCTGCGTGACGGAAGTACTCCGACAGCGCACTGTCTAAAAAAGCAGAATGGTATTCGGGTTGAAGCTGAATATTTTGTCTCATTTGTTCTCACCGTAGCTGTTAAATTGCAGTCAATGTATTTTTTTGGGATCGGACGGTTTTCCACTTCCAAATAACGGCACAACATTGTCTCTGTTATCGTTGAGAGGTCCCTCTCTTTTCGTTCGTCCTTGCGCGGTTCTGCGACGTGTAAAGGCGATGCTGTTTGAGCCGATTTCGGCAATCACCACCGCAAGTGTCTCCCGCCGCCGGGGATCCTTTTCATGCTCTTTCATGCTCCGCAGACGCTGCAGCAATCCTTCGGTTGTCACTGGCCCCCGCTCCTTAAGAAGAGAGAGAACGGCTTCACCGATAAGCTGGTCGATCAGTCGGTCTGCGTTACTGCTATTCATAACCTTACCGTTCGAAGAGCAGACCAAGCAGCATGTGGTAATGCTCTTCCTCTTCCGGCCCCTCTGCCTTTTCGAGGCGGCTGAGCAGTTTGGTACAGAGCGATTTGCGATTAAGGTTTCGCCCGTCGCTGAGGATTTCGACAACCACCTGGCCCAGCGTCTCCTGTTGAGTAGGAAGCACGGCCTTTTCAAAGTACTGTGCGATCGCTGCTGCGGAATCTGTGGCGTAACCTTTCTGCTGCATGTTTCGCTCCTGTAAAATTTCGTAATCACTAACGTTACAATTAAGGTATACATAATTTCTAAATCTGTACACTTAAAATGTACAGATTTTTAATGTTTTTATGATATATTTTTTAAATCTCTTTATTTTCATTGCTTTATAAGCGTGTCATGAACCGGTAACGTTACAGGATATATTGTACAAAAAGGTCCAACACTGGTAAGTTGTACAGCGCAGAAAAATGTTTCTATAACTCCCGTAAATGATTGAGATGTAAATTATTTGTCAGTCAATTAATGTGCTATAAATGATCCTTATCCACCTTTTTGTGGCCAAAACCCTAACCCCCAGGAATAGCATGCTCACAACCATCATTTACCGTAGTCATATCTGCGAGGACGTTCCAGTGAAAGCGCTGGAAGCAATGGTCGCTGCTGCCAATAGTAAAAACCGGCAATCCAATGTGACGGGGATCCTGCTGTTTAACGGCACGCATTTTTTCCAGCTGCTTGAAGGGCCAGTGGAGCACGTTACTGCAATCTATGAGCAGATCTGTAATGACCTGCGCCACCATAATCTGGTGGAGCTGATGCGCGACCACGGGCCTGTCCGGCGCTTTGGCAATGTGGGGATGGAGCTTTTTGATTTGCGCCACTTCGACAGGGACGAGGTGCTGCAGCAGGTGCTCAACAAAGGAACGACGCGTTACCAGCTGACGTATAACGACCGCCCGCTGCAGTTTTTCCGTACCTTTGTAGAGGCCACTGAAAAAGCGAACTATTTTGAACTGCCCCCGGCGGATTCATGGGATTTCGTTCCCGAAGAAACGCGCTTGTCCGCACAGCCTGAGGTGGTGGCGAAAGGGGCGGACTGCAGCTTTGCGTTCCAGCCGATTGTCGATCCGTTTATGCAGCAGGTCGTCTCCTGGGAGGCGCTTATCCGCACCCCTGACGGCGGCTCGCCCGGCGTCTATTTCGCTAACCGCCCGCGTGACGAGGTTTATGCATCTGATTTGCAGAGCAAGCAGGTAGCGCTTTCCATGGCCAGCGCGCTGGGGTTACAGGACCAGACGCTATCCCTTAACCTGCTGCCCATGACGCTGGTTAATATTCCCAACGCCGTGGATTTCCTGCTCACCGCGATTGAAGCAAACGGTTTTGTACCCGAGCAAATTGTGGTGGAGTTTACCGAAAGCGAAGCTATTTCCCGTTTTGATGAATTCACGGATTCGGTCAGGCAGCTCAAAAGTGCGGGACTCAGCGTGGCGATCGATCACTTTGGCGCCGGTTTTGCGGGGCTACAGCTGCTGGCTCAGTTCCAGCCGGACAGAATTAAGATTAATCGCGATCTGGTCGCGAACGTGCACAAAAGCGGCCCCCGACAGGCCATCATTCAGGCGATTATCAAATGCTGTTCCTCGCTCGAGATCCAGTTCTGCGCGGTGGGCGTGGAGAAGGCGGAAGAGTGGATGTGGCTGGAGTCCGCGGGCATTTCCCAGTTCCAGGGACATCTTTTTGCCAGCCCCCGGCACGGCGGTATTCCGTCTATTGCGTGGCCAGAGAAAAAATCCGAGTTCTGATAAAGCTATACACAATCCGGAAGAGTTAACTGTACGAACTGCAAATTTTATACAACAATGTATTAACAGGTGAAGGGAGGAGCAGCCCATTCACCTGAGCGAAATGCGGTCTTAGTTATACAAATGGTGTGTACAATCTGATAAGGTTGGTGCAGTTAGGTATGGAAGTTCTGAGCGTGAGGGAGTTAATGGCCTATTACAGTATCGGCGAAGTGGCCGAACGATGCGGTATCAACCCCGTTACGCTGCGTGCCTGGCAGCGCCGTTATGGATTGTTGAAGCCGCAGCGCAGCGAAGGGGGTCATCGTCAGTTTGACGATGAAGATATCCTGCGCATTGAAGAGATCAAACGCCTGATGAAAAGCGGCGTTTCGGTCGGAAAAGTGAAAGCCTTGCTGGAAAACAAGGAAGTGTTGACGCAGGGCAACTGGGTCTCGTTCCAGGAAGAGATGATGACCGTTCTGCGCTACGCCAGCCCGGCAAAACTTCGCGCTAAAATGGGTGAATTCCGCCGCGATCACGCGATGGATCCGCTGATTGACAATATTATCTCTCCTGTCCGTCAGCGAATGAATCAGGATCAAAACACCGTGCGTCACATGGCGAGCCTGTTTGACGGCGTGCTGATCGAATTCGCGATTGCGAGTCTGGCGGAATCCCGCAAGAAAGCCGGTCAGGACGCTCTCCTTATTGGCTGGGAATGCGATGACCGTACCCATCTTTGGCTCGAGGCCGCGCGCTTATCGCAGAAGGGCTGGCATATTGACGTGCTGGCTGAACCGATTGACTCACCGCGTCCCGAGCTTTTCCCCGGGCAAAAAATCTTCGTCTGGACGGGAAAATCGCCAACGCCTCGTCAGCAGGAACAGCTAGACCACTGGCGTGAGCAGGGGTTTGCTGTTTCATTTCATCACTGATCGTCAGAGGCCTTGAGGGCCTTTTTTTGTTTCCGCCGATACGGCAGTCGCTTTGTTCTTAGAGATTAAAAATGAAATTACAGCATTTTTAATCCCACAATTTTAGTGATGTTAATTTAATAATTTCCTTCTTACTGACTTAAAGGAACTAAGTATGAGTTGGAATAAAGAAGCTGCTGTTTCACACCTCCGGTCACGCGCTCTCGGTCGCTCCCATAATGAATGTGCTACCTTTAACAGGGAGGTAATAGCGGCTGGCGGCATACGCCTGGAGAGAACGCTAAACGCAAAAGATTACGGAAAATCCTTGTTGCGAGCAGGATTTCGTGAAGTTCCACCGGGTTCAACATTATTGAGCGGTGATGTGGCTGTGATACAACCCTATCCGGGAGGAAACTCCAACGGGCATATGACCATGTATGATGGGACACAATGGATCTCCGATTTCCGACAGCATAGCATGTACCCTGGCCCGGGGTATCGCGCGGCTCAACCGGCCTTCAAAATTTACAGGATGAATTGATGCGAGCCGCAATAGTGTTATGCACATGCTTGCTCTCCGCTTGCTCAGTGAAGCCAGATCAGAGTGCGCCGAGTCGCGTACGTTCTTTTTACTCTACTTATCTGATGTCTCTTACCAGCAGCGACAATATTTATTCGCCGTCTGAGCTGCGTGAATATGTCTCTGCCGACACGCTGAAGAGACTGGATGATATTGAGTCGATACCCGAGCAAGATCTTATTGGATCTGATTACTTCGCTTATGCGCAGGACTATGATTCATCGTGGATATCGGCACTCACTGTCGGTGACGCCAAACCTTTTATGGGCGGCAAAATGTTGCCCGTATGGATTGGCAAGGAGTACGGAGGGAAATTAGAGCTCCAGGTATTCGTTCGGCGTGAATCAGGCACATGGAAGATATACCGGGTCCGCGATGTAACCGATAACTATGAACATCCAATATTTAATGCGGGAGCCATCTCGCGCGCGAAGTCTGCAGCTGAAACCGGCCTTTAAACCGTAAGTGTCATTAGCCCCTGTATCAGTAGGGGCATTTTGGGGCGAATAAATGTATGAGTTGTCCTTTATAGCCTGATGTGTGTTATCAGTAAGTATCTGATTTTACGACAATCAACTAATTTCACGGAAAATAGAAAATCTATCTCAAAAATAGGCATTTCCGATGCATATTTTATTTTTCTCCTCTCCGTCATAAATGCCGTCACGAAATGCATTATTAATCAATGCATTGAACAAATAAATCCATCCTGACTGCATCCTCCCACAGGGTCTATGCTTAATAAAAGTAGCCAAAAAGGGCGGTTTAGCCGAATGCCCCTGCTGACAGAGGGTTGAAGTGATAATCGTTATCACTAACATGGTGTTATGCCCTGATGGCTTATCAGATGAGGTGGACCTATGGAACTGCATTCAGAAACCTTTAATCCTGCCGATTTTGCCTGGCGCGGCTTAACGCTCACGCCAGCGGCGGCGGCGCATATTCACGAGCTGGTGGCGAAAAAGCCAGAGATTCTTGGCGTGCGTTTAGGTGTCAAACAGACCGGCTGCGCAGGCTTCGGTTACGTGCTCGACACCGTCACCGAACCCGAGAAAGACGACCTGGTGTTCGAAACGGACGGCGCAAAGTTGTACGTCGCGCTGCAGGCCATGCCGTTTATCGACGGTACCGAAGTGGACTACGTCCGCGAAGGCTTAAACCAGTTATTCAAATTTCATAACCCGAAAGCCCAGAACGAATGCGGCTGCGGCGAAAGCTTTGGGGTATAGGCGGTACTATGTCTCGTAATACTGAAGCAACGAGTGAAGTAAATACCTGGAGCGGTGGGCACCTCAACTATAAAGAGGGGTTCTTCACCCAGCTGCAGACGGACGAGCTGGCGAAAGGCATCAACGAAGATGTCGTTCGGGCGATCTCGGCGAAACGTAATGAACCCGAGTGGATGCTGGAATTTCGCCTGAGCGCCTTCCGCGCCTGGCTGGAGATGGAAGAGCCGCACTGGCTGAAAGCGCATTATGACAAACTGAACTATCAGGACTACAGCTACTACTCCGCGCCCTCCTGCGGCAGCTGTGATGACACCTGCGCTTCGCAGCCCGGCGCGGTGCAGCAAACCGGCGCGGAAAATAGCTTCCTCAGCAAAGAGGTAGAAGAGGCTTTTAACCAGCTGGGCGTGCCGGTGCGTGAGGGTAAAGAGGTGGCGGTGGACGCTATTTTTGACTCCGTCTCGGTGGCGACCACCTACCGCGAAAAGCTGGCCGAGCAGGGGATCATTTTCTGCTCCTTCGGCGAAGCAATCCACGATCATCCGGAACTGGTGAAAAAGTATATTGGGACCGTGGTGCCCTCTAACGACAACTTCTTTGCGGCGCTCAACGCGGCGGTGGCCTCGGACGGCACCTTTATCTACGTGCCGAAAGGGGTACGCTCTCCGATGGAGCTCTCGACCTATTTCCGCATCAATGCGGAAAAAACCGGTCAGTTCGAGCGCACGATTCTGGTGGCGGACGAAGGCAGCTACGTCAGCTACATCGAAGGGTGTTCCGCCCCGGTACGCGACAGCTACCAGCTGCACGCGGCGGTGGTAGAGGTCATCATCCATAAAGATGCCGAGGTGAAGTACTCGACGGTGCAAAACTGGTTCCCGGGTGACGGCAATACCGGCGGCATCCTGAACTTCGTCACCAAGCGCGCGCTGTGCGAAGGTGAAAACAGCAAGATGTCGTGGACCCAGTCAGAAACCGGCTCTGCCATCACCTGGAAATACCCGAGCTGCATCCTGCGCGGGGATAACTCCATCGGTGAGTTTTACTCGGTGGCGCTCACCAGCGGCCATCAGCAGGCGGATACCGGCACCAAGATGATCCACATTGGTAAAAACACCAGATCGACCATCATCTCGAAAGGCATCTCTGCCGGGCACAGCCAGAACAGCTATCGCGGGCTGGTGAAAATCATGCCGACGGCCACCAACGCGCGAAACTTTACCCAGTGTGACTCGATGCTGATTGGCGCAGACTGCGGCGCGCACACCTTCCCGTACGTCGAGTGTCGGAACAATACCGCCCAGCTTGAGCATGAGGCAACGACGTCGCGGATTGGGGAAGATCAGCTCTTCTACTGCCTGCAGCGCGGGATCAGCGAAGAAGATGCCATCTCAATGATCGTTAACGGCTTCTGTAAGGACGTGTTCTCTGAACTGCCGCTGGAATTTGCCGTTGAAGCCCAAAAACTCCTCGCCATTAGTCTTGAACACAGCGTCGGTTAAGGAAAGCACATGTTAAGCATTAAAGATTTACAGGTTAGCGTAGAAGACAAAGCGATCCTGCGTGGCCTCAATTTTGACGTAAAGCCGGGTGAAGTTCACGCCATCATGGGGCCGAACGGTTCCGGGAAAAGTACGCTTTCTGCGACGCTGGCGGGCCGCGAAGATTACGAGGTAACCCACGGCTCGGTCGAGTTTCACGGGAAAAACCTGCTGGAGATGTCGCCGGAAGACCGCGCGGGAGAGGGCATTTTTATGGCCTTCCAGTACCCGGTAGAAATTCCTGGCGTCAGCAACCAGTTCTTCCTCCAGACGGCGCTGAATGCGGTGCGCAAGTATCGCGGCCTTGAGGCGCTGGACCGCTTCGACTTCCAGGACCTGATGGAAGAGAAGATCAAGCTGCTGAAAATGCCGGAAGATCTGCTGACCCGCTCGGTAAACGTCGGCTTTTCCGGCGGAGAGAAAAAGCGTAACGACATCCTGCAGATGGCGGTTCTGGAGCCCGAGCTGTGCATACTGGATGAGACCGACTCCGGTCTGGATATCGACGCCCTGAAGATCGTTGCTGACGGGGTGAACTCCCTGCGCGACGGCAAGCGCTCGTTTATTATCGTCACCCACTACCAGCGCATTCTGGACTACATCAAGCCGGATTACGTTCACGTGCTTTACCAGGGGCGAATTGTGAAATCCGGTGATTTCACGCTGGTTAAACAACTGGAGGAGCAGGGTTATGGCTGGCTTACCGAACAGCAGTAATGCGCTCCAGCAGTGGCACCGGCTGTTTGAAGCCCAGGGGGGCACGCGCTCCGAGCAGGCGCAGCAGCATCTGCAGCAGATGCTGCGACTCGGGTTGCCGACGCGTAAGCATGAGAACTGGAAATACACCCCGCTTGATGGCCTGCTGAACGCCGAGTTTGTGACCCGCCTGGCGGAAATCACTCCGGCGCAGCGCGACGCGCTGGCGCTGAATGTTGATGCCCTGCGCCTGGTGTTCGTCGACGGTCAGTTCCGCCCCGAGCTGAGCGACACGCTCGAGGATTGCGGATTTGAGGTTGAGATTAACGACGATCGCCAGCGCCTGAGCGCTCCGGTTCAGCCTGAAGTCTTCCTGCACCTGACCGAGAGCCTGGCCCGCGGCGTGACGCATATCCGCGTGAAGCGTAATCAGCGCCCGGCAAAACCGCTGCTGCTGATGCACATCACTCAGGGTCTGGATGGCGACGAAATCAACACCGCACACTATCGCCACCATCTTGAGCTGGCGGAGGGGGCGGAGGCCACGGTAATCGAGCACTACGTCAGCCTCAACGATACCCGCCACTTTACCGGGTCGCGCCTGACGATGAACGTCGCCGCAAACGCGCAGCTTCACCACGTCAAGCTGGCGTTTGAGAATGCGCAGAGCCACCACTTTGCCCATAACGACATCGTGCTGGGCCAGGACGCGGCGGCGTATAGCCACAGCTTCCTGCTCGGTGGGGCGGTGCTGCGCCACAACACCAGCACGCAGCTCAACGGCGAAAACACCACGCTGCGCATCAACAGCCTGGCGATGCCGGTTAAATCAGAAGTATGCGATACGCGCACCTGGCTGGAGCACAACAAAGGCTACTGTAACAGCCGGCAGCTGCACAAAACCATCGTGAGTGATAAAGGGCGCGCGGTGTTTAACGGCCTGATTAACGTGGCTCAGCACGCCATTAAAACCGACGGGCAGATGACCAACAACAATCTGCTGTTAGGGCGCCTGGCGGAGGTCGACACCAAGCCGCAGCTGGAGATCTACGCCGACGACGTGAAATGCAGCCACGGCGCGACGGTCGGGCGAATCGATGACGAGCAGATGTTCTACCTGCGTTCCCGCGGTATCGACCAGCAGGCGGCGCAGAAAATGATTATCTATGCGTTTGCCGCTGAACTGACGGAAGCGCTGCAGGATGGTCAGTTAAAACAGCAGGTGCTGGAGCGTATTGGCCAGCGTCTGCCTGGAGGCGCAGCATGAGTTTTCCCGTTGAGAAAGTACGGGCAGATTTCCCGGTTCTGACCCGTGAAGTAAACGGTCTTCCTCTGGCCTATCTGGATAGCGCGGCCAGCGCGCAGAAGCCGAATCAGGTGGTGGACGCCGAGGCCGAGTTTTATCGCCACGGTTACGCCGCCGTACACCGGGGGATCCACACGCTGAGCGCGGAAGCCACGCAGCGCATGGAGAACGTGCGCACGCAGATGGCCGCCTTCCTCAACGCGCGCTCGCCCGAAGAGCTGGTGTTTGTGCGCGGCACGACGGAGGGGATCAACCTTGTCGCCAACAGCTGGGGCAACGCGCAGGTCCACGCGGGGGATAACATTATCATCACCCAGATGGAGCACCACGCCAATATCGTACCGTGGCAGATGCTCTGCGAGCGCGCTGGCGCGCAGCTGCGGGTGATCCCGCTCAACGTCGACGGGACGCTTCAGCTTGAGCAGCTTGACGCCCTGCTGGACGACCGCACGCGGCTGGTGGCGGTTACTCAGGTCTCCAACGTGCTGGGAACAGAAAACCCGGTCGCGGAGATCGTCGAAAAGGCCCATCGGGCGGGCGCAAAGGTGCTGATTGACGGTGCCCAGGCGGTGATGCACCACGCGGTCGACGTCCAGGCGCTGGACTGCGATTTCTACGTCTTCTCCGGACACAAGCTCTACGGCCCGACCGGGATTGGCGTGCTGTATGTGAAAGAGGACATCCTGCAGGCGATGCCGCCGTGGGAAGGGGGCGGGTCGATGATCGCCACCGTTAGCCTGTCAGAAGGGACTACCTACGCCCGCGCGCCGTGGCGCTTTGAGGCGGGCACGCCCAACACCGGGGGCATTATCGGGCTGGGGGCGGCGGTCTCCTACGTCAGCGCGATTGGTCTTGATGCCATTCAGGAGTATGAACAACTGCTAATGCACTATGCGCTTGCCCAGCTTGCCAGCGTACCGGACCTTACTCTCTACGGACCTGCCGAACGGCAAGGGGTGATCGCGTTCAATCTCGGGAAACACCACGCCTATGACGTGGGCAGTTTCCTCGATAATTACGGCGTAGCGGTCCGTACCGGGCACCACTGCGCCATGCCGCTGATGGCGTTTTACCAGGTACCGGCAATGTGCCGCGCATCGCTGGTGATGTACAACACAACGGAAGAGGTCGACAGGCTGGTGGCGGGGCTAAAACGCATTCACCAGCTGCTGGGCTAACGGAGAGGCGAAAGATGGCAGAGCTGCCGGACAAAGATAAATTACTGCGCAACTTCTCGCGTTGCGCAAACTGGGAAGAGAAGTATCTCTATATCATTGAGCTGGGACAGCGCTTACCGCCGCTCGGCGAAGAGGCGCATAGTCCGGAAAACAGTATTCAGGGCTGTCAGAGCCAGGTGTGGATTGTGATGGAGCAGTCTGATGACGGCACTGTCGAATTACACGGCGACAGCGATGCTGCCATTGTAAAAGGGCTTATTGCGGTCGTCTTTATTCTTTATCACCGGATGTCGGCGCAGGATATTGTCGCGTTCGACGTCCGCCCGTGGTTTGAAAAAATGGCCCTGGCCCAGCACCTTACCCCGTCCCGTTCCCAGGGACTGGAAGCGATGATTCGCGCCATCCGCGCCAAAGCTGCAATCCTTAGCTAGACTTACAGAACAGCATTCATTCTGTTTCGCGAGGTGGTTCCCGCCTCGCTGGTTTTTCAGCTTTCTGGCATCCTGCCGGTGAATAAGGAATCTCAGCATGAAGCGCGCGTCTCTAATAACTCTATTACTTATCAGTTCGCTCGGTGCCCTTAATTCGGCTCGCGCGATGGACTATCCGTTGCCGCCCGCAGGCAGTCGTCTGATTGGGCAAAATCAAACCTACACGATACAGGAAGGGGATAATAAGCTGCAGACCATCGCCCGCCGGTTTAATACCGCGGCGCAGGTGATTCTGGAAACGAACAATACCATTGCGCCGGTCAACCCGGCTCCGGGGACCGTCATCACCATCCCGTCGCAGATGCTGCTGCCGGACACGCCGCGCGAGGGCATTGTCGTTAACCTCGCTGAGCTTCGGCTCTACTACTTCCCACCGGGAGAAAACATTGTTCAGGTTTTCCCGCTCGGCATCGGACAGCTGGGGCTGGAAACGCCGGTTACGACCACGCGCGTGAGCCAGAAAATCCCTAATCCCACCTGGACACCGACTGCGGGCATCAGAGCACGCTCTCTGGAGCAGGGAATTAAACTGCCTCCGGTGGTCCCTGCCGGGCCAAATAACCCTCTGGGACGCTTCGCACTGCGTTTAGGCGTGGGCAATGGGGAATATCTGATCCACGGCACCAGCGCGCCGGACAGCGTCGGCCTGAGGGTCAGTTCCGGCTGTATGCGGATGAATGCCCCGGACATTAAAGCCCTGTTCGAACAGGTGCGGGTGGGCACGCGGGTACAGATCATCAATGAACCGGTGAAGTTCTCCGTTGAGCCGGACGGTAAACGCTATATTGAAGTCCACCGTCCGCTGGCGCAGGCAGAAGGCGAAAACCCACAGGTCTCGCCAATTACCCATTCCGCAGACTTTGCGACCTTTGTTTCGCAGGCGGGAAGCGATAAGGCGCTTATTGATAAAGCCCTGTCACGCCGCGCCGGGATCCCGGTTGTCGTGTCGTCAGGTAGCGGCCCGTCAGCCAGTAATAACGTGTTGTCCGTGCAGAACAGTCGGGTGTCCGCTGCGGTAGCGGAAGATGAAGGGGAGAAAGTGACGCAGTAGCCGTTTGACGGAGGCAAAAAAAATGGCGCACAATGTGCGCCATTTTATTAACAGGTACTATTACTTACGGTATTTAGTAGCCTGGTTGTCCAGACGCTGGTTAGCGCGAGCTGCGTCGTCTTTAGCAGCCTGAACGTCGGAACGGATTGCGTTCACGTCGTTGCTCAGCTGGTCAACTTTAGCGTTCAGAGTCTGAACGTCAGAAGACAGCTGATCGATTTTAGCGTTGCTGGAGCAACCAGCCAGCAGAGTAGAACCCAGGATTACCGCGCCCAGTACCAGTTTAGTACGATTCATTATTAATACCCTCTAGATTGAGTTAATCTCCATGTAGCGTTACAAGTATTACACAAAGTTTTTTGGGTTGAGAATATTTTTTTGATGGGAATACACCTATTTTTGATCGTTCGCTCAAAGAAGCATCGAATCAGCCCTTTTCGGGCAAAAATCTAAGGAAAAAAAGGCATTTATCATCGGATTCATCTTAGATAATTCGCAATTAAATAGAAAAACCCGATTTGCATTTTGAATGACTTTGGCTAATGCCAGAAATAAAAAAAGCGCCCGGCGGGCGCTTTTTATCAAAATTAATTCGTTCGGGAATTATTACAGCACGTGAACAGATGCGGTATTGGTGGTTCCGCTTGGGACCAGCGCGCCAGAAACCATGACCACAACGTCGCCTTTCTGTGCCAGACCGCGATCAACCAGCTCCAGAGCCACTTCTTTACCCAGACGATAGAAATCATCGGTAGAGGCGATCTCTTTCACCAGGTGTGGGATAACGCCTTTGCTCAGCACCAGCTGACGGGCGGTGGTTTCGTTGGTGGTCAGCGCCAGGATGGTCGCATCCGGGAAGTATTTGCGCACGGCACGAGCAGATTTACCGCCCTGAGTGGCAACCACGATCAGCGGGGCTTCCAGCTTCTCAGCGGTTTCTACTGCACCGCGGCATACCGCTTCGGTGATGCGCAGCTTGCGGCTGTCGTTGTTGTAGTCCAGACGGCTCTTCATCACGCGGTCGGTACGTTCGCAGATGGTGGCCATGATGGACACTGCTTCCAGCGGGTATTTACCTTTCGCGGATTCGCCGGACAGCATAACGGCATCGGTACCGTCGAGAATGGCGTTTGCCACGTCGCCTGCTTCAGCGCGGGTTGGGCGTGGGTTTTTGATCATAGAGTCCAGCATCTGCGTGGCGGTGATAACCACTTTACGCGCGCGAACGCATTTCTCGATCATCATCTTCTGCGCGAAGATCACTTCTTCAACCGGGATCTCAACGCCCAGGTCGCCACGAGCAACCATGATGCCGTCAGACGCTTCGAGGATTTCGTCGAAGTTGTTCAGGCCTTCCTGGTTTTCAATTTTGGAGATGATCTGGATCTTCTCGCCACCGTGCGCTTTCAGGTGCTCACGGATTTCAACCACGTCGGAACGCTTACGGATGAAGGAAGCGGCAACGAAGTCAACGCCTTGCTCGCAACCGAAGATCAGGTCTTGCTTGTCTTTTTCAGCCAGGGCTGGCAGCGCGATGGAGACGCCCGGCAGGTTAACGCCTTTGTTCTCGCCCAGGTCGCCGTTGTTCAGCACTTTACAGATAACCTTGTTACCTTCGATAGCGGTAACTTCCATACCGATCAGACCATCGTCAACCAGCACGGTATTACCGACGGAGAGGTCGCTGGTGAAGCCTTCATAGGTCACTGCAACGATTTCATTGTTACCGACCACGGATTTGTCGGTGGTGAAGGTGAAGGTCTGGCCCGCTTTCAGAGAGACGTCGTTACCGCCTTCCAGCTTGATGGTACGGATTTCTGGACCTTTGGTATCCAGCAGGATGGCGGCTTTTTTACCGGTCTTGCTCATTACGTTGCGCAAGTTCTGGATACGCTGACCGTGTTCTGCATAGTCACCGTGGGAGAAGTTCAGACGCATCACGTTCATGCCGGCGTCCAGCATTTTGGTCAGCATCTCTTCAGATTCGGTTTTCGGGCCGATAGTACAAACAATTTTCGTCTTTTTCATGACAGTCTTAGTCTTTAAGTTGGGAAGGATATGGAAATCTCGCTCCGGGGGCGCACCGCCGCGGAGTCAAACCTGTGTTGCAAAAGAGTATATGACACGCACTAAGGATAGGAGACATCAAATGAGCGTGCAGAAGAAAGTGTGCCTGAGTGATAGCCCAACGAAGGAGAGGAGAAGTTGTACGTTGTTTTGTGTATTCCAAGCGCTGAAACCATTCACCAGGGATTAGGCGCGCATTATACGCTGATATTAAGATAAAAGGAAAATGGAAACGGTGTTTCAAAAATAATCTGTGCAGTTTCACATAATATTGTTATCAAGGCGTTAAGCCATAATGACAACTTATGGCGGCAGGTGATTGACCTGCCGCGTTTTGCCTATTTTTGCAGCGCCTGGCTGAGGTCGGCAATCAGGTCTTTAGGATCTTCAATCCCCACTGACAGGCGGAGCAGCTGCGGCACAATGCCGTTGGCCAGCCGTTGCTCAAGCGGAATGGAGGCGTGCGTCATGCTGTAAGGCTGGCTCACAAGACTTTCCACGCCACCCAGGCTTTCCGCGAGGGTAAACAGCTTCAGGTTGCGGATCACTTCCGTTGCGCGTTGCGCGTCGCCTTTCACCACGACGGAAATCATCCCACCGGGCAGCGCCATCTGCGTGCGGGCAAGCTGATACTGCGGGTGCGATTCAAGGCCGGGATAGAATACCTTGTCGACCAGAGGATGTTGCTCGAGCCATTGCGCAATCGCCAGCGCGTTGGTGCTGTGCTTTTCGACCCTCAGGGCAAGCGTGCGGATACCGCGCAGCGTCAGGAAGCTGCTGAACGGATCCAGAACGCCGCCCACCGCGTTTTGCAGATAGCCGAGCCTGTCCGCCAGCGCCGGGTTATCTCCCACCACCGCCAGCCCGGCGACAACGTCGGAGTGGCCGTTCAGGTATTTGGTGGCGGAGTGCACCACGATATCGAAACCCGACTCCAGCGGACGGTGGATAACCGGCGATGCAAAGGTATTATCCGCCACGCTGATGACGTTATGCCGACGGGCGATCGCCGCAATCGCCGCCAGATCCGCCAGCTTAAGCAGCGGGTTGGTTGGCGTTTCGACCCAGACCATACGCGTATCCGGACGAATGGCGGCCTCCAGCCCGGCCAGGTCGTCCGGTTTAACCCAGCTGACCTGCAGGCCGGTGCTGCGCTTGCGCACGTTCTCGATCAGACGGTATGTGCCGCCGTATACGTCATCAATGGCGACAATATGACTGTCTTTATCCAGCAGTTCGAGCACCGTGGAGATGGCCGCCAGACCGGAGGCGAAGGCGTAGCCGCGCGTGCCGCCTTCCAGTTCGGCGATGGCGGTTTCCAGCGCATGACGGGTAGGGTTGCCGCTGCGCGAATATTCATAGCCGGTATGTTCCCCGGGAGAGGGTTGCGCAAACGTCGAGGTGGCGTAAATCGGGGGCATCACCGCACCGTGCTGGTCGTTAAACTCGCCGCTGTGGACGCTCAGGGTTGCCAGGTTTTTCATCATCTATTCCTTTATTGCTGTAGACGGTTGCGCCATGCGGTCAGCACGTCGCTGCGCGTAATCAGACCCAGAAAGCGGTCGTTATCATTAATTACGGCCACCAGGCCGCGGTCGAAGATGGCGTTCAGGGCGCTTTCCGGGGCGTGTTTATCCAGAAATTCCACCTGACGCGTCATGGCCGCCGTCACCGGAAGCGCGAAGCGATCGCCGTCGCCGCCGATGTGCCGCAGAAGATCCCATTCGTCGATAATGCCCACCACCTTGCCGTTCTCCAGCACCGGCAGCTGGGAGATGTCATACAGACGCATGCGCGCCAGGACGGTGGAAAGCGTGTCGTCCGGGGCGGCGGTGACGGTGGCGCCTTCATCGTGACGAAGGGCGATGTAGTCGGAGAGATCGCCTGCCTGAGGGCGCGCGATCAGCCCCTGCTGGCGCATCCAGTCATCGTTAAACATTTTCGAAAGGTATTTGTTGCCGCTGTCGCAGGCGAAGGTCACCACGCGCTTCGGCGTGGTCTGCGCCTGGCAATACTTCAGCGCGGCCGCCAGCAGCGTGCCGCTGGAGGAGCCTGCCAGAATACCTTCCGTTTTCAGCAGATCGCGCGCGGTAGTGAACGCTTCGCGATCGGTGATGCGCCAGGCGCGATTCACGCCTTCGATATGGGCCAGCGGAGGAATAAAGTCTTCACCGATCCCCTCAACCAGCCATGAGCCGGCATCGTGGTAGCGCCCGGTTTCCACCTGGTCGGCCAGTACGGATCCGGCCGGGTCTGCGAGGATAAACTCCGTGTGCGGAGAGTGCTCGGCGAACCACGCCTGCAGGCCGCCCAGCGTACCGCCTGAGCCGACCCCCACCACGATGGCATCGATCCTGCCGTCAAGCTGCTCATACAGTTCCGGTGCCGTAGTGGTGCGGTGTGCCAGCGGATTGGCTTCGTTATTGAACTGGTCAATGTAAAACGCGCCGGGCAGCTCATTGGCCAGACGCTGGGCGTAATCCTGATAATAGGCGGGATGGCCCTTATTGACGTCGGAGCGGGTCAGCACCACCTGAGCACCCAGCGCGCGCAGGTGGAAAATTTTCTCGCGGCTCATTTTGTCCGGTACCACCAGGATCAGCGAGTAGCCTTTCTGGGCGGCGATCAGGGCCAGGCCGAGACCGGTATTGCCCGCCGTCGCCTCAATAATCGTGCCGCCCGGCTGCAGCTGACCGGTACGCTCCGCTTCGTTAATCATCGACAACGCCACCCGATCCTTAATGGAGCCGCCGGGATTCTGGTTTTCCAGCTTCAGAAACAGCGAGCAGGGACCGGTATCAAGCTTGTGCAGCTGGATAAGCGGGGTACGGCCAATCAGTTCGGTGACGGAGTGGTAAATCGTCATGATGTTTTCCTTTCTGGATGTCATGACGGGATGATAGGGCGGTGAAATTTTCGCAATAAAGAACCATTCACTGCCTTTTAGAACAGAAAGGAATATAAATGACGTTTTTGGATGTCAGGACAGCAAGACGTAAAGTTGTCTGGATGTGAGGATGGCTATACTGGCACAAAATGCTGCAAAAATGACCGTTTTTTGGCTGTGTCCGCCAGCAGATATGCATCTGGCAGATAATCATTGCTGAAATTGGTCTAAATGCTTTCCACCCGGTGAATCCGCCGTTTATTCCCTAAAGTAATAACACATTCTTTTTTGTTCATTTAAAAGCTGATAACGGCTGTTTACTATCGTTTGGACATCCATACTGCTAAACCGCCACGGGCGGCACGGATAACGAATAAGAATGATTGTACTGAGCAATATTTCGAAGGTTTTTGACAACGGAAAGGTGGCACTCACGGCCGTTGATAACGTCAATTTGACGATAGCGCAGGGGCAGATTTACGGGATTATCGGTTACAGCGGAGCAGGGAAAAGCACGCTGATTCGCCTGCTCAACGGTCTGGAAAAGCCCAGCACCGGCAGCGTAACCATCAACGGGCAGAACATTTCCGCGGCTAAAGGCGAAGCCTTACGCCAGGCGCGTCTGAAGATCAGCATGGTGTTCCAGCACTTCAACCTGCTGTGGTCGCGCACGGTGAGTGAGAATATCGCGTTTTCCATGCAAATCGCCGGCGTACCGAAAGCCGACATTAAGGCCCGCGTGGCCGAGCTTATCGAACTTGTCGGCCTGACAGGCCGCGAGCATGCGTACCCGTCACAGCTGAGCGGCGGGCAAAAGCAGCGCGTAGGCATTGCGCGCGCGCTGGCCAATAGCCCTGACGTGCTGCTCTGCGACGAAGCCACCTCCGCGCTCGACCCGCAGACTACCGATCAGATCCTCGATCTGCTGCTCGATATCAACCGTCGCTTCAAGCTGACCATCGTGCTGATCACGCACGAGATGCACGTGGTGCGCAAAATCTGCGACCGCGTGGCGGTGATGGAGAACGGTAAAGTGGTGGAAGAGGGGGACGTGCTGAGCGTCTTTACCCATCCGCAGCAGCCGATTACGCAGCAGTTTGTCCGCCAGGTGAGCCAGTATGCCGAAGAGGAAACCTTCAATACCGAGCTGGCACACGATCTGGAAGGTACGGTCATCAGGCTGACCTTTACCGGGCACAGCACGCATCAACCGATCGTGGGTGAGCTGACCCTGCGCTACGGCCTGCCGTTTAACATCCTGCACGGGAAAATGACGCAAACCGCCCACGGCGTGTTTGGCCAGCTTTGGGTACAGGTAGTGGCATCCGATGAACAACTGAACAATATCCTCGCCGACCTGAAGCACAGCGATATTGAAGGCGAGGTGATTAAACATGGCTGAAGATCTCTTTCCGCATCTCAAGTGGGATCAGCTCTGGGCGGCGACGCTGGAGACGCTGTACATGACCGCATTGTCGGGCGTGGCGACCTTTGTACTGGGTATCGTGCTGGGGCTGGCGCTGTTTTTAACCGCGCGCGGCGGACTGTTCCACAACCGCACGGTCTATAGCGTCATTTCGATTGTGGTGAACGTGTTCCGCTCCATTCCGTTCATCATTCTGATCGTCCTGCTGATCCCGTTCACCAAGACCGTCGTCGGCACCATTCTTGGCGCCAACGCGGCACTGCCGGCGCTGATTGTAGGCGCCGCACCGTTCTACGCACGCCTGGTGGAGATCGCCCTGCGTGAAGTGGATAAAGGCGTGATAGAAGCGACGCGCTCGATGGGCGCGCGACTGAGCACGTTAGTGTTTCGGGTTTTACTGCCGGAATCATCACCTGCACTGGTATCGGGTATTACGGTAACGCTGATTGCGCTGGTGAGTTACAGCGCCATGGCGGGGGTGATTGGCGCCGGCGGGTTGGGAAATCTGGCTTATCTGGAAGGATTCCAGCGCAACCATGGTGACGTCACGCTGGTGGCAACGGTGACCATTCTGATCATCGTTTTCATTATCCAGTTCTGCGGCGACGCCATTACTTCTCTGTTAGATAAACGCTAATAAATACACACAGGAACCACATCATGAAAAAGACACTGACACTGATCGCCGCTGCAACCCTGAGCGCCCTGAGCTTCGCCTCCTGGGCCGACACCCTGACCGTGGGCGCGTCCAACACGCCGCACGCCGAAATTCTGGAGCAGGCAAAGCCGATTCTGGCGAAGCAGGGAATCGACCTGGAGATCAAACCTTTCCAGGACTACATTCTGCCCAACACCGCGCTGGCGGGTCATGACATCGACGCCAACTATTTCCAGCACATTCCTTATCTGAACAGCGTGCTGAAAGATCACGCGGGCGATAAGGACTACGATTTTGTCAGCGCGGGCGCGATCCACATTGAGCCCATCGGCATCTACTCCAAAAAATACAAGTCGCTGAAAGACCTGCCGGAGGGCGGCAAGATCATCATGCGTGACGCCGTTTCTGAAGAGGGGCGCATTCTCTCTATCTTCGAGAAAGAGGGCGTGATCAAGCTGAAGCCGGGCATCGACAAAGTGACCGCGCGCATCAGCGATATCGTGGAGAACCCGAAAAAGCTGAAGTTCACGCCTAACGTGGAAGCGTCTCTGCTGCCGCAGATGTACAACAACAACGAAGGCGATGCGGTGGTGATCAACGCCAACTACGCGATTGACGCCGGTCTGGATCCGGTTCACGACCCGATTGCGGTAGAGAGCGGTGAAAATAACCCGTACGCCAACATCATTACCGTTCATCGCGGTGACGAGAAGAAGAAAGATATCGTCGCGCTGGTGAACGTGCTGCACTCCAAAGAGATTCAGGACTGGATCCGCACCAAGTACAAAGGCGCGGTCATTCCAGTAAACAACTAATTAGCTGATTTTACAGACGAAGCCCGGCGAGGAACTCGCCGGGCTTCTTTTTTGTATCCGGCAGGAGAATCATTTAAGCTCAACGTTTAAAAGGCAATGGAGTGATGACGATGGGTAACGTGACCAAAGATGAAGCGCTGTACCAGGAGATGTGCCGGGTGGTCGGGAAGGTCGTGCTTGAGATGCGTGATTTAGGGCAGGAACCAAAGCATATTGTCATTGCCGGGGTACTGCGTACCGCGCTGGCGAACCAGCGCGTTAAGCGCAGTGAATTGACAACCGAAGCGATGGAAACGGTGGTTAAAGCGCTGGCCGGGTAATGCGCCAGCGCTTCGCAAGCTGCTCGAGCGAGCAGCAGAGCAGGTAGTAGACCACACCCGTAAAGATAAAAATGGCCGCCGGGTAAATTTGCACCCGGTTGTTGACCTGTCCCGCCACCGTGGTCAGTTCAGGAACGTTCACGATAAACGCCAGCGACGTATCCTTCAGCAGGCTGATAAAAATCCCTACCAGCGACGGCAGAATATTCCTCAGCGCCTGCGGGAGCAGCACGCGCCACAGCGTTTGCTGGGTGCTGAATCCCTGTGACAGCGCGGCCTCGTACTGCCCGGACGGTAGCGCGTTAAGCCCGGACAGCACCGAGTGCATAACGGTTGCCGCCGTAAACCAGGCCAGGGCCAGCGTGACGGTCAGCGCTCCCGGCATGTCTCCTCCGGTGATAAGCGGCAGAAGATACCACATCCAGAAAATCACGAAGATAAGCGGGATACCGCGAATCAGCTCTGCCCACAAAAAGAGGGCTTTTCGCACGAGCCCGGTAAAGCGCCAGGACAGGCACGCGAGCGCAACGCCGCCGGGCAGGGCGATGACCGCTGCGCCAGCCGCCATCATCAACGAGAGCAATACGCCACCCGGTTCACCGGCTGCCGCGCGTCCCCACAGCAGATAGTCGAGGTTATCCGTGATGACATTAAGTCCGGCAATCATGTTTCTCACTCCCTGAGGTGACGACGATCGGGCGCTTACGTTTCGCTTGAGGTCCGATGCGAACCAGCACCATCCCCATCGCCAGACCGGTCAGGAGATAGAGTGCAGTACCGAGGGTAAATGCCTCCAGCGCGTGCGCGTTATAGCTTTCAATCTGCCTGACCTGATAGGTCAGCTCGGCGAAGCCAATCCCGCTGGCGAGCGAGGAGAGCTTCATCAGATTAAGATACTGCCCCACAACGGGCTGCCAGGCGTTGGCCAGCCCCTGCGGCAGAAGGATGTCACGAAACAGACGCCACGCGGAGAAACCCTGGGCGAGCGCCGCCTCGTGCTGCCCGGCCGGAACAGAACGCAATCCTGATTCCACTTCTTCGATTAAAAACGCCGAGGTAAAAACGCCCAACCCCCAGGCCGAACAGAGAAATTCGGGCGTAAACCACCAGACGTCGCCGGGCAGAATTGACCAGCTGTGATCCGCGTTCACCGCGTCGCGAAACGCCTGCGGCAGTCCGTTCCAGGCGGCAAAATACCAGAACAGCAGCTGGACCAGCAGCGGGGTATTGCGAAACAAAGATACCCAGCCGCTGACGACCGCGTTCCCGACGCGTCCGCCGGCAAGGCGCAGGAGCAAAAAGAGCAGTGCGAGCAGGCTGGCCAGCATAACCCCCGCGAGCGTCACCCACAGGGTGGTGAGAAATCCGGAGAGGATCCACTGCAGAGGCTGTCCGGTCAGCACTCCCTGCCAGTCGAGCGCGGGCATCAGAGATGCTCCTGATGCAGCGGGTTCAGCACCTTTTGCAGGAACCGCTGCGCGCGCGGATGCGAGGGCCGACTGAAGAATTGCGCCGGCGGCGCAACTTCCAGAATTTGCCCCCCGTCGATAAAGACGACCCGGTCGGCAATTTCCCGGGCGAACTGCATCTCATGGGTCACCACAATCATCGTGATCCCGCTGTGGGCGAGGGCTTTCATCACAAACAGCACTTCACCAATCATCTCCGGATCCAGCGCGGAGGTGGGTTCATCAAAGAGGATTATCTGCGATGAAGAGGCCAGGGCGCGGGCAATCGCTACGCGCTGCTGCTGTCCACCGGAAAGTTCTGCCGGGAAATGGTGGGCTTTTTCCAGCATCCCAACCTTCTCCAGCAGGGCCAGCGCGCGCTCCCGTGCCGGTTGCGGCTTCCAGCCGTGAACGTGCTCCAGCGCCAGGGTGATGTTCTGGCTGGCGGTCAGATGGGCGTAAAGATTGAACTGCTGGAACACAAACCCCACGCGGCTTCGCAGCTGGCGCAGCCCGGTACCGGAAAGCTTTCGGGTAGGCTTGTTGTCGACCAGAATCTCCCCGCCGCTCAGGGTTTCAAGCTGGTTTATCAGACGAATCAGGGTGGATTTACCGGAGCCCGAAGGGCCGAGGATGGCCACCACTTCACCGGGCGTAATGGTGAGGTTAATGTCGTTTAAAACCTGATGGTCACCGTAGCGTTTGTCCACATGACGAAACTCGACGCAGGCCTGTTCCAGATGTGAAAAATCCGCGGCACCGGCCGCGGAGTGTGAAAATAAACCTGAGAGCATATTACTTAGCTTCTATTTTAAAGGCGCGAGGCTGTGGGGCAGGGGTGCCTGGACCAAACCAGACGTCGTAGATTTTTGCCGCCTGGCCGTTCTTCTCGAGGTTGACCAGCTCATCGTTGACGGCTTTCAGCAGCGCCGTTTCACCTTTTTTCACCCCGACGCCAATCTCTTCTTTGCTCAGCAGGTCGGGCAGAATTTTGAAGTTCGCTTTGTCCGGCGCCTGCGCCAGCAGACCGGCCAGAATGGTGCTGTCCTGGGTAATGGCCTGCACGTTGCCGTTGCGCAGCGCCGTCAGCGCCAGCGGAATATCGTCATACGAGAGCACGCGGGACTGCGGGAAACGCTGGTGCAGCGCCTGTTCACCCGTGGTGCCTTTTACCGCGCCAATGCGCGCCCGGCTGTAGTCATCAAGCTTATCCGGAGATTTTGCCGGAACCAGGAACTGCTGGCCGGTGACAAAGTAAGGCGTCGAGAAATCAATCACCTGCGCGCGTTCCGGCGTGATGGTGATATCGGCCACGATCAGATCTGCTTTTCCGGACTGCAGCAGCGGAATGCGGTTGGCCGGATTGGTGGCGACCAGCTCAAGCTTCACGCCGAGCGATTTTGCCAGCGCGTTGGCGAAATCCACGTCGTAGCCCACGATCTCGTGCGTTTTGGCATCAATCGAGCCAAACGGCGGGTTGGCGTCAAACGTGGCCACTTTCACCACCCCTGCGGCCTTAATATCCGCCAGCTGATCGGCCTGCGCCTGCGCTGAAAGCAGGCTCCCGGCCGCCAGCAATCCCAGAACCAGTGTCCGTTTTGTAAACCCTTTCATATTTGCTGCCATAGTCATACGCCATCCCGTTGTTTTTGTTTTACCCCGCTACGCTCCCATAAGCGAAAGCTATCGCCAAATAAGAAATCGTTCTTTGTTATTAGCAAAAAAGCATTAGTGAACAATGTGTTAATGAAGCGTGAAAAGAGCGGGATGCTATTTGCAAATCCTGCACATCGACAGTGGATTTTGGTATTTCCCTTGCGCGGACATTGGGTGTTTAACTGAGGACAGGTTAAGCGAGAGAGGTTGAGACGATGAAAAAATGGATCAGCACGTTACGGCGGTTTTTTGCGACCCGACCAGTGAATGCGGAGAACAGCGCGCAACGTGTTCTTGAGTCAATCCTGCCTGTCGCCAGCCTGTATGGCGTAGACGTTGCCAACATTGATCCGGAGTGGTTCCATGATAAAACGTCACGCTGAATTGCGCCGCACGCGCGAAATGTACTGGAACGAGGTGTGCTGAATTTTGTTCTGACTGCGGATAGCTGTTAATGTCGACAGATAGTTGAGTCTGCTCAGTTAACGGAATGAAGAACCCTTTTCTCAAGCGCGGCATTATTGCCTGGACGATAGTCTGCCTCATCAGCGGCGTGCTGCTCTACGCCGAACAAATTCGCCGCCAGTTCTGGGAGCACGACCGCGAGTTCGCGGCGATCTTCGCTGAACTAAGCGCGGTACTGACGCAAAATGAATCCGTACTGCCGCTTCTGAACGGCGATGAAGATATTGCCGTCCTGCGTAAAAAATTCCCCCAGCTGCTTGCCCTGGAAAAGACCACCGGACGCGCGCTTAATGCGCCGCGGGTTGAGCCTGCCCACGAGATGCAGTACTGGCTTTACAACCCCTGGCGTCAAATCCGCGTGCTGGTAGACCTCGGCCCGATCCTGAACGCCCATCATCCTTTCAATCACCTCGGGATCCGCTTTATGCCGAACGGTGACGAGCAGGCGTCTGATGCCTTCTGGCACTGGCAACGCACCTTCCCGCAGCATACTCAGCCTTTTACGCTGGAGGCCGATGCACGGCCGGCCTGGTTCGGCGTTAACGCGTTTATATATCCCTTGATTTTTACCGGATGGGGGATCGTGATTGCGCTGGCGAGCGTGGTGCTCTGGCAGCGTAGAGCGCGGAAGGAGGCCGAACAAAGGGCGCTCTATTATCAGCATGCCAGGCTTAATACCCTGGGGGAGATCACCGCTGGAATTGTGCATGAGATAAACCAGCCGCTTACCGCCGCGCAGACGTGGATCCAGGGCGCGCAGCGCCAGCTGCAGCAGGGCAACGGGCAGGCCGTGTCGCAGGCGCTGGCGGCCGCACTGACGCAAACGCAGCGTATTAGCGCCTTGCTGACCCGTTTTCGCGAACACGTTGTGCAGGAGAAGGTGATCCTGCGGGAAACCGATCTGGTGCACTGCTGGCTGCAGGTGGTGAACCTGCTTGAGCACGAGCGCAGGGCCGAACATATTATGGTCAGCCATGCGTTTGCCCCGGAAGCAACGACGGTGCTGGCTGACCCTCTCTGGCTGGAACAGGTGCTGCATAATCTGCTCAGCAATGCCATTCAGGCCCAGCAGCCGGACACTGCCGGTTGGGTAAAAATTGAGAGTCAAAAGAACGAGAGCGGCGTCCTGATCACCGTCACCGACGGCGGCCCGGGCTTTAGCCCTGAGGCGTTACAGAATGCCTTCATGCCGTTTTATAGCGGCAGAGAAGTGGGTATCGGTCTGGGGATGACCTTAACGGAGTCATTGATGACGCGTATGAACGGCTCGATTACGCTGGGTAACGCCCCGCAGGGCGGGGCGCAGATCCGACTACAGCTGGCGCACGGAAAGGAGGCGAAGCATGGATAAAACAGTCTGGCTGATTGATGATGATGAATCCATCAGAGAGTCGATGGCGTTTTTGCTTTCGGGGATGGGCTGGCCGGTCAAAACGTTTGCAAGCGTCGATGCCTTTATCGCTGCCCATGCTGGGGATACGGCGCTGGTGGGCTGTATGCTGCTGGACATGCGCATGCCGGGCAAAGGCGGGCTCGCCTGGCTGGAAGAGGGCAGCTGGCCCTGGCCCCTGCTGCCGGTGATTATCATGACCGGACACGGCACCGTTGACGCCTGCCGTCGGGCCTTCCATAACGGCGTCTTTGAGTTTTTCACCAAGCCGCTGGATGCCGACACGCTTATCGAAACGGTGGGTCAGGCCTTCGGAGAAAGCCAGCGCCGCTTTGCCGACTGGCAGGAAACGTCCCGGGTTAAGGCGCGTTTTGCACAGCTGACCGCCCGGGAACATGAAGTGCTGGGCGAACTGATGAAAGGGCTCAGCAACAAGGAGGCGGCTGCACGGCTGAACCTTTCGCCGCGAACGGTGGAAGCGCACCGCGCGGCGGCGTTTACCAAGCTTGGCGTCAGTAGCCTGGTCCAGGCGATCCGGGAATACGACAAATTGCAATCCGTATAACTACCAGGATGAGTGCGTAATCAACCGAATTACCTTTTATCGCGCGGCTGAGTAACCTCTGCTCTGTCTACCAACACGCGAGGACGTGCGATGAAAAAATTAATGATGGTTGCGGCACTGGCCGCGGGCAGCCTGAGCCAGGCGGCGCAGGCCGATACGCTGAGTCAAAAGAATCTCTCACTGGCCCAGGCGAACGCGCTGGCGACGTCCGCTATCCAGGCGTGTACGGCAAAAAATTATCAGGTGACGGTCACCGTGGTTGACCGGGCAGGCGTGGTAAAAGCGGTACAGCGCACGGACAATGCCGGCCCGCATACGGTTAAAGCCAGTGAGATGAAAGCCTTCACGGCGCTCAGCGCCAAGAATGCGTCAGGGAAAGTGATGGAAGCGGCACAGAGCAACGCCGGTGCGCAAAACATGCGTGACATTCCAGGCTTCCTGCTGCTGGCGGGTGGCCTGCCGGTGAAAGAGGGCGATGAGACGATCGGCGCGATTGGTATCGGCGGCGCGCCGGGCGGTCATCTTGATGAAGCCTGCGCGCAGGCAGCCATTGACGGGCTCAAAAAGTAACTTAAAAAAAAGCACCGGTTTCCCGGTGCTTTTTTATCAGATCTTGCAGGCATCGCCGCAGTCGTCGTCGGCGACAATCGCCTGCGCTTTTTTGTCCGCATCGTCCAGACGTTCCGCATTACGCTCTTCGGCTTCATCCAGACCGTTAAAGACTAAGTTATCGAGATCAATTTCCATGTGGCACCTGCTCTGTTCAGTATGTGATTCTGGCACAGTATAGGGCAAAAAAAGCCAGCAATGTACCTCGCAGCACATAACGATAATCCCTGCCATACTCAGTGCTTTATTGCTGAGGAGAGCCCATGATTACACTCTGTAAAACCTGCGGAACCGCCTATGAGGCCCAGCCGGACAGGTGCCCGATTTGCGAGGATGAACGCCAGTATGTGCCCGCTACGGGCCACGCATGGACGGATTTCGACACCGTAACCGCCACGCATAGCAACAAATGGCAGCAGCTGGAGCCGCGGCTGTTCGCTATTAAAACGGTCCCCGCGTTTGCTATCAACCAGCGGGCGCTGCTCCTGCAAACGCCCCACGGCAATATTCTCTGGGACTGTATTGCTAACCTCGACCCCGCCACTAAAACGCTCATCACCGCGCTCGGCGGCATCAGCGCGATTGCGATTTCGCATCCGCACTATTACACCACCATGCAGACTTGGGCCGCGGCGTTTGATGCGCCGGTGTATCTGCACGCCAGCGACAGGGAGTGGGTCATGCGCGACAGCCCGGCCATTCACTTCTGGCACGGGGATGTGCTGGAGATTTTCCCGTCGGTCACCCTGCTGCGCCTCGGCGGGCATTTTGCCGGCGGAACGGTACTGCACTGGCAGGAGGGGGAAGGGGTATTGCTGGTGGGGGATATCCTGCAGGTCACGCCCGGCAAAGACGCCGTTTCGTTTATGTGGAGCTATCCGAATTATCTTCCGCTGCCGGCGCGCACCGTGGCGTCGGTTGTGAGTCATCTTGAAGGCAAAACGTTTGCACGCCTGTACGGCGCGTTCGAAGGGCAGAACATCCTGGGGAACGCGGACGAGATCGTGCAGCGGTCGGGCCAGAAATATATTGCTTGTCTGAAGTAAACCACGATGGGTAAACTTTACGAGTGTGATCTCGATCATGCCTAAACTAAAACAGATAAAAGAGACATTGCTATGCAACATATCATTGAAGGTTTTCTCAGCTTTCAAAAAGAGATTTTCCCGCAACGTAAAGAACTCTTCCGCAGTTTAGCGTCCAGCCAGAATCCCAAAGCGCTGTTCATCTCTTGCTCCGACAGCCGCCTGGTACCGGAGCTGGTCACCCAGCAAGAGCCGGGACAACTCTTTGTCATTCGTAATGCTGGCAACATCGTGCCGCCTTTCGGGCCGGAGCCTGGCGGCGTGTCTGCCACTATCGAATACGCCGTTGTGGCGCTGGGCGTAACGGATATTGTGATTTGCGGACACTCCAACTGCGGGGCGATGAAGGCGATTGCCGATAACGCCAATCTGGAGCCAATGCCGGCTGTGTCGCACTGGCTGCGCTATTCCGACGCGGCAAAAGCCGTGGTGGAGAAGAAAACCTGGGATAAGCCAATCGATAAGGTCAATGCGATGGTGCAGGAGAACGTGTTTGCGCAGCTGAGCAACATTAAGACCCATCCGTCCGTTGCGGTTGGCCTGCGCAATAACGCCATCCGCCTGCACGGTTGGGTGTACGACATTGAAAGCGGCAAAATCCTTGCGCTGGATAAAGCGACGAAAACCTTCGTCTCCCTGTCTGAAAACCCGGAAGTCTACTTCGAGTAATCAGCACCAGCAGGGCATGGACGCCCTGTCAGCTCTCGCTGTACGGCAATCTTCGCCGTAACCCCGAGGCGGGTTTTTCTGCCGCTTTCGCCATCGCCTCTGCAATCTCAGCGCACTCCGCCAGCCCCTGAACGAAGGGACGATCGTGCATCAGCCACGGTATCGCACCGAAGGCGATGCGTCCGCGAACGGTTTCAGGCGCTTTTAAGGTGTAATCCTCGCCGATGTCGGGTATTTCTTCGCCCGTTGTTTCCAGCTGTTTGCGCAGCGTCGGGAAGGGCAGATCTTTCGTTTTGAGCGGCTTTTGCCCGCGCGCGTCAATAAACACGTCGAAACGGTAAACTGTCTCTTGAGTGGTTATCACCGTCCGGTCACTGCCAACGTCAAGCGTGTAATCGTCGCCGAGCGCAGCCACACTAATGATGCCGGCTTCGCGAAGAGCAAGAAGCCTGCGGATAGACTGCGGAGGAATGGCCGCGTAGTTGTCGATAAATACCCGCGCCAGCCCCTGTTTGAAGCGTTTCGCGTCTCGTTCGCTAAGATGGGGCACGATCTCCTGAACCACTTCATGCAGCCGAAGCACGGTATAGCGCCAGGCCACGGTGCGCCGCTCGCGCTTGTTCCGCTCAACCTCGTTGAGATTCTCTTGCGCCCAGGTAAAGGGGCCGTGCCGTTTACGATCCTCAAACCAGGCCTCGCGAATGCTGTCCGCAGTCAGCCCGTGCAGAGACATTTTCTCACACCACGCCGGGTCAGCGAGCTGGAGCTCTTTGACCATCAGGGTAAAGATGCGGTCGAGCAGGCCATCCGATCCTTTGGCAATCTCGCTTTCAGCCGCGCGTTCGGTCAATACCGATAATGGTTCATAAGGGATAGGGCAGTAAAAATCGGCTTCTGGCAGAATGCCCGTTCGGGACATCAGGACAATGTTTAATGCCTCGCTGCCTTTATCCAGCACGAATTTATCGTCGCGAAACGCGCCGTGCTGCATCACCACCGCCATGGCCGCGTCGAGACCGCTCAACGATGTGCCCATGATGCCGACGCGGCACGGAGGAATGCTGGCGTCCATTAGGCCGGACCACGGGCTTGGGAAGAACGCGCGGGTGGCTTCGTCCTCGTCGGGCCAGACGTGTCCGGTGGCGATAACCGCGAGGTCAAAGCGTTCAGGAAAGGCGATGTCGTTGACTGCAAGCGTGACGCCAGCCTCTGAGGGCATGATGTCGGTCACGCGGGCGGATTCATGGATATCAACCTGAAACCCCCGCTTTTTAGCCTCTTCAACGATTGAGCGAAAGCTGTCGCGAAAATACTCACCCAGCAGGAGCCGGGGCAGGAACTGCCGGTCATGCAAACGGGCTTTATCAACGTTAAAACGCGCCAGATGAGCGTCGCTCTGGCCCCTGAGCCAGTCGAGGTAGGTCATAAACAGTGGCGGGATTTCAATGCTGGCGATGTTCGCCAGCATCAGACGAGAGTTATCGTCATCGTTGTAGGGCATACCCACGCCCGCTTCCTCAGCCTGTTCAAAGACGGAGACCGAAAGCGGCTGGGAGTTTTTAAGCAGTGCGTAAAAGGTGTAAATCCCTGTAGGGCCGGAACCGATAATGGCGATTTTCTTCATCGACGGTTTTCCTCTCTTTTTTCCATGAGGAAAGCGTAGCAGGAGAACAGTAATGAAAATGGGGGATTAGGAAAATTCAGGATATCAGAAGAGGATTTGCACCATTTCAGGACTGAAATGGTGCGTCCGAGTGGACTCGAACCACCGACCCCCACCATGTCAAGGTGGTGCTCTAACCAACTGAGCTACGGACGCAGAATGGTGCGTTCAATTGGACTCGAACCAACGACCCCCACCATGTCAAGGTGGTGCTCTAACCAACTGAGCTATGAACGCAACGTGTTGTCGGTGACAACGGGGACGAATATTAGCGGCACAGCCCCAATGAGGCAAGAGGGAAAATGCATTTTTCTCTCTGATTTCACGCGATTGCTTTATTACCGCGCAAAGTGAAGAGAAAGTAGCCGCCGGCTGGCGGCTACTGCGTATTTAACGTGCAGCGCGTTGCAAAATGACCGTTGACGGCTGGCGCTGCAGGAAGCGCATTCGCATCATCATCATAATCGCCGCCGACGTCAGGCCGATGATAAAGCCCATCCAGAACCCAGCCGGACCCATGCGATCCACCACCAGATCGGTCAGTGCCAGGATGTAGCCAGTCGGCAGACCTAGCACCCAGTAGGCGATGAAGGTGATAAAGAAGATCGAGCGCGTGTCTTTATATCCGCGCAGCACGCCGCTACCAATCACCTGGATGGAGTCAGAAATCTGGTAAATCGCGGCCAGCAGCATCAGGTGCGACGCCAGCGTGACGACTTCCGGATTGTCGTTATAGAGCAGCGCAATCTGCTCGCGTAATGCAACGGTAAAGAGCGCCGTACAGACGGCCATGCAGACGCCGACGCCCAGCCCGGTCCGGGCGGCCGTTTGCGCATCCAGCGTTGACCCCTGGCCCAGACGGAACCCTACGCGAATCGTCACCGCCGCGGCCAGCGACATCGGCAGGACGAACATCAGGGAACTGAAGTTCAGCGCAATCTGGTGGCCCGCGACATCAATAATGCCCAGCGGGGAGACCAGCAGGGCGACCACGGCAAAGAGGGTCACTTCGAAGAACAGCGCCAGCGCGATAGGCAGCCCTAACTGCACCAGGCGCGTCATGATGTTCCAGTCCGGTGTGCTAAATCTGTTCTCGTTACGAATATCGCGCATTGAACGGGCGCGCTTCACAAAGGTGAGCATGGAGAAGAACATCACCCAGTATACGGCTGCCGTCGCCACGCCGCAGCCGACGCCGCCAAGCTCCGGCATCCCGAAATGACCGTAAATAAAGATATAGTTAACCGGAATATTGACCAGTAGACCAATAAAGCCCATTACCATCCCGGGCTTGGTTTTCGCCAGACCTTCACACTGGTTACGCGCCACCTGGAAAAAGAGGTAGCCTGGCGCACCCCAGAGCAGGGCGCGAAGATATCCTACGGCTTTATCAGCCAGTGCCGGGTCAATATTATGCATAGCGCGAATGATATGACCCGCGTTCCAGAGCACGACCATAATCAGCACGGAGACAAACCCTGCCAGCCAGAAGCCCTGACGAACCTGATGGGCAATGCGTTCACGGCGCCCCGAGCCGTTGAGCTGGGCGATAACAGGCGTGAGCGCGAGCAGCAGACCGTGGCCGAACAGGATGGCCGGAAGCCAGATTGACGTGCCGATAGCCACGGCCGCCATATCGGTGGCGCTGTAGCCACCTGCCATTACCGTATCCACAAATCCCATTGCGGTCTGGGCCACTTGCGCGATGATCACTGGTATAGCCAGTGCCAATAACTGGCGCGCTTCATTCATGTACTTCTGCACGTGAACACCTTTATTTTGTAGTTATTTGAGAGATTAAAAAAGCCGCCGAAACGGGCAGCAAGAAGAAAATGCAGGGGGGTGCCAGCTATTGTAGCGGGCTTTAGCTATTTATCTAGTGAAAAAATCGCCAGAAAATGCGCTCCGCTGGCAACCTGTTTTTCCAACTGTTATTGTGGTGGGATTAAACGGTGTCATCACCGTCCGGAAAAAACAGGAGTTGTAAGCATGTTTACTGGTATTGTGCAGGGCACCGCCAAAGTGGTGTCCATTGATGAAAAACCTAATTTCCGTACTCATGTTGTCGAGCTGCCGGAATATATGCTTGAGGGCATTGAAACCGGCGCGTCGATTGCCCACAACGGCTGCTGTCTGACAGTAACCGAAATTAACGGCAACCAGATCAGCTTTGATTTAATGAAAGAGACGCTGCGCATCACCAACCTGGGCGAGCTGGTGGTGGGGGATACCGTCAACGTTGAGCGGGCGGCGAAGTTCAGCGATGAGATTGGCGGCCATCTGATGTCCGGGCACATCATGACCACCGCGGAAGTGGCGAAAATCGTGACCTCGGAAAATAACCGTCAAATCTGGTTTAAAATGCAGGATCCTTCATTAATGAAATACATCCTCTATAAAGGATTTATTGGCATCGATGGGATTAGCCTGACGGTGGGGGAAGTAACGCCAACGCGTTTTTGCGTGCACTTAATTCCTGAAACGCTGCAGCGCACCACGCTGGGTGCGAAAAAACTGGGGCATCGCGTGAATATCGAAATCGATCCGCAAACACAGGCGGTGGTCGATACGGTCGAGCGCGTGCTGGCAGCAAAAGAAGCCGCAATAATAAAGACCGTCGAAGAAGAATAAAAAAACAACCCCGGTTTCCCGGGGTTATTTTTTTAACGTGCGACGCGCAGCCCGTGTTCAATCCCGCGGCTGAACACAACCTGCCAGAGCTGAATATCCCGCGCGCGAAACGCGCCCGCACAGGCATTCAGATAATAGCTAAACATCCGTTTGAATCGTTCAGAATAGTTGTCCGCAATTTCTGGCCAGGCCTCCTGAAAACGCGCATGCCATGCCATCAGCGTGGTGTCGTAATCGGCGCCAAAGTTATGCCAGTCCTCCATAACGAAATGGGATTCACTGGCGTTGGCAATCTGGCGAACGGACGGTAAACAGCCGTTCGGAAAGATGTATTTGTTGATCCACGGGTCAACGTTATTGTCGGTCCGCTTAGAGCCGATGGTGTGCAGCAGGAAGATGCCGTCCGGCTTTAAATTACGATCCACCACCTCAAAGTAGGTGTCGTAGTTTTTCGGCCCAACGTGCTCGAACATACCCACGGAAACGATACGATCGAACTGTTCGTTCAGGTCACGGTAATCCTGCAGCCGGATATCCACATCGAGGCCCTGGCAGCGTTCCCGCGCCATTTTTTGCTGTTCCGCTGAAATCGTGACGCCGACCACGCTGACGCCATAGTGCTTCGCCATAAAGTACGCCAGCCCGCCCCAGCCGCAGCCAATATCCAGCACGCGCATTCCGGGCTGTAGCTGCAGTTTCTCGCTAATCAGACGCAGCTTAGCCTGCTGAGCCTCTTCAAGCGTCGACGCGTCTTTCCAGTAGGCGCAGGAGTACTGCATGAAAGGGTCAAGCATGCGGTTGAACAGGTCGTTGCCAAGATCGTAGTGTTCTTTGCCGACGATCCACGCGCGTTTTTTACTTTGCAGATTAAACAGTCGGGCAGAGGCGACACGCAGGGTGTCTTTCAGGTTGCGGGGGAGTTGATTTTCCAGACCGGCACGCAAAACGCTGGCGAAAAAGATATCCAGCCGTTCGCACTCCCACCAGCCGTCCATATAGCTTTCTCCCAGTCCTAACGATCCCTCACGCAGCACGCGTTTAAAAAAGTCGGGATGTTTGATCTGGGGATCGGATGGCGAAGATCCGTTGATAGTGATGCCTGCACGACCCAACAGTTCACTGACGATCCGGGACCAGTTATCGTCCGGAACGCTGACTTCTTCTATACACGATGAACTCATAGCTTCTCCATCACCCTACTGTGATCAGAACCTTCAAACAGCGTAGACGCTTTTTTGGTTTGTGAGAAATCTCACGGTAAATACCGCGAGGCTAGTATCCGACGTAGAACAGAGGAAGGGAGATAACCCTTGCCGAAAATGCCTTCCATGGTAAAACGGGAGCACTCCGGCTCCCGTTAACGCTTAATATTTATCGTATTTAATCGAACCAAATTTAGTATAGGCCTCAAAATTTGGTGATTCAATAGAAAATTCTTAGCAACCTAATCACTGAAAATTAACATGATTTCTGGCGCGATTATGCATGTGACGTTTCAACCTGAGCGCGGTTATCCTGCTCACGCTGTGCGGAGGCCTGCATACGATAGCCTATTACCGCCAGCGCAACGGTCACCAGCATCACGCTGGTGGTGGTCAGAAGCGGCGTGGCAATCAGCGCGGAGACCACCAGGCTTGCCAGGAAGCACAGCCCCAGCTGCAGAGTGTTCTGCAGCGCGGCGGCGCGGCCTGTCGCCTGCGGGAACGGACGGAGCGCCTGTGCCACAACGATAGGGTAAATCGCCCCATTCGCGACGGCCATCACGCAGAATGGAATCAAAATTTCAGCCAGACCGGCGCCCGGAATAAAACCAACGGCCCAGGTCCCGATAACGCTCAGGGCATACAGCACCAGCAGCCATGGCAGCATTTGCTGACCTTCCCATTTTTGCAGCGCCGCGCGACAGCCGTACCCGCCCACCAGGAACGCGATGGTCTGCGGAACGTAGCTTAGCCCGATGGCCGCCGGGCTGTATCCCATATCGTGCAGAATAAACGGCGAGCCGGTGAGCCACGCGAAGAAGCTCGCCGAGCAGGCGGCATAGATCAGGACATTGCCGCGATACGCTTTGGTGCCGAGCAGGGAAGTGAAGGTAATTGGCTTCGCGTCAGCATGCGCCTCTTTTTTATGCGCGGGCTGGAGAGCAAACGCGGGCAGCATCAGTACCAGCGTGATGGCAAACAGCGTGGCAAAAATGGCCTGCCAGTCAAAGTGCGCGAGGATCCAGCTGCCCAGCAGCGGGGCAAGGGCTGGCGAGAGGCCCACGAGCGGCATAATGGTGGCGAAAATACGGTTTGTGCGGTTAGCCGGGTAGTAGTCGGTGACCAGCGCCTGCCAGGTGACGGCAGCGGCACAGACGCCCACAGCCTGAACAAAGCGCAGTACCAGCAGCCAGGTGGCGTCGCGTACCCATAGCATCCCCAGACAGCCAACGGCAAAAATGGCCAGACCCAGCAGCAATACCGGTTTACGACCAAAGCGATCCGAGAGCGGTCCCCAGAGCAGCTGTGCGAAAGCAAAACCGGCGAGGAACAAACTCAGGCTGGCACTGATGGCTGCGGCAGGCGTCTGCAGATCTTCCTGCATAGCGGCAAAGGCCGGCAGGTACATATCGGTGGCCAAAAAGCCCAGCACGCTTAAGCCGCCGAGCCAGACTAAAAAACCTTTCCTGGGTTGCATTATTTTATTCTCCTTAAGGAGGCAGGTGTACGTTGGCGCTGAGTGTAGGGAGTGCAAAGCCGCTTGTGAAACGCTAATATTTGGCGGGTGCATTCAAAAATTTTGCAGGCAGAAAATGTGGTCAGATTATTCTCTTGAAGTGGTCGATGCTGTCGCGCGTAACGGCAGCTTTAGCGGTGCGGCGCAGGAGTTGCACCGCGTCCCTTCGGCTATCAGCTACACCGTGCGTCAGCTCGAAGAGTGGCTGGCGGTTCCGCTGTTTGAACGGCGCCATCGTGATGTGGAATTAACGCCCGCCGGCGCGTGGTTTTTGAAGGAAGGGCGTTCTGTTATCAAAAAAATGCAGATCACCCGCGAGCAGTGTCAGCAGATTGCCAACGGCTGGCGGGGACATCTTTCCATCGCGGTGGATAACATCGTTAAGCCGGAACGCACCCGGCAAATGATCGTGGATTTCTACCGTCATTTTTCTGACGTCGAATTGCGGGTCTCGCAGGAGGTGTTCAACGGCGTCTGGGATGCGCTGGCCGATGGCAGGGCAGAGATGGCGATTGGGGCAACGCAGGCGATCCCGGTCGGGGGGCGTTACGCCTTTCGCGATATGGGCATGCTGAGCTGGAAGTGCGTGGTGGCTCGCGATCATCCGCTGGCGGCAATGGAAGGGCCGTTGAGCGACGATACGCTACGCAACTGGCCGTCGCTGGTGCTGGAAGATACCTCCCGTTCATTGCCCAAGCGTATCACCTGGCTTCTGGATAACCAGCGCCGGGTGGTGGCCCCTGACTGGGAATCGTCGGCGACGTGCCTCAGCGCCGGGCTGTGCGTCGCGATGGTGCCCGTGCACTTTGCGCGCCCAAGGATCGATACCGGAGAATGGGTTGAACTGACGCTGGAGAATCCCTTCCCGGATGCGGCCTGCTGCCTCACCTGGCAGCAAAATGACGTCTCGCCCGCCATGGCCTGGCTTTTGGATTATCTGGGAGACAGCGAAACGCTGAACCGGGAGTGGTTACGGGAGCCAGCGTAGCTGGCCCCGTAGAGCGATTAACGACGGTAGTCGCGGAACGGACCATCCGCAACGGAACGGCGTTCGATAAGGCGCGGGTGAACTTCGATGGACTGCGACTCTTCACGCTTGTTGACGATCCTGTCCATCAGCATGTTGAAGGCCGTTTCGCCCAGCGAATCTTTCGGCTGGTGAATGGTGGTCAACGCTGGCGTAAAGTAGCGCGCGTTACGCACGTTGTCATACCCGATCACGGAAATATCCTGCGGTACGCGCAGACCCAGCTCATCGGCGGCGCAGAGCGCGCCCATGGCCATGATGTCGCCTCCGCAGAACACTGCGGTCGGACGATGCTGCTGGGAAACAATCTGCTGCATTGCACGGTAGCCCGATTCTGGCTCAAAGTCGCCCTGCACGATCCAGTTTTCCGGCACGTTGATCAGCGCTTCTTCCATCGCTTTCATGAAACCGGCCAGACGGCCCGCGCCGGTGTTGCGTTCCAGCGGACCCGGGATCACGCCAATCTCGCGGTGACCGCGTTCGATCAGGTAGCGACCGGCCATATAGCCGCCTTCAAAGGCGTTATCGATAACGGAATCGGTGAAGTCCGCGCGCGCTTCGCCCCAGTCCATCACCACCATCGGAATATGGCGATACTCTTCGAGCATGGACAGTACGGACTCCGGATACTCGGAACACATCACCAGCAGGCCATCAACGCGCTTTTGCGCCATCATCGACAGGTAGGCGCGCTGTTTTTCAATGCTGTTCCACGCGTTGCCCAGAATCAGGGTATAGCCTTTCTGGAAGCAGTTTTTCTCTACCGCTTCAATGATCTCGGCAAAATAGGCCGCTTCACTGCTGGTGGCCAGCAATCCAATGGATTTGGTGTGATTAACCTTGAGGCTTCGCGCGACCGCACTTGGCGAATAGTGCAGCTCTTTGATCGCGGCCCAGACGGCATTGCGCGTCTCTTCCGCCACGAAGCGGGTTTTGTTAATTACATGTGATACGGTTGTAGTGGAAACGTTTGCGCGTTTTGCTACGTCTTTAATTGTTGCCATTAAATGTCACTCCAGACCATATCCTAAACTCCTGAAATACTTGAAGGTAAACGTTTGCCTTCTCTCACCCTTATTTCGCAATGTTGAGTTGCGGCACGCCGGGAAAACGACACGGGACGTCAGGAGGGGGTCAATGGCCGGTACGCTAATAAATTTAGCGTGGAATTTTGTCCTATCTTGATGAAAAGGGGAAGAGGTAAAGTGTTTATCAGTTTAAATCCAGGAAGATTTTTGACGTAAACTGTGCAAAAATGAGCAGGCTCACTTTTCGTGGGGGGATTAAAAGGAGAAAAATTGATGAGTTCCGATCTGAAGTTTTCGCTGTTCACCACCGTTATTGTGCTGGCTCTGATTGTGGCTGCCGGTCTGACGGCTGCGCTGCACTGATTTACGCGGAGGGAGAGCGTTCTCCCTCCCGATCGCCCCAATTGTTACTTCTCATGCAAAAATCTTTTGCCATTTTGTTAACTTCTCATTTTTTGTGATTAATGTCATGCTTTCGGCTTCTTTGTTCTGTGTCATCACATGACACGGCATCCGGAGTTGACGCATGAAAATCAATTTTCCCCTGCTGGCCCTGGCGATTGGCGCTTTTGGGATTGGCACCACTGAATTCTCCCCGATGGGGTTACTGCCTGTTATTGCCCGGGGCGTGGACGTCTCGATCCCTGCTGCAGGCATGTTAATCAGCGCCTACGCCATCGGCGTGATGGTTGGCGCGCCGCTGATGACGCTTCTGCTTTCGCACCGCGCGCGCCGCAATGCGCTGATTTTCCTGATGGCGATTTTCACCCTGGGCAACGTGCTTTCCGCCATCGCGCCGGACTACACCACGCTGATGCTGTCTCGCATTCTGACCAGCCTTAACCACGGTGCCTTCTTTGGGCTGGGGTCGGTCGTGGCGGCAAGCGTGGTGTCAAAACACAAGCAGGCGAGCGCCGTGGCAACCATGTTTATGGGCCTGACGATTGCCAACATTGGCGGGGTGCCTGCGGCAACCTGGCTGGGTGAAGCGATCGGCTGGCGTATGTCCTTCCTGGCGACCGCCGGGCTTGGCGTGATTGCGATGGTGGCGCTGTTCTTCTCCTTGCCGAAAGGCAGCGCGGGGGAACGTCCTGACGTGCGCAGAGAGCTGTCGGTGCTGATGCGCCCGCAGGTGCTCTCCGCGCTGCTCACCACCGTCCTGGGGGCAGGGGCGATGTTCACCCTTTACACCTACATTTCGCCGGTATTGCATGACATCACCCACGCGACGCCTCTCTTTGTTACCGCAATGCTGGTGCTGATTGGCGTGGGCTTCTCGATTGGCAACTATCTGGGTGGGAAATTTGCCGACCGTTCCGTGAGCGGGACGCTGAAGGGCTTCTTAACCCTGCTGATTGTCATCATGATCGCCATTCCGTGGCTGGCGCGTAATGAGTATGGGGCCGCCATTGCGATGGTCGTCTGGGGTGCCGCGACCTTTGCCGTGGTTCCACCGCTGCAAATGCGCGTGATGCGCGTCGCGCATGAAGCGCCGGGTCTTTCATCTTCGGTCAATATTGGTGCCTTTAACCTGGGCAATGCGCTCGGTGCGGCGGCCGGTGGGGCCGTGATTTCAGGGGGACTGGGGTACAGCTTTGTGCCGGTGATGGGGGCAATCATTGCCGCGCTCGGCCTGCTGCTGGTGATGATGTCGGGTCGTAAACAGCCAGAAGCAGCCTGCGCTGCTGAATAAACCAAAAACGCAGAAGGGCGAACCCTTCTGCGTGTCTCTTACGCGGCGAAGTTCTTCGCCACAAAGTCCCAGTTAACCAGCGCCCAGAAGTGCTCCAGGTAGTTCGGGCGCGCGTTACGGTAATCAATGTAATAAGCGTGCTCCCAAACGTCTACGGTCATCAGCGGCTTAGCGCTGGTGGTCAGCGGGGTGCCCGCGTTAGACGTAGAAACGATAGCCAGTTTGCCATCAGCCTCTTCGACCAGCCACGTCCAGCCAGAGCCGAAGTTCTTGATCGCGGCATCGGTGAACTTCGCTTTGAAATCCGCGAAGCTGCCAAATGCGGCGTTGATGGCGGCAGCCAGTTCACCGGCAGGCTCACCACCGGCATTCGGTGCCAGGCAGTGCCAGTAGAAGGTGTGGTTCCACACCTGAGCGGCGTTGTTAAATACGCCTCCTTCTGAGCTGCGGACGATCTCTTCCAGCGTTTTGCCTTCGAAATCGGTGCCCTTGATCAGGTTGTTCAGGTTGGTGACGTACGTCTGGTGATGCTTGCCGTAATGATATTCCAGGGTTTCCGCAGAAATGTGCGGTGCCAGGGCGTCTTTTGCATACGGTAGTGCAGGTAATTCGAACGACATTGCTTCTCTCCTTATTGTATTTTGCGTTGTCAATAACCACACAGACAACAGGGACAGGATAGCAAATTGAAAGGGTATGCAAAAGAGGAACTTACCCTGCCACGGGCGTGGCAGGGCAGGGATTAGCGAATGGTTTTCGGCGTCATCACGCGACGCGCGCCGACGTAGTGACGTACCCAGTAGTCTTCACTGAGAGAGGTGATCTGAATATCCTGGCCGCTACGCGGTGACTGGATGAATTTTCCGTTGCCGACATAAACGCCAACATGGTCAGCCGTGCCGCGGCCCTGAGTGCGGAAGAACACCAGATCGCCGTTTTCCAGCTCTCCACGGTCAACCGGGGAAGCATCGCGCAGGTGGTACATCTCATTGGCGGTGCGAGGAATGCGGAACTTGACCAGATCTTTATAGGCGTAATAGACGAGGCCGCTGCAGTCAAAACCGGTACGTGGCGAACTGCCACCCCAGTGATAAGGTTTTCCAATCTGCCCCATCAGCTTGTTCATCGCGGTTTTCTGCGCTTTCTGTACGCGCACTTTATGCACTTCCGCTATTTTCGTGACCTTTGTGCATTTCGCCTTGTGGCCTTTACGCGTGATGCATTTTTCAGTAACGAGGTTAGCGGCGGTTTGCGAAGCTTTGCTTTTGGCGGTGTGGGCAGTGCGGGAAGATTTTGTTTTCGTCTTGCTGGAAGCGGTCTGTTTAGCTGTTTTTTTCTTGTCGTTCTTAGCGGTGTTTTTTTTCTTACGTTCTGTGGTTTTCACCAGATGGTTTTTTTGTACGGCAGAATGCCGCGCCTGCTGAGAGGCGTTTGCCACTGGCGTGAAAATGAGTGATGTAAACAGTAAAGCACAGAGCGTGATCGAGATTTTATTTATCCGCGCCACTGGGCAGTCCCCTGATAAATGCAGGTCATCAATAATACCCGCGTGTGATTTACAAAGCCCGTCGATTCTAATCCATAAAAACCCAGAAAGTTAATAGCATTTTTCAATCTACAATCGTGTTTCGTTAGCAAGTGCAAAAAAATTCATCGTTCTGTCGCACATTTGTCCACTCCCTAAGCAAAACCCTGGCTGCTGCAGGGTTAAACACCATTTGCAATGCAACTTTTCGTGACTCGGGGTAGAATGTATAAACGTGACAAAAATGTTATTTTCCGATGCCAGTCTGAACCGCTACAATGTCAGACGAATGCCGTAACAGAAGTTAAAGGAAGCAAGACATGAGCACCACTATTGAAAAAATCCAGCGCCAGATCGCTGAAAACCCGATTCTGCTGTATATGAAAGGTTCTCCGAAGCTGCCAAGCTGCGGCTTCTCCGCGCAAGCGGTTCAGGCGCTGTCCGCCTGTGGTGAGCGTTTTGCTTACGTTGATATCCTGCAGAACCCGGACATCCGCGCTGAGCTGCCTAAGTACGCGAACTGGCCGACTTTCCCACAGCTGTGGGTAGACGGTGAACTGGTTGGCGGTTGCGATATCCTGATTGAAATGTATCAGCGCGGCGAACTGCAGCAGCTGATCAAAGAGACGGCGGCTAAGTACAAAACTGAAGAGCCGGACGCAGAGTAATTTTCTGCTGAAATAAAAAAGCGACCTTAAGAGGTCGCTTTTTTTTATTCTTCGCTGTCGCCCATCGGCAGCGGCCAGCCGCCCAGTCGCTTCCAGCGGTTGACGATCTCACAGAACAGTTCTGCTGTGCGCTCCGTGTCATACAGAGCGGAGTGGGCCTGCGTGCCGTCAAACTCAATCCCAGCCGTAATACAGGCTTTTGATAACACCGTCTGTCCCAGCGCCAGGCCGCTCAGTGCGGCGGTGTCGAAGGTTACAAAAGGATGGAAGGGGTTTCGCTTGAGCGACGCGCGCTCCGCGGCGGCCATGGTAAAGCTGTGATCGAAGGTGGCGTTGTGGGCCACCATGATGGCGCGGCTGCAGTTGCTCTCTTTCATACCTTTACGCACCATTTTAAAAATGGCGTGTAGCGCATCATATTCACTGACCGCACCGCGCAGCGGGTTGTGCGGGTCGATACCGTTAAACGCCAGTGCTTCCGGCTGTAAGTTTGCCCCTTCGAAAGGTTCAACGTGGAAATGTAGCGTGGTGTCCGGTGTAAGCCAGCCCTGTTCATCCATCTTCAGCGTGATGGCGGCAATTTCGAGCAGCGCATCGGTTTTAGCGTTAAATCCGGCTGTTTCTACATCAATGACAACGGGATAAAAACCACGAAAACGGTCGCACAGACCGCTAAATTGAGCGTTATCGGACATCAGGGTCTCTTACATGGGGAAAAAAGCAGAGCGCATTATGGCAAATTTTGGCGGGTGATGCAGTAAAACTACGGGCGCACGTTGCGCCCTGAAAGATCAGTTGCCCAGACCGCGACCGGCGTCTTTGGCTTCAATCAGCTCGATTTTATAACCGTCCGGATCTTCCACGAACGCAATCACGGTGGTGCCACCTTTTACCGGGCCTGCTTCGCGCGTGACGTTACCGCCGTTGCTGCGAATGCGTTCACACGCTTCAGCCGCGTTGTCCACTTCCAGCGCGATATGGCCGTATGCCGTGCCCAGCTCGTAGCTGTCTACGCCCCAGTTGTAGGTCAGTTCGATAACCGCCTCATCCGTTTCCGGGCCGTAGCCCACGAATGCCAGCGAGTATTTGTATTCCGGGTTTTCGCTGGTGCGCAGCAGTTTCATACCCAGTACGTTAGTGTAGAAATCAATCGAACGTTGCAGATCGCCAACGCGCAGCATGGTGTGAAGTAGGCGCATAATTTCCTCATTAACCTGTGGAACAGACTGTTTTTTTTGAACAGAAACGATGTTTTAGTATAGCGGCGAAGTATCGCCGCTATCAATGAACAATGGCGAGATTACAGAGAAGGGTAGTCGGTGTAACCTTCCGCTCCGCCGCCGTAGAAGCTTTCCGGACGCTGCGGGTTCAGTGCTGCTTTTTGCTGCAGACGGGCAACCAGATCCGGGTTGGCAATGTAGTCGCGGCCAAACGCGACGGCATCAATCAGCCCTTTATTGATCAGATCTTCGGCTTTCTCAGGGGTATAGGCCCCCGCACCGATGATCACGCCGTGGAAGCGTTCGCGCACTTTCTGACGGAAAGCTTCAGTGTAAGGCTTACCGCCGGCCCAGTCCGGCTCGGACATGTGCAGATACGCAATACCGCGTTTCGCCAGCTCTTCAATCAGATAGAGCGCGTCGGCTTCTTCATTCGGGCCATTGTCAACGTTCTGGAAAGAACCGATTGGGGATACTCGGATGCCGATACGGTCCGGGCTCCACTCCTGGCAAACGGCGTCAACCACTTCCAGCACCAGGCGGGCACGGTTTTCGACGCTGCCGCCGTACTGGTCGGTGCGGTGGTTAGAGGACGGTGACAGGAACTGGTGCAGCAGATAGCCATGCGCGGAGTGCAGCTCAATCAGGTCAAAGCCGGCTTCGCGCGCGTTGGCCACGGCCTGGCGGAAGTCGTTAACGATGCCCGGGATTTCTTCCAGCTCAAGGGCGCGTGGCATAGAGGTATCCACGCGGATCGCATTACCATTTTCATCACGCAGGGAAGTGCGGGTATTGGCGCTCAGGGCCGAAGCGGAGACTGGAGCCTGTCCGCCGGGTTGAATGCTGCTGTGAGAGATACGACCGGTATGCCACAGCTGCACCGCAATGCGACCCTCTTCAGCGTGAACGCCCGCGGTGATTTTCTGCCATGCGGCAATCTGTTCCGGGCTGTGAAGACCCGGTGCACCCGCGTAGCCCTTAGCCTGAGCAGAAATCTGCGTGGCTTCGGTGATGATCAGGCCAGAGCTGGCGCGCTGACGGTAGTATTCACCCATCAGTGGGGTTGGGATGTCGCCCGGCTCAATGCTGCGCAGACGGGTAAGCGGAGCCATGAACACGCGGTTTGGCGCCGTGACGGCACCCACTTTCAAGGGGGTAAAGAGTTTTTCAGCTGACATAAAGACTCCTGAGTAGACCAGTCGACTAGTAATGAGTTAAAAAAAACGCCAGCTACACGCCAGGCGCAGTAATGCTGTTTTTCACATGTGCCAGCGCGCTTTCCAGCGGCACGGCACTGCGCGAAATTTTTGCCTGCAGGTTAGCACCTAACCAGAGCGCATATAACACCTGCGCCTGGGTTAACGGCTCGCCGGAAAAGGCCAGCGTTTTTTCATTGCGGCCTTTCTCCAGCGCCTGCGCCAGCAGGGCGATAACGCCGCTGGCACCTTTATCCATCGCCGTGCGCATATCTTCAGAAAGATCGCACACTTCGGCAGACAGTTTGACCGTCAGGCATCCGCTGATAATGCCCTGCTGACAGAACTGGTTCAGCGTTTCCTGATAGTAGTTCAGAACACGATCGCGATAGTTACCTTCACCCGAGGCGAAGTGGGTCGCCAGACGCTGGTGGTAGCCAGCATAATGACGCTCCAGCATCGCCACGCCAAAAGCCTCCTTGGACCGGAAGTAGTGATAAAACGACCCCTTCGGTACTTCGGCGGTTTTTAACAGTTCGCTCAACCCCATACCGGTAAACCCGCGATGCATGCAAAGCCGCTCGCCGGTAGCCAGTAAATGTTCGCGGGTATCATGTTCAGTATTTCTGCTCATGGCCGCACTCTAATAGACCGTTCGGTCTAATGCAAGCGAGTTTACTGGCGACATGCGCTCAGAATATCCAGCTGCTGCTGGTAAACCTTTGATTTAACGTCCATCATGCCCAGTACGGTCGAGAATAAATTGTCCTGGGAAACCGCATTTTTTGCAGCGTGGTCACGTAAGCACTGTTCGTTGATGCCAAAGTTTTTCGCATAGTCCGGGGATAGCCAGAACATAAACGGAATGTGCGTTTGCTGCTCCGGTGCCAGCATGTATGGCGTACCGTGCAGATAGATACCGCTTTCACCCAGTGATTCCCCATGATCCGAGAGGTAAATCAGGGCGGTGTTCATGCTCGCCTGGCGCGCTTTAAGCGTATCGATGGTTTTACTGACCATGCTGTCGGTATACAGGATGGTGTTGTCATAGGTGTTAATCAGCGCCTGATGATCGCAATCCTGAATTTCGTTGGTATCGCAGGTTGGGGTGAACTTGCGGAAATTATCCGGGTAACGGCGATAGTATGCCGGGCCGTGGCTCCCCATCAGGTGGATAACCAGTACCGTGTCCTGCTTCAGGCCATCCAGCACGTTGTCCAGTCGGTAGAAATTGACATCGTCGATACAGGATTTGTCTTTGCAGAACTGGTCCAGCTTCCACTGCGTCATATCGGTATGGGGTATGCGCTCGCAGGCACCTTTACAGCCGCCGTCGTTGTCGCGCCACAGCAGGTTGACGCCCGCGTGGTTGAGCACGTCGAGCAGTCCTTCCTGATGGTGAGCCAGGTCGGCATCGTATTTGCTGCGCGTCATGCCGGAGAACATGCAGGGGACGGAAACGGCGGTTTCGGTCCCGCACGAGGAGGCCTGAGGGAAGTTAATCACATCCTGCTTTTTCAGCTCAGGGTTGGTTTCACGCCCGTAACCGTTCAGGGAGTAGTTCGCCGCGCGAGACGCTTCGCCGACGACAAGCACCAGAACGGTTTTCTTTTGCTGACCGGAAATTAATGGCCCTTTATGGGCATCTTCGCCAATCCGCACCAGCGTTTGATCGCCTGCAAACCAGCGCATTTTGCTGTACTTCACCACGGCGCTGACATAGTTCGCCGGGGTCACCATCTTGACGATGCTTTTGTTATTGCGAAACAGCGACGCGTAATCTTTATAAAACAGCGCCGCAATCAGGATAATCACCAGCAGGGCACCAAGCATCGCGGCAACGCGCGTCAGCAGGGCATACCACCATTTTCCCGTGCGGATGCGGGTCAACGCCAGCACCACCGAGGGAACGAGGCCGGCAAGGGCAATCCACAGAATCATCTGCGGAGTAACCAGGGCGGTCGCTTCCTGTGAGTTAGTTTCGAACACGTTCACAATCATGTTCTGATCGATCACCGCGCCGTAGGTGTACATAAAATAGGTCGCCGCGGCGCAACCGATGGTTAAGGCAATCAGCAGCGGCTTGCGGATGTATGGGATGTTGAGCAGGCTAAAGACAATCACCCAGCCGCAGAAGAGCACCAGCGGTACGGACGCGGCAAAGAGAATGTCGTGCAGATGTACAGGGGCGATAATGGCCCAGCTGCGCTGAATAAACAGCCCATTAATCAACGTAAAAAAGAGTGCACAGCCCAGAGTAAATTTAATGTCGTTACATTGTAACTTTTTGATAAACCACATCGAACGGGAAACCTGTCATGGTATTGATGGGGCGAGTATAGAGAGGGAAGATTAGTGAAACCTTAATGCCACAAATCTGTGGTAAAGCCCTTGCACGTGGCGCGTTTAACGTCTTCACTGTAGGTGAGAGTGGTTATCTGGAGGTGAGTGTGGCAGAGCAGCTGGAGTTTTTCCCCATCCAGAGCCCGTGCCGGGGTATTTGTCAGGTTGATGAACGCGGATATTGCCGCGGGTGCATGCGTACCCGTGATGAACGTTTTAACTGGCAAAACTTTAGCGACACGCAAAAACAAGAGGTGCTTCGCCTTTGCCGGCAGCGACTTCTGCGCAAAATACGCGCAAACAAAGCCGGTGAGACCGAAGAACCGCAGCAGCCTTCACTTTTTTAACACGGTAATTGCGTATACTCATGACATTACGTCCTTGAGGAAAATGTTATGGTTCAGCGAATTACCCTTGCCCCCCAGGGGCCAGAATTCTCCCGTTTTGTGATGGGCTACTGGCGCCTGATGGACTGGAATATGTCTCCCCTCCAGCTGGCGAGCTTTATTGAAGAGCACATCGATTTAGGCGTCACCACCGTCGATCATGCGGATATTTACGGTGGCTACCTGTGTGAAGCCGCCTTCGGCGAGGCCCTCAAGCTGGTTCCGGCACTCCGCGACCGCATGGAGATCGTCACGAAGTGCGGGATTGCCACCACGGCTAAACCTGAACATGCCCTCGGCCATTACATCACCGACAGCGCGCATATCATCAAGAGCGCTGAGCAGTCGCTGGTCAATCTGGCGACCGATCGTATCGACCTGCTGTTAATTCACCGCCCGGACCCGCTTATGGATGCCGATGAGGTGGCGGAAGCCTTCCTGAATCTGCATCAGAGTGGAAAAGTGCGTCACTTCGGCGTGTCAAACTTTACCCCGGCGCAGTTTGCACTGCTTCAGTCACGTCTGCCGTTTACCCTGGCCACGAACCAGGTTGAGATCTCCCCGGTACACCAGCCGCTGCTGCTGGATGGTACGCTCGATCAGCTGCAGCAGTTGCGCATTCGCCCGATGGCCTGGTCGTGTCTGGGGGGCGGGCGCCTGTTCAATGATGATGAATTCCAGCCGCTGCGCAACGAGCTTGAAACTATCGCCCGCGAACTGAACGCAGAGAGCATCGAACAGGTAGTTTACGCGTGGATCCTGCGTCTGCCGTCAAAACCGCTGCCCATTATCGGTTCCGGAAAAATTGAACGCGTGCGTTCTGCGCTGGCCGCAGAAGAGCTGCAGATGACCCGTCAGCAGTGGTTCCGCATCCGCAAGGCCGCGCTGGGTTACGACGTGCCATAAACCGCCAGACGGTGGCTTTCCGGTGAAATCTTTGCCCCTGGTATACACTTAAGGGGCAAAAAATAACCAGCGGAGGTCATATGAAGCGTTTTGCTCTGGCACTGGTCACGCTGGTTGTTTGCGCAGGGGCGCAGGCAGCCAGCGACGAAGTGGAAATGAATCTCGTCACCTCTCAGGGCGTGGGCCAGTCCATCGGAACGGTGAAGATCACTGAAACCGATAAAGGACTGGAGTTCGCCCCCAACCTCAAAGCACTCCCGCCCGGCGAACATGGTTTCCACGTTCATGCCAAAGGCAGCTGTCAGCCCGCATTAAAAGAGGGCAAACCGTCTGCGGCGGAAGCGGCAGGAGGTCACCTTGATCCACAGCACTCCGGCAAGCATGAGGGCCCGGAGGGGCTGGGGCATCTTGGCGATTTGCCCGTGCTGGTGGTCAATAACGACGGTAAAGCCACAGAGCCCGTTGTTGCGCCGCGTCTGAAAAAGCTCGATGAGGTAAAAGGTAAAGCACTGATGGTCCACGTCGGCGGCGACAATATGTCCGATCAGCCTAAGCCGCTTGGCGGCGGCGGGGCACGTTATGCCTGCGGCGTGATCTGATCCCCAATCGTTCCGGGTGGCGGCGCCTGTTCCAGCTGCGACAGCGAGCAGTGCAGGCGCCAGATTATCGACGCCAAATCGCGGGCTGCGGGCAGATGATGCCGTGCCAGGGTATCGCAGATCCGCTGCAGTTCATTCAGCGTGGTTTCCAGCGGTCGCTGCTGGACGCCACGTTCGCTCATTACATCGCGCAGCAGGGAGATACACACATCACGAACCTGCGACAGCGGATCGGAACGCGTTTCCCACGCGCGAAGCTGCCAGACCACGTGCGAACAGTTCAACAGCACGACCCCCCAGCGCAACAGCCAGCGCCGTGAAAGCGCGTCCTGGCTGTTATTCAGCTGGCTGACGTGGTGATAAACCAGCGATTCATATTCGCTTTCACGCAGATGCGGTTTACGGCTGAGCTGGTCGACAAATCCCCGCCGTAACTCCCGGATATGCCTGCGGCTCTTGCGCGCATCGGAGCCGGGACGCAGCACCGCGAAAGCGAGCCACGCCAGCCCTACGCCCAGGATCTTTGCCAGGTTGTCATTGAGAAAATCGGCGTAATCGTAAACCGGCGGATTCGTCACGGAGATAAACGAGCCCATAAAGACAATCAGCTGTCCCCAGAGGCCCGCCAGTTTAGGCATTTGCAGCTTCAGAAGCTGCATAGTGGTTAACAGGGGGAACAGGAACAGCAGGAACTGCCACAGATCGCTTATCTGCACCATCAGGCCAAATTTCACCACGAAGCTGAACAGTGACAGCAGCACCAGCGTGCGCAGCAGGAGCGTCAGGGAGTTGAACGGCGAGGCCGCGACGGAGTAAAGCACGCAGCTGATGGCGGCGAGCGTCAGGGCAGCCGTACCGGATTCCCACTGTGTGGTGATGCTCCACGCACCCACCAGCATCAGCGCGCAGAAGGTGCGAAATCCGCTCCACAGCGCTTCCAGGTAGTCGGTATGCCGTGCAAGCGCCGGGCTGCCGGGGACGTTAAATTCTGTCACAGGGGTAGCATTCTCGACCGCATTAATCCAGCGACTGCTGCGCAGGTACAGCCGGCAAAAGTAGTTCAGACGCTGCCAGAAGGCGCGATGGCGGTAGTCGTACTCATCAACCGGGGCGAGCGGGGCGATAATCCGCGCGACCGTGTAGATGTCTGCATTCGGGCGAGCAAGCGCCGCGAGCAGCGTTTCAATTACGGCCCGGGTGTTTTCAGGGGGCGCAGGCCAGTTGAGCAGCATCCGGCGCAGGCTGGAGATTGCGCTGGTCATGCGCAGCTGCTGGTGCAGTAAATAATTAAGCAGGGTGTTCTGACGGCGAAAGCGGTAGTGGCTCCAGAAAGCCTGAATACGCAACAGATTCATCGTCAGGATCTGCCCGATAACCTTTTCATGCGCGAGGCGAATGTCATCGCTGGTATCGGGTTGCCACAGCAGGCTCGCATGCTCCAGCAATCGGGCATGCATCGTTTTCAGCGCGGTGATGAGCGCAGTGCCGTCGGAGGTGCTGGGCAGGATCATCATCATGAAGCCGCCGCTGAGGATCCCGACAATGACTTCACAGACGCGCGCCTGAGCGATATCCCACAGCTCGGTGGTGTCGAGCACGTTAACCACCGGAAAGGCAATAATGGCGGCGGTATACCCTGCCAGCTGAAAAGCGTAGGCGACGTTATTGGTAAAATGGGCGCAGGCCCAGGTACAGCATCCCAGCCACGCCGCCATGCTCAGCAGGAATAGCCACGGGTCGTTCAGCGTATGGCCGGCGATAATCAACGCCGCGGTGGCGCCCAGCAGGCTGCCTGCTATACGGCCAAGGCTTTTACTGATCACGCCGCCGACCGTGGGAAAACTCACTACCGCCGCAGACGTCATCGCCCAGTAGGGCTCATCCAGGTTCAGATAATAGGCGACGGTCAGCGCAAGGCACATGGCAACGCCATTTCGCAGCGCGTAGCGCCACTGGGGGCGCGTCGCTTTCATCCACGGCGTATTTTGCCAGGAGAAAACCGGCAGCTTCACTCGCCGGTTCCGATGGAGACGGTGCAGGTGGTGCCGGAAACCAGAGTGATGTCCTGCGGTAAACGGTCAAACTCCACGCGAACCGGAACGCGCTGGGCCAGGCGCACCCAGGGGACGTTCGGCTTAATGTCCGGCACCAGCCCTGAATCCGTTTCAACGCTTTGGTCGTAAATGGCCCGACCAATGCTGGAAACGTGACCCTGTAACTTCTGCGGGCCGCTGTAAAGCGTTATCGTGGCAGGTGACCCCGCGCGGATATGACGAAGCTTGGTCTCTTCAAAATAGCCCACGACGTAGAAGGAGTGGCTGTCGACGAGGGCAAACACGGGTTGTCCTGTGGTGGCATAGTTCCCGACGCGAGCGGAAAGGTTGGTCACCCAGCCATCAACCGGTGCGGTGATGACGGTTTGCGTCAGCTCCCACTGGGCCTGTTTTAGCGTGGCTTCGGCGACGTTGACGCTCGCCTGCATAGCCTTCACGTTGATATTCGCGGTGTCTAAATCTTCCGCTGAAATGTAATTTTGCGATAAATGCCGGCGGCGGTTGGCCTCGTTGTTGGCTTTCGCTAAGTCAGACTGGGCTTTCGCCAGCTGCGCCTGCGCATTCAGAATGGCGATATGGTATGGGGTATCGTCGATCCGGAATAAAACCTCACCCTTTTTAACGTACTGGTTATCCTTAACGAGCAGCGTCGTGATACTTCCCGACACCTGGGGGGTGATGCTGACCTGTTCAGCGCGAATTTTGCCGTCGCGTGTCCAGGGCGACTGCATATAGAAATTCCACATCCACCAGCCCGCAACCAGCGCGAGGGCAAGGACAAACAGGGTGGAAAAGTACTTCAGCGTTTTAAGGGGCATAGTCACCACACCATCAAGACAGCAAGGCCCACACATACGGAGAGGGCGAACAGGGAAAGATCCATCAACATGGGATGCCAGATTTCGCCGGAGTACATCCAGTCGCGAAGCAGACGATGTGCGATGAGCCAGAGAATAAAGCCCACCAGAACGGCTTTAAACAGGGGAGGAAAGTAGACTGACGCACCGAAGATCAGGTCCTGAAGGGGTAAACCCTCTGAGCGATGAAAAAACGTCACGGGCAGAAATCCTTTGCAGTGAACAGAATGCCGCGTTGGCTTGTCTTAGTAGAGTGAAGCATCACAATTCAGTGTAAGTCATACTTTTAAGTTCGATGAATGCAGTATTGCATTTGTTTTGGCAATACAAATGCTGCACACTATTCTAAAATCAGTATAATAACTTAGCAAGCTAATTATAAGGAGATGAAATTGGAATCGCCATTAGGTTCTGATCTGGCAAGGTTGGTACGCGTCTGGCGTGCTCTGATTGACCATCGCCTGAAACCTCTGGAATTAACACAGACGCATTGGGTCACGCTGCACAACATTCACCAGCTGCCGCCCGATCAGTCGCAAATTCAGCTGGCAAAAGCGATAGGGATTGAGCAACCGTCGCTGGTGCGCACGCTTGACCAGCTGGAAGAGAAGGGGTTGATCTCCCGGCAAACCTGCGCCAGCGATCGTCGCGCGAAGCGGATTAAGCTTACCGAGAAAGCGGCCCCTATCATCACTGAAATGGAAGCCGTGATTACCAAAACGCGCGGTGAAATCCTGTCAGGCGTTTCACCGGCGGAGCTGGAAATGCTCATCAGCCTCATTGGACGCCTTGAGCAAAACATCCATGAGCTGCAGTCGCGCGACTGACGAACAACAAGGCCTTGCAGCAGCAAGGCCTTTTTTTTACTTAAAGACGACCACACGATTACGACCTGTCTCTTTCGCTTCATACATCGCTTTGTCGGCATTCTCCACGCACGTTTCGGCGGTTATCGCCGATGACGTTGCCGTAAATACCCCCATGCTGATGGTGATCGGCTCCGGTAACTGACCCCCGCTGCTGGTGCTATCAAAGCTGCTCAGATTTAACCGTATGCGTTCCGCCACCAGGAATGCCGCCTCTGGTGAGGTGTTAGCCAGCATCAGAACAAACTCTTCCCCCCCTATGCGCGCTGCGATGTCCTGCGGGCGCACGGAATCCATCAGCAGGTTGGCGACAAACTGCAGGACCTTGTCACCCTGAAGATGCCCGTAGGTGTCATTGATACGCTTGAAGCGATCGAGATCGCTGACGATGACGGAGACAGGGCGGTTGGCTTTGGCGATATCCAGCGCCTGGTTTAACGATTCATAAAAATAGCTGCGGTTATAAAGGCGCGTGAGCGGGTCGCGAATCGAGTTCTGATAGGACTGTTGATATTTTACGTGCGAGTCGCGATACAGCCTGAAGACATCGTAAAGCAGAACAAAAATAATCAGCAGCGTGGCGACCGTTTCAAATAACCGGGCGCGATACCAGGATATATCTTCGGCATGGCCACCCGCTAACAGCATGGATAGCGTGACGATATAGCAGACGCAGAGGAAATTACCGCCCACCCAGAATAAATTGCGCACGCGCGTAACAAACATCAGCGTTGCTAATGTCACCACCCACAGGACAATTAATGAAATATTAATGAACTGGCTCCAGAGAACCATAAAGTGACGGGTTTCATTATCAACCAGGTCAATAGATAACAATGGTGAATGGCTGGAATAGAGCCATGCCAACACCACTGCGCAGGCGGTAAAGAGAAACGCGCCGCCCACTATTGAGATATGCGCCAGCCGGGAAACGGGATAATCGCGCGTGGTATAGAGTATTGCCGCAATCAGTATCAGCACCGCCATTAAGAGGTGGCGGAACATATAGTAAATCATCGCATCGTTGTAGTTCACGACGTTGAATTGATAGAGGTCAAGCCAGGCAGGGAAGCTTGAAAGCGTTCCAACCATCAGCAATGCCGAACCGGCAAAGGCGAAAGCGATCGCAATCAGATACAAGCGTCTTCTGTCACACCAGTATTTCATCGCCATAAAACAGGCAATAAACAGGTGGAACACCAGCAAGAAAATGGTGAGCGTCGGGAATAAAAGCGGTGAAAAGGACGGAACCCATTCAACGAGTTTTAAAAATAGAGTTTGTAATATCCCGATGACAATAATGCAACCTAAACAGAACGAGACATAACGACTCTTTAAAGAACGACTTTTCGCAAGCATAAAGTTTTAACAAAGTTATAATGAAAGAAGAGAGGTAATTGCGAAGAGTCTAATCAATTAGCGGAATAAATACTTTGCGCGGAAACAATATACGCAGTGATTAATAATAGATGTGATGAATGTATTTTGTAAGTATATTTGTGAGAGTGATATATATTGTAAATGGATGTGGTCGAATGACCACATCCACTTTTTTTAACGTGGGGAAACGGTCACCTGGCTGCCGTTGCTTGCCAGAACAACACGCTGGCCTGCAGAGAAGCGAGTATTGCCTTGTTTCTGTACAACCATGATGGTGCTGCCGTCGTCTTTACGAATTTCCAGCTCTACGCCCTGCGTTTTGTTCATCGCACCTTGAACGCCCTGGCCCGCTACACCACCTGCAACGGCGCCTGCAGCCGTCGCCAGAGAGCGACCAGTACCGCCGCCAACGGTGTTACCCAGGAAACCACCCAGAACAGCACCGCCGATTGCGCCCATCACGTTGTTTTCATCGCCACCTTGAATCTGTACAGGGCGTGCGTTAACAACGGTACCGTAAGTCACGTTCTGAACCTGTTTCGCTTCAGAAGCGCTGTAAACGTCGCCAGAGAGTGAACTGTCGTTCACACAGCCAGCCAGAGTTAAACCAATCAGCGAAACGCCCAGTACACGTAAAATCATTTGAATCTCCTGTTCACCAAAAACGCCCCATCGGAGGCATCCGTTATGGCTAAATTATATGGCATAAGGGGCCATAGTTCATATCTTTGCACTAACAATAGGAAAATTGTACTTGAATTTGACTTAACGAGACATAAACAGGATCCGCCCGCGATGCCCGTCTGACATTGTTAAAAAATATTATCGCCGGATGGCAAAGCTGCGCCGTTTATGGTTGAGTGGATATCCTTAGCCCACGCAACGTAAGGAAAGCGCATGAAATCGGGTCGCTACATTGGTGTGATGTCAGGCACCAGTCTGGATGGAGTAGATGTCGTTCTGGCCGCCATTGACGAAAACATGGTGGCTCAGCAGGCAAGCCTGACCTGGCCAATACCCATTTCACTGAAAGAGGATATTCTGAGTATCTGTCAGGGGCAGCAGCTGACTCTCTCCCAGCTTGGACAACTCGATGTCCGCCTGGGGGCGCTGTTTGCGGATGCGGTGCAGGCTTTGATGCAAAAAGAACATCTTCGCCCGCAGGATGTGGTGGCCATCGGATGTCACGGACAAACGGTCTGGCATGAGCCCGTCGGCGATGCCCCGCATACGCTGCAAATCGGCGATAACAACCAGATTGTGGCGAAAACGGGCGTCACGGTGGTCGGTGATTTTCGCCGTCGCGATATTGCGCTTGGCGGTCAGGGTGCGCCGCTGGTTCCGGCGTTCCATCAGGCGTTGCTGGCACACCCAACAGAGCGGCGGATGGTGCTCAACATTGGCGGGATTGCTAATCTGTCGATGCTTATCCCGGGGCAGCCGGTCCGCGGGTACGATACCGGCCCAGGCAATATGCTCATGGATGCCTGGATCTGGCGTCAGTGCGGCCAGCCGTATGATAAAAACGCGGAGTGGGCGAGCGAGGGGAAAGTGATTATCCCGCTGTTGCAGTCCATGCTGAGCGATCCTTATTTTGCCTTACCGGCGCCGAAAAGCACGGGACGTGAATACTTCAATTTAAGCTGGCTTGAGCGCCAGCTGGCGCCATTCCCGGCACTCGCGCCGCAGGATGTTCAGACGACGCTTGCTGAACTTACGGCCGTGTCGATCTCCGAACAGGTGCTTCTCAGCGGCGGATGTGAACGCCTGCTGGTGTGCGGTGGCGGAAGCCGCAACCCGCTGGTAATGGCGCGTCTGGCAGGGCTACTGCCGGGTACCGAAGTGACGACGACCGATGAAGCCGGCATCAGTGGGGATGACATGGAAGCGCTGGCCTTCGCCTGGCTTGCCTGGCGCACCATTGCCGGATTGCCCGGCAACTTGCCCTCGGTAACCGGCGCGCGCGAGGCGAGCGTGCTCGGGGCGATTTTCCCGGCCAATCCGCGTCATAATCAGAGTTAACTGAAATTCAGCGCGGCGCGTCGTCGTTAGAATGGAATGAAACAGGAGGGCAGGCATGCCCTCCAGGACCAGGAAAGTCTTCGGAATACGCCCATGAAAAAACTTCTTCTTATTGCCGCCCCTTTATTGCTGTCAGGATGCAGCGTCTATAACCAACTCGTTGAGCGCATGCAGACCGATACGCTGGAGTATCGCTGCGACGAAAAACCGCTGACCGTGAAGCTGAATAATCCGCGCCAGGAAGCCAGCTTTGTTTACGACAATAAGCTGTTGACGCTGAAGCAGGGCATGTCGGCCTCCGGCGCGCGCTATACCGACGGTATCTATGTGTTCTGGTCAAAAGGCGACAGCGCCACGGTCTACAAACGCGATCGCATTGTGCTGAATAATTGCCAGCTCGAAAACCCGAAGCGTTGAGATTTTCACAGGGGCGGCGCACAATAGCGCCACCCAATCTCAATGTCAGCTAACGCCATGTCAGATAACGACGAACTGCAGCAAATTGCGCACCTGCGCCGTGAATACACCAAAGGCGGCCTGCGTCGCCAGGACCTTCCCGCTGAACCCCTCGTGCTTTTTGAACGTTGGCTGAAACAGGCCTGCGAAGCGAAACTTGCCGACCCAACGGCGATGGTTGTCGCGACGGTCGATGAAAACGGCCAACCGTATCAGCGCATCGTGTTGCTCAAGCATTATGACGAGAAAGGACTGGTGTTCTATACCAACCTGGGCAGCCGCAAAGCGCATCACTTAGAAAACAATCCGCGTATCAGTCTCCTGTTCCCCTGGCACATGCTGGAACGTCAGGTGATGGTGACAGGCAAAGCGGAGCGTCTCTCGACGCTGGAAGTGGTGAAGTACTTCCACAGTCGTCCGCGTGACAGCCAGATTGGCGCCTGGGTATCAAAACAGTCCAGCCGCATTTCTGCCCGCGGCGTGCTGGAAAGCAAATTCCTCGAGTTAAAGCAGAAGTTCCAGCAGGGTGAAATTCCCCTGCCGAGTTTCTGGGGCGGTTTCCGTATCCCGATTGAGCAGATGGAGTTCTGGCAGGGGGGCGAACATCGTCTGCACGACCGCTTTTTATACCAGCGCGAGAACGACGGCTGGAAAATAGACAGACTGGCACCGTAATCCCCGAAATTTGTTGATTTAAGCGCTAGCGCACACCGCGCTTGCGCTTTATTCTATGGTCCTTTCGCATCAGGCGAAAAGTCGTGTACCGGCAAAGGTGCAGTCGTTTATACATGGAGAATTTGATGGCAAGCAGTAACTTGATTAAACAATTGCAAGAGCGGGGCCTCGTGGCCCAGGTGACGGACGAGGAAGCGTTAGCAGAGCGACTGGCGCAAGGCCCGATCGCGCTCTATTGCGGCTTCGATCCCACCGCTGACAGCTTGCATTTGGGGCATCTTGTTCCATTGTTATGCCTGAAACGCTTCCAGATGGCAGGCCATAAGCCTGTTGCCCTGGTGGGCGGCGCGACCGGTCTGATTGGCGACCCAAGCTTTAAAGCCGCCGAGCGTAAGCTGAATACCGAAGATACCGTGCAGGAGTGGGTAGATAAGATCCGCAAACAGGTTGCACCGTTCCTCGACTTCGACTGTGGTGATAACGCCGCGATTGCCGCGAACAACTACGACTGGTTTGGCAGCATGAACGTGCTGACCTTCCTGCGTGACATCGGCAAGCACTTCTCCGTTAACCAGATGATTAACAAAGAAGCCGTGAAGCAGCGTCTGAACCGTGACGACCAGGGTATCTCCTTTACCGAGTTCTCTTACAACCTGCTGCAGGGGTATGACTTTGCCTGCCTGAACAAACTGCACGGCGTTTCCCTGCAGATTGGCGGTTCTGACCAGTGGGGTAACATTACCTCCGGTATCGATCTGACTCGTCGCCTGCATCAGAACCAGGTCTTTGGTCTGACCGTTCCGCTGATCACCAAAGCAGACGGCACCAAATTCGGTAAAACTGAAGGCGGCGCGGTATGGCTCGATCCGAAGAAAACCAGCCCGTACAAATTCTACCAGTTCTGGATCAACACGGCGGACGCCGACGTTTACCGCTTCCTGAAGTTTTTCACCTTTATGGACATTGAAGAAATCAATGCGCTGGAAGAAGAAGACAAGAACAGCGGTAAAGCGCCACGTGCTCAGTACGTGCTGGCGGATGAAGTGACCAAACTGGTCCACGGTGAAGACGGTCTGGCCGCGGCAAAACGCATTACGGCAAGCCTGTTCAACGGTACCCTGAGCGATCTGAGCGAAGCGGACTTCGAACAGCTGGCGCAGGACGGCGTGCCAATGGTTGAGATGGAAAAAGGGGCGGACCTGATGCAGGCGCTGGTGGACTCTGAGCTGCAGCCTTCCCGCGGTCAGGCGCGTAAAACCATCGCCTCTAACGCGATCACCATCAACGGTGAAAAACAGGCTGACCCGGAATACACTTTCGTTGACGGCGACCGTCTGTATGGCCGCTACACCCTGCTGCGTCGCGGTAAGAAAAACTACTGCCTTGTCTGCTGGAAATAATTAACAGTCTTGAGGGGCGTGGGAAACCACGCCCCTTTTTGTTTTTTCAGGGTTTGGTAAGCAAAAAATGAAGAACATCCTCGCCATTCAGTCCCACGTGGTTTTTGGACATGCTGGCAATAGCGCAGCGGAATTCCCGATGCGCCGCCTCGGCGTCAACGTCTGGCCCCTCAATACCGTGCAGTTTTCCAACCACACGCAGTACGGCAAATGGACCGGCTGCGTGATGCCGCCTTCGCACCTCACCGAGGTTGTGCAGGGGATTGCCGATATCGACCAGCTCAAACGCTGTGACGCCATACTGAGCGGTTATCTGGGCTCGGCGGAGCAGGGGGAGCATATCCTCGGCATCGTCCGCCAGGTGAAAGCAGCAAATCCGTCGGCAAAATACTTCTGCGACCCGGTCATGGGGCATCCGGAAAAAGGTTGTATCGTTGCGCCTGGCGTTGCCGAATTCCACGTCCGCCATGCGCTGCCTGCCAGCGATATCATTGCGCCAAATCTGGTCGAACTGGAAATCCTCTGCGAGCGTGCGGTTAACAGCGTGGAAGACGCGGTAATCGCGTCTCGTGAGCTGATAGCTCAGGGGCCAGAGGTTGTGCTGGTAAAACACCTCGCGCGCGCAGGGATGAGTCAGGACCGTTTTGAGATGCTGCTGGTGACGAAAGACGACGCCTGGCATATCAGCCGTCCGCTGGTGGATTTTGGCGTGCGGCAGCCGGTAGGGGTTGGTGATGTCACCAGCGGTCTGCTGCTGGTTAAACTGCTGCAGGGGGCGACGCTGCGCGACGCGCTGGAGCATGTCACAGCGGCAGTGTATGAAATCATGATTGCGACGAAAGCGATGCAGGAATATGAACTGCAGGTGGTTGCGGCACAGGATCGTATCGCGAAGCCGGAGCACTATTTCAGCGCAACGCAGCTGTAGACACCGCCCGCGCTGCGCTTGCACGGGCCGACGGAAGTTGTAGGCCGGGTAAGCGTCAGCGCCACCCGGCAACACAGGCCGCTCGGTTAGTTCAACCCTTCCGCTTTCAGCGCCGCAGCCACAGTAGGGCGCTCCGCCACGCGTTTCATATATGATGCGATATGGTCTAACCCTTCTAGGTTCAGCTTGACCGCCCGCGCCCAGCGCAGCACGGTGAAGAGATACGCATCGGCAATCGTGAAGCGCGACCCGCCGATCCACTGATCGTCCTTCAGCGATGCGTTGACGTACTGCAGTTTTTTCTCCAGCAGGGCCCGCAGGGTTGGTTTGAACTCTTCCGGCGTATCCGGACGGAACAGCGGCGTAAAGCCTTTGTGCAGTTCGGTCGCAATGTAGTTCAGCCATTCCAGCGTCTTGTAGCGCGAAATCGTGCTGACCGGCGCCAGCAGCTGGCGATCCGGCACGCTATCGGCCAGGAACTGCATAATCGCGACACCTTCGGTCAGCAGAGTACCGTCATCCAGCAAGAGCGCCGGAACTTGTCCCTTCGGGTTAATGGCAAGATAGTCATCGCCGTTTTCCAGACGTTTTTTCATCAGATCAACGCCATCCAGCGTGAAATCTTTGCCGCTCTCGCGCAGAGTAATATGGGAAGCAAGAGAGCACGCGCCCGGTTTATAGAACAGTTTCATCGGTAACTCCTTTTTGCTGAGGTTTCAGCTATGTTAGTGCGCGAAAGGATAAAAAAAAAGCCGCTAATCTGCATTAGCGGCTCGTCGTTTCTCAATAATATTACGCGGTAGCGGTTTTGGTCGCTTCAGCCGTCTTGTCGTCGTCCTGAGTCATACGATTCAGTTTCGGAGCGGTCAGCAGCATCAGTACTGCAATAACCGCAGTAGCGATACCAATCTGCATGAACACGGTACCGTAGACGTTCAGAGAGACCAGCGGGTCGGTGACGTTTTCCGGCACAGCCATCAGGTTCGCAATCTTACCAGCGATAATTGCCGCACCGGCCGTGGTCAGGAACCAGCTACCCATAATGAAGCCCATCAGACGCTGTGGAACCAGCTGGGCAACCATTGCCAGACCCAGACCGGAAATCATCAGCTCGCCGATAGACTGCAGCGCGTAGCTCAGGATCAGCCAGTTGACGGACACGATACCCGCGTCGGTGGCAAATTTGGTACCCAGCGGCAGCACCAGGAACGCGCCGGAGCACAGCACCATGCCGATAGCGAACTTGTGCGGCATCGGCAGACGGTCACCCATCTTGTTATAGATAGCGGCCAGAATCGGGCTACCAATCATGATCCAGAACGGGTTCAGCGCCTGATACTGCTCGGGTTCGAATGCGATGCCCAGAATAGAGTGCTCAACGTTACGAATCGCGAAGAAGTTCAGAGAGGTTGGCATCTGGCTGTACAGGACGAAGAAGATAATCGCTTCCAGCATCAGAATGAACGCCACAATCATCTTACGACGGGCAGCCCCCTGCATGGCGAATGCTTCTTTCGCAAAGATAACCACGATACCCAGTGCAACCACGCCCAGAACCGCACGTGCGATACCCTGGTTGTGCAGCAGCCAGGTAGCGATTGCGGCAAGGATCACCACGCCCACGATGGTCGCCAGCAGTTTGCCCATGTGCACAGGCTCGAAGTCCGGTTTTGAACCGTAATCTTTAACCCAGCTGCGGCAGAACAGGAAGTTCACCACGGTGATCAGCATACCGACGAAGCTCAGCGCGAACGCCACGCTCCAGCCGAATTTCGCCGCCAGCCATGGGGTTGCCAGCATAGAGAAGAACGAACCGATGTTAATGGACATGTAGTACATGGTGAATGCACCGTCCAGACGCGGATCGTCTTTGTTATAGCAGGTAGAGAGCAGGGAGGACGGGTTCGCTTTGAACAGACCGTTACCGACGGCAATCGTCGCCATACCCATATACACCACAGCAGCATCGTGCCCTGACCATGCAACCAGGCCATAGCCAATCGCCAGGACAATGGCACCCAGCATGATGACGCGTTTCGTTCCGAGAACTTTATCACCCAGCCAGCCGCCAATAGCGACCAGGCCGTACACCAGAGCACTGAAGGAGGAGAACAGCGTGATGGAATCGGCTTCGGACATACCCAGCTGTTTTACCAGGTAAACCGCCATGATCCCTTGCAGGCCGTAATAACCAAAACGCTCCCATAACTCGATAGAGAAGATGAGATAGAACGCTTTAGGTTGTTTAAAAGCGTTAAGACTCACGCTTTCATCTGTTGGTTTATTGTTTGCAGTCGACACATATACCTCTTTTTTTACATCCCATATTAACGGGGGTGTTCATCGCGTGAAGGCCGTAGCCCATCCGCCTTATAGTTATATTGGGAGGAGAAACGGCGGGTAATGTTCACTATCCTGCCCCATCTGGCAATACGTTTGTAATGATCTGTTACATATATCTGGAGTGGTATAATCGTCGGTTCACGCAAATGTTATTCAGCGTTAAATTTCATACGATGAGTAAAGGTAGTTTTTTCGTCTGGCAATCACCCTCAATCACCGGCTTGTGGCAATATGTTCTGCTATTTGCCGTTTGTGGCAGTCATATAGCCCATAATCTGAAAAATCACTGGTCTTATCTTCGGTTTTGAGGCGGAGATATCTTATGCCACATAGGGTTTATGCAGATTTTGACAACAAAAAATCAACATGAAGTTATCAGGGCGATCGCGATCACAGATGTATAGAAATTTTTGGCTATGAAAAAAGTATTAACCTGTTTGAGCGTTAAACAGCCGAACAAGTGACAGGTCAATGGAAAGGAATGGCGAACAAATAACGGCCAAAAGAAGAGCGTGCATTTACCCTTCTTTTGGTATGGGGATGGGATAATCAGGAATAGACTTTTTCTTTGTATTCGCAGAGATCTTCAATAATGCAGGAGCCGCAGCGAGGCTTACGGGCAATGCAGGTATAACGCCCGTGCAGAATCAGCCAGTGATGGCAATCAACCTTAAATTCGGCGGGAACTACTTTTAACAGCTTCTCTTCGACCTGCTCGACATTTTTCCCCGGCGCAAAGTTCGTCCGGTTAGACACGCGGAAAATATGCGTATCAACAGCGATAGTGGGCCAGCCAAACGCGGTGTTAAGCACCACGTTCGCCGTTTTGCGCCCCACGCCCGGTAAGGCTTCCAGCGCTGCGCGGTCCTCCGGCACTTCGCCGCCGTGCTGCTCCAGCAGGATTCGACAGGTCTTAATGACGTTCTCGGCTTTGCTGTTAAACAGGCCGATGGTTTTGATGTAGGACTTCACGCCTTCCACACCCAGCTCCAGCATGGCCTTCGGCGTATTGGCGACCGGATAGAGCAGGGCGGTAGCTTTATTGACGCTCACGTCGGTAGCCTGCGCAGAGAGCAACACGGCGATCAGCAGCTCAAACGGGGAGGTAAAATTCAGCTCCGTCGTCGGGTGCGGGTTCTCGTCCCGCAAACGGGTCAGGATCGCAATGCGCTTTTCTTTATTCATGTGGCCTTCTCGGGTATCCCTTCCTGGACGCTGCGCTCTGCCGCGCGGCGCTTACGTTTTTCATCAATCAGGTATTTTATCGCCAGCATCATGCCAAGGCCAATGAACGCGCCAGGCGGCAGCATAGCCAGCAGGAATGGCGTATCGGTATGGAACACTTCAATGCGCAGCGCTTTGGCCCAGCCGCCGAGCAGCGCGTCCGCGCCGTCAAACAGCGTACCGTTCCCGAGGATCTCGCGCAGCGAGCCCAGCACGAACATGGCGCACGTGGCGCCCATGCCAATGGAAAAACCATCCAGCGCCGACATGGCCGGGCTGTTTTTCACCGCGAAGGCTTCCGCACGACCGACCACGATACAGTTGGTGACGATCAGGGGAATAAAGATCCCAAGCGACTGGTACAGGCCGAACGCGTAGGCGTTAATCAGCATCTGGACGATACTGACCACCGACGCAATGATCATGACGTAAATCGGAATACGTATTTCCGACGGCGTCCAGCGGCGCAGGGCAGAGATGGAGAGGTTGGTCAGGGTCAGCACCAGCGTGGTCGCCAGACCCAGACCGAGCGCGTTGGTGGCGGTGGACGTCACCGCCAGCAGCGGGCACATCCCCAGAAGCTGTACCAGCGCGGAGTTGTTCTTCCACAATCCCTGGACGATAACGTCTTTAACCTGGCTCATGATTACTCCTCACAGGCCGGAAGATTGTTGATTTGCGCGGGCAGCGTTTCAGCATACAGCCCGGCTCGTTTTACGGCGTTCACCACCGCGCGCGGCGTGATGGTCGCGCCGGTGAACTGGTCGAACTCGCCGCCGTCTTTCTTCACCGCAAACGCGGTATCCCCTTCACCATGAATAACTTTACCGGCAAAGTGCAGGATCCAGTCGCTCAGGCGGGTTTCAATTTTGTCGCCAAGACCCGGCGTTTCATGATGTTCCGTCACGCGGGTGCCCAGTATCGTGCCCGAGAAATCGCTGCCGACGAGCAGCTGAATGGCGCCGGAATAGCCGTCGGGCGCCGTCGCTTCCATGACTGCGCCTACCGGTTTATCGCCTTTGCGGGCGATAAAGAGGCGGTGCGTACCTTTCCCAAGCTGCGGCGCGTCTACAACAAAGCAGCTTTTTTGCAGGTCATTATCGTAGAAATCGGACGGGATCACCTGATCGAACAGCGCTTTTTGCTGCTTCGTGGCCTGCTCTTCTATCGTGGTTTTAGTCAACGCATTGACCAGGGCCGTCAGGCCCGTCAGAACCGCGGCGAAGACAGCCAGCGTGACGCCGTGTTTTTGCATCGTTTTTAGCATGGCGAAACCCTTAGCGATGGCCGTACACGCGCGGACGCGTGTAATAGTCGATGAGCGGAACGGTAATGTTGGCGAGCAGGACGGCAAAGGCCACGCCGTCCGGGTATCCGCCAAAGCTGCGGATGAGCCATACCAGAAGCCCTGCCAGCGCGCCGAAGATCAGGCGCCCGCGGTTAGTCGTTGACGCCGTAACCGGATCCGTCAGGATAAAGAAGGCGCCCAGCATGGTCGCCCCAGAGAGCAAGTGCATCTGCGGGCTGGCCAGTGATTCAGGAGAGAATACCCAGCCCAGCGTGGCGCAGACCGTCAGCGTCACGAGGAAGCTGACCGGAATATGCCAGCGAATGGCTTTTTGCTGCAGCAGGAACAGCCCGCCCAGCAGATACGCCAGGTTGACCCACTGCCAGCCAGCACCGGCCAGCATGCCGCTATAGATGGCAGATTTCATAATCTGCTCAACGCTGTTTCCGGCATGCAGGGACGTTTTAAACGTATCGAGAGGCGTCGCCTGGCTAATGCCGTCCACGCCCATACGCAGCGCGTTCATATCAGCGCCGAGCGCCGTATGGCCGGTGAAGATAACGTGCAGGGCATCCATAAAGCCCGGAACCGTGGCCGCAATCTCGTGCGGCGGCAGCCAGCTGGTCATCTGCACCGGGAAGGAGATCAGCAGCACCACATAGCCAATCATCGCCGGGTTAAATGGGTTATGGCCCAGGCCACCATACAGCTGTTTGGCAATGATCACGGCGAAAACGGTCCCGAGAACCACCATCCACCACGGTGCAAACGGCGGGATACTGATGGCCAGCAGCAGGCCGGTCAGCAGCGCGGAGTTGTCGGCAAGAATGCGGGCAACGGGAATCTTGCGCAGCTTGAGCACAAGGGCTTCCGCCGCCAGGGCGCTGGCACAGCCCAGGATTATCTGGAACAGGGTTCCCCAGCCGAAAAACCAGCACTGAACGGCAATGCCCGGCAGTGCCGCCAGGCAGACCAGCATCATAATGCGCGACGTCTGGCGCTGATTGTGGGTGTAAGGGGAGCTTGCGATTCTGAAAACCATTTAATCCTCGTTAACTGCTTTCTGTGCGGCTTTCTTCGCCTGAACGCGCGCGATGGCGGCGGCAACGGCGGCCTTGCGCGGGTCATCGTTGGCGGCCTGCGGTTGCTCTTCCTGCTGCGCCGCCTTACGGGCCTTGGCGCGGGCAATTGCCGCTTCGACGGCGGCTTTGCGCGGGTCGACCGGTGGTGCTTCTGCTTCTGCTTCTGATTCGGGTGCCTGCTGCGCTGCCTTACGGGCTTTGGCGCGAGCAATTGCCGCTTCAACGGCGGCTTTGCGTGGGTCGACCGCTTCTTGCTCGACGACTACCTGCTGCTCTCCGGCTTTGCGGGCTTTGGCGCGGGCAATCGCCGCTTCAACGGCGGCTTTGCGCGGATCGACTTCAGCACCCGCCTCGGCCGTTTGCGCTTTTTCAGCCTGTCGGGCGCGCGCTGCGGCCTTACGTGCTTCACGCGCGGCAATCGCTTCGCTGTTATCCGGTTTCTCACCTGCCGGGATCACGACAGGCTGCGCCGCGGTCGCTTTTTTCTCGCGAACGCGCGCCAGTGCGGCGTTAATCGCATCCTGATCTTTCTCACCTGGCTGAACGGCGGCTTGCTTATGGCGCTCCTGACGGGCGATTTTTTCGCGTTCGAGCCGCGCCTGGCGCGCTTCAAAGCGCGCTTTAGCTTCCGCAGCGCGTTTTTCTTCCATCGAGATGGCATAAATCTCAGCCTTCTCCTGGCGGAAATATTGCACCAGCGGAATGTTGCTTGGGCAGACCCAGGCGCAGGCGCCGCATTCGATGCAGTCGGCCAGATTATGGGCCTTCGCCTTATCGTGCAGCTGGCCTTTGCTGTACCAGTAAAGCTGCTGCGGTAGCAGATCCGCCGGGCAGGCATCGGCGCAGGCGCTACAGCGGATGCAGCCTTTCTCTTCCTGCTCTTCGCCCATCTCGGTCGGTGAAGGCGCGAGCAGGCAGTTGGTGATTTTAACCACCGGCACATCGAGCCACGGCAGGGTAAAGCCCATCAGGGGGCCACCCATGATCACCATCTGATCGCTGCCCGGGCAAAAGTCAGCCTGTTCCAGCAGATGACGCACCGGCGTACCCAGACGCGCCCAGACGTTGCCCGGGCGAGAGACCGATTCGCCGGTCAGCGTCACGACGCGCTCGGTCAACGGCTCGCCGTCAATCACCGCGCGCTTCACGGCATACGCGGTGCCGACGTTCTGCATCAGCACGCCGATATCCGAAGAGCGTCCGCCGTGCGGAACCTGCTTGCCGGTGAGTATTTGCGTCAGCTGTTTTGCGCCGCCAGAGGGGTACTTGGTCGGAATGACGCGCAGGCTGATATCATGGCTACCGGCCAGCACGGCGCGCAGCATAGAGATAGCCTGCGGTTTATTGTCTTCGATACCAATCAGCACTTCCCGCGGCTGCAGAATGTGCGCGAGGATGCGGATACCTTCCACCACCTGGGCGGCACAGTCCTGCATCAGACGGTCGTCGGCGGTGATGTACGGTTCACATTCGGCGGCGTTAATAATCAGCGTCTGAATGTTATCGCCACCGCCGCGCAGCTTGACCCCGGTTGGGAAGCCCGCGCCACCCAGGCCGGCTACGCCGAACTGATGAATTCGCTCGATAAGCGCTTCGCGGCTGTGGGAGCGGTAGTCGCTCCAGCCGTCACGATCGATCCAGCGGTCTTCGCCATCGGCTTCAATAATTACGCTCAGTTCGGAGAGCGCAGACGGATGAGCCACCGTATGAGGGGCGATGGCCGCCACCTTACCGGAGGTCGGGGCGTGTACCGGCAGCATACGTCCGCGACCAAAGGTCAGCGGCTGGCCGCGAAGCACGGTATCGCCTTCTTTCACGCACAGCTCACCCTCGGCACCGATGTGCTGCTTGAGCGGCATGACGTAGCGCGTCGCCAGCGGAATTTGACGCAGCGGGGTGCCGTTGGACTGGGTTTTCATTTCCGGCGGATGAATACCGCCGTCGAAGTCCCAAATCTTCTCTTTTCTGAAAGCAGAAAATAACTTAAGCATGTTGTTCCACAGGAATATTGCGAACCGGAATGGTTTGAAGATCCCACTTCCAGCTTTCGGTAGTCGTTTCAACCGGGCGCAGCTCGATACATTGCGTCGGGCAGGGGGCCACGCAGAGGTTACAGCCGGTGCACAGATCCGCCACCACGGTGTGCATGGCGCGGGTTGCGCCAACGATGGCGTCAACAGGGCAGGCCTGAATACATTTGGTGCAGCCGATGCAGTTCGCTTCGTCGATCACGGCCAGGGCGCGTACCGGCTCCTGCACCTCCGCATCGCCGTCAACGGGCTGCGGATCAACGTTAAGCAGGGTCGCGATTTTCAGCATCACCGCTTCGCCACCGGGCGCACAGCGGTTAATTTTTTCACCCTGAATCCCTACCGCTTCGGCATAGGGGCGGCATCCGGGGTAGCCACACTGCCCGCACTGGCTTTGCGGCAAAAGCTCGTCGATTTTCTCAACAACAGGATCGTCCTCTACCGCGAAACGGCGGGAGGCGTAACCCAGGATAAGGCCAAACACCAACCCCAGAACGCTGATAGAGGCGATGGCAATCCAGATAGCACTCATTACAACTTCACCAGACCACTAAAGCCCATAAAGGCCAGAGACATTAAACCTGCGGTCACCAGCGCAATCGCGTTACCGCGGAAGGGCGCAGGAATATCCGCTGCCGCCAGGCGCTCGCGAATGGAGGCGAACAGCACCATGACCAGCGAGAAACCGACTGCCGCAGAAAAACCATACAGCGCCGACTGCATAAAGTTATGGCCAAGGTTGATGTTCAGCAGCGCCACGCCCAGCACGGCGCAGTTGGTGGTGATCAGCGGCAGGAAGATACCCAGCAGGCGATAGAGCGCCGGGCTGGTTTTGCGCACCACCATTTCGGTAAATTGCACCACCACCGCGATAACCAGAATAAAGGCCAGCGTACGGAGATAGGTTAACCCCAGCGGGATGAGGATCCAGGTATCGATCCACCACGCACAGATGGACGCCAGCGTCATAACGAAGGTCGTCGCCAGTCCCATACCCATAGCCGTTTCCAGCTTTTTGGAAACGCCCATAAACGGACACAGGCCAAGGAACTTCACCAGAACGAAGTTGTTCACTAGCACGGTGCCGACAAAGAGCAGTAAGTAATCGGTCATTATTTAGCCTGAAATAAAAAAGCCGCCTATTATCGGACAAACCCACGCAGGCGACAACAGGTTATCTGTAGGGTTATTACGGGTTCACGAAGGTCTTTTTCACCCGCGTCGAACGCTTGAAGTAGGGCACCAGCAGCGCGGCAGCCAGCAACGGGAAAAGCAGCTGGCGAACGGCCAGGGCGTCAGAAACGGGCGAAAAAGCAAACGCCTTCACCGCCAGCAGGACCGAAATCAGCAGCCAGATAATGTAGTGCTTAGGCACGCTCTTGCGGCGCTTAAAGAAGGCGATCGTCAGCCACAGCGTGTAGTACCACATCCCTATCGCGAAAACGAACGACACAAACCACAGCGCAATATTAAGCACGCTTTGCGACATCAGGGTCTGGATAGCATGAGGGGTAACCAGCGCGGTGGTATAAAGCAGCAGCGCAAGTGATGCGCTTAATAAAGCAACCAGCAGCCATGCCAGTGGGGCGATTAACCAGCCACCAATGCGTTCTCCAGGCGTTGCGGTCATGAACTCTCCCATAATCTGCGCGAAATGTTGTACAGCCAGTTTGCAGGGCGGAGAGTATATAACATTTCGCGCGGATGGCTACTTTCTTATAAAACGTAACGCCATACGGATTTAGGTACTTCGCCAACGTTGAACAACCGGCCGCCGGAAACCAGCTCCGCACGGCGATGGTCTGCGGCGCGATACATATTAATGATGTCCTGATTATCCGACAGGGTGTAGTTCAAATGGTCAAACAGTTTTTCCAGGCTCTCAAGCGAATTGATCTTGCGAAATTTTAATAAATAGTCCTGAACTGTCATATTAATAAGTTTCCATATAAAAGTGAGTAATACCCGTTAAGGTAATTTGTTCGAATAATAAACGGATTAATAAAGACGTAAACAGCCCACTCAGGTAACGTGACGAAATTAGGAGTTTTCTTTGCTGAAATTCAGGCATCAGACGATGCCTGGAAGAGAAGGTTAACCGTGTTCACCAGGGCTGGCAATACGTAACTGACATATTATGTCACTCTTTATTGCGGTAACCGGTTACTTAGGTTGGGCGACAGTGACAGGCTCCGGCGGCTGGTAGTTATCGATATGGCTGGCAACGCCGAGCAAAATGACCGATACCCCAAGAACAATCCATCCCGCTAATTCAATGATTCGATTAATTATTGACGTCATAATTCGTAATTGTACTTTATCCATAAATACTGGGTGCAAATGTTACAGCGAGCGCTTCCCGGCGGCAAGGGCTTTGGGAACGGTTCCCTTAAACAAAATCAGCAGGTTAATACTATGTAACAAAAACAGCCGGTACAACCTGCTATTTTACGTCATATGGCTCATTATTAATCTGTGGTAAAGCCAGACTAGCCAGTATGAAATAAGAACGTCATAAAATGAGGATGGCACTATGAGTGATAATATCCGCGTCGGGCTAATTGGATACGGCTACGCGAGCAAAACGTTTCATGCGCCTCTGATAGCCGGTACGCCGGGGATGGCGCTGGCGGCGGTATCCAGCAGCGATGCCGCTAAAGTCCATGCCGACTGGCCTTCCGTGCCGGTTGTCTCTGAGCCTAAACATCTTTTCAACGATCCGAATATTGATTTAATCGTTATCCCCACGCCGAACGATACCCACTTTCCGCTGGCAAAGGCCGCGCTGGAAGCCGGTAAGCACGTGGTTGTCGATAAGCCCTTTACCGTCACGCTGTCCCAGGCGCGCGAGCTGGACGCGCTGGCAAAAGGTCTGGGCAGGCTGCTGTCGGTTTTCCACAACCGCCGCTGGGACAGCGATTTTCTGACCGTGAAAGCACTTCTCAGCGAAGGCACGCTTGGGGAGATTACCTTTTTTGAATCGCACTTTGACCGTTTCCGCCCGCAGGTTCGCAACCGCTGGCGCGAGCAGGCCGGGCCGGGCAGCGGCATCTGGTACGATTTAGCCCCGCATCTGCTGGATCAGGCCGTAAATCTTTTTGGTCTGCCGGTGAGCATGACGGTCGATCTGGCCCAGCTCAGGCCGGGGGCGCAGACAACCGATTACTTCCACGCTGTATTAAGTTACCCCCAGCGGCGGATTGTGCTGCACGGCACGATGGTCGCGGCCGCCGAGTCGGCCCGGTACATTATTCACGGCACGCGCGGGAGCTACGTGAAGTTTGGTCTCGATCCGCAGGAGGACCGCCTGAAAAACGGCGAACGCTTGCCGCAGGAAGACTGGGGCTATGACATGCGCGACGGCGTTGTGACGCGGGTGGAAGGTGAGGAGCTGGTGGAAGAAACCTTGCTGACGATCCCGGGGAATTATCCGGCGTATTATGCGGCCGTACGCGATGCGCTGAACGGAACGGGGGAGAATCCGGTTCCGGCCAGCCAGGCGATTCAGATCATGGAGCTGATTGAGCTGGGCATTGAATCTGCCAAACATCGCGCCACGCTCTGTCTGGCATAAGGTTTAAATATGTATGTTGGCCGGGTAAGGCGTAGCCGCCACCCGGCAAATGCTCAACCGCGAGCCACTTTATCTTTCAGCGCCTGCTTCTCTGCAGGCGTCAGGAAGGCACTTTCCAGGCCGTTGATCTGCGCCTGGCGGATTTGATCGCGGCTCAGACCCGCCTGCGGCGCGGCGATATTGTACTCGTGGATAATATCCACCCCCTGTACCGCCGGATCGTCCGTGTTCAGCGAGGCCAGCACGCCGTGCTCGAGGAAGGTTTTCAGCGGGTGCTTATCAAGTGAAGCGACGGTGCTGGTCTGAATGTTGGACGTCAGACATGACTCAATCCCGATACGCTGCTCCGCCAGGAAATCCATCAGGGCGCGATCTTCAACCGCCTTCACGCCGTGACCGATGCGCTCGGCGCCCAGCTCGCGGATGGCCTGCCAGATACTTTCCGGACCCGCTGCTTCACCCGCATGGACGGTAATGTGCCAGCCGGCATCGCGCGCGCGGTTGAAATGGGAAAGGAACAGACTGCCCGGGAAGCCCAGCTCATCGCCTGCAAGGTCGACGGCGGTGATGGCATCGCGATGGGCCAGCAGCGCTTCCAGCTCCTGCAGACAGGCGGCCTCGCCGAACGTGCGGCTCATAATACCGATCAGGCGGGCCTGAACGTCGAAGGTCTTGCAGCCTTCACGCACGCCTTCAATGACCGCTTCCACCACGCCCGCAACGGGCAGGTTGTGGGTCATCGCCATATAGCCCGGCGAGAAGCGCAGCTCAACGTAATGCAGGCCGTTGCGGGCCGCATCTTCTATGTTCTCAAACGCCACGCGGCGGCAAGCATCCAATGAGGCCAGCATCTTCACGCCCCAGTCGAGTTTGCTCAGGAAGCTGACGAGGTCAGGTTCATTAGAGGTCACCTGTACATGCGGGATCAGAGACTCAAGCGTCTGAGCGGGAAGCGTTAAATTGAACTGGCGGCCAAGATCGAGGATGGTTTGGGCACGAATGTTACCGTCAAGGTGACGATGAATATCAGTTAAAGGCAGGCGTGTATCAATCATGGTCGCACTCTTTTCTGGTTAAAGTGCGCCATATTATAAAAACAAAACGAGGTAAAAAGCTATTTGCGCAAGGGAGTATTCCGTTGCGCAAATTGATTACAGGAGCGTATTAATACCGGCAATCAGTCGCTGAACCCCTTGCTCAAGCTTGCTGCGCGGGCAGCCGGCGTTAAGCCGCACAAAGCCGTTTCCTTCTTTTCCGTAGGTATATCCCGGCATGATGGCGACCTTTTGCTGCTCGATCAGCACTTTTTGCAGCGCCCGATCGTCAACGTTCAGCGGACGAAGGTCAATCCAGGCCAGATAGGTCGCTTCCGGCGGCTGCCAGTTCAGTATCGGAAAAGCGCCGTTTAATTCGCGAGCGATATACAGCAAATTCGCTTCGAGATAATGGCGTAAGGCATCCAGCCACGGCGCTCCCTCCTGATAGGCGGCGATGTGCGCCGTCAGCGCCAGCACGGCGGGGGAAGAGAGTCCGTCGCGGCCTTTTATCGCGCTGAGGTAGCCGTTTCGGCTCGCTTCATCGCCGATCAGGCCGTAAGCGCCCGTGAGCGCCGGAATATTAAAGCTTTTCGAGCCGGAAGTCAGAAGCGCCCATTTGCCGCGCGCAACCTCGCTCCACGGCGTGTGGCGATGTTCGCCCCACACCATGTCCATATGGATTTCATCGCTGATTACCGCCACGTCATAGCGTGCGCACAGCTCCGCCATGTGCGTCAGTTCATCCCGCGTCCAGACCTTGCCGGTGGGGTTTTGCGGGCTGCACAGCAGCAAAATTTTGTTTTCGGGTTTCGCCAGGGCGGCTTCAAGGGCAGCCATATTCCCTTGCCAGCCCGCCGGCTGTTTTTGCATCTCAACGGGCACCACGTGACGCGCATTGCCCTCAATGGCCTTGTAAAAGGCATCATAGGCCGGGGTGTGGACCACCACGCCGTCGCCAGGGTTTGACCAAAGCCGTATCAGCTCGGAAACCATATAGATGACGGAAGGTCCATACACAACGCTTCCAGTATCAATCCGGCTGCTAAAGCGCTGCTGGAACCAGTGCGCGATGGCGGCCAGGAATTCGTCATTTTTCCAGCGGCTGTAGCCCAATACGCCGTGATTAATACGGTCATGCAGCGCGTCGGTAATGCAGGGGGCGGTAGCGAAATCCATATCGGAGATGGTAAAGGGCAGCAAATCGGCTGCACCAAAGCGGTCCGCAACGTAGTCCCACTGCGTACACCAGGTGCCGTGTCGGTCCACGACGGTCGAGAAATCAAACATGCTTTATTCCTTAACGTAAAACCCCCTCATGGCGAGGGGGCTGAGGCATCAGGCTTCAACTGTTCGCATCAGGGTGGCCAGCTCATCCTTCACTGACTGTACCTGCGGGCCGATAACCACCTGCAAATTGTGCTGATTGAGCTGCACCACGCCGATGGCCCGGTTGGCTTTCAGGGCGTTGGTGTCGACTTTCGACATATCCGCCACCGACAGACGCAGGCGGGTAATGCAGTTATCCAGAGAGGTAATGTTATCCGCGCCGCCCAGCGCCGCCAGAATGGCCGGAGTGTTATAGCCGGATTTACCCACGGTCCCGGCAACCGCCTGCTCTACGCTGGTGGCGGTATCCGCATCACGACCCGGCGTTTTCAGGTTAAAGCGGGTGATTGCGAAGCGGAAGATGCCGTAGTACACCGCGAACCAGATAGCCGCCACGACCGGCACCAGGTACCACTTGGTGGACAGTCCGTGCAGGATCCCGAACACCACGAAGTCGATCACGTTGCCGTCGGTGTTGCCGATGGTGACGCCCAGCACCGCCATCACGGTAAAGCCCAGACCGGTTAACACGGCGTGAATCAGATACAGCGCCGGCGCAACGAACAGGAACAGGAATTCGATTGGCTCAGTGGTACCGCCCACGACGCAGGCAATCACGCCGGAGATAAGCAGGCCCTTAATTTTATGACGATTTTCCGGGCGTGCACAGTGGTACATGGCCAGCGCGGCGCCGGGCAGGCCACCGAGGAAGGCCGGCATTTTACCCTGAGACAGGAAGCGGGTTGCGCTCTCGGAGAAGCCGTGGGTGGTCGGGCAGCTCAGCTGCGCCTGGAAGATGGTCAGCGCACCGCTCACATCATGACCGCATACCTCCATGGTACCGCCTGCTTCGGTGAAGCGAATCAGGGCCACCAGGATATGCTGCAGGCCAAACGGCAGCAGCAGGCGCTCGCCGGTGCCGAAGATCATCGGACCAAAATCTCCCGCACCGTTAATGATGCGGCCAATGCCGTTGATGCCCATCGCGAAGACCGGCCAGATCAGCGGAATGATCAAACCAAACAGGCCCATCACCACCAGGGTGACAATTGGCACAAAGCGGGTGCCGCCGAAGAAGGCCAGGGCATCCGGCAGACGGATATTGTGGAAGCGCTCGTGCAGCATCCAGATAATCACCCCGGCGATCACCGCCCCGAGGATCCCGGTATCAATAGACTGAATGCCAATCACGCTCTGAATGTTGTTGGCTTTCAGCACCGCAGCGTCGGTGGTCGGCAGAATGCCTTTTGCGGTAAGCCAGAAGTTGACCGCAAGGTTCATTACCGCGTAACCCACAAACCCGGCAAACGCCGCGACGCCTTTGTTCTCGCGCGCCAGGCCCAGCGGGATAGCGATACAGAACATGACGGGCAGGAAACTGAAGGCGAAGGAGCCGACTTTACTCATCCAGATAAAGATCGCCTGCAGCGCGGGCGCGCCGAGGAACGGGATCAGCGTAATGACGTCTTTACTGCTTAGCGAGCTGCCGATCCCGAGCATGATCCCGCAGAACGAGAGGAGTGCCACGGGCAGCATAAAGGTTTTACCCAGTTGCTGGAAAAATTCCCACAGCGATATTTTTTGTGCTGCTTTCGCCGTCATAAAACGACTCCTTTATTGTTAAAATCAGTTTGTCTGCCTCAATGCTGCGAGAAGATAAAACGTTTTATCAAAGTTTAGTGCGCGCTAAATCACATTCTCAGGCTTTGACTGGTAGTATAAAGATAACGTATTGATAAAACGTTTTACCGATCTCATTTCAGGGAGTCACGCCGACACATGGCTGTAGCGAAAAAAATCACCATCAACGATGTCGCGCTGGCGGCGGGCGTTTCCGTCAGCACCGTTTCTCTGGTGCTGAGCGGGAAAGGGCGTATCTCGCCCGCAACCGGTCAGCGGGTTAACGAGGCGGTTGAGCAGCTGGGCTTTGTGCGTAATCGCCAGGCGTCGGCGCTGCGCGGCGGGCAAAGCGGGGTGATTGGCCTGATTGTTCGCGACCTGACGTCACCGTTCTATGCGGAGCTGACCGCAGGGTTAACCGAAGCGCTTGAAGCGCAGGGGAGAATGGTCTTTCTGCTGCACGGCGGGCGCGAGGCCGAACAGCTTCTCTCCCGGCTCGATATGCTGTTAAACCAGGGAGTGGACGGCGTGATCGTCGCAGGGGCGTCGGGCGTGGGCAGCGAGCTGTGCGAGCGAGCCGCCGAAAAAGGCGTACCGCTGGTGTTTGCTTCACGCGCCAGCTACCTCGACGAGGCCGATACGCTGCGACCGGATAACATGCAGGCCGCGCAAATGTTGACCGAACATCTTATTCGTCGCGGGCATCAGCGCATCGCCTGGCTGGGTGGGAAAAGCTCGTCGCTGACGCGCGCCGAGCGGGTCGGCGGCTACTGCGCAACGCTGATTAAATACGGCCTGCCGTTCCACAGCGAATGGGTCGTGGAGTGTGAATCCAGCCAGAAGAAAGCGGCGGAAGCGATAGGCGCGCTACTGCGAAGCAGCCCGACGATCAGCGCTGTGATTTGCTATAACGACGTGATTGCCATGGGCGCCTGGTTTGGCCTGATCCGCGCCGGACGCCAGAGCGGCGAGGGTGGGGTAGAAACGTTCTTCGGTCATCAGGTGGCGCTGGGGGCGTTCGCCGACGTCGGCGAAAACGCGCTGGACGATCTCCCGATCGTCTGGGCCACGACCCCCGCGCGGGAGATGGGCTACACGCTGGCGGACAGGATCATGCAGCGCATCGAGAATACGGATGTCCAGGCCGGGCACCAGATTGTGGCGGCGCGGCTGGTGACGGTGAAATAATCTCAGGTCTGTTGCGTAAGCGGGTTGAGCAGCAGCTCGGCCTCCAGGGCTTCTACAAACTTTCGTACTTTTGCCGGGATCAGGCGGGAGGTCGGATAGACCGCCCACACGGCCAGCGACTCCGGCTCGGCATCCTCCAGGACGATGCGCACGAGTTTCCCCTCTCTGAACGCCGGTTCTAAATACCAGCGAGATAAATTAGCGATGCCCATCCCGCCGAGGCAGGCTTCGAAAATGGCCTCGACAGAGTTCGCGGAGAATCGTCCCGATACCTTCTGTTTGTAGCGCTGTTCACCCCGTTCGAAAGACCAGTGGACCGTGTCTGACGTGGTCAGACAGCTGTGTGCCGCCAGATCGTTAACTGATTTTGGATAACCGTTTGCTGCCAGATACTCCGCGCTGGCGCAGAGGTCGCGCGGGTTATGGCACAGGCGATGGGCAACCAGCCGGTTATCGCGCAGCGGCGCAATGCGTAACGCCACGTCTATGCCTTTGCCGACAATATCAACCTGTTCGTCGGTGGCGAGCAAATCGACCTGCAGGGCGGGATGCTGCTGCATGAACCGGGTCAGCATGGGAGCCACAATCTTCCGGCCAAATCCCGCTGAGGCGGTAATGCGCAGGCGTCCGGAAAGGTGGGTCCCGTCGGGAAACAGGTCGGCAAGCGCGTTGCTTTTATCTTCCAGTAGCGCCTGCGCGTGAGGGAGAAAAATATCCCCGTCGCTGGTGGGCGAGAGCGAACGCGTGGTGCGGTGTACCAGCCTAACCCCCAGCTCCGCTTCGAGATGAGTCAGGGCGCGCGACGCGGCCATGGCGCTCATGGAGAGCCGACGCGCGGCGCCGGCGAGGCTACCCGCCCTGACGGCTTCTACAAAAACTTCAATATCTTCCAGTCTCATTATCTCGTTTTTCGTTATGCTGCCTTATCAAATTACATATCTACATTATTTGTCGTTACGCTGCCATAGTCTCTTCACATCCTGATAAACATGAATGTGGAGTGAAGATGAAAAAGTTGAAAACGGTTCTGGCGTTCAGTGGCATGCTGTTTGCGAGCGCAACGTGGGCAGATGCACCCGCGCAGGTGAAACAGCAGGTCCCCGGCTATTATCGCCTTGCCGTAGGGGAGTACGAGGTGACGGCGCTGTTCGACGGCTATAACGATCTTTCGCCCACGCTGTTGCAAGGCCTTTCATCCGATGCGGTTCGCAAACTGCTGGCACAACAAAAAATCGATGCCGAGCGCATGCCTACCGCCTTCAACGCCTTTCTGGTGAATACCGGTAAACACCTGGTCATGATTGACAGCGGGGGCGGGCACTGCATGGCGGAAACGGCCGGCCAGCTCATCGGCAATATGAACGCATCAGGTTATCGCCCCGAGCAGGTCGATACGATTTTCCTGACCCATCTTCATCTTGACCACGTGTGTGGCCTGAGCGATGCGGACGGCAAGGCGTTGTTCCCTAATGCCACTGTCTATGTGCCGCAGGGGGAGGCCGATTACTGGCTCGATCCGGCTAAGGAAGCGAGCGCGCCTGCGAATGCGAAACCCTATTTCGCTATCGCCCGGAATGCATTGGCTGCGTATAAAGCCACCGGACATCTCAAAACCTTTGTTCCGCCCGCTTCGCCTATTCCTGAAGTCCAGACGGCCTATGCCATTGGCCATACGCCCGGCAGCACCGTTTATCGGTTTGCTTCACAGGGAACGGCTATTAACTTCACTGGAGACCTGATTCATGCTCCTGCCGTCCAGTTCCCGCATCCTGAAGTGTCTATTCGTTTCGATGTCGAACCGAAAAAAGCCGTCTCATCCCGCTCGCAGGAATTTAACGCGCTGGCGAAAGACGGCGAGTGGATGGCCGCGGCGCATCTGCCTTTCCCGGGTATCGGGCATATCACCGCCTGGCAGCAGGGCTACCGCTGGAATCCGGTAAATTACGGTCCTTATCAACGCGCGGCCCATGTGCCTTTGCTGAAATAAAGTGAGGCTATTCGCATGAAAAGTTACACTGTAACGGCAAACGGTATCCGTCAGTTTGTGGTCGAAGAGGGTGAAGGCGCGCCGGTTATTCTTTTGCACGGTTTTCCAGAAACAAACTATGCCTGGCGCCATCAGATACCGGTTTTATCCCGCCACTATCGCGTGATTGCGCCCGATCTCCGCGGATATGGGGAAACGGATAAACCGGCTTCCGGTTATGATAAACGGAACATGGCGCGTGACATTCGGGAACTGATGCGGGTGCTGGGTCTGGAGAAAGTGGTGCTGATAGGGCACGATCGCGGGGCGCGGGTTGCGACCCGCTTTGCGAAAGATTATCCCGAGTTACTCGACCGCCTGGTGGTGATGGACAACGTGCCAACGCGTATCGTGGCGCGCGATCTGAATGCTTCAATTGCGCGTGCATACTGGTTCTTCCTGTTTCATCTTGTGCCCGACCTGCCGGAAGCCCTGATTGCGGGTCGAGAAAACGTATGGCTGCGCCACTTTTTCTCGGACTGGACCTACGACCCGTCAACCATCAGCGGTGAGGCGTTTGACACCTACGTACGGGCGTATCAGGCGCCGGGTGCCGTGCGGGGCGCAATGGCTGACTATCGCGCTAACGCAGAGGATGTGGCGCAGGATCTGGCAGACGCTGACGTGAAAATTACCTGCCCGGTCATGTCGCTGTGGGGCAATGATTTTCACGCGGTTGGCAAGCTCTTCGATATGCAAAGCGTCTGGGCCGAAATGGCGGATAACCTGCGGGCGTACGGTATTGATGAGTGCGGTCATCTGCCGCAGGAAGAGCAGCCAGAGAAAGTGAACGCGCTGCTGCTGGATTTCCTGGCGGGATGGAGAATGTAACGGGCAATAAAAAACCCCTCATCCGAGGGGTTTTGTTGTTTACTGCTGCGGCGCTGCCGGTTCGGCTGGCGCTGCGGGTTCAGCCGGATCCGGCATGCCCAGCGTCGGCATACCAAACATTCCGACAAAGTCTTCCAGCGGCATTTTATCGCCGTTGAGGGTCACCTGGCCGTTGGCATACTGCAGGCTGGTGGAAATCGTATTGTTATCCACCTTCGTGATGCGGAACATCTGGCCCATCGCCGCCAGGCCTTTCACCTGCTGGTTCGCCAGCTTGCCGGCGTCTTCATCGCCGTAGCCTTCCAGTTTCGCAATCTGGGTCATAAACTCGGTCGCCATATCCATCGGGATGGCCAGCTTGCTGTCGAGCGACTTCACGCTGCGATCCACTTCCTGCGCCAGCGTCTGGGGTTCACCCGTTGCGGTTGCCGGATCTTTCAGGAACAGAGACAGGTTAAAGCTGGTTTCGCCTTTGCTGTTCTTCCAGCTCAGCGGCGCAACGGTGACCACCGGCTCGCCCTTCAGCAGGATAGGCAGGTTGTTAAACAGCACCGCCATGGCCTGCTGCTGGTACACCTCCGGGTTCTGCTGCAGCGCGGCATCGGTCAGCAGCGCCTGGCTCTCTTTGCTGTATTTCTGGCTAAATTCGTGCCACGCCTGGCCGTCAATATTGCCGATCTTCAGCGAAAGTTTGCCGGTACCGAGATCCTGATTCTGGACCTTCAGGCTCTTCAGCGTGTAGTCCAGCTGCGTGTTGATGCTCTTGCCGTCTTTGGAAACGTCAGATGTGCCGTTGATATCCATGCCTTCCAGCACGGCCATCTCTTTGCCTTCAACCGCAATGGCAACCTTGTCGAGAGACAGTTTCTGGTCGCCGATGCGCTCTTTAAAGTCGGTCATTCGGCTGTTGCCGTCGGCTTTCAGGTTGTTGAAGGTGAGCTGTACTTTTTGGTTATATTCGTTCACGGCATTGACCAGACCGCTTTCCGCTTCACCCGTCAGGGAGAAGACGTTTCCGTCGCGGTCAGCATCAAGTTTGAAATGACCGCCGCTAAAGGCCACTTTCTCATTCTCTTTCTCGTAGTTCAGCGCTTTCAGAGCGATATCGGAACTGGTGTCACCGGCATAGCTGATGCGGGTGTCAATCTCGAAAGGTGATTCATTCTTCGCCAGGTCAAACAGCGGTTTCGTCAGGTCGTTGTTCACCAGCACGGTATGAACGGACGCCATCGATGGGATAAGGTTGAATGACTTTAACTGTGCCAGCGGGAACGGACCGTGGCTCACCACTTCGTCCAGCACCACGCTCTGACCCGGTTTCAGCCAGCCATTTTGATTACCTGCCGCCGGCTTCACCACCACCTGCATATGGCTGGTGAACACGCCGCGCTCATAATTCTGGTAGCTTAGCTCAAGACCCGCTTCCGGCGCGCTGCGCTTAATCTCTCCGTTCGCCTGCGCCACCATTTCCGCCAGACGACCTTCCAGCTGTTTCCCGGTAAACCAGGAGGCACCCGTCCAGACCACGCCTAACGCTACAATCACTCCAACCGCTACGACCGATTTTTTCATTGCGACTATCCCTAAAATGAAACCAAGCGGTAAAAACCGCCCGGAGATATAAAGCCTTAAACTAGCTTAGCAAGAGTTGTTAAAAAATTCAGTAAGTGCTTATAGCTTATTAAAAACGCGCGCCAGACGACCGGTGCCGCTCACGCTAACCGGCGACTCGTTCGCTGCAACAAAAGCCGACTCGCCCGGCTTGAGCACCAGACGCTGATGGCCTTTCTGCAGCGTCGCTTCGCCCTCCACGCAGAACAGGATTGCCGCGCTCTCCTGAGCAATGGTCGCTTCTGTCTGGCTCAGGTCGTGCAGGGAGAAAGCAAAATCATCGACCGGAATAGGGAAGTCCAGCTCTGCGCCATTTTTCACCGGCTGAGTCAGCAGCGCTGCGGCAGGTTTCGCCACGAACTTCACGTTGGCAACCAGCTCAGGGATGTCGATGTATTTCGGCGTCAGGCCCGCGCGCAGCACGTTGTCGGAGTTGGCCATCACCTCCAGCGCCACGCCCTGCAGGTAGGCGTGCGGGGTTTCTGCGAACAGGAACATCGCTTCGCCCGGGTTCAGCTTTACCACGTTCAGCAGCAGAGGGGAGAACAGGCCGCTGTCGTCCGGGTAGAACTCAGAAATCAGGCGGATGGTATCCCACGGCTCACCCTGCTGCGCGTTCAGCGCCGCTTTCAGCACCGCCAGCGCGTGGGATTTCTCTTCACCCTGCATGTTCAACAGGCTGGCAAACAGCTGGCTCAGGCCTTCAGCATTGGCGTTTTCGAGGAAGTGGGCGATAGCCTTGTTCGCGCCGGCAACCGGCTGCAGCAGAGAGACGATCTCGGCGAACTCGCGAAAGGCGTTCATCGCCAGGAACGGAGTCAGCGCAAAGACCAGCTCTGGCTTATGGTTAGGATCTTTGTAGTTACGCTCGGCAGCGTCTAACGGAATACCCGCCGCGTTCTCTTTCGCAAAGCCAATTTCAGAGGCTTTCTTGTTCGGGTGAACCTGGATGGAGAGCGGCTGGTCGGCGCACAGCACTTTAAACAGGAACGGCAGTTCGCCGAAGCGCTGAGCAACCTTGTCGCCCAGCAGCGCGGTTTTATCGGCGTCGATCGCGTCGCGCAGGCTGCGTACCTGGCCGCTGGCGTCTTCAACTTTTGAGCTGCTCTTCGGGTGTGCACCCATCCACAGTTCTGCCATCGGCAGGTTGTTCGGGTTGGCGATACCGTAGAGATCCGTTAACGCAGTTTTACTTCCCCAGGCGTAGTTTTGCACCGAGTTAATGAGTTTTTGCATTATCAAGCCCTGATTCAATTAAGGAATTCACTCCGGGTATTAAAGCAATAAACCACATGGAAGTAACCTGTGGATGTAAAAAGTCGTACTAGTCTCAGTTTTTGTTAAAAAATTGTGTAGGATAAGCTGACTCGCTTTTAAGCCGGGCAGCGGAACATCTGCCCTGAATAAACAGACCGAAGCAGTAAGTGAGAGAACAATGTCGAATAAACCCTTCCATTATCAGGATCCTTTCCCCCTCAGTAAGGATCGGACCGAGTATTACCTGTTAACCCGCGATCATGTCTCCGTCTCTGAGTTTGAAGGACAAGAGATCCTCAAGGTGGATCCGCAGGCGCTGACGCTGCTGGCGCAGCACGCATTCCACGACGCGTCGTTTATGCTCCGTCCTGCGCACCAGCAGCAGGTTGCCGATATTCTGAGCGACCCGCAGGCCAGCGAAAACGATAAATACGTTGCTCTGCAGTTCCTGCGTAACTCCGATATCGCGGCAAAAGGCATTCTGCCGACCTGCCAGGATACCGGCACGGCGATCATCGTCGGTAAAAAAGGGCAGCGCGTCTGGACCGGCGGCGGTGATGAAGCGGCGCTGGCGCACGGCGTTTACAACACCTACATCGAAGACAACCTGCGCTATTCGCAAAACGCGGCGCTGGATATGTATAAAGAGGTCAACACCGGCACCAACCTGCCTGCGCAGATCGATCTCTACAGCGTTGACGGTGACGAGTACAAATTCCTCTGTATCGCCAAAGGCGGCGGTTCAGCCAACAAAACCTATCTCTACCAGGAAACCAAAGCGCTGCTCACCCCGGGCAAGCTGAAGAACTACCTGGTTGAGAAAATGCGCACGCTCGGCACCGCCGCGTGCCCGCCGTACCATATCGCCTTTGTGATTGGCGGTACCTCGGCGGAAAGCACGCTGAAAACCGTGAAGCTGGCCTCAACCAAATACTACGACGGTCTGCCCACCGAAGGTAACGAGCACGGCCAGGCGTTCCGCGACGTTCAGCTTGAGCAGGAACTGCTGGAAGAAGCGCGTAATCTGGGCCTCGGCGCGCAGTTTGGCGGCAAATACTTTGCCCACGACGTGCGCGTGATCCGTCTGCCCCGTCACGGCGCATCCTGCCCGGTCGGGATGGGCGTGTCCTGCTCTGCGGATCGCAACATCAAGGCGAAGATCAACCGCGAAGGCGTGTGGATCGAAAAGCTGGAAAACAACCCGGGCAAATACATCCCGGAAGCGCTGCGTAAAGCGGGCGAGGGCGAGGCGGTTCGCGTTGACCTCAACCGTCCGATGAAAGAGATCCTGGCGCAGCTTTCGCAGTATCCGGTCTCGACCCGCCTCTCCCTGAACGGCACGATTATCGTGGGCCGCGACATCGCGCACGCGAAGCTGAAGGAGCGTCTGGACAACGGCGAAGGGCTGCCGCAGTACATTAAAGATCACCCGATCTACTACGCGGGCCCGGCGAAAACGCCTGAAGGCTATGCCTCTGGTTCGTTAGGCCCCACCACGGCTGGCCGTATGGACTCGTACGTTGACCAGCTGCAGGCCAACGGCGGCAGCATGATCATGCTGGCGAAAGGCAACCGTAGCCAGCAGGTGACGGACGCCTGCCATAAGCACGGCGGTTTCTACCTCGGCAGCATCGGCGGCCCGGCTGCGGTCCTGGCGCAGGGCAGCATCAAGAGCCTGGAGTGCGTGGAATACCCGGAACTGGGTATGGAAGCGATCTGGAAAATTGAAGTAGAAGATTTCCCGGCGTTTATCCTGGTGGATGACAAAGGTAACGACTTCTTCAAGCAGATCCAGTCCTCTCAGTGTTCGGCCTGTGTGAAGTAATTCTGTAAATTGCCGGGTGGCGGCTGCGCCTTACCCGACCTTCGTGTCTGGTAGGTCAGGTAAGCGTCAGCGCCACTCGACACCAAAAAGAGCGCACAAAGCGCCATAACGTTTCTCAGAAGTCATCAATACTTATCCCTTAAGCATGTGAGCAATCCCGACAGTGTTATCAAGGAGAAAGTAATGACAACGGTACGCCATGAGAAAGACTCTATGGGCGCAATCGAGGTTCCGGGCGACAAGCTATGGGGCGCGCAAACCCAGCGTTCGCTGGAACATTTCCGTATTTCGACCGAAAAAATGCCCGTCTCGCTGATCCAGGCGCTGGCGCTCACCAAACGTGCAGCCGCGAAAGTAAACCAGGATCTGGGCCTGCTGGCGGCAGACAAGGCCACCGCCATTATCAATGCCGCCGATGAAGTGCTGGCGGGCAAGCATCCTGACGAATTCCCCCTTGCCATCTGGCAGACCGGTTCCGGCACCCAGAGCAATATGAACATGAACGAAGTGCTGGCAAACCGGGCCAGCGAGCTGCTGGGCGGCGTTCGCGGCATGGAGCGCAAGGTTCACCCGAACGATGACGTGAACAAAAGCCAGAGCTCTAACGACGTCTTCCCGACGGCGATGCACGTGGCGGCGGTGATCGCTGTCCGCGAGCAGCTTATCCCCCAGCTCAACGTGCTCAAAACCACGCTCAACGAGAAGGCGCAGGCCTTCCGCGACATCGTTAAAATTGGCCGTACGCACCTGCAGGACGCCACGCCCCTGACGCTCGGGCAGGAGATTTCCGGCTGGGTGGCGATGCTGGAACATAACCTGAAGCATATTGAGTACAGCCTGCCGCACCTGGCGGAGCTGGCGCTCGGCGGTACGGCGGTCGGTACCGGGTTAAATACCCACCCTGAATACGCGGTGCGCGTGGCTGAGGAGCTTGCCGCTATTACCGGGCAGCCGTTTGTCACCGCACCCAATAAGTTCGAAGCCCTGGCGACCTGCGATGCGCTGGTTCACACTCACGGTGCCCTGAAGGGGCTGGCGGCTTCACTGATGAAAATTGCCAACGACGTGCGCTGGCTGGCCTCCGGTCCACGCTGCGGTATCGGCGAAATCAGCATTCCGGAAAACGAGCCGGGCAGCTCTATCATGCCGGGTAAGGTTAACCCGACCCAGTGCGAAGCCATGACCATGCTCTGCTGTCAGGTAATGGGCAACGACGTGGCCGTCAACATGGGCGGCGCGTCCGGCAACTTCGAGCTGAACGTCTATCGCCCGATGGTGATCCACAACGTTCTGCAATCGATTCGTCTGCTGGCGGACGGGATGGAGAGCTTTAACGAGCATTGCGCGGTGGGCATTGAGCCAAACCGCGAGCGTATCAGCCAGCTGATGAATGAATCATTAATGCTGGTGACCGCACTCAATACCCATATCGGCTACGACAAAGCCGCCGAGATCGCCAAGAAAGCGCATAAAGAGGGGCTGACGCTGAAAGCCTCCGCCCTGGCGCTGGGTTATCTGACGGAGGCGGAGTTCGACGCCTGGGTACGCCCGGAAGCGATGGTCGGCAGTCTGAAATAATCATCCCGCCACGTACAGGTGCAGCCGCGGAATAATCAGCTGTAGCGGTTGCGCCTGAGGTCTGTAACGATGCTGAACATTTTCGGCATCGTAATTCAACAGTTCGCCAATATCCGGCACGATGGCTCCCTTATCGGCATCATAAAGCGCAATCAGCGGCGTCGGGCAGGCGTACTGCACCTGTTTTTGCTGGCCGGAATACCAGACGCGGGCGATGGGCTGAACCTTCACCGGGCGCTTGATCTTGAGCCGCGTATCCGCCGGCAGTGAAGCGATGCTGTGATATTCCTGCTCCAGGCGCTCGATCCACTGCTCACGCGACCACGGGGCGACGGTGCGCGGCGCCTTGAGGCTTTTTTCCAGCAGCGCCAGAACCTCTTCCCGGGTGAAGTTTTTAATGATGTGCTTGTTCGCCCAGCCGAAGCGCAGCGTGGCAGGGTGACGCAGTACCGTCAGCGTGCGGTAGGCATTCAGGGTAATCAGCCCCGGAAGCTGGCGGTGCACCCACTCAAACCGGGCGGCAGGGGCGAGGCCCGACTCTTCGGTGACGATCTTTTCAAACGTCGCTTTCAGGGCGTTGACATGGGCAATCTGGGTTTCCAGCGCCTCGCACGCTGCGGCATCGGTTTGCAGACAGATCACGCCAGGCAGGCGCACGGCCGCCTTGCTGCTGCGCTGTTCTGACTGCTGCTGGATAAAGAGATGGCGATAGTGTTTCATCGTAAGCTCTCGTGCGGCGCTGCCGATATGTTGTTTCACCTCGATGGTATCCAGCGGATCGTGCTCGGCCCCTTTGGCCACGTCGGGCAGGGTAAAGACGCGCGCGGCCAGCAGGCGGCAGGTCTGCAAACGTTCGGTCAGGGTAAGTAGCTCGTGCTCTATTTCGCGAAAGGTGCTGTTCAGCCTTTCGATGAGATCGTAGGATGCCATAAACACTCTCATTAGTTACAACATACTTATCATATAGCACAGCACGCCGGGTCAGGCCAGCATGCGGTTTAGGTCAGGCAGGAACGGGAAGCGCGATGTTATGGTATACCGGCCAGCTAAAGCAGAAGCGCGCGCCGCCAAGCTCGCTCTCCTCGCAATGCACCGTGCCGCCCATTGCCTGCGCGATAGAGTAGACAATCGCCAGCCCCAGGCCACATCCTCCGGTGGCGCGGTCGCGGCTCGGGTCGAGGCGAACAAACGGCTCGAACACGGTTTCGCGTGCTTCCGGGGCAATCCCCGGTCCGTCATCCTCAACCGTCAGGCTGGCCTGGTTGCCCTGCAAATCCAGGCCAATCTGGAGCGTACTTTCGCTGTAGCGCATGGCATTGTTGATCAGATTATCCAGCACGCGCTCCATCAGGCGCATATCGAGCGCGCCGTAATCGCCCGGCGTGACGCGGGTCAACAGCGTGCGCTGCGGGTTCACGCTCTGGACATCATCAATGTGGGTTTGCAGCCAGTCAGGCAGGTCCGGCGTGCTGAGGTTAAGTTCGTTCTGCGGACGATCGAGACGCGCGTAGGTCAGCAGCTCCTCGATCAGCGCTTCAAGCTGACCAATATCGCGGTTAAGGGCCTGAGACTCCGCTTCCGTCAGATTCTCGCTCATCTCCAGACGATAGCGCAGGCGAACCAGCGGGGTTCGCAGCTCGTGCGCAATCCCGTCAATGAGTTGCTTCTTGCTGGCGATAAGGGCATTGATATTATCGGCCATCTGGTTAAAGGCCACGCCCAGACGTTCAAAGCTGGAGCCGCTGTCGAAGTGAATACGCTCGGTAAAATGCCCCTCGCCAAAACGCTGCGCGGCGGATTCGAGCTTCAGCATGTCCTGCCAGTGCGGACGCATCCAGATAAAGACCGGAAACGCGAGCGAAATGGCGATAAAGGCCATCAGCGCCATGTCCAGCAGACGCATCTGATGCAGATAATAGAGATAAGGCACCGGCCCGACGGCCAGCACGTAGTGGCTGCGCGGAATTCGCTGGATAAAGGTATATTTCTCATCCAGCGCGATGATGTCCCCATCGCGCAGACGCTGCATGGCGGGCGGATCCAGGACGAAATCCTTCAACGGCTCGATGCGTAAATCGAACGACAGATTCAGATCCAGCTCTTTCAGGGTTTTAGCCCAGTCGTGGGGGGGGATCTCTCTCAGCTCGCTGCGCATCAGATACAGCGAGCTTTTCATCAGATCATCCAGAGACTGCCTGCCCGCACGTTCGGCGGTAAATTTATACACCAGCCCGACCAGCATGGTCATGACAAGGAAGCAGACAAACAGCAAAAGATAAAACTGCACAAACAGCTTTTTCATTGGATCTCACCGAAAAAACGCTATATGCAGAATATACATGAAAAGCCTTCGCGTTTTTCATGTCTGTGGAGCGTGTTACATGGCTTTCGCGCTGTTTTTTACCTTGGCGATGAATTTTTCAGTTACGGCCAGGCCTTCCGCAATGTCCGTATCAATCACATCGGTCCCGAATTCGTTAATTAAATCCAGGAGAATTTCGTAAGACTGGATGAGTTCAAGGAGATCAAAGAGCGCTTTTTGATCGGCGCGTGAGGGAGTGGAATGGCCAAGCGTTGCCTGATTAACAATCCATTCAAGATTGGTTTTGATAGCTTCTACCTGAATGTAGCTATACATATTTCATGGGCTTAAATCCTCATTTCAAGATTTATGGGAGAGATGTCGTGAAAGCTTCACGGCGAAAAATGAGTAAAACGGTCGCAAGAGCGTGATGAGCTGAAGAAAGGAGAGTCGAGAAGGTAATTATGGAATAGTTCGCGGGCTTAGCAAGCTAATTGTTGCGTAAACGTAAAAATAAACGCGCGAAAGAAGGGCATTATCGCGTAATGCCTTCTTTTCGCGCAGGGTATCTTATTCGGAAACGCGATCAGGTTTCCCAGGCGTGAGGGGCGAACAGATAGCCCTTGTTACGCACGGTTTTGATGCGGTAAGGCTCGGTGGCGTTATCCTGCAGTTTTTTGCGCAGGCGCGAAATCGCAACGTCCACGCTGCGGTCCATGCCGTCATAGCTTACGCCGCGCAGGTTTTTCAGCAGCGCGTCACGGTCCATGATTTGCCCGGCATGCGTTGCCAGCTCCCACAGCAGGTCAAAGTCTGCGGTGGAGAGGGCAATAAGCTCGCCGGAAAGCAGAACCTGACGGTTGATCGGATCAATCGACAGCGTCCCAAAACGCATCGCTTTATGCGGCGTCAGAGACGGCGCGGGCGCTTCGCGCTCGATGCTGGCGTGCTGGCGTAAGTGGAGGCGCAGGCGGGCAAGCAGGACGGCAGGCGGTGTGGTTTTCAGAATGTAGTCATTGGCACCCATCTCCAGCGACAGAATATGGTTCATATCGCTGTCCAGGGAGGTGAGGAGTACGATAGGGCCGTCCCAGCGGGCGCGCAGGTCGCGGCAGAGCGTCATGCCGTCTTTTCCAGGCAACATGATATCCAGCAACACCAGATCCGGGTTTTCACGGACGACCACCTCTTCGGCACGATCGCCGCGAGGTTCAACAATGACGTCCATATCATGTTTACCCAGATAGGCCGCGATCAATTGCCCGACTTCGGGTTCGTCTTCAACATAAACAATCTTATTCATACACGTCTGTTTTCGTGAAAAAAGCCAACATACACCGCGGAACCTTAACCTTCCATTAATCTTTCAAAATTAACGCCGGTTACGTTATTCTGGCTCATATTGTTATTTGATTGTTATAGGAAAAAGTATGGGGCTGGCGATCAAAGCCGCGCTGGGTGCGCTGGTGATGTTACTGATTGGCGTTCTGGCAAAAACGAAAAATTACTATATTGCCGGGCTAATCCCGCTCTTCCCGACCTTTGCGCTTATCGCCCACTATATTGTGGCGTCTGAGCGGGGTACGGAAGCGTTACGCACGACCATCGTGTTTGGCATGTGGTCTATCATCCCTTATTTTCTTTATCTGCTTTCGCTGTGGTATTTCACCGGTTATCTGCGTCTTCCCCTGGCGCTGAGCGGGGCGGTGGTCTGCTGGGGGCTCAGCGCCTGGGTGTTAATTTTCTTCTGGAGCCGCTTTCACTAGCGCAGCGGTCGGCCGCCGTCCACGGCAAACGTTCTGCCGGTGACGTAGCAGCTGGTGAGGAGGTAATCCACAAGGTCGATTACCTCTTTCTCGCCCGGGGCAATTTTCATTAGCGACTTATTCAGCGCCTGCTGGCGATACTCTGCATCATCGTTTTCGTTAAACAAAATCATCGCCGGGGCGATAGCGTTCACCTTCACCTCCGGCGCGAGCTTGCGGGCAAACGAGCGCGTCATGTTATCCAGAGCGGCTTTACTGGCCGCATAGGCGATGTGCTTGTCGCTCCCGCGCTCCACCACATAATCGGTGAAGTGGATAATATCCCCCGCAGCATGCCCATGGCCGCGCAGCAGATCCTGCAGGGCGTGATTAAGCAGATAAGGCGCGTTGACGTGGATCTGCAGCATGGCGGAAAGCGTTTCGCTGAGCGAGGTACCGGGTTTTTCGGCCCGCCAGGCGCTGGCGTTATGGATCACGGCGCGCAGCCCCGGCGTGGTGGATTTCACCTTTTCCGCAAAGGCCAGAATGCCGTCATCGGTCGAAAAATCAGCCTGAATGCAAACCGCCCCGGCTTTGCGCAGACCTTCAATTGACGGGTATTCCGTACGGTAGCTGACAATAACCGGATGGCGAAGGTTGAGAAAATGATGGGCGAGGGCGAGGCCGATACGGCGGCCTCCACCGGTGATCAGTATTGGGCGAAGCTGTGCATTTCCCATCGTATTCTCCTTTGCAGTTCAACAATGGGAAAGACGATGCTATCCCATTAACATCCAGGTTGCCGGTACGGCAGCAACCAGTAACATTCCAATTAATGCCATTTCACGGCGTTTCAGCGCGTTCTCCAGCTGATGCGTGCGGCGGGCGTAGATAAACACCAGCAGACCCGGGGCATACAACACCACCGACAACAGCAGATGCATAGGCCCGGAAGCATACAACAACCACAGGCCGTAAATACAGGCTCCGACACCCACGACATAATGCGCCGGGCGTGAGGCAATTTTTAACAAATACGCACCCACTAAGAAATAGGGTACCAGAATCATTTCCGAGGCGATGGTCAGCAGGGTGTTATAGTCTGAACCTGTGAGCCAGATCAGCACCAGACAAACCTGAACGCTGATGTTGGTCAGCCAGAGTGAGGCCGACGGCGCACTGTTTTTGTTTTGACGGGCAAACAGGCGCGGAAACGCTTTGTGCGTAGAGGCCAGGAACGGCACTTCAGCCGCCATAATGGTCCAGCTCAGGTAAGCTCCGCAGACGGAGACGATCAGCCCCGCAGCGATCACCACGTCGCCCCAGGGACCGAGCATTTTCACCATCAGTCCTGCCATTGACGGGTTACGCATTTCAGCCAGTTCAGGACGCGCTACCACGCCCAGCGACAGCAGCGTCACCAGCAGATACACGCCCAGCGCGGCCAGCACGGCCAGCAGCGTGGCGCGGCCGACATCACGTTTATTTCGGGCCCGGGCCGAAACCACGACGGCTCCTTCAACGCCGATAAACACCCACAGGGTTATCAGCATCGTGTTTTTCACCTGCTCCCAGACAGGGACGCCCAGCGCCATGCCGCTGAAATCGAGCGTAAACACGTCGAGGCGGAACGCAATAAACGCCAGAATGATGAACAGGCCAAGCGGAACCAGCTTCGCGAGGGTCGCTACCAGGTTAATGCTGGCGGCCGTTTGCACGCCACGCAGCACCAGCCAGTGGACGAACCACAGCAATATCGAGGCGCCCACAATAGACTGCCAGGTATTCCCGTCGCCAAAGAAGCGCAGCTCAGGCGTATCGGTAAAGAAACTCAATGCCGAGAAGACGATGACCAAATAGGAGACGTTGGCGATAACGGCACACAGCCAGTATCCCCACGCGGAACAGAAGCCAATCAGCTCGCCGAAACCTTCACGTGCATAAGTAAATATGCCGCCGTCCAGATCCGGGCGAATGCGGGTGAGCAGCAGCATGGCGAAGGCCAGCAGCAATATCCCAACCCCCGTAATGCCCCAGCCAATGAGTAGCGCGGCAGGGCTTGCAACGGCCGCCATGTTCTGCGGCAAACTGAATACGCCTGCACCCAGCATTGAGCTTAAAACGAGTGCAGTCAGAGCACTCAGGCCAAGTTTCTTTTCCATTGGCTTCCTGTTATGAAAGGTCCAAATCCAGAATAATTATTTCGCACAGGCGCATAAAAATGGTGGATTACACTAAGGCGCGGGATTTTACGGAGTGTAACGAAAGCATGCAATGACGTGGGGCAGAAATTCAAAAAAAGTAACAAAAAAGGCGGCATTGCGCCGCCTTTCGTAAACGATTTTGTTACTTGTACAGATCGGCGCTGATGGTCACGTTGTTACCACGTTCCTGCCACTGGCGGGTGATGTGGTAATACTTCGCCCCTTTCTTCGCCGCACGCTTCGCGACCTGATAGGAGACTTCCGTCATGTTGCCGTAGTTGCCGGTAAACTTGATGCTGTCGAACGGCACCATCTGCGCAGCAGTGGCTTTGTTCAGCTCTTCAATTTTGGTGCCGTCTGGCAGAGTAACGGAATAACGACCGCCTTTCGTGGATTGCGTTTCAAAGAAACGGCCCACTTCAGCGCTTGGTGCAGCAGAAGTTGCTACGCCAGGAATTTCTACTTTCTTCGCCTCTTCGCCGCCTTTCGCTATCGCTGCGCGACCGGCTTCTGAATCAGCCGGAATGGCATCCGGGCTCTGCAGAACACGTTTCTTCGCATCTTTTTTATAGATGAACGCGGTAATACGCTGGTTGCCACCCTGGTTAGCATCGACCTGACGCACGATGTAGAAAGCGTATGCATCTTTCTCTTTCGCGGCTTTGGTGATGGCATCGTTCACTTCAGGCTGGCTGCGATAGAAGCCCTGAACGGTGACGGTGTCGTAAGGTTCCAGCTCAATCGCCTGATCTTTCGGCAGCTCAACCACGCCGTTGATCACGCGGTTTTTCGGTGCGTCAGCTTTTGGCGCATTGTCTTTGAACAGCGCAATGGTCACGCGCTGGTTACCGCTGTTGCCGTAATCAGACTGGTCCACTACGTAAAACGAGGCCGCCCCGTTTTTATCAGCGGCTTTTGATGCAGCGGCGACGGCATCGCCAATAGAATTATAACGACCCACAATGACCGTATGGTCAAAAGGTTTTAACGCTGCCGCTTGCTCCGGCGTTAACTCTGTCGCGGCATTCGCAGACAGGGCGGTCGCGGAAAGAAGTGCGGACGCCAGGAGTGTGTTCTTAAGCTTCATAAAAATGATCCTTCGCCTTGCGCAAACCATGTACTGGTATTGTTGTTAATTTGAGACGGTCCCGATTATTGCATTTAAAACCCGTCGCTGTCTGCGCCATTTTTCACAGCCTGTGCTCACTCAATCACCGAATTCTATAACATTTAGTGATATGTTGAAAAAACGGGCGTTTGACAAGTAAAACTGATAAAGCATATGACTTTTACAAGTTAATTTAATGTTAATAACTTGTTCTGTTATGGCGCTATATCATGTTTTTACCGCTTCGCTTGCGCGATTTATCGGTTCCGGCGATGAATTTAAGGTAAATATCACTGTCAGTGACGCCGATCGCTTATTTTTCACAGATAAAGTAAGAAATAGTGTTTTCTGGCGGTAGATCGCGGGCGCTATTTTCAGTAGGTTATAGACAGTTTGTTACTGTTTTATTTTCCGGGGTCAATCATATCTCGTCGCTCGCGCGACGGTGAAAACTGATACAAACCGCGGGCATTTATCGATAAACCATCATCAAAAACCGATGGAAGGGAAAACTATGCGTATTGGGGTACCAAAAGAACGGTTAGCCAATGAAACCCGCGTAGCGGCAACACCGAAAACGGTGGAGCAACTGCTAAAACTGGGTTTTACCGTCGCGGTTGAAAGCGGCGCGGGCAAGCTGGCGAGTTTCGATGACGAGGCCTTTATCCAGGCTGGCGCGGAAGTGGTGGACGGTGCTGACGTCTGGCAGTCGCCGGTTATTCTGAAGGTAAACGCACCGGAAGAGAGTGAGATTGCGCTGCTGAATCCGGGGACGACGCTGGTGAGCTTTATCTGGCCTGCGCAAAATCCTGAGCTGATGGAGAAGCTGGCGGCCCGCGGCGTGACGGTGATGGCGATGGACTCCGTGCCGCGTATTTCGCGCGCGCAGTCGCTGGATGCCTTGAGTTCCATGGCAAACATTGCTGGCTATCGCGCCATTGTGGAAGCTGCCCACGAGTTTGGTCGCTTCTTTACCGGTCAAATCACCGCCGCGGGTAAAGTTCCCCCGGCAAAAGTGATGGTGATTGGCGCGGGCGTGGCGGGGCTTGCCGCAATCGGTGCGGCAAACAGCCTGGGCGCTATCGTGCGCGCCTTTGACACCCGTCCGGAAGTGAAGGAGCAGGTCCAGAGTATGGGGGCCGAATTCCTTGAGCTGGACTTTAAGGAAGAAGCAGGCAGCGGTGACGGTTACGCGAAGGTGATGTCCGAAGCCTTTATCAAAGCCGAAATGGCACTCTTCGCCGCCCAGGCGAAAGAGGTCGACATTATTGTCACCACCGCGCTGATTCCGGGTAAACCTGCGCCGAAGCTGATCACCCGTGAGATGGTTGATTCCATGCAACCGGGCAGCGTGATCGTCGATCTGGCCGCGCAAAACGGCGGTAACTGCGAATATACCGTGCCGAATCAGGTGACCACGACCGCTAACGGCGTGAAGGTGATTGGTTATACCGACCTGCCGGGCCGCCTGCCTACGCAGTCTTCTCAGCTGTACGGTACCAACCTCGTCAACCTGCTGAAGCTGCTTTGCAAAGAGAAAGACGGCAACATCACCGTTGATTTTGACGATGTAGTGGTACGCGGCGTCACCGTGGTCCGTGAAGGTGAAATCACCTGGCCTGCGCCACCGATTCAGGTTTCTGCCCAGCCTCAGGCTGCTCCAAAAGCGGCGCCAGAGCCTAAAGTATCCGCCAAACCGGCTTCCCCGTGGCGCAAATACGCGATCATGGCGCTGGTGATTATTCTGTTCGGCTGGCTGGCTGACGTCGCGCCGAAAGAGTTCCTCGGCCACTTTACCGTCTTCGCGCTCTCCTGCGTCGTAGGCTACTACGTGGTGTGGAACGTCTCCCATGCGCTGCATACGCCACTCATGTCGGTAACCAACGCCATCTCCGGGATCATCGTCGTGGGGGCGTTACTGCAGATTGGTCACGGCGGCTGGATCAGCTTCCTGAGCTTTATCGCGGTGCTGATCGCCAGTATCAATATTTTCGGTGGTTTCACCGTGACTCAGCGCATGCTGAAAATGTTTCGTAAAGGCTAAGGGGTAGCATATGTCTGGAGGATTAGTGACAGCCGCATACATTGTTGCTGCAATCCTGTTTATTTTCAGTCTGGCGGGGCTTTCCAAACACGAAACGTCTCAGCAGGGAAATAACTTTGGTATCGCCGGGATGGCGATTGCGCTGATTGCCACCATCTTCGGGCCGGACACCGGCAACGTGGCGTGGATCCTGGTGGCGATGATCATCGGTGGCGCGATTGGTATTCGCCTGGCGAAACGCGTTGAAATGACCGAGATGCCGGAGCTGGTTGCCATTCTGCACAGCTTCGTGGGTCTGGCCGCGGTGCTGGTGGGCTTCAACAGCTACCTGTACCACACGCCGGGTCTGGAACCGATTCTGGTGAACATTCACCTGACGGAAGTGTTCCTCGGTATCTTCATCGGTGCGGTCACCTTCACTGGCTCCATTGTTGCGTTCGGCAAACTGCGCGGGAAGATCTCCTCTAAACCGCTGATGCTGCCAAACCGTCACAAGCTCAACCTGGCGGCGCTGGTGGTTTCGTTTGTGCTGCTGATAGTCTTCGTGCGTACCGAAAGCGTGGGCCTGCAGGTGCTGGCGTTGCTGGTAATGACCATCATTGCGCTGGCGTTTGGCTGGCACCTGGTGGCGTCCATCGGTGGTGCAGATATGCCAGTGGTCGTCTCGATGCTGAACTCCTACTCCGGTTGGGCGGCAGCGGCGGCGGGCTTTATGCTGAGCAACGACCTGCTGATCGTTACCGGTGCGCTGGTGGGTTCTTCGGGTGCGATTCTGTCTTACATTATGTGTAAGGCGATGAACCGTTCGTTCATTAGCGTAATCGCCGGTGGCTTTGGTACCGACGGGGCTTCTTCCAGCGCGGATGAAGAAGTGGGTGAGCACCGTGAAATTTCTGCGGAAGATACCGCAGACATGCTGAAAAACTCGCACACGGTCATTATCACCCCGGGCTACGGCATGGCTGTGGCGCAGGCGCAGTATCCGGTCGCAGAGATCACAGAGAAGCTGCGCGCGCGCGGGATCAAGGTTCGCTTTGGTATTCACCCGGTGGCGGGGCGTCTGCCTGGCCACATGAACGTGCTGCTGGCGGAAGCGAAAGTGCCGTACGACATCGTGCTCGAAATGGATGAAATCAACGATGATTTCTCTGATACCGACACGGTCCTGGTCATTGGCGCCAACGATACCGTTAACCCTGCTGCACAGGACGATCCGGGTAGCCCAATCGCCGGGATGCCGGTTCTGGAAGTGTGGAAGGCGCAGAACGTGATTGTGTTTAAACGCTCCATGAATACCGGCTATGCCGGGGTTCAGAACCCGCTGTTCTTCAAAGAGAACACCCACATGCTGTTTGGCGATGCTAAAGCCAGCGTGGATGCGATTCTGAAAGCGCTGTAAGTTGCGTTGAAACGAAAAAACCGCCGGATCCGGCGGTTTTTTATTGCCGGGTGGCGCTGACGCTTACCCGGCCTTCGGTTTTGTAGGCCCGGCAAGCCTGCGCCGCCGGGCATTAGGGGTTAATCGTCTTCCGGATCGTCCAGCTCAACCGGCGTCTGGTAATCATCCGGCTTGATAACCAGCAGGTCGCAGCGCAGATGGTCGATCACCTGTTCAGCGGTATTGCCGAGGAACGCGGCAGAAATGCCGGTCCGGCCTATGGTACCCAGCACCACAATCCCGGCCTGGAGATGTTCGGCTAAATCCGGGATCACCTCTTCAGGCAGCCCTTTTTCTACGTGGGTCATTTTCTCATCAATACTGAATTTCTGACGCAGCGCTTTCATGGCCAGCAGGTGCTGACCGCGGATCGCGTCGTTGTACACGCTCGGGTCAAATTCAGGCAGCTCAATGGCGATATTGATCGGGGTGACCGGATAGGCGCCAACCAGATGCACTTCGGTGTGATTGACCTGGTCAGCAAGCTGGATTGTCTCCTTCACCAGCTTTTCGTTCAGCGAATTGTGATAGTCCTCTTCGCTGGCGAGATTAACCGCCACAACGGCTTTCCCGCCTTCAGGCCACGGCTGGTCTTTCACCATCCAGACCGGGCAAGGGCATTTACGCAGCAGATGCCAGTCGGTCGGGGTGAAGATCACGGATTCCAGCTTGTCGTGCTGGTGCGCCATCTTCAGCAGCAGGTCGTGCCCACCGGCAACGATTTCCTGGATGATGGCTTCGAAAGGTCGGTTGTGCCAGACCACTTTAATATCGATGGGTACGCCCGCTTCCAGGTAATATTTAGCCTGTTCACGGATCCACGCGGTACGCTGGCTGATGACGCCCTGACGCATAGCGGTGCGCTCGTCAGGCGACAGAAGGGTGGTCATCTCATACGAGAAGTCATAGATCGGCAAAAACGCTTTGATTTTGCCACCAATCCGTTGATGTAAATACACAGCACGTCGTAACGCCGGCTGATCGTCCTGGTTAGGATCGATAGCTACCAGCATGTTTTGATACTTGGCCATACAGGTCTCCTTACTACTGTCACCACAGTCTGTAATTAAAAGAGTAACCTATATATCCTGAATGAAACAGAGGGGAGGTTTTGCGAGATCAATAATTCATGAAAATTTATTACTTAATGTTGTTGCATGCTGAATTCAAATGGGTTTCTTGGCCTTCAAATCGCCTTGAGGGCGTAACGGGTGCATGTTGGCAAGAATTCTCTTGTTTATGATGGCAACCTGGTCCTTGTCCATATCACCGATCCACTTCGGATAGACCTCATAAACCATCCTTGAATCCTCATGGCCCATCTGTGTAGCAATAAAGGAAGGATTCGCCCCAACAGAAAGTGACCAGCATGCGTAAGTGTGTCTGGACTGGTATGAATGCCAGCACGGCGAAAGCCATTCTTCCACCCATTGGATATAGAATTTTTTAAATAGTATCCGACCTTTCTTGTTGATCGACTCGATGGAACGAATACTGGCCTGATAACCTGCATTTCAGTTTTACCATGTTCACGATGATGGTAGATGATCTCGTGTTGCGGCAGATGGCCTGTAATTTCGAATGGTCTTTTCAGTCCATCCAGAGCAGGCTGGAGCAGGGTAATTGTCCTGATCTCGGCATCCGTCTTAGGCGGTACGAATAAGCCTTGCCGGGCACGGCCCGACGTCGATTCAACTGCTGCAGGCGAAGTACAACCGCAACAAGTCGAACGGGAAGGTGTGAGATGGACAGCTTAAAACAGCGCATTGTTGATTACATGGAAATCAACCAGCGCTGTTATGCGCGCTGACCTCATCGCGGTGATTGCATTCAGCGGTAAGGGGCTGGGTCGTGAACTCGCTGCGTGAATTGTCATGAAAAACCACAAGTTTAAAATTTACTGTCACACCGTAATTTGCTACTTTTCGCGCATAAAACCTGAGGGGAAGACATGCGTATCCAATCAATAGACTATTTACGTGGTGCTATGTCACTTAGCATTGTTTTTTATCATTTTTTTTATCAGTTTACTGATTGGGGGGTGACAGATTCTGGCACTCTGTTGGGACGCCTGGGAATTTACGCCGTGTCTGCATTCTATATCATTAGCGGCATGGCTCTTTATCTCGCGCATCAGCGCGACAAATGGTGTGCTGGTCAGTATCTGAAGTTTCTCGTCAGACGATTTTTTAGATTGGCCCCAACCTATTGGGTTGCGCTTGTTTTAGCTACCGCATTCGGTGTGTTCTTCGTAAACGGCTTCTCTATAGATGTCTGGAAGTACGCACAAAATGTACTTTTGATCTTTGGAATCACGAACCCAACGGAATACATAATCATGGGGGGATGGTCTATAGGAAACGAAGTCGTATTTTACCTACTGTTTCCGGTGTTTATTCTTGCTACAAAATGGGTGTCGTCACTTGTACTGATGGGGGGGTATTAATAGTAACTCTCATCCATAGCACCTTCTTTTTCCTGGATTCTCATCAAACCCTCGCCAGGCAGTGGGCAGACTATATCAATCCAATGAACCAAATTTACTTTTTTATTGCAGGAGTGATAATGGCTAAACTCCTACTCCCCTATGTAGGGAGACGAAAAGGGCTATTGTTTGTGGCCGCTGTGGGATTGGTAGTTGTCTTTACGCTTTATCCTGTAACAGGTAACCAGATAAATATTGTCACTGGCACTAACAAGCTGGTGTTTGTTTTGCTTACGGTACTGTTGTGCGCCGTTTTTTTCTTGATCGGCAATCTGCTGTCCGTGAGATATGTTCATGCTGTGCTGAAGTTTTTAGGCGATGTGTCCTACCCTTTGTATCTTCTGCACGGCGTATCTTTTGCGTATTTCCAAAAATTTATTTTTTATAGGGAAATGTCAGATTCAACTCTTTTCGCATACGCTTCTGTCCTTCTGATGATACTGCTATTTCTGTCGTGGTTTTGTCATGTCTGTGTAGAAAAACCAGCAATACGGTTTAGCCAGTATATGAAAATTAACGGGAGTGCCAAAGGCATGATCCAAGGGAATGGAAGCCGTTCATGAGGCGACAACAAGTTTCAGCTGCGATGTTCTTATACGCGAAGTCCACTGGATGTATTTTTTTACACAGGTTGAAACGCAGCTGCGATGCCATTTATCTTTCGGAAATGGATACATTTATCGCGTCGGGGCGCCGAAGGCAATTGAACATTATTCTTTAAGCAACGAACTGGCCACTTTTTAGTGGCCATTTATTTAATTTTTTGGATGCTTTTCTCTCGTAATCCATCCGAGAAGACCAGTAACTGCAAGTATCGCAATGATGATTTGATTTAGAGCGACACCCAAGTACGCCTTTTGATAGAGAGCAAAAAGGAAAAGAAAAAGAAGGATAAAAAATATCCATGAACAATAACGAGGGATTTTTGCGCGCATAGTTTATCTCTGCTGCAGTTATCTGACGTATGATACGTCTTACAAAAACGAATGAATTGATGATTATGAACGACACCAATATAGCTGCAAAGAGCCAAGATGAATGCGACAAGGTCAACGTTGGCTTAGCGACTTCTGGAGTCGCGTACAAAGAGCGCCTGAACATGCCGGTTTTATCGCTGAAGTATTGGCGGTTCGCAGGCGACGCTCTATACACCGATCAATACGTCAACCCTCATCAATAGCCAGTTCAGCGAGATCACTTTAAATGGCAATCGCGTGACGGGCCGGGTGGGTTATTCAGCTAACTATGCTGCATACATCCATCACCGAAGCGTACCTCAGAACTTCCGCCGGGCTACGGCCAGGAAGAAATTTTTAACCAAGGGGTTTGAAGACACGTAGCGAAAGATTGATGCTGTGATCGCCAAGGAAATGTCTCTATGAATCCTCTTATGTATCAGTGGGCCAGGAACATGTTTGGAGATGCCGGACTTACTACCGGTTTTCTGGTTCAGCTTCTTAATTTCAATGACCCGAATGACCTTTCGAAATCGATTATGGTGGTTCAGGCCAAATGTCGGAACCTCCATCAGAAACGACCTCGGGATCGATAACTATGTCCTGGTCAATGTGAACGGTGCAAAGGATAAAAACCAGGCGGTGGCAACGGCAGCCAAGTCAATCCTTGATTACGTTCAGGCAAATCCTCACGCAGATGAATGCGTAGGTAAGATCGAAAACTTGGGAGCTTACTCCAAATAAAGGATACTGTATTGGGTTTAGTGGTTCATTAATTTCAAAGAGTGGCAGAATAAAGGTAGTTGGAATTAGAGGTGGTTCCGTTTCTGCTAATGGCTCTGGTAATCTTGACAATGCCATTGGGTTCGCAGGCTGTGAAGACTTCTACGCAGAAGATATATATCCCCTAATGCTGATAGAAAGGCAGTTACAGCGCAGGTTAACGTAATCAATGGCAGGTTTAAAAACATCAGGATTGGCACTACCGACCATGACGCAGTGTCCATATAGGGTGACACTCTCAACCATGCGAACAGAACCGGAAACTTTGTCATTGAAGATATTACCATAGAGTCGGCCGAAAGAAATGATGTTAATTGTTCAGGTGATTTTGAAAGTGAACATACTGACCAAGTTATATTGAAAAATATCAGTGTGATCAGTGCAATCAGGATGTAATGACATTTACTCAATGTGATAATATTTATATTGAACCTGATGTTAGAGTAAATAACAATGTTGGTTGTGGTGTTTCTTTCACGTCATGCCGCGAAGTGTCTGGTGGTGCTCAAATACTCAATATCCATTCCGCAGCGCTTGTTCCTTTTAGCAGCAAAAGATTCGCATTCGATGCTCGCATAACAAATGCGGGGCTTTCCGGTACAGGTATTAACGATGCTATCTACATTAATGCTCCTTTATCACCACATTTTATAAAAGCTATTGTGTACGGCATATCTCATCGCCATCCTTTTAATAATGCAAGTTCATTAAATGGACATGTGATTAATTTCCCTTCACATGATTACATACCGCCAGGGGCGGCTGGGGTGTTTGCAGGTGCTGTTGCAACGGTTAAAGTCGATGCGCCAAGCGTGCCAACATTCACAGCAGCGGCTAATCCTAACGTAATAAGTTATGATAGCTTCCTGCTCTCTCCTGCATCTGCATTTACAATGACGACAATGAGCCGGGCGTTGCCTGGGAAGGTTGTTACGGTGCAGTTTAACGGGAGTGTTACCGTCGCGCATGGTACAACATCAGGAACAATACGTTTCAAAGGTTCAGCCAACGTCACCCCAGCAGCTGGCTGCGTGATGATGTTTTCGTATACATCTGAGGGACTTTGGCGAAAAGTGTCCCGTAATTTCTAATGAAGAAAAGCGCCCCATTGGGGCGCCTATTAGAACATTCTTTTCACAAATGGGATTTTTGAACCGAAATAAGAAAATATGCAGGATATAAAAAACACTATTAATGTGGTTATCAGTATGTAGTATTCCGTAGGGTTAACATCACCACCTATATGAAATTCTTTTGCCAGAGGCCATATAAACAAGGTGTGTATGCAGTAAACCCCTAGCGCAAAAGAAGAAAATATATTGGCAATCTTAACTACAATAGCATTGTCGATTTTAATGGAGATAAAGGAATAAAATAATGCTATCGCACCTATAATTACAAAAGGTGAGAGATAACTATAGAATGTTACGTTAGGTTTGCCAGAGTTATAGCTAAATTGTTTTGTAAGATACATGGTCAGCAAGCTTAATAGTATGTATAAAAACAGTGAAGCAACTGCTGCGAAACTATCTCTTTCAGATTGATTGTCCTTTATCCACGCCCCAATGAAAAACAAACCTATATATCCATATATAGTGGTTAGCTGAAATAATCCTGTGCTAATAGCCATTCCAAAGGTTGAGTTCACTACAGGAATTACTGATGATGTTATAAACCAAATGCAAATAAAAACCAATCTCTCTTTCGCGGTACTGTTATTGTATATTTTTGATATGAAAGGGGTAAATAAATAAAGCCCAAAAATGGCATATAGGAACCAAAGATGCGCAGATGCCGGGCGGCTAAATAGCTCTGTTGCATTGTAAAGCGGAATCCCTACATATAGATAATTATATAAATAAAAAACACCACTCCAGAAAACAAGAGGAGGGATTATTTTTGAAAATCTCTTCTTGTAGAAGGTTGTAACGGATTCGTCTCTTGTGATAAGAAAATAACCAGAGATCATAAAGAAAATTGGGACGCAAACACGTGAGAATGAATTATAAAAATTAGATACATCCCACTCTGCCTTTCCAAGTTTTGGGAAATTGACAGCAGAAACATGGATAAGCATCACCATAAAGCTTGCAACTATTTTTAGTAAATTTATATTTGGACTGTTTTTATCCATTTTTTAAGTCGCTCATCATCCGGTAAGTAAAATTTCAATGTTTTCTTGTACATAGAGTTTAACATCTGACATCAACTTTATCGACCCTCACATTTAGCGATGCTGTATATAAATACAGCATTAGAGGTAAGCATTATGGCGTTCTTCAGATCGGCAGAGTTACGCGAAATTATTGCTATCCCGCTGTTCAGCCATTTGGTGCAGTGCGGATTCCTCAGCCCGGCTGCTGATTACGTAGAACAGCGCATCGATCTCAATGAGTTGTTGGTATCCCGCCCCGCTCAACATATTTCGTCAAAGCCGCCGGTGACTCGATGATTGAGGCCGGGATCAGCGACGGCGATCTGCTGGTGATTGATAGTTCCCGAACTGCTGAGCATGGAGATATCGTCATTGCCGCGGTAGAAGGGGAGTTTACTGTTAAACGCCTGCAGTTGCGCCCGACCGTCCAGCTCAATCCGATGAATAGCGCTTACCCACCGATCATTGTCGGTAGTCAGGATACGCTCGATGTGTTCGGTGTTGTTACTTTCATCGTAAAATCGGCGAGCTAAGAATGTTTGCGCTCTGTGATGTGAACTCGTTTTACGCATCATGCGAGACGGTGTTTCGGCCCGATTTGAAAGTGTGGCCAGTTGTTGTTCTCTCAAATAACGATGGCTGTGTAATCGCACGCAGCGCAGAGGCCAAGGCCGCTGGAATTACCATGGGTGAGCCGTACTTTAAGCAAAAGAATTTATTCCGGCGTGCTGGGGTTGTTTGCTTCAGCAGTAACTACGAACTCTATGCTGACATATCGAACCGGGTAATGACGACGCTTGAGGAAATGAGCCTCCGCGTTGAATTTTATAGTATCGATGAGGCTTTTTGTGATCTGACAGGCGTTAGGAACTGCCGGGACCTGTCGGACTTCGGCAAAGAGATCCGCGCGACAGTTCTGAAGCGTACTCACCTGACGGTCGGGGTTGGCATTGCGCAGACAAAAACACTCGCCAAACTGGCAAATCACGCTGCAAAAAAATGGCAGCGCCAGACTGGCGGCGTGGTTGATTTGTCCAATATCGACCGTCAGCGTCGATTGTTGGCTCTGGTACCAGTAGAGGACGTGTGGGGCGTCGGCAGGCGCATCAGCAAGAAGCTGAACGCTATGGGCATAAAAACGACTCTGGACCTTTCAGAGCAAAGCACATGGATTATCCGTAAACACTTTAACGTGATACTCGAGCGAACGGTCCGGGAGTTGCGCGGCGAGCCTTGTCTTGATCTTGAGGAGTTTGCGCCGGTAAAGCAGGAAATCGTCTGCAGTCTGTAATTCGGCGAACGAGTTACTGAGTATGAACAGATGCGCCAGGTTATCTGAAGTTATGCGGCCCGAGGCGCTGAAAAGCTACGAGGCGAGCATCAGTATTGCCGCTTTATTTCTGCTTTCGTGAAAACCTCTCCCTTGTCGCTTAACGAGCCTTATTACGGTAATAGTGCGTCAATGAAGCTTCTCACTCCTACACAGGATTCACGAGACATTATCAACGCCGCGGTAAAGTGCCTAGACAGAATCTGGAAGGATGGTCACCGTTACCAAAAGGCTGGGATCATGCTGGGAGACTTTTTCAGCCAGGGTGTGGCTCAGCTCAACCTATTCGATGAAAACGCCCCGAGGGCAGCTAGCGAAAGATTGATGGAGGTGCTCGATCATCTGAACGCCAAATATGGTAAAGGTACGCTCTTCTTTGCCGGGCGGGCATTCAGCAGCAATGGCAGATGAAGCGAGAAATGCTTTCGCCGTGGTATACGACCTGCTTCCAAAATTTATTAACTGTTAAATAAATGCAGGACATTATTGTCAAAATAAAGTATCTTATTCAGGCACTTATAAATACTTAAATGGAATTGATATGTTAAAACCTATTCTCGCATTAGCAGTTCTTACCTTATCTGGATGTGCAATTATCCAGGAGCCTCCAATACATGGTACTCCTGACGCTGTATATACGACTAAGAGTGATACAAAAAGCGTTGCATTATGCATTGCTGATGTCTTTGCAGATTACGACCCTTACATTTTAGCTGGCTATAAAGAAGAATTCTGGGGTTATAAGATTAATTATTCCGCCGGGCCATATGGCGAAGCTGAAATTTACAAGAAAAATAACGTTACCACTGTAAATTATTTTGATCAGAATAATTCAGACAAGAAAATGGTAAAGCATCTTAAAGACGGCATCCAAAAATGTGTAAATAAGGTGTACGACATGTCTCCAGTGGGTGGTAAACAGCCAGATGGAAGCGTAAAACTCTGGTAATATCTGTCAGGATATCACATTATATTATCGATCAATTCAGCACCCTGATTTTTTGGATTACCAACGGCACGCGACACTGCGTGCCAGATAAACTTGTCGGCGTCCATTGTGCCGTCGGCAACTATCTCTTCCGCTTCTTTCCCGCCTATATCCTGACGCATCCACTCCCTTGCAGCTTCCGGTGACAGAACAAGTGGCCGGCGGTCGTGAATGTCGACCAAACCTTTATCAGCTGCAGACGTCACTATCAGGAAATCTTCTGCTCCATCGCCGCGTTCGAATGGCGTACTGCCGTAAATATCGGCTCACCGTCTGCCCGGTGAATGAAATATGGCTGCTTCTTGTCGCCCTCCTTCTTCCACTCGAACCATCCATCAGCAAAGCAGATTGCCCGGCCATGCTGCCAGAGAGGTTTAAACATGCGGCTGGTGGCAGCGGTTTCGACACGCGCGTTTATCAGTGGCTGTTATCCCACCACCCGGGAGCGTAACCCCAGAAAACAGGATCGAGGTACAACAGCTCGTCTCGTCCGCTCAGCAGCAGAACTTTTGTACCTGGCGCGACGTTGTACCGGCCAATAGGTTCCGGGTCATAGGCAATGTCGCGATCGGCTTTATCGGCCAGGTAAGCCAGATATTCTTCACGGTTAGGGCTTATGCAAAACGTCCACACATAGAAACCTCCAGCCAGATGTCAGACTGAAAGTATAGGGCAGGGAGAAAGTAGCACGCGCTGGTTAAGTCTTACAAAAGGATTTGCGGCGATTATGCTGATGAGGAAGGAATGCGTAAAGTGGCGGGTTGCGAACTGGAAGGAACTAAGCAAAGGGGGGGCGATTTTGGGGCTGAAATGAGCTGCTGGGGGTGAATTTTGGGCCGTTTAATATCCTACATACTCCGTTATCGTCTGGTAACGGACTGAATATGTTATCGTTTTTTTCGATAATTTATTGAATGTGGGAGGATCTAAAAACCAAAACAATAAATCATGCAAATTTATCAAAGAAGCAGAACGGTCACCGTCACGGCGATAAACGCAATAAACAGCAGCACCATCACCGCTATCGCAAAGGTCGTGGAATCCTGAACGTAGGTTTTTTCCTCCCCCTTCATTGGGCCAACAAGCATGATCCAGATGAAGATAAAGGTCACTGAGGCAATCACGACTGAAACGAAAAACAAACTTTCTCTCAATTCATAACCTCAACGAGAACCTTTCGGGTGCTGTGCGGGGACGTGCTGCGGTGAAAATGTAGAATAACGAAGGTGTATATATGCCAGACCAATAAATCATGAAAACTTATCGGTCTGACAGGACACCTGTGGGGCGTTATGCCACGTTGCGGGCATGCCCGGCAAGAACGGCCAGCGCTTCACCGTTTTCGATAGTGATGTATTTACCCTTAACGGCCAGCATTCCGCTTTTCTGAAAACGGCCCAGCAGACGGCTGATGGTTTCCACGGTCAGGCCCAGGTAGTTACCGATATCGCCACGCGTCATGGTCAGACGGAACTCACGCGGCGAGAAGCCACGCTCGGCGAAGCGGCGGGAGAGGTTGTAGATAAACGCAGCCAGGCGCTCTTCTGCATTCTTCTTGGAAAGCAGCAGAATCATGTCCTGATCGCCTTTGATCTCACCGCTCATCAGACGCATCATCTGCTGACGCAGGTTAGGCATCTTGCCGGACAGATCGTCCAGAGTTTCAAACGGGATTTCGCAAACCATCGAGGTTTCGAGTGCCTGAGCAAAGCTCGGGTGGTGGCCCGTGCCGATAGCATCAAAGCCTACCAGGTCACCCGCCAGATGGAAGCCGGTGATCTGCTCGTCGCCCTGTTCGGTAATGGTATAGCTCTTGATGGTGCCAGAGCGGATAGCATAGAGCGATTTCAGTTCGTCTCCCGCTTTAAACAGCGTCTGCCCTTTCTGAATAGGCTTTTTGCGCTCGATGATATTATCAAGCTGATCGAGTTCATGCTCATTCAGGGTAAACGGGATACAGAGCTGGCTGATGCTGCAATCCTGGCAATGGATAGCACAACCGCCAGACTGAATGCGTCGTATAATTCGCTTTTCCGGGATCATAGGTTTGCTCAAGCCTTAATTGATATTGGTCAATTTTAACATCTTTTTGGTAAGTACGTAAGCCTGACAAACCCTCAATAAGGACAAGAGACGGCAACGTGTCGCCATCTTCTTGAAATTCCACAGCTTGATCATGGATTTTTAGCCTAACCGGAAGAAAATTAAGCACAAAAAGCCTGGGATCTAGAGCAAGAGATACCCTTCGTGACGCAGTAACCATTCTTTTCGCTGTACCCCACCGGCATAGCCGGTCAGGGTGCCGTTGCGGCCAATCACGCGATGGCAGGGCACCACGATGCTGACCGGGTTAGAGCCGTTCGCGGCACCCACTGCACGTGCAGCGCCTGCGCGACCTAACTGCTCTGCAAGCTGCCCATAATGCATGACCTGTCCGCAGGGAATGGCCCGCAGCGCCTGCCACACTTCGCGCTGAAAAGACGTGCCTGCCGTGGCGGTTGGCAGGGTGTCAATGATGCTGAGATCGCCTTCGAAGTACGCCGCCAGCTTGTCGCTCAGTCCGCCCGGGTTGGTGGCGCGGATACGTTCATACCCCTGGGAGCGGTAGTGAATAGCGAGCAGTTCTTCCATGCGGTCGCTGTGCTCTTCCCACTCAACGGCGCGCAGGCAAAACTGCTCGTCGGCGATCACCCACAGCGGCCCAAGCGGCGTCGCAATCTTATCTTCGAGTAATCTCAGCATCCTCTTTCCTTTAGTTCAGCCTTGGGTAAATACCCGGTCCAATCGGCAGGCCGACAAGATACCACGCCACCAACATGACCAGCCATACCCCTAAAAAGATAAGCGGATATGGCAAGACCAGCGAATAGTAAGTACCCAGTTTGGCTTCCGGTTTATAGCGCTGGAGGAATCCTAAGAACAGCGGAACAAACGGCGAAACCGGCGCCAGTGGAATGACCGAAGAGTCCGCGATACGGAACAGGATCTGCGCGAAAGCCGGGTGGAACCCCAGCATCATAAACATCGGCACGAAGATCGGGGCCAGAATCGACCAGATGGCGGAGCCGCTGGCGATAAACATGCACAGCAGCGATGAGAGCAGCGCCAGGCCGACAAATGCCGGTACGCCGCTTAGCCCGGCCGCCTCCAGCGCGTCGGTCAGACCAACGGCCATAAACTTGCCCATGTTGCTCCAGTTAAACATGGCCACAAACTGCGCCAGCGGGAATACCATCACGATAAAGCCCGCCATCTCCTTCATCGGCTCGATCATCAGCTGCGGCAGATCGCCCTGGCGGCGGATTTTGCCGGTGGCAATGCCATAAGCAAGAGAGACGACAAAGAAGAAGAGGATAATCAGCGGCACAATGCCCTGGATAAACGGCGAGGGCAGGACGGTATGTTTTACCGGATCGCGCAATATCCCGTTTTCCGGCACCACCATCAGCGCGATCAGCGCGATAAAGGCCAGCGAAACGGCGCCGGCCACGCGCAGGCCGAAGCGCTGCTCTTTGCTCAGGGTTTCCAGCTTTTCATCGCTACGGCCTTCCCATTTACCCAGGCGCGGCTCGATGATTTTATCGGTAATCAGCCCGCCGACAATCGTCAGAACAATGACCGAGCTGGCCATAAAGTACCAGTTGTCGATCACGCTGACGTGCATGGCCGCATCGATGGTTTTCGCCGCCTCCGTGCTGATGCCAGAGAGCAGCACGTCGGTGGTAACGATCAGCAGATTGGCGGTGAATCCACAGCCCACGCCGGCAATCGCCGACAGCAGGCCCGCCACGGGATGACGCCCGACGGCGAGGAAGATCAGCGCCCCCATCGGCGGCATAATCACCAGCGCGGCGTCGGAGGAGATATGGCTGAAGAAGGCGATAAATAGCACCATGTAGCTCGCGTAACGCGCGCTGACGTGAGAGGCCATTTTCACCATCAGGGCCGGTAACAGGCCCACGCGCTCCGCGAGCCCGGCCCCGAGCACCAGCGCCAGAATGGCACCCAGCGGGGCGAAACCGCTGAAGTTCTTAATCACGTTGGGTAAAAACCAGTGCAGCCCGTCAACGCTGAGCAGGTTTTTCACCGCCACCAGGCTGCCGTCGGCCGGGCTGCGCACGCTCACGTCAAAGGCGGAGAGTACGGCGGTGGCGACCATCAAAATCACAATCAGATAGATAAAAAGCAGGAAAGGGTGCGGCACTTTATTGCCGATCCTTTCAACCCAGCCATAGAGCTTACCGGATGGGGAATGCGAAGGTATGGATGACATACTCATGGGCGTTCCTCGGGAGTGTTGTGTTGTTGTGTTGTGTTTTTTTATTTTAAAGGTGACGGTGTCACGCCGTGTGGGATCGGACACGCGTACGGTTTTTCTTGTATGTGTTGTTCAAACTCTTCACGGCATTTTTTCAGCAGCAATGCGTCCTGCAGCAGGTTGAGCGCGGTCGCACCCATCACTTTCCCGGCCAGCAGCATCCCTTTGTGGGCAATGGAGGTTCGCCCCTGCGCCACCAGCTGCCAGGTGTGCAGCGGCGTGCCGACGGTAAAGCAGGGGCTGAAGCACTGGGCAACCGGCATTTTCCAGCTGACGTCACCCACGTCCGTGGAGCCCGCCAGCACGTTGTCGGTGATGGCGTACGGCGCGACTTCATCCACCAGCAGCGTCTGCTGGTGGCGACGAGCAAAGGCTTTCCCGGCGTCGCCACCCGTTGCGGCAATATTTTTGAGGCTGTTCTGCAGATCGTCCGGCGTCAGCGTGGCGCGGATCTCGCGGGCAAAGCCGCGTTCTTCCTCCGTCCAGGCAGGCGTGCCGTAGTGCTGCAGGGCGCGATACATCGCCGCCTCAAGCGTGCGGTTCGGCAGGTAGCTGGAGCAGGCTTTGTCAAAGCGGCACTCGACGGTGGTTTCGGTCATCATTGCCGCGCCCTGGGCGATTTTCTCGATACGTTCGTAGATTTGCTGCGCATCGGCCATCTCCGGGGCGCGGATCAGGTACAGCACCTCAGCCTGCGCCTGCACCACGTTGGGCGAAATCCCGCCGGTATCGGTAATGGCATAATGGACGCGCGCTTTTTCAATGATGTGTTCGTTGAGGAAGTTGGTGCCGGTGGTCATCAGCGTTACGGCGTCCAGCGCGCTGCGCCCCAGATGGGGAGAGTTGGCCGCATGCGCCGCCACGCCGTGAAAGCGCCACGCGGCCTGAATGTTTGCCAGCGTGCTGACGTTAAACATGCCGGCAAAGGCTTCCGGATGCCAGGTGACGGCGGCGTCGACGTCGTCAAACAGGCCTTCGCGCACCATAAAGGTTTTCCCGGAGCCGCCTTCTTCGCCGGGGCAGCCGTAAAAACGTACCGTCCCGCTGCCGCCGTGCTGCTCCAGCCAGCTTTTTACTGCCACCGCGCCCGCCAGCGCCGCGGTGCCTAAGAGATTATGCCCGCAGCCGTGGCCGTTGGCCCCCGGCGTGGCGGATTGCGCGGTCGCACAGTGCGCCTGCTGGCTTAACCCTGCCAGCGCATCGTATTCGCCGAGCAGGGCGATAACCGGTTTCCCGCTGCCGAAGCTGGCGATAAAGGCGTTGGGGATGCCGCCGGCTTCGCGCGCGAGCGTGAAACCTTCGGCTTCCAGCGCGCTGGCAAGCCGTTCGGCTGACCAGAACTCTTCAAAGCGGGTTTCAGGATGATCCCAGATCTCGTCGGCAATGTCGGTTAACGTGCGACATCGCGTGTCGATCGCATCGGCAATAAAAGCGTAGCTGTCCTGCATTACACACCTCGCGTCCACGGGAAATTGAGCGCAGTCCGCGCCAGGGTTTCGATGGCAATAGTCATGACCTGCTCATCGAAGTCGAATTTTTCGTTGTGATGTCCGGCGCTCAAATCTGTGCCAAACACCATATAGGACGCCATGCCGCCGTTCTGCTGCACGCGGGCCATCATCAGCGTGGCGTCTTCGGAACCGGCCGGCGCTTTGACCTTATCGATTGCGTGCATTACCCCGGAAACCTGGCTGGCCTGTTCGCGCAGATAATCCACCCACGCCGGTGTCGGCGCGCTGGCGGTGGCAGCCCCCATCAGGCGCATCTCTGCCTTAACGCCGTAGAGTGCGGCCGCGCCGTTAATAACCGCCTGCGCGCGTTCAAAGACATACTGGTTAATGGCTTCGGTTTCGCCGCGGGTTTCAACCTTCATCAGGGCATTGGCGGGCACCACGTTGCGTCCGCTGCCCGCCTGCAGCACGCCGACGTTCACCCGCGACGCGCCTTCGCTATGCGGGGCGATGCTGTGCAGGGCGAGGGCGGCCTGCGCGGCGGCGAGCAGGGCGTTACGCCCGTCCTCCGGTTTACCGCCCGCGTGTGCGGCAACGCCGGTAAAGCTCACGTCGAACTTGGTGGTGGCCATAAAGTTATCGCTGCCGCAGACCGTCGTCCCGGCAGGCACGCCGGTACCAATATGGATGGCGGTGAAATAGTCCACGTCGTCCAGCGCCCCGGCGGCAACCATGGCGCGCGCGCCTCGCGTCCCTTCTTCGGCAGGCTGGAAGATCAGCTTGACGATCCCGTTGAGCTGCGCTTCATACTGCTTTAGCACCTGCGCCAGACCCAGCCCGATCGCGGTGTGGCCGTCGTGCGCGCAGGCGTGCATCATTCCCGGATTGCAGGAGGCAAACCCGTCGCGGAACGGGCGATGGCTTTCATCGCACGCTTCGCTTAAATCAAGGGCATCCATATCCACGCGAAACGCCAGGGTCGGGCCAGGGCGGCCGGTATTGAGAGTCGCCACAATACCGGTAAACCCGCCTTCAAACGGCGGCAGCCATTTCTCAGGTGCGCCTTGCGCGCGGGCGCGGGCGAACTCGCGCGCCAGGGTGGCATCGTCGGGCAACCCCATCCGGCTTTCGGCATCCACGACGTCGCGGCCCATCGCCAGCGCGTAACCCAGCGAGCCCAGGATTTCCGCGACTTTCGCCGCGGTACGAAACTCTACCCAGCCGGATTCCGCAAAATGGTGAAAATCGCGCCGCCATGCGCTCAGCTGCGGCGTTAAGGTCTGGATGTAGTGCGCCAGTGTGTGCATATCTGTTCCCGTCATCATTAAAATATGTGAACTGCTTCACGCTGTGATAGTTTTTACTTATCACTAACCGATTTTTCACAGTTTTAACCGTTCAGGAATTACCCTCGCACATCCCTTTCCATTAAAGTAGATGACAGTTTCTTTACTCTGATAAACAACGGTTATCGGTCGGGCTATGTCATTTCAGATTAAATTTCATCAAATCCGGGCGTTTGTTGAAGTCGCGCGTCAGGGCAGCATTCGCGGTGCCAGCAGGACGCTGAATCTTTCGCAGCCGGCGCTGACCAAATCCATCAAAGAGCTGGAGGAAGGCATGGCGGCGCAGCTTTTCGTGCGCAGGAGTAAGGGCGTCGCGCTGACCGAATGCGGTGAGGGCTTTTACCAGCGTGCAAGGTTGATTCTGGAAGAGCTGCGCGCGGCGCAGGATGATATCCGTCAGCGGCAGGGCGAGCTGGCCGGGCAGATCAATATCGGGATGGGGGCCAGCGTTTCACGCAGCCTGATGCCCGCCGTGATCACCCGCTTTCACGCGCAACATCCGCAGGTTAAGGTGAGGATTATGGAAGGGCAGCTGGTGTCGATGATCAATGAATTACGCCAGGGAGAGCTGGATTTCACCATCAACACCTATTATCAGGGGCCTTACGACCACGAGTTTACGTTTGAAAAGCTCTTCGAAAAGCCGTTTGCGGTATTTTGCCGGGAAGGGCATCCGGCGACGGGAGCAACCACTATTAATGAACTGCTGCATTATAACTGGACAATGCCAACGCCGCGGGGAAGTTATTATAAGCAGCTGGAAGAGGTATTTAATCATCGCTCGCAAATACCGCGAATCGGCGTTGTCTGCGAAACGTTCTCCTCCTGTATTAGCCTGGTCGCGCAAAGCGATTTTTTAAGCATTTTACCGCAGGAGCTGGGCTGCGACCCGCTGCTGGCGCACCGGCTGGTCATGCTGCCTGTGGTCGAATCGCTTCCAAAAGCGGCATATTATTTAATTCAGCGCCGTGATTCACGTCAGACGCCTCTTGCTGAATCTTTAATTACGCAATTCAGAAGGGAAGCAAGAAAAATAGTCGTAGCATGAAAATGAGAACATAAAAAAACAGGATCTGCCCGACATCAGACAGATCCTCCAGTACACACAGCAGTGCGTCCTTTCGCCAATCCTGAGTATTATTTCCATGAAGCAGGTTTATTTAGGTATAACACCTTTCCCGAAAAAGGGAAGGGGGTTGAGTATTTGATTTTACGAAAATTTAACACAAATCACTTATTTTACCTTTGCTGAAATTTTAGTTAAGTCATGTTTAAGTCCATTTTATAAATACTATATATATTCATCGGGTTAATATTTATGGCGCGCGACGGCGTACAGCGGTGATTGAGGCCTGCCTCAGGCGCAGGTATAGTACCGTCCTCAGCTGTAGCCGGAGGATGCCCATGAACCCTGACGACAAATCCTTTTTTCTTGACGCCATGGAAGATGTCCAGCCCCTGAAGCGCTGCGCGGATATCCACTGGCAGCCCAGCCGCAATACCCGGGCGCGCGAAGAGGTGGATAATGAACAGCTGGATAACTTCCTGACGCTGGACTTTCTTGACGTTCTGCCCCTTGAAGAGCCGCTGGCGTTCCGGCGCGAAGGGGTACAGCAGGGCGTTATCGATAAGCTGCGCTCGGGTAAATACGCCCGCCAGGCGAGCTTAAACCTCTTACGCCAGCCCGCGGAACGCTGCCGCCAGATGCTGTTTTCGTTTATTCGCCAGGCCGGGCGTGACGGGTTACGCAACCTGATTATCATTCACGGGAAAGGGCGCGAGCAGAACTCACATCCGAACGTGGTGCGCAGCTATCTGGCGCGCTGGTTAACCGAGTTCGAGGAAGTGCAGGCTTTTTGCGTGGCGCTGCCGCATCACGGCGGCAGCGGGGCATGCTATGTCTCGCTGCGCAAATCCGATGAAGCGAAACAGGAGAACTGGGAGCGGCACGCCAAGCGCAGCCGCTAGCGGGCGATTTCCTCGCCCGCCGGTGACTCAGAAGGTTTCCCAGTTGCTGTCGGTAGAGGCGGTTGTCGTTGCCGGGCGCAACAGCTGTGGCGTTTTCACATTGGCCGGGCGTGGAGCTACCGCTTTTTCTTTTCCGTTCAGGCGAAACGCGGCTACGGCCTGGCGCAGCTGTTCGGACTGATCTTCCAGCGCCGCCGCCGCCGTGGCGGACTCCTGCACCAGCGCGGCGTTTTGCTGGGTCACGCTGTCCATCTGCGAAACGGCCAGGCTCACCTGCTCAATCCCCCGGCTCTGCTCGTCAGAGGCCGATGAAATCTCACCCATAATATCGGTCACGCGGGTCACGGCGGCGACAATCTCCTTCATGGTGGTGCCGGCCTCGCTAACCTGCTCAGAGCCGGTATTCACCCGGCTGACGGAGTTCTCGATAAGCCCTTTGATCTCTTTCGCCGCCTGCGCGCTGCGGCTCGCCAGCGTACGGACTTCGCCCGCGACCACCGCAAAGCCACGACCCTGTTCCCCGGCGCGTGCGGCTTCTACCGCCGCGTTAAGCGCCAGGATGTTCGTCTGGAACGCGATGCTGTCAATCACGCCGGTAATGTGCGCAATTTGCTGCGAACTGTCGGCAATTTCGGTCATGGTACGAACCACGTTATCCACCACCTGACCGCCGCGCGCGGCCGTTTCAGAGGCATTTTTCGCCAGCAGCGTAGCCTGACGGGCGTTATCGGAGTTCTGCTTAACCGTCGCCGTCAGCTCTTCCATACTCGCGGCGGTCTCTTCGAGCGAGGCCGCCTGCTGCTCGGTGCGGGCGGAAAGATCGTTGCTCCCTGCGGCAATTTCGCCTGCGCCGGTGTAGATGGAATCGGTGCTTCCGCGTACGGCGCTGACGGTGGTCACCAGCGACTGCTGCATCTCATGCAGGCCGGCGGCCAGCTGACCCATCTCATTACGGCCGGAAAGCGCGATATCCTGCGTCAGGTCTCCCCCTGCAATGGCGCGAATATGGTTCATAATGGTGTGGAGTGGTTTCAACAGCAGGTGTTGTAAACCCTGCCAGATGACCACCAGCACCGCGATAACGGCCAGCAGAATAGCCGCCAGGGTCCACTGCATCTGCGTGAAGCTGCTCTGGTTCTCTTCGGTTGCTGCCTTCAGCAGGGTGTTGTTTTCGGCGCGCCAGCGGTTATAGACCGCTTCCATGTCGTCCTGCGCCTGCTGCGCGTCCAGATCGCCATAGGCCTGATAGTTGTCGGCGCGCAGATACTCAATCGACAAACGCATCACTTCGTGCATCTGGTTCCAGGACTTCTGCATGTCGTTGGTCAAGGTCGCCTCCTGGCCCTTAACCTGCGGCAGCTTCTGCCACTCTTTGTTATAGGCTTCGGCTTTTGCCAGCGAGTCGGCTGCGGTGCCAAGCAATTTATTGATCGCCGCAAGGGAAGCCGGATCGCGCTGGTTTTTCAGGTAGCGGATCGCCACGCGGGTCACGGTGACGCGCGTTTTCACCAGCGTGTTCACGCTGTCGCTCAGGCTCTCCTGCTGGGCATTGAGTACGCCGGAGTTCTGGAAGTTGTGGCGATCGTTACTGACGGCAGAGTAGAACAACCCTCCCGTGACAACTTGCAACAGACAGAATATGGTGAAGGCAAAGATAATACCGGTAATCACGTGCAGATTTTTCAGCATAGCGGTCGTCCGTTAGGGAAAATGCAGGGGTACTTCATTACTATCGTCGTAGAGAATTTAAACTTTAATTAACTTGCGCTTAACTACGGGGTCCTTTAAGGAACCCGTTGTAAATCCGGATCATTTTTATGAGGAAGGTCAGCATGAGCAGCATTGATAAAAGCGGGACGTACGCGCTCGGAACGCGGACGGTTAAACGACTGGGCTATGGCGCGATGCAGCTGGCGGGGCCGGGCGTCTTCGGGCCTCCGAAGGATAAGCAGGCCGCGCTGGATGTGTTACGCGAAGCCGTGGCGGCGGGGGTGAACCACATCGATACCAGTGATTTTTATGGCCCTCACGTGACTAACCAATTGATCCGCGAGGCGCTTCATCCTTACCGGGACGATCTGACGCTCGTCACCAAAATCGGTGCCCGTCGCGATAACAAAGGCGCCTGGCTACCGGCATTCTCCGCGCAGGAACTGACGCAGGCGGTGCATGACAACCTGCGTAATCTGCAGCTTGACGCGCTGGACGTGGTGAATCTGCGGATCATGTTTAGCGCGCACGGGCCGGCGGAAGGGTCGATTGCTGAACCGCTTTCTGCCCTGGCAGAATTACAGCAGCAGGGGCTGGTGCGGCATATTGGCCTGAGCAACGTCACGGCTACCCAGGTTGCGGAAGCGCAAAAGATGGTGCCGGTGGTGTGCGTGCAGAACATGTACAACATCGTGAACCGGGGTGACGACGCGCTGGTGGATCTGCTGGCGCAGCAGGGGATTGCTTATGTGCCATTCTTCCCGCTGGGGGGCTTTACGCCGCTGCAGTCTTCCGGGTTGCAAGCTGTCGCCGACGCGCTGGGCGCAACGGCAATGCAGGTTGCGCTGGCATGGCTGCTGCAACGCTCCCCGAATATCCTGCTGATCCCGGGGACCTCTTCCGTGGCGCATCTGCGGCAAAACCTTGCGGCGGGCGAGCTGCGTTTACCGCCTGAAGCCCTGGAAACGCTGAATTCGCTGAAGGACTGATCGTGACATACGCAAGGCCCGAAGGGCTTTGCGTGCTTATGATCCTGTCTGACTTTTGTGTCTGTGAAGCGCTAACGCTTCCGCCACGATCTCCTGCTTGCTCTTGCGCGTCTCAAAGGCGGTGATTCTGATGTACTCCATCAGGTCGGGATCGATGCGGGCGCTCAACATCCTGAGATCGGCCTCCTTCGCCATACCGCGTGCAACGCGCTTGTCTGGATAATCACGGGCTGGCATAGGAAACGGTCTCCAATAAGTCTTGTTAATTCGTGTTCTAAAATATGCTTCTATCTGACTTTAAAGTCAACCATCAGTGATTCAATAGTGATTTTGTTTTGCTATTTTCTTATTTTAAAAAGTAATAAATAAGTCATTAATTTAAGACTTATGCATTACTTGTTTGACAGGTCCTGTTAACGCTAACCGGGAAGAACCATGAGACGCGTTCCGGGCAGAGGACGCTGCTAAATTAAAACCGCTCAAACTTCAACGCGTTTGGGTTCGCCTCCGGAAATGACCTTGATCCCTGGCCATAATCCGTAATACTGTATCTATATACAGTATCTGGCGAGAAAGACATTATGGACACTCTCTTTTCTTATCATCCAAACCAATATATTGAATTACCTTTATTTTTAGAGCGAGTTGCCTGTGGTTTCCCCAGCCCGGCGCAGGATTATGTGGAAGATCGTCTCGATCTTAACCGGCTGGCAGTGAGGCACCCCAGTGCGACCTATTTTATCAAGGTGAGCGGAGATTCAATGGTTGGGGCGGGGATCGGCGACGGCGATCTGCTGGTGGTTGACCGTTCGTTAAATGCCGAACATGGGGATATCGTCGTCGCGTCGGTCGCCGGTGAGTTTACGGTGAAAGAGCTGCAGACCCGTCCGGTGCTGAGACTTCTGCCACATAATGTCCGCTATCAGCCGATTACCTTTCAGTCCGAAGAGGAGCTGCAAATCTTCGGTGTCGTCACCCACACCCTCAAAACGCATAAACATGTTCGCGCTGGTTGATGTAAACAGCTTCTATGCCTCCTGCGAGAAGGTGTTCCGCCCCGATCTGGAGGGGAAGCCCATCGTGGTGGTTTCCAATAACGACGGGTGCATTATTTCCCTGTCGCGGGAGGCAAGGCAGTTCGGCATAAAAATGGGTGAGCCGTATTTTAAGTTCAAAGAGAAAGGCTATCCGTCGCGGGTTTACGTCTTTAGCTCGAACTATGCGCTGTATGCCGATCTCAGCAGTCGGGTGATGCAGACGCTGACCGATCTCGCCCCGGCAATAGAGATTTACTCGATTGACGAGGCGTTCGTGAACGTGTCAGGGGTCAGTCACTGCATGTCGCTGGAAGCGTTTGGTCACCAGATGCGCACGCAGGTCTTTAAAAATACGGGCTTAACCGTTGGCGTCGGTATTGCTCCGACAAAAACGCTGGCGAAGCTGGCCAACTATGCGGCAAAAAAGTGGGCCAGCACCGGCGGCGTGGTCGATCTGTCGGGTCGCGAGCGGCAGCGTAAGCTGCTGGCAAAGGTTCCGGTAGAGGAGGTGTGGGGCGTAGGGCGGCGCATCACGAAAAAGCTTAATGCGATGGGGATTACCACGGCGCTGGATCTGGCGGAAGCGTCCTCCTGGGTCATTCGCAAACATTTTAACGTGGTGCTGGAACGCACGGCGCGCGAGCTTCGCGGCGAGCCCTGTCTTGACCTGGAAGAGTTCACCCCCACGAAGCAGCAAATTATCTGTAGCCGTTCGTTTGGACACCGCATTACCCAATATGAAGAGATGCATCAGGCGATTTGCGCCTACGCGGAGCGGGCAGCAGAAAAACTGCGCGGCGAGCATCAATATTGCCGTTTTATCAGCGTGTTTGTGCGTACCAGCCCGCATGCGGACAACGAAATTTATTACGGCAATCAGGCCTCCGTCACCCTGATGACGCCCACCAATGACTCGCGGGATATCATCCGTGCCGCTACGGAGGCGCTGGGGCGGATATGGCTCGACGGGTATCGCTATATGAAGGCCGGGGTAATGCTGGCAGACTTTTTCAGTAGCGGCGTCGCCCAGCTTAATTTGTTTGACGATAATCGACTGCGCGCCAACAGCGCGGCGCTGATGGAGATAATCGACAGCGTAAATCATTCCGGTAAAGGGAAGATATGGTTTGCCGGGCAGGGTATTGAGAAGTCCTGGGCGATGAAGCGTGAGATGCTGTCACCGGCCTATACGACGCGATACGCCGATTTGCCGGTGGCGAGGTAGATAATCGTAGCGCTATTTCTTTTGCGTCAGCCAGGTTGCCGCAGCCGTCAGCACGCCGATCCACGGCATTTGGCCTGCACCGGCCAGGAAGTTATGGCGATCGATTTCATTATTTTTACGGATATCCGCAAGGCGGGTAAGCGCCTCTTTTTCATCCGCGGCGCCGATCTCCTCAAATTGTTTTTCAAACCCCTGAGCGATGAGCTGAGCGGCCGCGTCGAGGTTTGCGCTCTCGATCGCAACAAGGTTTGGGCCTTTTTGGAAAAAACGGTAATCCGGCATACGTGCTCCAGACAGAGAAGAAGTCGGTGAAAACACTCTATTCCTTGCGGTTAAAAAATGCACGTAATTTGCGGCGGCAGCGTTCAGCTTTTCTTTATGATTTCAGGCAGTAATTGCTCAATCACGCCCACGACGCTTCGGACGCGGTGCGGAATAAAGCGGGCGTCAGGGTAGACGGCATAAAGAACGCGATCGGGTAACCGCCAGCCGGGCAAAACCGGCACCAGCGTGCCGGCCTGCAGCGCGCGGGCCGCAAGAGGTCGCTGCATGCCGCCGATCCCAATGCCTGCCTCCAGCGCCTGCAGCAGCGCGTCGCTGGTATTGGCCCGGAAAACGGTATTCACCTTCACCTCAAGCGTTTCCTCAGCAGCAATCAGCCTCAGCGGAGCATCCGGCGGGATGCCGCTAAATCGCACGTGCGGCAGCGTAGCGAGCTCGCTGACGTCGTGCACCGCCGGAAAGCCGGGGGCGGCAAACAGCGCGGTTTCAATACGCGCCAGCACGCGAGCCGCATGCGCCTGCGGGGGCTCGCTGCTCAGCCGTATTGCGACATCCACGCCCTCCGTCACCAGATCGGCAATGCGGTCATCAAGGGAAATCATCAGATGCAGTTCTGGATGCAGGCGTTGCAGCGCCAGTAGATGGGGCAAAACGATCTGGCCCAGCCCGCTTGGCAGCTGGATATGCACGCTTCCCTGAAATTTGTGGTCAACGGGATTCAGCCGCCTTTCCGCTTCCCGCATGGCGTCCAGCAGCAGCTGCATGTCGCGGCGGTAACGTTCTCCCTGCTCGGTCAGCTTCATTGTGCGCGTTGTACGATGCAGCAACACCACGCCGAGCTCCTGCTCAAGGGCGGCGATCTGCTGGCTAACGGCGGACTGCTTCATCCCGCTCTGGCGGGCGGCTGCCGAAAAGGAACCCGCTTCGGCAACGCAGAGAAACGTGGAAATGGCGTTGAGCTTATTATTCATTTAATGATTTTTCTGATAAGTGCCATCGGATGAAAGGGATATCCGCTAAAAAAATAATATATGACACTGCGTCTGTCACCCATTCAGGAGAAATACCATGGATAAAAGGCAGCAACACAACGTCGCTCTGGTCGCGGGGGCCAGCGGCATTGTCGGCAGACAGCTTGTCAACGCGCTCCTCCATCATCAGTGGGAGGTCATCGGCCTCAGCCGCCGCGCGGTAACCCATCCGGACGGCATTGCGATGGTGAACGTCGATTTGCTGGACGCGCAGGACAGCGCCCGGGCGCTGCGCTCCCTGAACGGCATCACCCATCTCTTTTACAGCGCCTGGGCGAACGCGGCGAACTGGACGGATATGGTTGAGCCAAACGTCACCATGCTGCGTAATCTGGTCAGCACGCTTGAAACAACGGCACCGTTGCAGACGGTAAGCCTGATGCAGGGGTACAAAGTCTATGGCGCGCATCTGGGGCCGTTTAAAACTCCGGCGCGGGAGAGCGATCCCGGCGTACCGGGGGCCGAATTTAACGCCGCGCAGCTCACGTGGCTCAGCCAGTTTCAGCGGGGGAAACGCTGGCACTGGAACGCCATCAGGCCGGGCGTGGTGGGAAGCCCGGTGCCGGGCAATACCATGAACCTTGCTCTGAGCATCGCCCTGTACGCCTCACTGTGTAAGGCTCAGGGATTACCGCTGCGTTTTCCCGGTTCGGAACAGGCCTGGCACAGCATCGTCGATCATACTGACGCCGGGCTGCTGGCCGAAGCAACGCTGTGGGCCGCCGCGTCACCCGCGGCACAGAATCAGGCGTTCAACGTGAACAATGGCGATATCTGGCGCTGGAGCGAGCTGTGGCCACGCATCGCACGCTGGTTTGAGCTGGACACTGCGCCGCCGGTGAGGCTGTCATTTCATCATCTGTTTACGGACTATCGCGGCGTATGGCGCGAGCTTGCCGGGGAGCGGCTGGTGGAAGCGGATATTCTGCAGCTGAGCGACGGGCATTTTGCCGATTTCGTCTTTAGCTGGGATTACGACATGTTCGGTGACGGGAGCAAGCTCCGGCGGTCGGGCTTCGCGCGAATGCAGGCGACCGATGAGATGTTCTTCAGCCTGTTCGCGCAGCTGAGAGCTGCGCGGATTATTCCCTGACCGTGAGGGTTGTTGTCATCAACGAGCGGCGCGTTATACTCACGCGTTGAGAATAATCGATGGGGGGCAGGGATATGCACGAGAGTCTAAAAATAATATCAGTCGCGCTGCCCCTGATTGCGCTTTTCATCCTGTCAGGATTTTTTGTCAGGCGCATTCGCCAGGCAAAACGCATCATTACCGACCGCAACGGGATGAAAAAGATATCTGCCAACCCCTCGATATTTGGCGGGAATGCAGGTAAAACCTGGTTTTATGATGACCAGGTTTTATATGAAGTTAAAAACAACGCCACCCGTAAAATTGCGCTGGCTAATATCATTAAGGTCGGGCCGGGGAATACCGAGATAAATAGCAGACGGGTCTGGATTGTTATTTACCGTGACGGTGCTAATGAAAAGCAGGTGCAGTTTTATAACAATCTTACCCTCTGGAATCATAACTTCACGGCTTTTCTGGCAGCGGTAAAAAGAGCCAATCCTGACGCTGTCGTTAAAGAACGTTTAATCCTCAATGTGTGAAAAACAACCGCAGACGGTTTACGGACGCCGCCCGAGGGCAGCGTCCGGAGCATCAGGGTTAAGGGTTTACTCAACCGTTAACGCATTAACCACCTCAGCCACGCTTTTCACGCCGTGAATATTCCCAATTCCCGTGCCGAGCGCGATATAGCCCTCATCGGTGTTATCTTCCAGCATGCCCAGGCGCAGGCCCCGCAATCCTCCCATCGCCTTGCCCAGCGCGTCGTTGCTTGCGCCAGCTTTATCCATCGCCGCCAGTTTTTCCGCCAGCCTGCCGGGAAGAGCGCGGTAGTAATGGGGCACGGTGCGGAAAAGCAGCAAATCGAGACCGTTGGCGGCAACAATTTTCTCTTTGACGCTCTGCGGCACGCGGCTTTCTTCCGTACTGATAAAGACCGAACCGGCAAACACGCCTTCAGCGCCTAAGGCGTGCGCCGCTCTGGCGGTGCGATTATCGGTAATGCCGCCCGCCGCCATCACCGGAATGTGCTTCACGGCATCGGCAATCAGCGGCACGATGGAAAAGGTGCCAAGCGCCGTGGCGGGTAGCGTTCCGCCCTCGTCAAAACCGGTCGCAACGATAATGTCTGCGCCCAGTTCTTCCGCGAGGCGGGTGTTTTCCGGGGTGGGGTTGATGTCGCGGTAGATAATGGCGATGCCCGCCTCTTTTAGCTCGCTGAACAGCGCCGGAATAATGCTGCCTTCCCCATAGCCCGTATACACCACGGCCCTGACGCCTTCCTCTTTCACAACCTGAAGGATCGGCCCTGTCCAGACGTCATTAACGGCCGTGGGGATCAGATTCACGCCAAAGGGTTTCTCGGTCAGCAGCTTGGTTTTACGAATTTCTTCCCGCATTTTTTCGGCGGTCTCTTCCGGCGTGGAGACCGCGGTGGCGGCGGTTAAGCCCGCGTTGGGTCCCAGCACGCCAAGCCCGCCGGCATTGCTGACCGCGGCGACTAAACGGGCGTCTGTGAGCCAGGACAGCGGTCCCTGAATAACAGGCTTTTCGATACCCAGGATCTGACAGATACGGTTATTTTTCACAGCAGACTCTCCCTTACGTTTGAATGAAGGAGAGTGTAGGGCGCAAGATTGTTAGGAAAAATAGCCAAATATATTCATCACTGTTATAAAATTAATAACAATAATCTTATCCTGCTCGCGGTAAAAGCGTCCCTTATGCAAATAAACCTCTTTGAATCCATAAGAATTTTTATTGAGATTGTCGAATCCGGGAGCCTTACCCAGGCGGCGGAGAATCTGCAGGTCCATCGCCCGGCCGTCACCAAAGCGTTGCAGCTACTGGAGCAGCACAGCGGCACGCGGCTACTGCAACGCACCACGCGTCGGATTAGCCTGACCCCGGATGGGGAAGCGTTTTATCGCCGGAGCAAACCCCTGCTGGCACAGGCGGACGAATTGCTGGAGTCGTTTGGCGCTGACCGGGCAATACACGGGCAGCTGCGGGTGGATATGCCCATCTCTTTTGCGGCGCTGAGGGTGATACCCAACCTGCCTGATTTTTATCGGCAGCATCCTGAGATCGACATCATTCTGAGCAGCTCAGACCGCCGCCGGGATATGCTGCGGGACGGTCTGGACTGCGTGCTGCGGGTGGGTGAACTGGACGACGGCGACTATATCGCGCGTAGAATCGGGAACATTAAAATTACGACCTGCGCCAGCCCGGCCTGGCTGGCACAACACGGTACGCCAGAAACGCTGGATGATTTGCGAAAGCATCAGGCCATCAACTGGATTAACAACAGCAGCAGACAGATTCATCCGTGGACGTTTAGCACGCCAGAAGGCACGGCGGAGATTGCGCTACCCGGTAAGCTTGTCGTGGATAACTCCGAGGCCTACATCGCGGCAGGCCTGGCCGGGCTGGGGTTAATGCAGGGGATGAATCTCTTTCTCCAGCCTTACCTTGACCGCGGCCTTCTGGTTGAAGTCCTGCCGGACTATCGCTCTCCGGACCGCAGGCTGTCACTGCTCTACCCACACCGCCATCTCTCCCGCAAGGTGCGGGTCTTTACCGAGTGGCTGGAGAGTCTGGTGTGAAAGCAGCCAGCGCGTGGGTTCGTTTTGCGCTGACCACCGCGTAATCTGCCGGGAAGCGATGGGGACTCAGCCCGGCCCGTCGGCTGCGGCTTTGCGCTGAGTTCCCCACTGCAGCAGCAGGCTAAACGACGCGGGCAATACGGTCAGCGTCACCAGTGTCGCAGCCAGCAGTCCTCCAATAATGGCATAGGCCATTGGGCCCCAGAAAACCTGGTGAGAAATGGGGATCATCCCCAGAATGGCGGCGCAGGCGGTCAGACAGATGGGTCTGGCCCGGTGCTCTGCGGCCGCCATAATCGCGGCATCGTTGGCCATCCCCTGGTCAAGATTGCTGTCAACCTCGCTAATCAATATCACCGCGTTACGCACGATCATCCCCGCCAGGGCGATGACGCCCAGCAGCGCGACAAACCCCATTGGCGTTCCGCCAGGGAGCATAGCCAGCACGATCCCCGGTAAACCAAACGGGGCCATCAGGAGCGCCAGCAGCATACGGGAGTATCGCCGCAGCTGAAGCATCAGCAGCAACAGCATGATGACCAGCGTCACCGGAAGAACGCTAAAGACGGAGCTATTCCCCTTATCCGATTCGGCAACCGCGCCGCCTTCGTCGATGCTGTAACCGGCCGGCAGGCTCGCGCGCATTTTATCAACCGCCGGACGCAGCGCTGCGGATACCGCTTCAGCTCTCAGCCCCGGGGCGAGGTCGGTTTGCACCGTGATAAAGGGCACGCGCTGACGACGCCAGATGACCGGATCGTCCACGCCCCAGACCGGCGTCGCGACGGCGCTGAGCGGAATTTTTTTACCGTCACTGCTCTGAATCGTGAGCGAGGAGAGGGTGGCGGTGCTGCGGCGCGCGCTGTCCGCGGCCCGGAGCACCACGTCAACGAGGCGGTCGTTATCCCTGACCGAGGTGACAACGCTGCCGGACCAGACGGTATTCAGCGTGCGGGCCAGACTTTCTGATGAGATCCCCGCCGCCCTGGCCGCCGTCTGATTCACCTCAAGGGTAATGACCCTCTCCGGCTCTCCGGACGTCTGGTTAACGTCGCGGGAGAACGGCGAACGGCCAATCGCGTCCGTGAGACGGTTCGCAAACGCCCGAACCTGCAGATAATCCGGCCCGCTCACCCGGTATTTGATTGGCCAGCCGACGGGCGGCCCCAGCTCAAGGGGCGACACGCGCGTGATGATGTCGCTAAATTGCGTCGCCAGGATATTGTTCAGCTGCGCATTCAGGCGATCCCGCGCCGCAAGATCCTTCGCCACCACAACCATCTGGGCGATATTTTCATTTTCCAGCAGCACGTCCATCGCCAGCTAAAAACGGATGGCGCCTGACCCGACGTAGGTCGAGTAGTGCTCGATGTTACCGTTGCCGGCCAGCGCCTTTTCCAGCCTTTCCACCTGTCTGAGCGTTTCCGGCTGCGAGGCGTTGGCCGGAAGCGTCAGGCTGACCAGCAGTTCAGGCCGGTCGGAGGCCGGGAAAAACTCGCCCTGCATAAACGTCGTGCCGAACGCCGACAGCCCCAGCGCGGCAAGCGCAAGCAGCACGGTGGCGAGCCGGTGACGCAGTGCCAGGCGCAAAAGGCGTCCGTACCCGCGCGCGATCCTGCCGGGGCCCGATGCGCGATGCCTGATTTTTTCCGGCAGCAGCCACGTGCCCGTCAGCGGCGAAAACAGGATCGCGACGGTCCAGGAGCAGAGGAGGGCGATGAGCACCACTGCAAACAGGGAGAAGCAGTACTCACCAGCGCTGGAGGCCGCAAAACCGACGGGAATAAAGCCGGCAATCATCACCAGGGTTCCGGTGAGCATCGGAAATGCCGTTGTCCGGAAGGCCCAGGTGGCCGCGTTCAGGCGGGAATCACCCGCTTCCAGCCGGGAGACCATCGTTTCGACGGCGATCATGGCGTCATCCACCAGCAGCCCCAGCGCAATGATCAGCGCTCCGAGCGAGATGCGCTGAAGGCCGATGCCGGCGAGCATCATGCCGGCAAACGTCATGGCGAGCACCAGCGGGATGGCCGTTGCCACCACCAGCCCTGCCCGTAAACCCAGCGAGACAAAAGAGACCGCCAGCACGATAACAACGGCTTCGATAAGCACCCGGATAAACCCGCTTACCGCGTCACTGACCACCGCGGACTGATCGGCGACTTTCACCATCTCTATACCGTGCGGCAGCCCGGCGCTGAGCGCCGCCATTTTTGCGTTAAGCGCCGCGCCGAAACGCAGCATGTTGCCTGTCGGCGCCATCGACACCGCCAGCCCGATCGCCGGTTTGCCGTTCACCCGGTAAGCCGGGGCCGGCGGCTCGGCGATTTCCCGCGTGACGGTGGCAATGTCGGTCAGCGGAATATAGCGATTGTTAACGTGCAGCGTGACGGCGCGCAGGCTCTCTTCGGTGGTGAGCGCCCCGCTGACCTTTATCGCGATGTTTTCCTGCCCGGTGCGCATAATCCCTGCCGGGACAACCGCGTTTTGCGCCCGGAGGGCGTCGGCAACCTCCTGAATATCGAGCCCCATACCGGCCAGACGCGCCGGAGAAAAGGCGAGGACCCACTGCTCCTGCTGTTCGCCAAGCAGGGTGGTTTTGCCTATATCCGGCAGGGACATAAGCTCCCGACGTAGTGTCTCTGCGCGATCCCGCACCTCCTGCAGGGTGAAGCCCTCGGGAATAAAGGCATAAATTGTGCCGAACGTATCGTCAAACTCGTCGTCTACGGCAGGGCCCTGAACCCCTTCAGGGAGGGAGGGGGCGATGTCCTGCATTTTTTTGCGGATCTGATACCAGATGTCCGGCACGTCCTGCGGGGGCGTATCGTCACGGAGGTTGACGTGGATAACGGTGCGTCCGGCCCGGGTTTCACTTTCGAGGTAATCCAGCCAGGGCGTTTCCTGCAGCTTTTTCTCAAGGGCATCGGTCAGCAGGCGGGTGGTATCCGCCACGGATGCTCCAGGCCACTGCGCGGAGACGACGGCCGTTTTAATGGTGAATGCCGGATCTTCGTTACGCGGCAGCTTTTCATAGCAGAACACGCCCACCGCAATCACCAGCAGCATGAAAAAGCTGACCATCTGCTGGTTCTTAAGCGCCCAGGCGGAGAGGTTAAATTTCGCTTCCGCGCCTGCGTTCATGGCTGAACCTCCCCGGGCACCACCGGCTCGCCGGAACGTAATGTGCTCACGCCAGCCGTAATGACCCTGTCGCCGGGCTTAAGACCTGAGGCAATTATGACGGAGCTGGCCGTATAGCTCGCGGGCACCACCACGCGCAGCTGCGCCTGCGACTGAGGGGTAATCACAAAAACCGCCGGTTTGTCGCCGGCTCGGGTCAGCGCCGACGCGGGAAGGGCGTACCCGTGCGGGGCGGCGGAGGGCAACGTCACGGTGACGCTGGCACCGAGCGCCATGGCCTCCGGCGGGTTTTTCAGGGTGGCCCTGACGCGCCACGTGCGGGTCTGAGGATCGGCCTGCGGGGTGATATCCCGCAGCGCGGCAGACGCCTGCACCGACGGGTCGCTGAGGAGGGAAACCCGCAAATCCACCTTATCCAGAGAAGGGAGCGCATCGGGCGTGGCAATATCAAACGCCACGTCGCGGGCTTCACCGGTCGCCAGCGTCAGCACGGACTGACCGGCGCTGACAACCTGTCCCGCAGAGGCGCTCACGGCCGTGATCGTGCCCGCCTGCGGGGCGATCAGGCGCGTCCAGCCCAGGCTTTCCCGCGCGTTACGCCATGCGGCCTCGCTGCTTCTTACGCGCGCGCTGGCGACAAGCCAGTCAGCCCGGGCGCTGTCGAGCTGCGTGCGGGCTATCGCCCCTGTTGGCATGAGCTTTTGCATTCGACTGACGTTAAGCGCGGCGACCTGCGCAGAGGCTTTGGCGCCTTCATAGTCGGCCGCGGCGCTGTCGAGCTGGTTTTGCCCGGTCGTATTATCAAGCGTGGCCAGCAGCTGCCCGGTGGTGACACTGTCACCAATATCGACGCTGCGCGTCAGTATCCGGCCCCCGGTGCGAAAGCTCAGCGTTGTCTCATCGTGGGCATGGATCTCACCGGTTCTTTCCAGCGCGGGCAGGGATTGGGCGGTGCCCACCACGGCGTAGCGCACCGTACGCACTGGGTCAGGCTTGTTTTCGCGTTTATCACCGCAGCCGAGCAGCGGAAAAATCGCCAGCGCGAGCAGCGCCAGGGGAAGAAAATGCAGCCAGGAAAGGGTGCGCGCCACGCCGTACAAATGATGCAGGCAGTGGCGGAGGGAGAGAATAAATTCGTCTGACATAACGCCGCTCCATAAAGGTGATGGCGTTATTAAATGCGCGCTACGTCGAGAAAGATTCGATGTTGTGTCAAGGCTTTATCAAGAGTGGAGATTTTTATCATCGAACGGATGCCAGGGCAATACAATGCGCACCGTGAGGCCGCCTGTTTCCGGCAATGACGCGCTAATTCCTCCCCCATGCGCCTGACAAATCGCCCGGGCGATGGACAAACCGAGGCCGCTGCCGCCGGAATGCCGCGCGCGGGACTGCTCCTCGCGGCTAAAGCGTTTAAACATTTCCGGCAAGAACTGGGGCGAGACGCCCGGTCCGTCATCGGTAAACTCGAGGGTGTAATGCCCACTGGCGTAGTGCAGCGCCACCTCAAGGTGGCCGCCTTCGCGTCCGTAACGAAGCGCATTTTCCATAAGGATGGTAACGACCTGTCCCATCCGGAACGCATCGCCCCGGAAGAGACAGGTACGCGGGTTACGCAGCGTTATGCTGAATTGATGCGCATCGGCCTGGGGCACGATCCAGGCAGCCCGCTCCTGAATCAGCTCATCCAGACAGAACGGCTGGTCCTCCAGCACAAGGTTACCCGCGTCGGCCAAAGAGAGAAGGTGGAGCTCATCGGTGAGGCGATTGAGGTGCTGGAGCTGCTTCATGACCATTTCCAGCTGCGCGGGGCTGGCATCAAACACGCCATCTAACATGCCCTGCAGACGCCCGATGGCGGCCGTCAGGGGCGAGCGCAGCTCGTGCGCCATTGCCACGTGTGAGGCGCGGAGCTCTTTCTCATAGCGGGCCAGTTGCCCCGTCATGGAGTTAAAGTCCGCCGCGAAGCTGACCATTTCCGCCGGTGCATCCTTGATGAGCTCTGCCTGGCGACCAAACTGCCCTTCGGCGACATCCTTTGCCGCGTCGCGAAGACGGCTGAACTGCAGCGCCAGCGGTCGGGCGTGTTTTAACCCCATCACCACAATAAACGGAATCATCACCAGCACCAGCAGCGCCACCGTAACCCAGTCCGCCGACGCGATGGACGGCGTGGAGTAGCTCAGGCCCCACCAGGTGTCCACAATCGAGTGGAAGCGGGCCGGGTTGGCCTGCGGGTTCTGGCTGAGGGTCAGAAACTCTTGTCGGACCGCCGCCGGCATCCGGCCCATTATCCAGTAGTTCTGGACCGCATAGCGCAGCCACATGCAGGTCGCAATGACAATCACGCTGCCGATGGCCAGCGCTAAGATGCGCGCGCAAATCCAGCGCCACAGAGAGGAGTGCCGACGTTTTATCATGGTTGTCTGAACCTGTAACCCACACCGCGAACGTTGATCAGCACGCCGGAAATACCCACCGCTTCGAGTTTTTTACGCAGGTTATAAACATGGGTGTCGACTACGCGCTCCAGCGCCTCGCTTTCCGGCAAGCAGTGCTCCAGTAAATACTGGCGGGAAAACGGGTGCGCAGGAGAGCGCAGCAGCGTTGCCAGAAGAGAGAATTCCGTTGGCGTAAGATCGAGCATCACAGGCGCGTCGTCGCCGTTATCCACGCTCGCCACAATGGCGGCGACATCCACCGCCAGCGTTTGCCAGCGAAGTATTTTTTCCTCTGTCTCTTTTTTACTGCTGCGTCGCAGCACCGCCTGCACCCGCGCCACCACTTCGCCCGGATGATAAGGTTTAACAACGTAATCATCGGCGCCGTACCGCAGGGCGCCAATGCGATCGGGAGTATCCCCCATGGCCGTAACCATGATCACCGGCACGTCGCTTTTACGACGCAGGCCCGCCAGCACTTCGGTGCCGTTGAGCCCCGGCAGCATCACATCCAGCAGGATGAGGTCGGGTTTCCACCGCTGCGCCATATCCAGCCCGGAAAGACCGTCTCCGGTTATGGTCACGTCATAATTTTCACGCCGTAAATAGGCTTCGAGCACGCCAGCCGCGTCGGCGTCATCTTCAATAATCAGCACTCTTCTGGACAACATCCGTTCACCTTGACCGTTTCTTAACACTATCCCGACGATTCATTGATTCTGGCAAATCATACTGCGCCAACATTGTGTGGCTGTTCCTTTCTCAGGAGACGCCAGCGTCTGTATGGAGAGCAGTATGATAGCGATAAAAAAAGTCCTGTATATGTCCGTCCCACTTCTGATGGTCGCGGCATCCGGCGCGCAGGCGGATGCTGACAACGCGTCCGACTCCTTAACCGTCGGGCTGGGAGGACAATACGCCCCGCGTTACTCGGGCTCAGACAAGCAGGTGTGGCAGGTGGTTCCTGTGCTGCAGGGACGTAAAGGCGCTTTCTTTATTGATGCGCAAAAAGGGGTGGGATATGACCTGCAAAACGACAGCGGTTGGTATTTTGAACACTCGCTGGGCTACGACTTCGGAAGGGCAGATAAAAACTCCGGCTGGCGTGAGGGGGCAAACAACCTGAAAGGGATGGGGGACATTGACGCCACCCTGAATACCGGCCTTGCCGTTGGCTGGCAGGCCGCGCCCTGGGTCAGCGTTGAGGGCAAAGCCACGCTGCCGTTAACGGACAGCCAGGGGGGACGCTATCAGGCCTCTGTGACGCTGATCCCGGTACAAAATAGCCAGGACACGGTCGCCCTTCAGACTGCAGCCCTGTTTGGTGACAGCCGTTATCTGAATACCTGGTACGGGGTGAGCGAGCAGCAGAGCCGCCGCACCGGCTATCGCCGCTATGCTGCGCCGGGTGGATTCTATGGCGTCGACACCAGTCTGACCTGGAGCCATCAGTTCGATGCCCACTGGGGAACGGTTCTGATCGCGGACTATACCTGGCATGGCGACCATGAGAATGACAGCCCGATCGTGATGCGGCGCAATGAGGGGTCTGCAACCGCCGCAATCACCTGGACATTTTAACCCGGGAAAGGGTCAGGCAAAGAGTCCCTGAATAAGCATCCAGAAAAGAGAGAGCAGGCAGAGGATTTGTACCGTTCGCAATGACCACAGCTGAAAACGCCATTGATACCGCTCCCGGGCATCGGCTTCTGCGATCGGGCCAGCGGCGTCGGCGGCATCAGCGGCGTTTTTCCTTATGCGGCGCAGAAAATCATGACACAGCCAGACCAGGAGTATGAGGCTAATTATTCTCGTGAAAAGTAAACCGTAAGCGGTATAAAACGTATCCCAGTAGCAGCGGAGGGTATCCATGGCCTTTATCCTTTCCTGAGCCGCCCCTACGGCAGGTAGGGGCGGTGAACGATTATTTCTTCTTATTCATCATCGCTTTTAAATCAGCAAAGGGATTAAACGTGGCGACGCCCACGTCTTTTTGCGCGTCTTCCCCGGCAACCACGGTGGTACCGTACTGATCCGCTTCGGTGTATTTCGAATGTTCGTGATCGTGGCAAAACAGGCACAGCAGCTCCCAGTTGCTGCCATCTTCCGGGTTGTTGGTATGGTCGTGATCGATATGGTGAACCGTGAGTTCACGCAGGTTGGAATAGACAAACTCGCGCGAGCAGCGTCCACACACCCATGGATAGATTTTTAATGCTTTTTCGCGATAGCCGCTTTCCAGCCGCGCGTAGTTTTTGGGGATCAAAGCCATTGCCGGTTTTACCTGCCATAAAAAGAGTGGGGAATATTATATCCCATTATGAATGGTAATGACGAACCCCTCCATTCAATCAATTTATTTGAATCATTCCGTTAAATAAACGGCATTTATTCTCCGCAGGTAATGCGTAAAGTAACGAGTACGCAAAGCATTATCGGGACACATGGTTATGAAAAAGATCGGTTTTTTATCCTTTGGTCACTGGACGCCCTCGCCGCAGTCCGGTACGCGCTCGGCGGCCGACACGCTGCTGCAGTCCATCGATTTAGCCGTGGCGGCTGAAGAGCTGGGGGCAGACGGCGCGTATTTCCGCGTGCACCACTTCGCCCGACAGCTTAGCTCGCCGTTTCCTCTGCTGGCCGCCATTGGCGCAAAAACGAAAACCATCGAAATCGGTACGGGCGTGATTGATATGCGCTATGAAAATCCGATGTACATGGCCGAGGATGCGGGCGCGGCGGACCTGATTTCCGGCGGGCGTTTGCAGCTTGGCATCAGCCGGGGCTCTCCGGAGCAGGTTATTGATGGCTGGCGTCATTTCGGCTACGTGCCGCAGGAAGGGGAAAACGAGTCGGATATGGCGCGCCGTCATACCGAGGTGCTGCTTGAGGTGCTGCGCGGTGAAGGGTTTGCCAAACCGAATCCACAGCCGATGTTTCCGAATCCACCGGGGCTGCTGCGCCTGGAGCCTTATTCAGAAGGGCTGCGAGAGCGCATCTGGTGGGGCGCCGGTTCAAACGCGACGGCGGTATGGGCGGCAAAGCTTGGAATGAACCTGCAAAGCTCAACGCTGAAAGACGATGAAACCGGCGAGCCGTTCCATATTCAGCAGGCAAAACAGATTCGCGCGTACCGGCAGGCCTGGAAAGACGCGGGGCACGCGCGCGAGCCGCGGGTGTCGGTTAGCCGCAGCATTTTTGCGCTGATGGACGACCGCGACCGGATGTACTTCGGCGCCAGCCGCAACGACAGCGATAGCGTGGGTTACCTGGATGAGAAAACGCGCGCCATCTTCGGGCGCAGCTATGCGGCGGAGCCGGACAAGCTTGTTGAGCAACTGAAAAAGGACGAGGCGATTGCCGAGGCTGATACGCTCTTGCTGACCGTGCCGAACCAGCTGGGCGTGGATTATAATGCGCACGTGATTGAGTCCATTCTCAAGCATGTCGCACCGGCAATGGGCTGGCGCGAGTAGTCGTTTCGCTATCAGCCGTGAGATTGTGATGGAAAACCTGGCCCTGTGGTATCGTCGCTTTGGCGAGCCAGAATCAGTTCTGCAGCCTGAAACCGCGCCTCCGGGCGCGCTTGCGCCGGGTCATCTCCGCGTGCGGATGCTGTTTTCTCCGGTAAACGCGTCCGATCTTATCCCCATTACCGGGGCCTATCGCCACCGCACCCCGCTACCGGCGGTTGCGGGGTATGAAGGTGTCGGCGTTGTCATCCAGGCACCCGCGCCGTTTGATTATCTGTTGGGTAAACGCGTTCTGCCGCTGCGCGGACAAGGCACCTGGCAGCGCTATGTTGATTGCCCGGCAGAGTATGCCATTCCCGTTCCGGACGCTATTGACGCACGTCTGGCCGCGCGGGCCTATATCAACCCGCTGGCGGCGCAGATGATGCTCGCCCGCTACCCGCCTCGGGGAAAGCGGGTGCTGCTCACGGCTGCCGGTTCTGACTGCGCCATCCTGCTGGGGCAGTGGGCGCGTCAGGCGGGGGCGGAAGCAGTGTACGGGATTCACCGCTCCGCCGTTCATGCACAAAGGCTTGAGGCGATGGGTATTATTCCTGTCGCGCAGCATGACGCACAGAGGATCGGCTCCGTCGCCGCGCGTAGCGACCTCGTCTACGATGCCACCGGCGGGCCGCTTGCGGAAGCGATCCTCAGCGTGATGCCCGAGCAGGGCATGTTTGTCTGCTACGGGCTGCTGAGCGGTCAACCCTTCAGACAGCAACGACCCGTGCCGCGCGTGGCGTGGTTCCATATCCGTAACGGCCTGGATGCGCTCAGCGCGGAGGCGTGGCGCGCGGAGTTCGATCGCATCTGGCTTCGCTTGCAAGCCAGCCAGTACAGCGACGTTACGGTGTACCCACTGGCGGAATGGCGAAGGGCGATCGGCACCTGGCGTCAGGGCGGAAGAACCTGCAAGCCCCTCCTGTCGATGGCGGACTGACCGCTATTGATGGGTCATATCGCTCAGCAGCACGGCGATACTCTGCCCGCCCGCCGTCTGTTCCAGGGCAATCTTGACGATGATGGTCAGCGGGACGGAGAGCAGCATCCCTACGGGACCGAGGAGCCAGCCCCAGAATATCAGGGACAAAAAGACCACCAGCGTGGACAGTCCCAGCCCCCGGCCCATCATTCGTGGCTCAAGAATATTACCGAACACCAGATTGATGACCAGATAACCGGCCAGCAGAATCAGCGCGTCATAAAGCCCGCTGAAAACCAGCACCTGAAGGATAGGGGGGATCGCCGCCAGCACGGAACCGATGTTGGGAATGTAATTTAGCGCAAACGCCAGCAATCCCCAGACGAACGCAAAGCGCACGTCCAGCGCCAGAAGCATGACCCAGACGACTCCGCCCGTGACCAGGCTGATGGCGGTTTTCAGCACCAGATAGCGGGAGACGCTGTCCAGCGCGCGCTGGATCGCCCCCATTCCCTCAACCGGACGGACCATTATCTGCTGAAGCTTTGCCGGCAGCTGAGGCACCTCAAGCAGCATGAACACCACCGTTAAAAACAGCAGGAAAATAGACGTCATGGCATTGGACAGCTGCGCCAGCAGGCTGGTGACGATCGTCATGGCCGCATTGGGGTCGATATATTTCAGGAGCTCCTCAACCGAGACTTCGATACCCGCACGCTGCAGCCAGGGCTCAAGCTGCAGCAGCGGTATCGCCAGCGAAGAGCGGTATTTCGGCAGCGTGCGCGCCAGCTCGTTCAGCGAGGTGCCGAGATACGCCACCAGCAAGACCATCGCCACAATGATGATGCTGATAAGCAGCGTGATCGCCAGCACGCGCGGAATGCGCAGGCGCGTCATGCGCTGTACCAGCGGGTTCAGGATCACCGCAATAAACAGCGCCAGAATAAAGGGCACAATAATGTCGGCGGCAAAGCGAACGCCTGTCAGTATAATCACCAGCATGCCCAGCATGATGACAATTTTTAACCCGTTCAGGGTAATGATGGGTTTGGCCATGGTGACTCCGGGATTTTCTTTATATTTATAATAAAGGTGAAAGGCGTTGCAATAAACTAACCAAAATCAAACGAGGTGGGTAAAGAATTGCAAAGACTTTGAGTAAAATCTTAGCTTATGGTACAAATCTGGTGTGTTTAACTACCGAGGACAATTTTCATCCGCAAAGACGAGAAGCAACAACGCGGATAATTGTAATTTTATGGACAATCTGTTCAGGACGTACGCTTCAAACAACACCGCTGTATTTTCCACCTCCTTCTTCCTGCTTTCTGGTGAGCAACACTGGCGCACCGCACTATAGTCATATCTTCTGCCTGAGCTGGCGCTAAGCGCTTAGCTATCTGATTTCAATTCGTATTTTTTGGTTTGCTGCTCGCAGCGGGCCACGATGGACTATATTCTCAAGCAGGAGAAAATCATGTTTTACTGGATTTTATTAGCCCTGGCGATTATCGCTGAAATTACCGGCACGCTGTCGATGAAATGGGCCAGCGTCAGCGATGGCAACACCGGTTTTATTTTAATGCTGGTGATGATTTCACTTTCCTATATTTTCCTCTCGTTTGCGGTGAAGAAAATTGCGCTGGGCGTTGCGTATGCCCTGTGGGAAGGGATCGGTATTTTGTTGATTACGCTGTTCAGCGTGCTGATATTTGACGAAACATTAACAACGATGAAGATCGCTGGCTTAACGACGCTGGTGGCGGGTATTGTGCTGATTAAATCGGGTACCCGTAAGCCTGTCAAACAGCCGAAGGAGCATAACCATGCAACAGTTTGAGTGGGTTCATGCGGCCTGGCTGGGGCTTGCCATCGTGCTGGAAATCCTGGCGAACGTCCTGCTGAAATTCTCCGATGGTTTTCGCCGTAAAGTATACGGCCTGCTGTCGATTGCCGCGGTTCTGGGGGCGTTCAGCGCCCTGTCCCAGGCGGTAAAAGGGATCGACCTGTCGGTGGCCTATGCGCTGTGGGGCGGTTTTGGTATCGCCGCCACGCTGGCCGCAGGCTGGGTTCTCTTCGGTCAGCGTTTAAATAACAAGGGCTGGATCGGCCTCATACTGCTGCTTGCCGGCATGATCATGATAAAACTCGCCTGACAGACCTCAAGCCATCATTTACAGGCAGCGAAATTCGCTGCCTGTATTACGCTTAGAAAAGCAAAACAGTGAAGAGGATGGCTGATGTATCGCACATTAAGCTGGCGCAATATTCCCAATGCGAGAACGTTGTTTGCCATGGTCTTCATGGCGGGGATCGGCTTAATTATTTCCATCGTCGCACTGCTTTATCTCTCTCTGCATCTTATCAGCACCAAAACCAACGAAATTGATGAGCACCGCTCGGCGCTTTCCGTGCAGGGGGCCATTCAGACCTCGGTTAACCGCGTCTCCTCTCTGGTGCTAGATAACGCCGTCTGGGACGATGCGGTGCGGGAGGCCTACCGTCCCGCGCTGGATACCGACTGGTTGTATAATACCTGGGGTGCCGGCTTTAAAATCAACAATCTCTATGACGGGACCTTTGTGCTTGATGAACATTTCAGGGTCATCTGGGGCTCGTTTCAAAGCCAACATTTCTACGAGAAAAACCTCGACTTCTTTGGCAAGGGTCTCGAAGCGCTTATTGACCAGCACAGGCGAGCGCTCTCTGGTGAAAAAAATATCTATTCGGGGATCAGCAAGACGCGCCACGGTGTCGCCTTTGTCGGAATAGGGCTGATTCGCCCGATGGTCGGAAGGTTACAAGTGACCGACGGAACGCGCCGCTATCTGGTGATTACCCGACATCTGAACGCCAAAATATTATCCGACCTCGGAGCGACCTTTCAGATCGATAACCTCAGCTATTCCCCAGGCAAAATCAACGATCGCAGCATGCCGCTGCGCAGTGCGGCGGGGGAGTTAGTCGGCTATCTGAACTGGCAGGCGCGGCTTCCGGGTGCGCAGGCCGCCCGGGCGGCCTCCTCTGACATCCGGCAGATTGTGGTGCTGGCGTCGGGGCTGATCCTGCTTTTCATTCTGGTGAGCAGCGTGGGGCTTTACAAGCTTGCGCGCGGTGAAAGCCAGGCGCGTCTGGTCGCCAGAACGGACTGGCTGAGCCATCTGCCGAACCGGCGTGCGCTCATCGAGGCGCTGGACCGGGTCAGTTTACGCGGTGATATCGACGTCAAAAGCGTGGTGTTTATCGATCTGGATGGCTTTAAGGACGTGAATGACATCTACGGTCACAGCGTGGGTGACGATCTCATCGTGGCGATTGCGAAAACGCTGAATGAACGCGTGCCGCCGGGCGGAATGCTGGCGCGAATGGGCGGGGACGAGTTTGCCATGACCATCGGCGGTGACAAGGCCGAGGCGCAGGCCACCGCGTTTGCCGCATCGGTGCTGGATTATCTCAACACCCCCATTCACCTGGGGGAGCGCACCATCCATATTGGCGCCAGCATCGGAATCGCCAGCGGCACCCTGATTGAGTGCACCAGCTCCGAGCTGTTTCGCCGCGCCGATATTGCCATGTATCACTCAAAAATGAGCGGGAAAGGGCGTATCACCCACTACGACGCGGAGCTGAACAGCGCCCGTGAGCGCAAGCTGGCGATTGAAAACCAGATCCGCCTCGGTCTGGATCGCGATGAGTTTGAGGTCTGGTATCAGCCCATTATTGACGCCCGCAGCCAGAAAATGAGCAGCGTCGAAGCGCTGGTGCGCTGGCCTCGTCGCCCGGACGGGCCGCTTGGCCCGGATGCCTTTATCGCCATTGCGGAGACCAGCGGTCTGATTTACAAACTGGGCCAGTTTGTTCTGCAGCGGGCCTGTCAGGATCTGCAGCCGTACGGTGACTTAAAGCTCTCGGTGAATATCTCTCCCGCTCAATTTCGCGATCCCGCCTTTGAAGAAAAAGTGGCCAGCGTGCTGGAGACCACCCGTTTCCCGGCCAACCGGCTGCAGCTTGAGGTCACGGAATCCTATGTGCTGGAAAACCCGGAGCGTGCGCGCATGGCGATAGCCAATCTTAAAGCGTTGGGCACCGCGGTGGCGCTGGATGACTTTGGTACCGGCTATTCAAGCATTGGGTATTTGCGGCGTTTTAACTTCGACACCATCAAGATCGATAAATCGCTGGCCGGGCTGGTGGACAACGACGAGCAGGCGGCGGCGCTGGTGAGCGGCACGGTGCGGATCGCCAATGCGCTGGGCATGGCGGTGGTCGCAGAAGGGGTCGAAACCGAGAAGCAAATGAAGCTGCTGCGGCTGGCTGGCTGCGATCAACTGCAGGGTTTTTGGTTCAGCCAGCCGATGCCGATTGAGTCAATCAGGGCGTTACATCAGGTCAGAAGGTGTTGATTTACTGCTGAGCCAGCGCTTCAAGCTTGTCGCGGAAACCGGTCACGGACAGGGCCCGGTTATCTGCGCGCCATCGGTCTTTTGCCGCCGGGGCAGAGCTCTGAACGCCAATCAGCTGCCAGCCATTATCCGTTTTCAGCATCAGCGGTGAACCACTGTCACCCGGCAGCGTATCGCACTGATGCGAAAGCACGCTGGTTTGCGCCCAGCCCGTCACAATACAGTCAGTGTGGGTGTAAAGCGTATCCAGATGATCGACAGGATAGCCCGATTGCGTCACCTTGCGGTCGGCGGCTTTCAGCGCGACGGTAAGCGCGGCTTTGTCGCCGTCAAATAACGGCAGCGGCGTAATGCCTGAAGGCGGGTAGCGCAAAACGATCAGGCCAAAATCCCATGAGGCGGCCCCCGGCGGCACGATCCAGCCGTCACCGTCCGGTTTCAGGCGTTTGCCAAGAGACGGATCAACCCGGCCTTCAATGCCGTGGATTTCATAGCGCCAGAGGCCTTTTTGCGACACAAATCGCAAGGCAACCGCTTTATCCGGCTTGCCGTTTGGCGGCGTTAACAGACAGTGGCCTGCCGTCAGGGCAAGCTGCGGGGTGATCAACGTTGCAGTACACAAGTTACCGCTGGCGGTTTCCAGTTGCCCTATAGCGTCCCAGGGCGCCTGGGTCGGATCGGTGACGCGCGTACGATCGTCATGACCGAAAAAAAGCGTCTTTAGCTCTTTCGCGTTAATGGTGTCATCACCGCTATCATCCGCATGTGAAAATCCAGAAAAAAGACCAAACGTTCCCAGTAACAACACAACAGATTTACGCATATCACACTCTGGTGGGGGTAATTATGATTATTAAAAGTGAACCCTATGAAAATACTATAGACGGGACAGCGCGAAAGTGGGAGTAAAATCAGCGTGCTACAATCAGGAAAGATAAAAATGGCTGGCGATGAGCGCGCATAAAATAAGCAGGATCAGAATCAGCTCAAACCGATAGCGTCGCAGCATACGCCCTCCGGATAAAAAAAACGGCGCGGAACCTGTTCCGGTTCAGCGCCGGTTTACCAACGTGCCCCGAAGGGCACGGTTAAGCTTGTACTCTTACGCAGCTGGCTGTGCAGCTGGTTTAGCAGCTTCGTGTTTTACTGCTTTTTTGTGATGCTTTTTAGCAGCCTGAGCTTTCTGTTCTACGGCCGGTTTGGTCGCTTTTTTGTGTTTGTGGTGTTTTTTAGCAGCCTGCGCTTTCTGCTCTACAGCCGGTTTAGCGGCTTTCTTGTGGTGCTTTTTGGCAGCCTGCGCTTTTTGCTCGGTTGGGGCTGCGGTTGCTGGTGCAGCGGCTTCTTTTTTCGCTGCAGCTTTGTGGTGTTTCTTATGGTGAACCGCTTTTGCTGGCGCAGCGGTGGTGGTTGCAGCAGGTGCGGCAGCCGGTGCAGCAGTTGCGGTAGTGTCAGCAGCAAATGCAGCAGAAGACAGACCCATAGCAGCGGCAACAACCAGAGCTAATACTTTATTCATTCTCATACCCTCGAATTTGGTTTTTCATTTAACCCCACTGCGGGGCCGTTGAAATAACTATATCCCTGTAAATTCGAGGTTTCCGTGAGTGATTGGTATCGGCGTGTAACCATATGTACATTGCCGGGGTCCTGCACGGACGGCCCTCTCTCCCTTGAGGGAGAGGGCTGGGGTGAGGGGGAACATACGGCTCTTTTACTGGAGTTCCCCCACCCCGGCCAAACAGATTACAAATAACGGGAGGTCAGATGTTCGCGGAAGTAGCGGATATTCAGATCTTCACCTGTGGCCTGGGTAATTAACTGCGACGTGGTAAAGCGGCTGCCGTGCTGCCAGATGTTCTGACGCAGCCACTCAAAAAGGGCGGAAAAATCGCCCTCGGCGATGGAGGCCTGTAGGCCCGGCAGCGCGGTGCTGGCGGCGTGGAACAGCTGCGCGGCATACATGGCGCCCAGCGTATAAGACGGGAAGTAACCAAAACCGCCGTCGGTCCAGTGGATATCCTGCATACAGCCGTTGCGATAGTTGTCTTTGGTGGATAATCCGAGCCACGCCTGCATTTTCTCATCCCACAGGGCGGGGATGTCGTCCACCTCAATCTCGCCGTTGATCAGCGCCCGCTCAATCTCATAGCGCAGCACCACGTGTGCCGGGTAGCTCACTTCGTCCGCATCGACGCGGATATAGCCCGGTTTTACGCGCTGGTTCCAGGCAATAAAGTTCTCTTCGCTGAACGCCGCCTGGCTGCCAAAGCGGGCGTGCACCGCAGGGAGAAGATGCTTGAGAAAGGCTTCACTGCGTCCCAGCTGCATCTCAAAGAACAGGCTCTGGGATTCGTGGATCGCGGTTGAGCGGGCCAGGGCAATCGGCTGTCCTGCCCACGCGCGCGGCAGGTTTTGTTCGTAGCGCGCGTGCCCGGTTTCGTGGATCACGCCAAACAGCGCGCTGAGCAGTTCATCCTCGTCATAGCGCGTGGTGATGCGCACGTCCTCCGGCACGCCGCCGCAGAACGGGTGCGCACTCACGTCGAGTCGACCGCCGTTAAAATCGAAGCCGAGCGTCTTCATGGCTTCCAGGCCCAGCTCGCGCTGCGTCGCGGTCGGGAAGGGGCCCTGAGGAGGAACGAACGACCGTTGAGCCTGTTTTTCCACCACGTTTGCCAGCAGGTCCGGCAGCCAGGATTTCATATCCCCGAACAGAACGTCCAGACGGGCGCTGGTCATGTCGGGCTCAAAAATATCCAGCAGCGCGTCGTACGGCGTACAGCCTTTGGCTTCGGCCCGCAGGCGAGCCTCTTCGCGGCTGAGTTTGACCACCTCTTTCAGGTTGGCAGAAAAATCCTGCCAGTCGTTAGCGGGGCGCTGCGTGCGCCAGGCGTGTTCACACCTGCTGCCCGCCAGGGATTTGGCTTCCACCAGCGATTCCGGCAGCAGCGAGGCCTGCTGATAGTGACGCGTCATTTCGCGCAGGTTGGCCTGTTCAACGTCATTGAGTTCTTCACCTGCCGCCGCAGCCAGCAGGTCGCCCACTTTTCTATCGGTCAGGATCTGGTGCTGCAGGACGCTCATCTCCGCCAGCGCCTCACCGCGCGCGGCGCTGCCGCCGGGCGGCATCATGGTGAACATGTCCCAGCTGGCGATGGAGGAGAGGTGCGAGAAGCGGGAGAGACGCTGGAAGGTTTTCACAAGTGACTGATAGGCGGATGTTTTTTGCAATTCTTATTTCCTCTTGCCAGGGATGTGTTTCAGGGAGCATACAATGAAACAGACCAAATTCCCCAACATTTCCCACGCGGAGGAAATCTATGCCGATCTCCTCCGTTGAAACCGTCGCCGGCATTCCGACAGACGGTTTTCGGTGCACGCTTAGGCCTTATCGCGCATAACCTGCTGCAGGATCGCCAGCGCCTGGGTGAACTGGGCATCCGGAATGGTCAGCGGATAAAGGAAGCGGATCACGTTGCCGTACTGGCCGCAGATCAACAGCAGCAGGCCCTGGGCGAGCGCCTTTTGCTGGATCGCCTGCGCGATGGCGGCAGAAGGTTCACGGCTCTCGGGATCAAAAAACTCCGCAGCAATCATCGAGCCTCTTCCCCTTATCGCCACGAGCGCAGGGAAGGTACCCTGAATCTCTTCCAGCGTGGCTTTCAGTCGATCGCCCAGATGACAGGCGCGCGCGCACAGTGACTCGTTGTCGATAATATTCAGCACCGCGTGCGCGGCGGCAACCGCCAGCGGGTTGCCTGCATAGGTCCCCCCCAGACCGCCGGGTGCCGGCGCGTCCATGATCCCGGCGCGGCCCACCACGCCGGACAGCGGCATTCCGCCTGCCAGGCTTTTAGCCATCGTCATCAGGTCAGGCTTGTCCGCGTAGTGTTCCATGGCAAACAGTTTGCCCGTACGGGCGAAGCCGCTCTGCACTTCGTCGGCAATCATCACAATCCCGTGCTCGTCACAGATGCGGCGGATGGCGGCCACCAGCTCTGGCGGGGCGACGTTGAATCCGCCTTCACCCTGAATGGGTTCAAAAATAATCGCCGCCACCTGTTTCGCCTCAATATCCGCTTTGAACAGGCGTTCTATCGCCGTGATGGCATCCTGCGTCGTGATGCCGTGCAGCTCGGAAGGATAGGGCACGTGATAAACCGACCCCGGGAAGGGGCCAAATCCCAGCTTATAGGGCGCGACCTTGCCGGTTAACGCCATGGTCATGTAGGTTCGGCCGTGAAAACCTCCCCCGAAGGCAATCACGCCCGGTCTGCCGGTGTGGGCCCGGGCGATTTTAACGGCATTTTCCACCGCTTCCGCGCCCGTGGTGAAGAACGCCGTTTTGGCCGGGCTCTGCACCGGGGCCAGCTCGTTAAGTTTTTCGGCTAATGAAACGTAGCTTTCATACGGCACAATCTGGTAGGCCGTGTGGGTGAACTGGTGAAGCTGTTTTTCCACTGCGGCCACCAGTTCAGGATGACGATGGCCGGTATTCAGTACCGCGATCCCGGCGGCGAAATCGATATAGTCGTTGCCTTCCACGTCGGTAAGCGTGGCATTCTCCGCCGTGCGGGCAAAGAAATCACACATTACGCCTACGCCGCGCGGGGTGGCAGAAAGTCTGCGCTGATGAAATTCCTGGTTACTCATGTCAGATACCCTTTTGTCGAAACGATCATACGCCAAGACGATCGCGCAGGCTGTAATACGCCGCGCCCATCGCCGTGAATGGAATCCGCAGGCTGCGACCGCCCGGGAAGGGGTAGTGCGGGAGGTTGGCAAACGCATCAAAGCGCTCAGCGTCACCGCGCAACAGTTCAGAGATCAGCCGTCCGGCCAGGTGGGTGCAGGTCACGCCGTGGCCGCTGTAGCCCTGCATGTAATAGATGTTTTTATCCAGACGACCAAACTGCGGCATCCGTGACAGGGTCAGCAGGAAGTTGCCCGTCCAGCGGTAGTCGATTTTGACGCCTGCCAGCTGTGGGAAGGTTTTCAACAGCTTTGGCATCACCATGCGTTCGACGTCGTCCGGATCGCGCGCGCCGTAGACTACGCCACCGCCGTACAGCAGGCGGTTGTCGGCGGTGAGACGGTAGTAATCCAGCAGATAGTTACAATCTTCCACGCAGTAGTTGTTGGGGAGCAGGGTGCGGGCTACCTCTTCCGGCAGCGGGGCGGTGGTCACCACCTGTGTGCCGCAGGGCATGCTGCGTTTTGCCAGATCCGGCTCTATCTTGTCGCCCAGATAGGCATTCCCGGCGACGATTACGTAGCGGGCCGTCACCTGACCATGCTGCGTGCTCACCACGGCCGGGCTGGTGTGCTGAATGGCGGTCACCGGGGACTGTTCATACACCCGCCCGCCGTTCAGGCGAATGGCGTCCGCTTCGCCGATCGCCAGGTTCAGCGGGTGAATGTGCCCCCCGCTGCGGTCCAGCAGCGCGCCGGTATAGCGTTCGCTGTCGACTTCCCGGCGGATGGCGCTGGCGTCCAGCAGCTCCAGCTGCGTGTTGCCGTAGCGTTCCCAGTTGGCTTTTTGCTCCTCCAGCGTCTCCATTTGCTTATGGTTTAGCGCCACAAACAGCCCGCCGGGACGATAGTCGCACTGGATCTGATAGCGCTGGATACGCTCCCGGATGATTTCCCCGCCTTCAAACATCATGCTCCCGAGGACTCTGGCGGCATCGGGCCCGTAGTTCTTCTCAATCACGTCGATATCGCGGCTGTAGGAGTTAACCAGCTGGCCGCCGTTGCGTCCGCTGGCGCCGAAGCCGATGCGCGCCCCTTCAAGGAGCACCACGTCGTAGCCCATTTCAGCGAGATGCAGCGCGGAGGAGAGGCCGGTATAGCCGCCGCCCACCACGCACACGTCGCAGCTGATCGACTCGTTAAGCGTCGGGAAAGGTTCATAAGCGTTCGCGCTGGCCGCGTAGTAGCTGGTGGTATGTTCGGTCATGATTGAGGCTCCATAGCAATCCAGATGGTTTTGAGTTCGGTAAATTTTTCCAGCGCGTGCAGGGACTTATCGCGACCGTTGCCGCTCTGCTTATAGCCGCCAAAGGGTACGGTCATATCACCGTCGTTATAGTTATTGACGAAGACCGAGCCTGCCTTCAGGCGGCGGCTCATGCGGTGCGCGCGGGAGAGATCGCGGGTCCATACCGCCGCGCCAAGCCCATATTCGCTGTCGTTGGCCAGCGTTAAGGCTTCCTCTTCGGTTTTAAAGCGGGTGACGACCAGCACCGGCCCGAAAATCTCTTCCCGGCACAGCGGGGAGGCAGGGTCGATGTCGACAAAAACGGTTGGACCGACTGCGGAAGGCCATGATTGTTCCCGTCCGTCCAGCAGCAGCGTACCTTGCCGGGTTCCTTCGCGAATAAACGTGTGGACGGTATCGGCGTGCGCGGCGTCGATGAGCATTCCCATCGTGCTGTCGGGGTCGAGCGGATCGCCCGGCTGCCAGTGACGGGCCTGCGCCTTCAGCCTTGCCAGGAAGTCGTCGGCGATGCTGTCTTCGAGCAGCAGGCGGGTGCCGGCGATACAGACTTGCCCCTGGTTATAAAAAATCCCGGCGGCGGTCGCGCTCACGGCCTTGTCCAGGTCCGGACAGTCGGCAAGGATAATGTTGGCGCTCTTGCCGCCTGCCTCCAGCCAGACGCGCTTCATGTTGCTTTCTCCCGCGTCCTTCAGCAGCTGCTTGCCGGTACGGGTAGAGCCGGTAAACGTCAGTACCTCGACCTCCGGATGCAGCGCCAGCGCCTGGCCCGCTTCGTGGCCGTAACCGCTTATCACATTCAGCACGCCGTCCGGCAGGCCCGCCTCTTTTGCCAGCCCGGGCAGCCGCAGGGCGGTGAGGGGCGATTTCTCCGACGGTTTCAGTACCACGCTATTGCCCGCGATCAGCGCCGGGCCCAGCTTCCAGCAGGCCAGCAGCAGCGGGAAGTTCCAGGGGACGATGGCCGCGACGACTCCGATCGGCTCGCGCACGATCATCGCCAGCTCGCCCGGCCCCGTAGGCGCCACTTCGCCGTAGACTTTATCCGCCGCTTCGGCATACCAGCGAATGGCGCGCGCCGCGCCGGGAATATCGTCGCGCAGGCTGTGGCGGATGGGTTTACCGGTGTCCAGCGTTTCCAGTAGGGCCAGCTCTTCGACGTGGCGTTCCATTAAGTCGGCGAGCTTATTTAGCACGGCCTTGCGCTGCGCCGGAGACGCCTGCGACCAGTCACCGCGCTCAAATACCTCACGCGCGGCCTGAACCGCGCGGTCCACGTCCGCCTGCTTGCCCCGGGCCACGTTCGCCAGCGGCTGTTGGGTAGCGGGGTTGACGGTTTCAAACGTGGCATTATCGGCGGCGTCACAATAGGCGCCGTTAATAAATAACCGGGTCTCAATGGCGCTGTTTTTTGCTTTATCCTGCCAGTAAGTCAGGTGCTGAAAATGCATATTCACTCCTTTCTTTCGCAATCAGATAAATAAAGGCATGGCCGTTTCAGGCAATACGAAGCCGTGGGGCATCCCGGGAATTAACCCGTAAAATGCCGACATTGATCGTTTTTATTTGTCCCGGCGTAAGCGCGCTTACGCCGGGACCGAGTGGTAATTAGAACGTGGTGGGGGTGTGGGCACTGATAATGCGGCAGATGCCTGCCGAGGTGTTGCTGAAGCTGTGCGGTATGCCGGTATTGATGGCATAGCTCTGCCCCGCAACCAGGTGATAAGGCTGGCCATTAATGGTCAGCACTATTTCACCTTCCAGTATCGTACCGATCTCCTCACCCTGGTGTTTGATCCTCTCTCCGGTCGTGGTTCCAGGCTGGTAAGTTTCAAAAATCATCGCCAGCGTACGGTTCGGATTTCCGTTATGAACCAGCTTCATCGAAACCCCCTGACTGCCTATTTCGATAAGGTCGTCCTGATTAATAACCACCTGCGGTTCATCAGGTTTTTCCGGTTCCGAAAAGAATTCCGAGAGCGACAGCCCATAGACTTTCAGCAGCTTTTGCAGCGTACTGATGGCAGGACTGACTTTGTCCTGTTCAATGGTGCTGATGGCACTGTGTGTTAACCCAGACAGTTCGGCGGCACGCCGCTGCGAGAGACCCAGCTGCTGGCGGATCTCAGACAGACGTTTCCCTGGCGCCAGTCCGTCATCGCTCATAGTTGCATTTCCTTTACGGTAGTGGTCAAAGCCGCTGCTTCTCGGCAATGTGGCTTTGACAGGCGGTGATAAAACCTTCAAACAACATACGTGACAGGGCGTACTCGCTGCTGTTCCATTCGGGGTGCCATTGCACGCCGAGGGCGAAAGGGTGGTCATGAACGCTGACCGCTTCGACCAGCCCGTCCGTTGAGCGGGCCTCCACGCGGAGCCGTGGTCCTAACGTTCGTGCACCTTGCCCGTGTAACGAGTTTACCCAAAATGTGTTACAGCCTGGTATTAATTGAGACAGCAGTCCTCCCTCCTGAACCTGAACCTCATGAGACGGGGCGTATTGTAGCTCAACCGGCAGTTCAGGATCTTCCCGGTGCTCAAGCAGGTCGTTTTGCTCGAACAGGCGACGATACAGCGTCCCTCCCGTCGCAACAACCAGTTCCTGCAGCCCCCGGCAGATGGCGAAAATGGGGATGCGCCTTTCGAGCGCGGCGGCAATCAGCGCCATGCTCAGAAGATCTCGCCCGGGATCGGCGTTAGGCTCATCGCCGTTTTCACCATACAGGTGCGGCTGCACGTTACTTGGGCTGCCCGGCAGGTAAATCCCGTCCAGGGTTGGCAGCAGAGCGGTAATGAGCTCTGGCTCTGCCAGCGCATGCGGTAAGGCAATAGGTAACCCCCCCGCGTGAACAATGGCGTTCAGGTACTTTTCTTGCAGGGTCTGGGTCTCATGACCCTTAAGCCTGTTTCTACACATCACCACGCCAATAACTGGCTTGTTCATTATATTTTCCATGATCGCCCTCACAAAGTGGACTAAATTTAGGCCATTATTGCCTGTTAGACAGCCTTTTCGTTCAATATTTTCTCAATCTAGCAACGGGATCTGCCTTTTGCAAACTTAATTTAACATTTGACAAACAATTTGTTTGCATACAGATTCGATAGAGTGGACATTATATTTGACAGTCCAGAGCAGCGAACGCAAATCCAAAAACGGTGGTAAATCATGGAAACCAATATCGTAGAAGTTGAGAACTTTGTGCAGCACACGGATGAGAGGCGGGGCAGCGCCTTTACGCAGGAGGTGAAGCGCTATTTAGAAAAGTATCCTGACACCCAGTTTATTGATGTCCTCCTGACCGACCTGAACGGCTGTTTTCGCGGCAAACGCATCCCGGTTGCCGGACTGAGCAAGCTTGAAAAAGGCTGCTATTTCCCGGCTTCGGTTTTCGCCATGGACATTTTGGGTAACGTCGTGGAAGAGGCGGGCCTGGGGCAGGAGCTCGGCGAGCCGGACTGTATCTGCGTGCCGGTGCCGGGCACCCTGACGCCGTCCGCCGCCGACCCTGAGTACATTGGTCAGGTGCAGCTCACCATGGTCGATGAAGATGGCGCTCCCTTTGACGTTGAGCCGCGGAACGTACTCAACCGACTCTGGCAGCAGCTGCGCCAGCGCGGTCTGTTCCCCGTGGTAGCGGTAGAGCTGGAGTTTTATTTGCTTGACCGTAAACGCGATGCCGAGGGCTATCTGCAGCCTCCCTGCGCGCCGGGCACCGACGTGCGTAACACGCAGAGTCAGGTTTACTCGGTTGATAACCTGAACCACTTTGCTGACGTGCTGAATGACATTGACGAACTGGCGCAGCTGCAGCTGATCCCCGCCGACGGGGCAGTGGCTGAGGCCTCTCCGGGCCAGTTTGAGATTAACCTGCACCATACGGAAAACGTGCTCGATGCCTGCGATGATGCGCTGGCGCTGAAACGACTCGTCAGGCAGATGGCGGAAAAACATAAGATGCACGCCACGTTTATGGCAAAGCCGTATGAAGAGCATGCGGGCAGCGGGATGCATATCCACATCAGCATGCAGAACAACAGAGGTGAAAACGTGCTCGCAGACGCCAGCGGCGAGGATTCCGCGCTGCTGAAGCGCGCGCTGGCCGGGATGATTGACCTGATGCCGGCGTCCATGGCGCTGCTGGCACCGAACGTCAACTCCTACCGCCGTTTCCAGCCGGGAATGTACGTGCCGACGCAGGCGTCATGGGGACACAACAATCGCACGGTTGCCCTGCGTATCCCGTGCGGCGATCGCCATAACCACCGGGTCGAGTACCGGGTGGCGGGAGCAGACGCGAACCCGTATCTGGTGATGGCGGCGATTTTTGCCGGCATCCTACATGGGCTGGATAACGATTTACCCCTGCAGGAAGAAGTGGAAGGCAATGGTCTGGAGCAGGACGGGCTGCCGTTCCCGATTCGTCAGAGCGATGCGCTGTGGGAATTTATGCAAAACGATAGCCTCCGAGAGCGGCTGGGCGAACGTTTCTGCCACGTCTATCACGCCTGCAAGAATGATGAACTGCTGCAGTTTGAACGCCTGATTACCGAAACTGAAATTGAGTGGATGCTGAAAAACGCCTGATGACGTGCCCCGGTAAGGGGCCGCTCTGTTTCATCGCATACGTATCACCAAACGGCCTGCGCGGAGCCTGGCCTAACTGTTCGCTGGCACGCCAGCTATCTCCCGGGAGTCGCGTTATGGAGCGCAGGCGGCACAGGGATTTTCTTAACGACACTGTGTGACGAGGTAGGAAATGATGCAGATGTTCAACTATCCGCAGGGCGAAGGGGGCCAGTCAGGCTCCTGCTGTGAGTGTGAGCCAGAGACGGTGCGCTGGTACGATGGCGTGTGTTCTTTACAACTTCCCCCTTTGCTAAGCAGGTTTGCGTTAAGGTCAACGCGATTGCAAACCACGGTAAGCATGGGGGGGACGGTATATGGCGACTAACACCTCTCTTGATTCGCCGGGCATGGCCGGAAGAACCCGGCTGCGCAGCTCCCTTAAGCTCTGGCAGGTAGTCATGATGGGGCTGGCTTACCTCACCCCCATGACCGTGTTTGATACCTTCGGCATTGTGTCCGGTATCAGCAATGGCCACGTGCCCGCCTCGTATCTCCTGGCGCTGGCTGGCGTCATGTTTACCGCCATCAGCTACGGAAAATTAGTACGACAGTTCCCGGAAGCGGGCTCTGCGTACACCTACACGCAGAAATCGATCGGACCTCACCTGGGTTTTATGGTCGGCTGGTCATCGCTGCTGGACTATCTCTTCCTGCCGATGATCAACGTGCTGCTGGCGAAGATCTACCTTTCCGCGCTGTTCCCTGAAGTGCCGCCGTGGGTCTGGGTGGTGGGGTTTGTGACGATCCTGACGCTGGCGAACCTGAAGAGCGTTAATTTGGTCGCCAACTTTAACACCCTGTTTGTGCTGGTGCAGGTCGCCATCATGGTGGTGTTTGTCGTACTCGTGGTGCATGGCCTGCACAAGGGAGAGGGCGTCGGTACCGTCTGGTCGCTCCAGCCGTTTATCAGCGAGAACGCACACCTGATCCCTATTATTACCGGCGCGACTATCGTCTGCTTCTCTTTCCTCGGCTTTGACGCGGTTACTACGCTGTCGGAAGAGACGCCAAACGCGGCGCGGGTGATTCCCAAAGCCATTTTCCTGACCGCACTGTACGGCGGGCTGATATTCATTATTGCCTCGTTTTTCATGCAGCTCTTTTTCCCGACGATCGCGCGCTTCAAGAACCCTGACGCCGCGCTGCCGGAAATTGCGCTGTACGTGGGCGGCAAGCTCTTCCAGTCGGTGTTTCTGTGTACCACGTTTGTGAATACGCTCGCTTCAGGCCTGGCTTCGCACGCCAGCGTCTCACGCTTGTTGTATGTGATGGGGCGTGACAACGTCTTTCCGGAGCGAGTGTTTGGCTACGTGCATCCGAAATGGCGTACTCCAGCCCTGAACGTCATTATGGTAGGGATAGTGGCGCTGTCGGCCCTGTACTTCGATCTCGTGACCGCGACGGCGCTGATCAACTTCGGCGCGCTGGTGGCGTTTACGTTTGTTAATCTCTCGGTGTACAACCATTTCTGGCGGCGTAAGGGGCTGAACAAAACGTGGAAAGATCGGTTCCACTATCTCCTGTTGCCGCTGATTGGTGCCGTAACGGTCGGCGTGCTGTGGATAAACCTTGAAGCGACGTCCCTGACGCTTGGCCTCATCTGGGCGGCACTGGGGGTCCTTTACCTGACATGGCTGACGCGCCGTTTCCGCAAACCGCCTCCGCAGTTTGAAGCCGCTAAGATAGAGCAGGCCTGGGATTCCTAACGTGAAACGGCACCAGTACGCTGGTGCCGTTTATCTGGATCGGACATCAGCCCGCAGGCTTCTTATCTCAGACGCTTATGAAGACTTGCTCCCACCAGCAGTGCGGCACAGAGCATCAGCGCGATAAACCCGCCCACGCCGTTCCAGCCGTAGCTATGCCAGAACACGCCGCCGAGCGTCCCGGCGATGCTGGAACCCAGATAATAGCTAAACAGATACAGCGATGACGCCTGGCCTTTGGCGCGACGCGCGCGCGGGCCAATCCAGCTGCTGGCGACCGAGTGGGCGGCGAAGAACCCCGCGGAGAAGAGCAGCATGCCGGCAAAAATCAGCCACAGGGAGGAGAAGAGCGTCAGCAGCAGGCCGAGCAGCATCATCGCCGTGAAGAACAGCATCACCGGACCGCGCCCATAGCGCGCGGTCATCGCCCCGGCCTTCGGCGAACTCCAGGTACCGGTCAGGTACGCTACGGAAAGCAGGCCGACCACCGCCTGGCTCAGGTGCCACGGAGAGAGCATCAGGCGATAGCCAATATAGTTAAACAGCGTAACGAAGGAGCCCATCAGCAGGAAGCCTGCCAGGAACAGGCGCGGCAGCCCCTTGTCGCGCCAGTGCAGCCGGAAGTTGATAAACAGCGTTTTCGGGCGCAGGGAGGTAGGACGGAAATGGCGCGACTCCGGCAGAATTTTCCAGAACATCAGGGCTGATGCCAGCGCAAAACACCCGATCGCGGCCAGCGCGATACGCCAGTTAAAGAAGTCCGTGAACACCCCGCTCAGCAGGCGTCCGCTCATCCCGCCGATCGAGTTCCCGCTGATGTAAAGCCCCATCGAGAAGGCAACAAAGCTCGGGTGGATCTCCTCGCTGAGGTAGGTCATCCCGACCGCCGCCACGCCGCTGAGCGATAGCCCAATCAGCGCGCGCATCACCAGAATGGTGTGCCAGCTGGTCATCATGGTCGAGAGTAGCGTACAGACCGAGGCCAGCATCAGGGCCGTCACCATCACCTGCTTGCGGCCGATGGCGTCGGAAAGCGGGCCGGTAAAGAGCAGGCCAACCGCCAGCATACCGGTAGAAATCGAGAGTGAAATGCTGCTGCTGGCAGGCGATACGCCAAATTCATGTGAAAGCACGGGCAGGATCGGCTGAACGCAATAGAGCAGGGCGAAGGTCGCCAGACCGGCGGAAAAGAGCGCCAGCGTGACGCGCATAAATTGGGGGGTACCACGTTTAATAAACTGAACCGGCTGCGATGCGATGGGTAAATCATTGATGTCGCTGGCCGGATCGATATCAATGGAAGTTGTACGACTCACACAGTTTCCTTGCTTAAACATCCCCGTGATTTCTGGTGACGGGTATGACCACCTCTTCAGGGTAGGAAAATGTAAATATTCTGTCTAATATATTAATAATCTCAAATGATACTTTAAAAATATGAATATCGAGCTGCGTCATCTCCGCTACTTTGTCGCCGTCGCCGAAGAGCTGCATTTTGGCCGCGCGGCGGCACGGCTGAACATCTCTCAGCCACCGTTAAGCCAGCAGATTCAGATCCTGGAGCAGCAGGTCGGGGCGCGTCTTCTGGCCCGCACCAACCGTAGCGTGAGCCTGACGGCGGCGGGAAAGCAGTTTCTCGTCGACAGCCGACAAATCCTTAGCATGGTCCAGGATGCCGCCGCCCGGGCAGAACGGCTGTATCTCGGTGAAGCGGGAGAGCTGCGAATCGGGTTTACCTCGTCAGCGCCGTTTATCAGCGCCGTCTCGGAGACCCTTTCGTCATTCCGCCGCCATTTTCCGGATGTTCACATTCAGACGCGCGAAATCAATACCCGCGAGCAGATCGCGCCGCTCAATGAGGGGTCGCTGGATCTGGGGCTGATGCGTAATACCCAGCTGCCGGACACGCTGGCGTGGCAGGTTATTCTGCGCGAGCCGCTGATGGCCATGATCCCGCGCGATCATCCGCTGGCGTCGCGTCCGTCGGTGTCGCTGGCAGAGCTGGCAAGAGAGCCGTTCGTCTTTTTTGACCCGCAGGTCGGGACGGGGCTGTATGACGATATTCTGGGGCTGATGCGCCGCTACGATCTTGCGCCGGTCATCACTCAGGAGGTCGGGGAAGCGATGACCATTATTGGCCTGGTCGCCGCCGGGCTGGGGGTGTCTATTCTCCCGGCCTCCTTTAAACGGGTACAATTGCGCGAAATGCGCTGGGTGACCATCGCCGAAGAGGACGCCGTTTCAGAGATGTGGCTGGTCTGGTCAAAACATCGTGAACAGAGCCATGCCGCACAGCGCTTCAAACAGCAGCTCATTACCGCCTCTTTAGGGTGATATTTCCAGGGAAAAGTGGGCGAAAATGTGCGGTAAATCACATGGCTAAGTAAATATTTGACGACAGCCATGCAAGTGCTTCACCATAGCCCACAGTTTATTTCGAAGCTCGAAAATAAGGGAGTACGAGGTGGTTGCTGATAGTCAGCCAGGGCATATCGATCAGATTAAGCAGACCAACGCCGGCGCGGTGTATCGCCTGATTGATCAGCTTGGTCCGGTTTCGCGTATCGATCTTTCGCGCCTGGCACAGCTGGCACCCGCCAGTATCACCAAGATTGTCCGCGAAATGCTGGAAGCGCACCTGGTTCAGGAAACGGAAATTCAGGAGCCGGGCAGCCGCGGCCGTCCGGCCGTCGGGCTGGTGGTCGAGACGGAAGCCTGGCACTATCTTTCTCTGCGCATCAGCCGGGGGGAGATCTTCCTCGCGCTGCGCGATCTCAGCAGCAAGCTGGTGGTGGAAGACCGGCTTGAGCTGCCCCTCAACGCGGAAGAACCGCTTCTCGATGCGATTGTCACGCACATCGATCGCTTCTTTATCCGCCACCAGCAGCGGCTTGAGCGCTTAACCGCGATTGCCATCACCATGCCGGGCATTATTGATACCGAAAATGGCATTGTTCACCGCATGCCGTTTTACGACGACGTCAAAGAGATGCCGCTGGGCGAAGCACTGAAAAACCACACCGGCGTGCCGGTCTATATTCAGCACGACATCAGCGCCTGGACCATGGCGGAGGCGCTCTTTGGTGCCTCCCGCGGCGCGCGGGATGTGATTCAGGTGGTCATCGACCATAACGTCGGGGCGGGCGTGATCACCGACGGACGTCTTCTTCACGCCGGAAGCAGCAGCCTGGTGGAAATTGGCCACACTCAGGTTGACCCGTACGGCAAGCGCTGCTACTGCGGCAACCACGGCTGTCTGGAGACCATTGCCAGCGTGGAAAGCGTGCTGGAGCTGGCGCAGGTGCGCCTCGGCCAGTCCATGAGCTCGTCGCTGCACGGCCAACCCCTCACGGTAGATTCACTCTGCGCCGCCGCGCGCCAGGGCGATCTGCTGGCGAAGGACATTATTACCGGCGTGGGGAATAACGTTGGCCGCATTCTGGCGATTATGGTGAACCTCTTTAACCCGCAAAAAATCCTCATTGGCTCGCCGCTCAGCCAGGCGGCGGAGATCCTGTTCCCGGCGATCTCGGCCTGCATTCACCAGCAGTCGCTTCCCGCGTACAGCAAAAATATTGCGGTAGAAAGCACCCAGTTTTCCAACCAGGGCACGATGGCCGGGGCGGCGCTGGTCAAAGACGCCATGTATAACGGATCGCTGCTGATCCGCCTGTTACAGGGTTAACTCTTTTCCGCAGATGTAAGAAAAATTGCGCTATCTCAAGCCGGGTAGCGCACGCATCCCGTAGACTTCCTCCACTGAATTATTTACCTGGTTTATATTTTGAAGCATACCCAAGAGGTGGAGTGAGTCATGCTTAAGCGTTTCTTTGTTACTGGTACAGATACCTCTGTCGGCAAGACCGTTGTATCCCGCGCATTGCTGCAGGCTCTTGCAGCAAGCGGTAAACGCGTGGCAGGGTACAAACCGGTCGCAAAAGGGAGTAAAGAGACGCCAGAGGGATTGCGTAATAAAGACGCCCTGGTGCTGCAAAGCGTCTCGTCGCTGGAACTGCCTTATCACGCGGTCAACCCCATTGCGTTAAGCGAAGAGGAGAGCAGCGTGGCGCACAGCGGCCTGATTAATTACCCTCTGCTGTCCGACGGCCTGGCGAACCTGAGCGAGAAGGTCGATCACGTGGTGGTTGAAGGCACGGGCGGCTGGCGCAGCCTGATGAATGACCTGCGCCCGCTGTCTGAATGGGTGGTGCAGGAACAGCTTCCGGTGGTGATGGTTGTGGGTATCCAGGAAGGGTGCATCAACCACGCGCTGCTGACGGCGCAGGCGATTGCCAATGACGGCCTGCCGCTGATTGGCTGGGTAGCAAACCGCATCAACCCGGGCCTGGCGCACTACGCCGAGATCATCGACGTGCTGAGTACTAAGCTGCCGGGGCCGCTGGTAGGAGAGCTGCCTTATCTGCCCCGCGCCGAGCAGCGCGAGCTAGCGCAGTACATCGATCTCTCTTCCCTCGGTGGCGTGCTGACCGTAGACCGAGTCGTGGCGTAACGTCCGCGACAGCACGGACGCCACCACGCAGGCAACCAGCAAGCCGGGCAGTAAAAAATACTGCCCGGTCATTTCACAAACCATCAGCGCCGACATAATAGGCGCATGCGTGGTCGCGGCGAGCAGCGTTGCCATCCCCGCCAGACCCAGCAAAATCGCCGTTTCAGACCCCGGTAACCACAGCGCAAAAAGTTGTGCAAACAGCATCCCCGTCGCCATGCCGACAAACAGCGTGGGCGTAAACACCCCGCCCGGCGCACCCGAGCCGCTGCTAGCCAGCACCGCCAGCAGTTTACAGACAAACACCCCGGCAATCACCGTCAGCAGCGGCGGGGCGAGCAGAAAAGCCTGAACCACGCTGTAGCCATTCCCCCACACCTTTGGCGTGAGGAGAGAAAGGAGCCCGACGATCAAACCGCCCAGCGCCAGCTGCCACGGCGGGGAAAGTTTGAGGCGCAAAAATAAAGAATGACTGCACGCCATCAGCCACATCAGCAGTGGCCCGCAGAGACCCGCCAGCAGGCCCATGGCGACCAGCAGGGCATAGTCTGCCGCGCTGAAGATGCCGCTCAGATGCACCTCATAGAGCGTGCCGGCACCGGGTGCCAGGAGCTGCGTGGTGATAAGCGCCACCACCGCCGCAATAACCACGGGGCCGAGCGAGGCCAACATCAGCGTACCGAACAGAATCTCTGCAATGAACAGGCTTCCGGCTAAGGGGGCATGGTAAGCGCTGGCCATCCCGGCCGCGGCACCGCAGGCAATCCAGAGCTTCCATTCTGATTTCGGCGTAAAGCGCCGGGCGAAAAAGGCGGCGGCGAGGGCGGCGAGCAGGATCATAGCCCCTTCACGCCCGATGGCGCTTCCGCTGGCAACGACCAGCAGCGAGGCAAGGGATTTCACAAGGCTGGCGCCGTAATCAAACTGGCCGTCCCCGGTCTCCAGCGCTTCCATATAATCGGTAGGGGCGTGAGGCTGCTGCGCGTTCAGCCTCTGCCATCCCCAGAGCAGCAGCCCGGCGGCCAGGCCACCCAGGGCTGGCGTCAGCGCGCGCCGCCAGGGAGAGAGCGACGCGGCGGCATTCACCAGGCTGCCGCTGTCGTTGCTGAGAAGCAGCCACTCCAGCAGGTACATGCTGTGGCGGAACGCCGCAACGGCCAGCGCGGCCAGCACGCCGGTAACGGTGGCAATCAGCAGGCGACGAAACATCGCGCGGATGTCGGGGTAGGTATGAAGACGTTGCATGGGTCGCGTTTTAACGAGGACGATACGATATTGTGGCGGGAAATCGCGGGGTTAGCAAAAGGTCTGCGTGCGAAAAGGCCGGGCGATGCCCGGCCGTAAAGATTAACTGTCGCTGTGAATATTGAGCGCCCGGCGCGTACGCCCGGAACTCAGGTACTCGGCGATATAGTCCTGCGAAATCTCGCCGTTGTAGCGCCCGTCCTCATCCACGATCGGCATCCAGCTGGTATTGCTCTCATACAGACGTGAAAGCACCACGCGCAGGTTGTCTTCCGCTTTGCCGGTCATGCGGAACGGATGCAGGATGTCGGCGCAAATACCGCTGGCGTTGCGCGCTTCGCGGCGCTTCACAAAGCCCAGCGGTTTGCCGTGCTCATCGACCACGGTAATCGCGCGAATGTCATTATCATCCATGGTTGAAAAGGCTTCGGGAAGAGGGGTAGAACCCCGCACCGTGATGGTCGGCTGCTGGTCGGTCACGTCGCCCGCGGAGACCAGCAGCAGGCGCTTCAGCGTTCGGTCCTGACCGACAAATGAGCCGACAAACTCATTCGCCGGTTTCGCCAGCAGTTCATCCGGGCTGGCGCACTGCACGATTTTCCCCTGACGGAATACCGCAATACGGTCGCCGAGCTTCAGGGCTTCGTCGATATCGTGGCTGACCAGCATGACGGTTTTTTTCAACTTGCGCTGCATCTCCAGGAACTGGTTCTGGATCACCTCGCGGTTGATCGGGTCCACCGCGCCGAAGGGTTCATCCATCAGCAGCACCGGCGGATCCGCCGCCAGGGCGCGGATGACGCCGATACGCTGCTGCTGCCCGCCGGACATCTCGCGCGGGTAGCGGTTGAGGAACTTGTGAGGATCCATCGCTACCATATCCATCAGCTCTTCGGCGCGAGTTTTACAGCGCGCTTTATCCCAGCCCAGCATGCGCGGTACGACGGTGATGTTCTCTTCAATGGTCATGTTCGGAAACAGGCCAATCTGCTGGATCACGTAGCCAATGTTGCGGCGCAGGGTCACGGTGTCCATGCCGCTGGTGTCTTCGCCGTTGATCAGGATTGTCCCGCTGCTCGGGGTAATGAGGCGGTTAATCATCTTGAGGGTGGTGGTTTTCCCGCAGCCGGAAGGGCCAAGCAGGACGCACATTTCCCCTTCGGGCACGTTCAGGTTGACGTTATCGACGGCCTTAAAGGTCTGGCCGTGCTTCTGTGAAAATTGTTTGGTGAGGTTTTCCAGTTTTATCATTATCGAATCCCCTTCGGAGTCAGTACCACCTGCAGACGGTGCAGCAGCCAGTCGAGCACAATCGCTAAAAGACAAATCATCAGCGCGCCCGCAATCAACATGCGAATATCGCTTCCGCCGATGCCGTTGAGCAGCAGCAGCCCCAGGCCGCCCGCGCCGATCACCGCGGCAATCGCCATCACGCCGATGTTCATTACCACGGCGGTGCGGATGCCGCCGAAAATCACCGGCAGCGCCATCGGGATTTCAACCCAGCGCAGACGCTGCCAGAAGGTCATGCCGATGCCGCGCCCGGCTTCACGCAGGCCCGGCGGCAGGCTGTCGAGCGCGGTGTGGGTGTTGCGCACAATCGGCAGCAGCGAGTAGAGAAACACCGCCGTAATCGCGGGCAGGGCGCCAATACCCTGACCGATCAGCGAAAACAGCGGGATCATCAGGCCAAACAGAGCAATGGACGGAATGGTCAGCACGATGGTGGCTATTCCCAGCACCGGCGTCGCCAGCCACTTGTGGCGGACAATCAAAATGCCCAGCGGGACGCCGATGAGAATGGCTAAGCCCACGGCCAGCGCCACCAGCCACAGATGCTGCAGCGTCAGGGTCAGCAGGTAGTCCCAGTTATCGAGGATGTAGTGAATCGTCTCCATAGCGCCTCCTACAGCAGCTGTTTGCTACGCAGGAAATCTCGGGCGACCTGCTGCGGTGACTGATGGTCGATATCCACCTTCTTGTTCAGTTCGGTGATAACGTCGTTGTTGAGCTCGGCCGAGAGGGTGTTGAGCGCCTCTTCCAGACCCGGGTTAGCCTCCAGCGTGTCCTTACGCACCACCGGGGTGACGGCGTAGCTCGGGAAGAAGCCTTTGTCATCCTCCAGCACCTTCAGGTCGAAGCCCTTCACGCGACCGTCGGTGGTGTAAATCAGACCGGCGTCGACGAAACCGTCGCGCACCGCGTTGTAGACCAGACCGGGGTCCATCTGGCGGATCTGCGGGCGATCCAGCGTCAGGTTATAGGCCGCCTGCAGCGGCTTCATGCCGTCGCTGCGCCCGGCAAACTCCAGGTCTAAGCCCAGCAGCCAGTTTTTGTCCGGGTTGGTTTTACGAACCTGCTCAATCTTCGCCACCATCTCTGACATGGTGTTGATATGTTCCGCCTCGGCGCGCTTGCGCTGCATGGCGAAGGCATAGGTGTTGTTCATGTCGGCGGGCTTTAGCCAGACCAGACCGTGCTTCGCGTCCAGACGTTTCACCGTCTCGTAAGACTCCTGGGGCGACATGCGCTTGTTGATATGGTTGAAGATGATTAATGACGTGCCGGTGTATTCCCACGTCATATCAATCTGTTTGTTGATCATCGCGTTACGGGAAATCACCGTGGCGATATTGGTTTGCGGCTGCACCTGAAAGCCTTTCTTTTGCAGGTACTGCACGGTCATCGCCGAGAGAATGTGCTGCTCGGTAAAGCTCTTGGTTGCCAGAATCAGCGGGGCCGCCATCGCCTGGCTGGTGAACAGCGCCGCGGCACACAGCGCCGTCAGGCCGGAAAACAGTCTCATAAAAGCTCCTTGTTATTGTTATCGAGCGAGATGGGGACTCATCACGCGACCCAGCGCCGCCAGCAGGGTGTCGAGGATCAGGGCGAACAGGGCGGTGGCCGCCGCGCCGAGGATCAGGGTCGGGAAATCGTTCAGGTAGATGCCGGGGAAAATCAGCTCGCCGTAGCTGCTGGCGCCAATCAGGAACGCCAGCGGCGCGGTACCGACGTTAATGGCGGTGGCGATGCGGATCCCCGAGAGCATGACCGGCCAGGCATTCGGCAGCTCGACCTGGCGCAGACGCTGCCATTTGGTCATCCCAATCCCGTTTGCCGCTTCCAGCAGCGACGCCGGAACAGAGCACAGCCCGGCGTAGGTATTACGCACGATCGGCAGCAGCGAGGCGAGGAACAGGGCGATGATGGCGGGCGTATCGCCGATGCCAATCACCACCATCGCCAGCGCCAGCACGGCCAGCGGCGGCAGCGTGTTGCCGACGTTGAAGATTTGCATCACGTATTCGGCGATACCCCGCGCGGCCGGGCGGCTCAGCAGGATACCGGCAGGAATACCGACCAGCAGGGCAAAGAACATCGACGAGAAAACCAGAATCATGTGCTGTTGCCCGAGATAAACCAGGTCAACCTGGCGCGCCTTAATCGTCTCCAGCCCGACGCCCCAAACCAGGAGGGCGAGGACCGCGATAATGGCGCCGACAAACAGCAGCGAACGTTTGAGTAATGGGTGCATTGCGGTGTGTCTCCCTGTGCGCATGCGTTATAGCAACTGCCGGTTGCCTGTTGTTATGCCATGTTTCGGCAGGGGTAGATGACCTATAGCAAGCGTTTGGGAAGGGTTCCAGCGAAGGGGTGAAATCAGTAACCCTATGAAAATAGTGACAACATAAGGTCAGGCCTTATGGCGTAAGGCCTGATATGGGGCGGGCAGAATAGTCCTAAAGAGAAGATTTAAATGTGACGCTGTCACAATTTTGGTGTCTCCCATGCGCTCGTGCGGCATGGGAACTATGCGGTTTTAGCGTCTCTTGCTCTCCATTCCTGCCTGATTTCCTCCAGCCCTTGCCGGTAGGAGGTGACGGCAAAATCAGGGAAGCGGCGCTTAAATTTCGTTGAATCAAACAGGTTGTCAACGTCGTACCTGGGCAACAGCTCCCGCATTTCACGGGCCCCCTGTGAAAACAGCGCCGTCGCGGCGAATGCCAGCCTGCCGAGTACGGCGTAACCCGCCTTTTGGCCGAAGATGTCACAGGCGAGGGTCACAAATTGTTGATACGTTAGCCTTTCGTCCCAGCACGGCAAATGCCACGTCTGCCCGTAGGCCTCAGGCGTATTGCCCAGCAGGGCGAGCGCGCGGCTGGCATCCGGCGTCCAGATGAGCGTACGAAGCGTATCGTCACGGACCGGAACGCGCGGGCGTTTGTGCTGCTTCAGCCTGTCGATAATGAGCGTATTCGTGAAGCTCTGCGTTTTGTCAGGCCCGTAAAACTCAGGTGCCCGACCGATGATGACGGGAATGTCGCCCCGTTGCATTTCGTCAAGCACCCGGTTGGCCATTGCTGCACGGACTTTTCCTTTTCGTCCCCGGGGCGCGAAGCGCGTCTCTTCGGTCTGCGGCACGTCGCTCTGAGGGTACATGTAGGTATTATCAAAATAGACGAATCTTGCGCCAGCCTTTCGCGTGGCCTCCAGCGCATTGTCCAGCATGGTGGGGAACTGACGCTCCCACAGGGCGGAGTCAGGCGGCAGACCGGCGGTAAAGTAGACCGTGTCGCTGCCGCTAACCGCCTTCTGCGTCTGCTGCGCATCCAGGAGATCGGCCGCCACCGTGATATCGCTGGCGTTGACTTTCTGCGGATGGCGGCTGACCAGCCTGATATCGTCGGTGTATTGGCGTTTAAGCTCGCGGGTCAGTTCACGGGCAATTTGCCCGCTGGCGCCCAGAATAGTTTGCATGGTAGCTCCCTGATGAGATGACGATCCGGTTGACCGTATCAAAAGTTTAAGCTTAAAGTTAACGTTAAGGTCAATATGTCAGAGCTGACGAAATGAAAATTGGCGAGCTGTCGAAAATGACGGGAATTACCCCGTCGCGCATTCGGTTTTATGAGGCGGAAGGTTTACTGCCGCGACCGGTCAGGCAGGGGAACGGATACCGTTCGTATTCCACCGATGCGGCAGCGCTGCTGAACATCATCGACAATGCGCAGCGTGCCGGATTCACCCTCGAGCAAATACGCCGCTTCCTGCCGCAGCCGCAACAGCGCTGGGATCATGAGGGACTGGTCCAGTCCCTTAAGACGCGCATTGCTGAAATAGAGGCGATGCAGAAGCAGCTCGAGGAAAACCGAAAAGAGCTGCTGACGCTGGTCGCAAGCATCACCAGCAGGCCGGATGGGATCTCCTGTGACGACAACATGCAGCGCCTGCTGGGGCAGTTGCAGCGCTCAGACGGCAGCACGGACTCGTCGCACCCGCGTAGAGACGGTGATAATTGAGACGGTGGCAACCACCGTGAGCATCAGCCCGAGCGCCAGCATGGCGTTAAACCCGACCCACCTGAACAGCAGCAGCCCTGCGATACCGCCGGTAATAAACGAGAACAGGGTGGTTAAGTGGGTTTTAAGCTGGCTTTTTTGCGCCGCCGTATCTTTGGAGTAATCCCTGCGCAGCATCGCCACCATAACGGAGGCCAGGGATATTCCCGCGTCCGTCAGCGTGCCGGTAATATGCGTCGATCTCACCCGTCCGCCGGAAAGCTGCGTGGAGGTGGAATTATGAATACCCATCAGGCCGCAGAGAAACAGAATAATCTCGCGGTTGCTGGTGAGGGCATGAAAGTACATTTCGTAAAAAGAGACGCCGCTCAGTAATAACCCCTCAACAAAAAGGATCTGGCAAAAAACCAGCCTGACGTTATGGATAATGCCCCATATCACGATCGTGCGCGCAATGATTGCGCCTGCCACAAAAGAGAGAATAATCGAGCCGAAAAAAATAATATCGCTCAGGTCGGTGGAAGAGACTTCGCTGGATAACTGTGAGGTGTTGCCGGTCATGTGCGAGGGAAAAAAGCCGAAAGCCCCGAGAGCGATGGCGTTCAGCAACCCTGCCGAGGTCGCCAGCCAGAGAGCAAGCCGGCGATCCTCCTTGTGCGTTCGTTCTTTCTTGAGTCTTATCAGCAAGAATACCTCCGGGTTGGGCTTTGCCTGAATATTCAGGCTAGCAAAGCGGCGTAACGGGCTGTCCAGGATATGGCTTAATTATTATTCCCTCTGACGACTTCACGGGTTTAGTAATTAAATAAAATATCCTTGCTCAAGGTTGGGGGAATACGTTAAATCATGCCGTTATTGCCGTGGCGCAAAAATGCCGGGCGCTGGTTGAGGCGTTCAAACCAGGCCTCAATCGCGGGCACGTCAGGCTTATCAAATGGCGTCTTCTTCCAGCGATTCACCGACAGCCCAAGTACCACATCCGCAAGGGTAAACGTCTCGCCCGCCGCAAAGGCTCCGGTGCGCTGGAGCTGGTTCTCCAGAATGCTGACGCAGTGGTTCCACTCTTTTATACCCGCCGCAATGCGCTCGGGATCGTTAAAGTCCGGGTTTTTACGCCCCAGCGCCGGGAAAACATAGCGCCAGGCGGTGTTAAATTCTGATACCTGCCAGTCCATCCAGCGCTCAACGCTGGCGCAGGCCTGCGGTTCTGCGGGCAGCAGATCGTGACGTTCAGCCTTGCGCGCCAGATAGCGGCAGATGGAATTAGACTCCCATAGCACGAAATCACCATCAATCAGTACCGGCACCATGGCGTTGGGGTTCAGGGCGCGGAAGGCCTCCGTTTCCGTCGAGGCAAAACCGCTGCCGTAATCTTCCTGCCGGTAAGCGATGCCCGCTTCTTCGCAGGTCCAGAGCACTTTACGAACGTTGATGGAGGTGGTTATACCGAGGATGCTGATCATTGCGCAGGTCTCCTTTACTGGATGTCATTGTTTAAAAACAATACACCAGATGCACCGATGAGGTTGGGGCAAAATTGGGTGGGGTGCACCTGAAGGGGGTAGAGCGAAGCACTTTCGGAGAGCGCTTCGCAGTCTAAAATCGATTTAAACAGGCTGTTGGCTACAGTGGCTGGTGTAGAAACTTATACCGTTTCCATCCGGATCCTGCAGTGAAAAATAATGATGTCCAAACAGCGTTTCCTGCGCAATTTCCTGAGGGGAATATCCCTTTGCGATGAGGCCAGTTCGATACGTTTCAAGTTCCGATCTGGAATGGTCGGCGATCATGAGATCAATTTTTTCTGCCGAAAAATCCGGTCGCTGACCAACGCGGCTGCTATGCAGTCTCTGCGTTTCAGGTGCATCTTTTTCGGTCAACAACAGATGGGTGCCGCCGCGTAACTCAATAATCGCCATGCCCGGAAATTTGTCGAGCGCACGCAGGCCCAGCCCCTGGTAAAATGCATAGCTGGCATCGACGTTTTTAACTTTCATCACAAAATGTGCGAGTGCCGCAGAGGGTAATAATTCATTCATTTTCTTGCCTTTCATAGGTTTATCCGGGAATGAATGCATTGCAATCTTGTCGGGCAAGATGTGCAATGCTAATGTGACTATTCAGTCGAAAATATTATCCGACTACTCAGTCGGATAAGGCAAGGGAAAATTGTGACGCGTAAAAAAGAAATCGATAGGGAGCAGGTTTTAGATGCTGCTGAAAGCATTATCCTTGACTCTGGAGGGCGCATATTCACGCTGGATGCCGTCGCAGAACGTGCCGGCATCAGTAAAGGCGGCCTTGTGTACACCTTTTCATCAAAGGATGGCCTGATATACGCCGTGCTTGAGCGCGAAGTGACGCGTTTCCAGCAGGCAGTCAGCCAGCGTCTTACAGATACCACAGCAGGGCCACGAGAAATGATTCTTGCGCACATCGATGAAGCGCTGGAGGAGGAGGATGCTGTAACACAGAAGGCGGCGTTTCTTATCACGGCTCTCGTGCATGCACCAGGTATGCTGGAACCCGTTCGCAACCTGTATTGCACATTCCTCGAACCGCTTCGCGAGGCTGGAGAGGAGATGACTGATGTCAGACACGCGTTTTACGCTGTAGAAGGCATATTCCTGCTACGCGGACTGGGGCTCGCTGATATCCCGGCAAGCGAAATAAAATCGGTATTGCGTCACGCGCGTGAAATGATTTTGGCGTCGCTGGTGCGAACCTGCTGAGGCAAGACAATAAAAGCACCTGCTGAGTAGATGCTTTTATCCAGAACCATGACTTAGATTTTGCCCAGCAGAATATTCAACATGCGGCGCAAGGGTTCCGCCGCTCCCCACAACAGCTGATCGCCAACCGTCAGAACCGAATATATTGGATCGTTGTTGAGCGACATTTTCTTGTAACGGCCAATACCCACCTGAAGCGAACCGCTGATATAAGCCGGGGTGAGTTTACTTACGCTTTCAACCTTGTTATTGGGAACATAGTTAACCCATGGGTGAGAATGCGTCACTAACGCTGCAAATTCTTCTTCGCTAACGTCACGCCTGAGCTTCAGGGTGATTGCGGCGCTATGGCACCGTATCACGCCAACTCGAATACATATTCCATTGACCGGGATCGTACCAGGAGCCAGACCAAGAATTTTGTTTGTTTCGGCTTCACCTTTCCACTCTTCACGGCTATTACCATCCCCCAAATCGCTATCAATCCACGGTATAATGCTGCCCATTAAAGGCGCGCCGAAATTCTGTATCGGCATGTCAGCACTGTTAATTAACGCACTGACTTTATTGACTAAAGGCAGCACTGAACCTGATGATGCCAGTTCATCCGTGGATAAATGCTTACTGATCCAGGCACTTTGAAGAATTAACTCCCTGACATATTGCGCCCCCGCACCAGATGCAGACTGATAGGTCATTACGCTCATCCATTCGATCAGGTCAGACTGAATCAGTCCAGCAAGCCCCATTAGACTCAGCGTGATGGAACAGTTGCCACCGACAAAAAGTTTAATTCCCTCTTTAACGGCACGATCAATAGTGGGGCGATTGACGGGGTCAAGAATAATGCAGGATTTTTCATCCATCCGTAGCGCTGAGGCCGCGTCAATCCAGTAGCCTTGCCAGCCATAATTAATCAAATCAGGATAGATTGCTTTAGTATAATCACCGCCCTGACAGGTAATGATGATATCCATGTCGGCCAGAGCACGAATGGAATTAGCATCTTTGAGTGTGTAGCTGACGCCACCAATGACAGGACCGGAGGCCCCTGCATTTGAAGTACTGTAAAAATGCGCTGAGATATCGTCGAAGTCATTCTCTTCGACCATTCTCTGTAACAACACAGAACCGACCATTCCTCGCCAACCAACAATACCAACCTGCTTCATTTGTTTAGCCTTATCAACGTTACAAGAATGTTAATTTTCGCAGCAGGTTATATCGCATCCCAACAGGAAGGTCACTAAGGAGTGTAGCTAATTCCTTCATTATTAAAATGTTTCATAAGACATCAGCGATATTTATACCTGATGAAGCATCAGTTTAAAAACCATTGCAGGCATGACTGTCATTGAAGAATGAAAGAGCAATTATTAAGACGCAAATCTTAGGTAAAGGGGGCCCGGACTTGGCTACCGGGCCTGGGGAATGATTCAAGATTGGTGATGATTGTTCAGACAATCAGGCCGCTTTCATGGCCCTGATTTTTTTCGTGTCAGCCGCATCGGATTCTGTTTTGTCCGCTGCCGCCGGGGCAGTGACATCGGGAAATGTCGATCTACCGCCGGACCTGATCGCGCAGTTGATCATGGGGGAGAAAATGAACTCCTGCGTGCCGGACTGCTGGCAGGACACCCTGACTCAGGTGCATTATGCACTGGCGCTGACGCAAGCGGTGATGGGGGGAACGCTACCCGCTCACGTAGCGAAAGAGCTGACGGGCTTGCTGCACGATATGGTGTGGCTGCTGGCTGAGTTTGTGAAGGAGTCGCGCATTACTGCGCATTAAGTACGCTGGCGTGGAGGGGCGGTAGCGCCCCTTTGAAATCGTGATTAACGTGATGCGTTCCCCGTATCCAGAAGCGACGTTCCGTAGGAGTTGTCGATGGTACAAAGCCAGCGACCGTCGTTTTCCTGTCGAAAAACATAGGTTGCGCGGCGGGACATTTCCGTTATCCCACCCTGACCATCAGGAAAACGCAGAACGGTTTCCATGATAACGAGGGCATTGCCGCCGCCTTCGATCACCTGCATCTCCCTTTGTTCGACAATCAGCTGGTCCTGAAAATAATCAGAGATGGCAATAAACGCGCTGCGGATGTTTTCTTTGCCTTTAACCGTCATGCCGGGTTTAACGACCAGGGCCGCGTCTTCAGCGTAGTGTTCCATCAGGGCGTCATAGTTTTTAGTGGTGATGGCGTGGTCACAGGATTCGATTATTTGGCGTAGCGGATGTGGGGTCATGCTCGTTTCCTCTTTAAAGATAAACATGTATTAACGAAATAACGTGGCGCGTTTGTAAAGCTACCAGGTTTTATGGCGGGTGGTGGCGGTAGAGGTAATGTTAGGTCCGCTGTGAGCGAGGAGCGGACGTTAAGCTTGTAGCAAGTGATGGCAACAAAGAAATATTTATTGAGGCTATGCCCATGCCTTGTTTTGCATGACCACTCTATATCCGTCGCGGTCAACAAATGTCTTTCCGTTAACATCCCAATAGGGGTTGAACGACGTTGATACTCTGAAACCAGCCTCGAGCATTCTTTTGCAGGCACGCATCCATTCATTTTCATCCGAATAATAAAGAACGAGTAAATCCTCTTTAGTGTGCAAGGGTTGAACGGGATGGTTATGGCAAAAGGTGAACTCTATATGCCATTGTAAGTCTCCCCGTCCTAACATTATTCCATTGAAACCGTCATGATCGTTGAATTCAGCAATTTTATGCAGGCCCAGTCCCTGGCTGTACATCTGAAAAGACCGTTCGAGATTTGTAACGGGTTTGGCAATACGCATATGGGTAAACATCTGAGATTCTCCAGGGGTAAATACTGCTTTAACGTTGAAATCCTGGCTGAGTCTACATGTGATTACGCTTTTCTTTTGTCCATACATGTGATTACGCTTTTCTTTTGTCCATAAGAGCCCCTGCAATTTCCTGCTAAGATTTGATAACAATTACACCCATTGTTGGTATCCCGCTCACTGATCCAGTTCAGTCATCGCCAATTCGGCAACTTTTTGTGTTGTTGAAGAAGTTTCGTTACTTGAGTGGGACCAGGCGGTTGAAAGACCACACCATGCAATTATCCATTTGAGCAGGCGTTCTCTTTCCAGGTAAGCTATTCTGGTGACGATACTAAGACGCTGTTTAAATGTTTCTGGTGCAGTCGCAACAGGATGCCCTGGATTACCAAGATCAGGATTAGTAAAGATATTAGCAAAGTCGAATCCCCGTTCACCTATTAGCCCTTTGGGGTCAATGGCCAACCAGCCAGACGTTTCAAAATCAAGCACATTTCCGTGATGCAAATCACCATGCAATACAATCACATCTCGAGGCGAAGAAAGCAATTCGTCTGAAATTTCTGCGCAACGTTTCAGGATACCGCCATATTTCAAGGCTGCTGGTTTTAGAGGACTAAACCATTCATGTAAAGGCGTAAGCTGGGGTAATGGTTTTTTTGCGAATGAATGAAGTCGGTTCGCAGTCATACACAAAATACGACAGGCAACATCATCCTTATCTCCACGGGACATTGCTGATAAAGACCCGGAACCTGTGGCTCTTGAGAGAAGGATGGCTTCATTTTCCTGTGCAATCACCTGTGCGGCACCATTCCCTTCCCACCATGCCATGAGGGTATTGCCGGCTTGTTCATCAGGATCATCCGTAACTTTTAACATGGCTTTAATGCCATGTACTGTTTTGACGGGATATAACTGTGACGTATGAGTTATAAATGGAGTGCCGTCAGGAATGAGGTTCCAGCGATTTAGCCAGGGTTTAAACTTGAACGTATCCATATAGATTACTTTTAATATCCTTATAATCAAAGCGGAAAACAGGCATGCATTCTTACCTTAGAGGCGATTTTTGCATCACAGTTCCTGATGATTTTTTCCTTCATTCCTTGTCGCACCCCATCTCCTTGACTCTTTTCATTTTCTGACTAAAAAAGCCGTAAGCAATTATCAGCTTACGGCTTTCGGATCGGTGATGATTTTCCGACAATCAGGCCGCTTTCACGGCCCTGATTTTTTTCGTTTCAGCCGCATCAGATTCTGTTTTATCGGTTGCAGCTGGGGCAGTGACATCGGGAAGCTTGCTGGTACGCAGAATATGCTGCACGGTCTCTTTCTGCTCGGCGAGATACAGGCCAAGATTTTCAGCCTGCGTTTCGTCCATCTGCATTCCGCTTTGCAACAGCCAGTCGGTGAACGCGTCTGCCATATCGAGCAGCTTGTCGTGAGCGTCAGCCTCTTTCTTACTGGCAAATGTCATTTTCTCTTCACCTTTTCTTACGACAACAAATTTTGTTTCAACAGCCATCGTGCACCTCGCTATACTGTAATTACATACAGTATAGCAGCTGCAGATCGAAGTTGCAGCAAAATATGCATTACTGGCGTAGCTGCTGCGTTTCCGGGCCACCCATGCTCCGTCGCCATGCCCCAGGCGCCTGACCATACTGACGCTTAAAGCTACGGTTGAAGGACTGCTGGGAGTCAAAGCCCAGCGCGATCGCCACGTTCAGAATCGGTTCGTCGCTGTGGGATAACCGCTCAACCGATTTTTTCAGCTTTTGCGCGCGAATGTACCCGGCGAGGGGATAGCCCGTATGTTCTTTAAACAGGCGCTGGAGGTGCCATTTGGAATAGCCGGATCGCCTGGCGACGGACTCAATGTCCAGACGGCTGTCGAGGTTATTGTCGATCCAGTCGAGTAAATCATGCATAAATGCGCCAGTGTTCATCTGGGTACCCCCACGCAGAATATCTAAAAGTAACTTTGTCTGTTGCATTTAAAGGTGGCGCGTTTTTGTATTAATTGCAAGTTTTATTGTTGCATTTAAATCCCTGACCGAAACGGGTCTTTTCACATCGGCTCAAATAGCACATAAAGTGCAACAATTATTCTTGCACTTAATTAAGCGCCTTCCTACAATCGCCGCGATAGTGTATTCGCAACTGTTACAGTTTTGTGGCGATGAACGACACAAATGGCCTTAAGCCAGCTACCGGACAAAGGAAGTGGCGCGGCGTCTCCCGCAGCGTCTTGCCCGGCGGCTACCAATACCGGAATAAAAATAATGAGCCTGCAAAAAACCTGGGGTAACGTTTATCCGAGCGCGCTGGGGGTGATGTTCCTCTCCGTGCTGCTCGTCGGGTGTGATAACAGCGTCGCGCAAAACGCCGCGCCACCCGCGCCCGCCGTCAGCGCCGCTGACGTGGTCGTGAAATCCATTAGCCAGTGGGATAGTTTTAACGGCCGGATAGAAGCGGTGGAGAGCGTTCAGCTGCGCCCGCGCGTCTCCGGCTACATTGATAAGGTGAATTACACCGACGGCCAGGAAGTGAAGAAGGGCGAGGTGCTGTTCACCATTGATGACAGAACCTATCGCGCCGCGCTGGAGCAGGCGCAGGCGAACCTGGCGAGAGCCAAAACGCAGGCCAGCCTGGCGCAAAGCGAGGCTAACCGTACCGATAAGCTGATCAATACTCACCTGGTCTCTCGGGAGGAGTGGGAGCAACGACGCTCGGCCGCCGTTCAGGCGCAGGCCGACATTCGCGCCGCGCAGGCGGCGGTTGACGCGGCGCAGCTCAACCTGGACTTCACCAAAGTGACCGCGCCTATCGACGGCCGCGCCAGCCGGGCGTTGATCACCAGCGGTAACCTGGTCACCGCGGGCGACACCGCCAGCGTCCTCACCACGCTGGTCTCGCAGAAGACGGTTTACGTCTATTTTGACGTGGACGAGTCAACCTACCTTCACTATCAAAACCTGGCCCGCAGCGGGCAGGGGGCGTCCAGCAACCACATGGCGCTGCCGGTGGAGATTGGCCTGACGGGCGAGGAGGGGTATCCCCATCAGGGCAAAGTCGACTTCCTGGATAATCAGCTGACGCCGAGCACCGGCACCATCCGCATGCGCGCGCTGCTGGATAACGCGCAGCGTCAGTTCACGCCGGGACTGTTTGCCCGCGTACGCCTGCCGGGCAGCGCGGAATTCAAAGCCACGCTTGTCGACGACAAAGCGGTGCTGACCGATCAGGATCGCAAATACGTCTATATCGTGGATAAAGAGGGGAAAGCGCAGCGTCGCGACATTACGCCGGGACGTCTGGCTGACGGTTTACGCATCGTGCGGCAGGGGCTGAACCCTGGCGATAAAGTCATCATCGAGGGTTTACAAAAAGTGTTTATGCCGGGTATGCCGGTGAACGCCAAAACCGTCGCCATGACCGCCAGCACCGCCCTCAACTGATCCTTTGACCTGAGAATCCAACCCATGGACTTTTCCCGCTTTTTCATCGACAGGCCGATTTTTGCCGCCGTCCTGTCGATTCTGATTTTTATCACAGGGTTAATCGCCATCCCGCTGCTGCCGGTAAGCGAATATCCTGACGTCGTGCCGCCAAGCGTGCAGGTGCGCGCGGAGTACCCGGGCGCCAACCCGAAAGTGATTGCCGAGACCGTGGCGACGCCGCTGGAAGAAGCCATCAACGGCGTTGAAAACATGATGTACATGAAATCCGTCGCGGGCTCGGACGGCGTGCTGGTGACCACCGTGACCTTCCGTCCGGGGACTGACCCCGATCAGGCGCAGGTTCAGGTGCAAAACCGCGTTGCGCAGGCCGAGGCGCGTCTGCCGGAAGACGTGCGGCGTCTGGGTATAACCACCCAGAAACAGTCGCCGACGCTGACGCTGGTGGTGCATCTGTTTTCACCAAACGGTAAGTACGACTCCCTGTACATGCGTAACTACGCCACGCTGAAGGTGAAGGACGAGCTGGCGCGCCTGCCCGGCGTCGGCCAGATTCAAATCTTCGGCTCCGGCGAATACGCGATGCGCGTCTGGCTGGACCCCAACAAGGTGGCGTCCCGCGGGTTGACCGCTTCGGACGTGGTGACGGCGATGCAGGAGCAGAACGTACAGGTTTCTGCCGGACAGCTTGGCGCCGAGCCGCTGCCGAAAGAGAGCGATTTCCTGATCTCCATTAACGCTCAGGGCCGTCTGCACACCGAAGAAGAGTTTGGCAATATTGTGCTGAAAACGGCGCAGGACGGTTCGGTCGTTCGCCTGCGCGACGTGGCGCGTATCGAAATGGGCTCCGGCAGCTACGCGCTGCGTTCCCAGCTCAACAATAAAGACGCGGTCGGGATTGGTATCTTCCAGTCGCCGGGGGCGAACGCCATCGACCTGTCTAACGCGGTGCGCGCCAAAATGGACGAACTGTCCACGCGTTTCCCGGCGGATATGAAGTGGGCGGCACCTTACGATCCGACGGTATTTGTTCGCGACTCTATCCGTGCGGTGGTGCAAACGCTGCTGGAAGCGGTAGTGCTGGTCGTGCTGGTGGTGATTCTGTTCCTGCAAACCTGGCGCGCGTCGATTATTCCGCTGATCGCGGTGCCGGTTTCGGTGGTGGGTACCTTCAGCATTCTCTACCTGCTGGGCTTCTCGCTGAATACCCTGAGCCTCTTCGGGCTGGTGTTGGCCATCGGGATCGTGGTGGATGACGCCATCGTGGTGGTGGAAAACGTCGAGCGAAATATCGAAGAGGGGCTGGCGCCGCTCGCGGCGGCACATCAGGCGATGCGTGAGGTGTCCGGCCCGATTATCGCGATTGCGCTGGTGCTGTGTGCGGTATTTGTCCCGATGGCGTTTCTCTCGGGGGTTACCGGTCAGTTCTACAAGCAGTTTGCGGTGACAATCGCTATATCCACGGTGATCTCCGCCATCAACTCGCTGACGCTTTCGCCGGCGCTGGCGGCTCTGCTGTTAAAGCCGCACGGCGCGCCGAAAGATTTTCCGACCCGGCTTATCGACCGCCTGTTTGGCTGGCTTTTCCGTCCGTTTAACCGCTTTTTCCACCGCAGCTCGAACGGCTATCAGGGGCTGGTGGGCAAAACGCTCGGACGTCGCGGCTCGGTGTTTGTCGTTTATCTGCTGCTGCTCTGCGCGGCGGGCGTGATGTTCAAAGCGGTGCCCGGCGGGTTTATTCCGACGCAGGACAAGCTGTACCTGATTGGTGGCGTGAAGATGCCGGAAGGCTCCTCGCTGGCGCGCACCGACGCGGTGATCCGCAAAATGAGCGAAATCGGGATGAATACCGAAGGCGTGGACTATGCGGTCGCGTTTCCGGGGCTGAATGCGCTGCAGTTCACCAACACGCCGAATACCGGGACGGTCTTCTTTGGCCTGAAGCCGTTCGACCAGCGTAAACACTCTGCTGCGGAAATTAACGCGGAGATCAACGCGAAAATCGCGCAAATCCAGGAGGGCTTTGGCTTCTCCATCCTGCCGCCGCCGATTTTAGGGCTGGGCCAGGGGTCGGGCTATTCCCTGTACATCCAGGATCGCGCCGGTCTGGGCTATGGCGCGCTGCAAAACGCGGTGAACACCATGTCCGGTGCGATTATGCAGACGCCGGGGATGCATTTCCCGATCTCGACCTACCAGGCTAACGTTCCGCAGCTGGACGTGCAGGTTGACCGCGATAAGGCGAAAGCGCAGGGCGTGTCGCTGACCGATCTCTTCGGTACGCTGCAAACCTATCTGGGCTCGTCGTACGTGAATGACTTCAACCAGTTCGGGCGTACCTGGCGCGTGATGGCCCAGGCCGACGGGCAGTTCCGCGACAGCGTGGAGGATATTGCGAATCTGCGCACCCGCAATAATCAGGGCGAAATGGTGCCGATTGGCAGTATGGTGAAAATCAGCACCACCTACGGGCCGGATCCGGTGATTCGCTATAATGGCTACCCGGCGGCGGATCTGATTGGCGATGCCGACCCGCGCGTGCTCTCGTCCACGCAGGCGATGACGCAGCTGGAAGGCATGTCTAAGCAGATCCTGCCGAACGGGATGAACATTGAATGGACGGACCTGAGCTTCCAGCAGGCCACGCAGGGCAACACGGCGCTGATCGTCTTCCCGGTCGCGGTGCTGCTGGCGTTCCTGGTGCTGGCAGCGCTGTACGAAAGCTGGACGCTGCCGCTGGCGGTGATCCTCATCGTGCCGATGACGATGCTCTCCGCGCTGTTTGGCGTCTGGCTGACCGGCGGTGATAACAACGTGTTCGTGCAGGTGGGGCTGGTGGTCCTGATGGGGCTGGCCTGTAAAAACGCCATTCTTATCGTGGAGTTTGCCCGCGAGCTGGAAATTCAGGGCAAAGGGATCATGGAGGCCGCGCTGGAGGCGTGCCGCCTGCGTTTACGCCCGATTGTGATGACCTCCATCGCCTTTATTGCCGGAACCATTCCGCTGATCCTCGGCCACGGCGCGGGTGCCGAAGTGCGCGGCGTCACCGGGATCACGGTGTTCTCCGGGATGCTGGGCGTGACGCTGTTTGGTCTATTCCTGACGCCGGTGTTTTACGTGACGCTGCGTAAATTCGTGACGCGCGGGAAAAAAGAGGAAAGGGACGTTCTGCCAGCGTAAGGACGTTGCAGATAATAAAAAACCGCCTTCACAGTGAAGGCGGTTTTTTTGCATTCAAGAAAAATTAAAGCGCTTCTTTATACTTGGCGATAAGTTCAGGCACCGGATCGCAGCCGCTGGTATCGGCCTTTTTGACCTCTTCCAGGGCGCTTGCCACGGTATGGCGGGCCAGTACCGCCAGCGAAGCCTCCTCGGCCTCTTCGGAAATCGACTTGAAGTACCAGCACGCGTTAGCGCTGACCACGCAGCGGGCCGGCACGTCAGGGCGCGACGCCCACAGCTTTTTATCTTCGATGACCGAAAGGTAGATATCGCGCAGGGTGATCTCTTCCGGCGGGCGGCCAAGATGAATAGAACCATTGCGGCCAAGCGTCGAGACGATAATGCCGTCGCGCGTGAGCGGAACCATCAGTTTGCGGATGAAGCTCGGGTTCGCTTCCAGGCCGTAGGCCAGAATCGCACTCGTCGAACGTTCACCCAATTGCTCCGCCATCGCTACGCTGAGAACCATCTGCAAAGCTGTCGGGAAGCGGTAATCTAGCATTTTTGTATCCTGGGTTGCGGTGAATCTTGTTCTTTTTGGCACCGCAGAGGTGAATAAGCAATAAACAACAATATAACAAATACGGTAATTATTTTGAAGCAATCTGCGGCATTTGCGATCGAACACCCCGTTTCGGTTTAGCTAAACGTGCGGTTTGGGAAGTCGACCGTCACCATGAGACCGCCTTCTGCTGAAGTGCTCAGGTTTACGCTGCTGTTGTGCTGCTGCGCCACCGCTTTGACGATGGCAAGTCCCAGGCCGCTTCCGCTTTGGATCTGATTCGGGTCGCGGAAAAACCTGTCGAACACGCGCTCCCGCAGGTCAACCGGAATACCGGGGCCCGCGTCGGAAACGCGCAGCTGCGTGCAGCGATCGAGCGCACGCACGTCGACCTGAACCCGACCGCCCTCGGGGCTGTACTTCACGGCGTTCTCAATGAGGTTATCAACCAGCGACATCAGGCGTTCCCTGACGCCTGCGATCCAGATTTCATCCTCAGCGAAGAATTCCAGCTCGATCCTGCGTGCAGAGGCTAACGGTTCCAGCTCGGCCATTCGCTCCTGGATGAGCGTCGTCAGGGGCACGGGCACCATGTCCGTGTCAATGCGCGCTTCGCTGTGCATCATCAGCAGCAGCTGATTGACGAGGCGCGCCGCGCGGCTGTTGCTGCGAATAACCCCCGCCAGCAGCTCCTGCTGGCTCTCGCTGATGACCCAGGACTGCAGCGCCTCCACGTTGATGCGCATTGCCGCGAGGGGAGTCCGCAGCTCGTGCGCGGCATCACCAATGAAAACCCGCTCCCTTTCAGCGCTTTCACGCACTCTGGCAAGGAAGTCATTGGTTGCGTCCACCATCTGGCGAAGCTCCCTGTGTTTTGGTACAGCTTTTAAGGGGGAGAGATCGTCTGGCGTGCGTAACGTAATTTCATTGACCACCCTGTTCCAGGGGCGCATCGCAATGCGGATCGACATCCACGCGGGGAACAGAAGAAAAGGAATACAGACCAGCAGCGGCATGATGTAGTAGCCACGCGAGTTCAGATAGATGAAGAAGTTCCAGCCGCCGGCCGGGGTGAAAAGGGTGACCTCAACGTCGGAATGAGCGGATTTAAGGGTTCGGCTGGTCCAGGTACGACCGTCGCTCTGAACCCGCTGCATTTCCCCCAGCCGGGTATTGGTTACCCCCGTTGGGGCACCAGGCGATGAAAAAACAATCGCGTTATTTTTGCGCACGATGAAGTTGATTGACAGCGCGGGATCTTCACCGCCGCCATAGCCCTCCCGCAACGCTTTGCTGAACGCTGCCAGCACGGCGGTACGATCCTGCGGGCGTTCGTCCATCCGCTCAACGAGGGTAAAAAGGGTTTCGTACGTCTTGCTGCCCGTGAGAATGGGAGGACTGCGCAGGTCCTCCCACAGAATAAAGGTTAAAAAAAGACACCACAGCAGGGTAAGCAGCAGCATCTGGGCGATGATAATTCGCCGCACCAGCGTCGGGCGGCTCAGGTGATACCAAAAGCTTCGCATTAACCGGTCACCTTCTGGACAGAGACGGTATCAATGACATAGCCAACCCCACGTACCGTTCGCACATAGCCGTCGCCGATTTTTCGCCGCAAATTACCCATATGCACGTCGAGCGCGTTGCTGAGGTTTTCTTTGTTGCCGAATATCCTCTCTTCCAGGAACCGTCGCGTAAGCACGCGGTCAGCGCGCAGCATCAGCGTTTCAAGCAGGGCGTATTCGCTGGCCGTCAGGTCAACGTGGCGTGCGCTCACCGTCACGCGACGCGTCGGCACGTGCAGAGACAGTCCGCGAATTTCAATTGCCTCATTTTCAAAACCGTAGCTGCGTCGCGCAAGGGCTCTCACTCTCGCGAGCAGCTCGGCAAGAACAAAGGGTTTGACGAGATAGTCGTCTGCGCCCGCATCCAGCCCGCACAGGCGATCCTGCAGCGTACCTCGCGCCGTCAGGATGATAACGGGGATCCCCTTAAGCTGATGGCGCAAGCGCGTCATCAGGCTCATGCCATCGCCATCAGGAAGCCCCAGGTCGAGCAAAATAAGTTCGGGCACGCAGACGTCAAGCTGATGCAGCGCATCCTCCTTCCGGCGAACCCATATAACGTCAAATCCCTGATCTGAGAGGGCGATACGTACGCCGTTGCCGAGATCCAGGTCGTCTTCAATAAGTAGAATTTTCACATTAGTTACTGTATCGGCAGTGAATGAAGAACATCTTAAGAAAAAAACGGTATCAGGTAATCTGTCCGGGATACAGCACCCGCGCGCGCTTCAGTCTTTCTTCATTTTCGGCTCATAAGAACCTTAGGGTCAGTATTCAAAATGGGCGTTCTGGCGTTTAACCGCCTGCATCGTCATCATTTGAATCCATAAGGACGTCCTTAATGAGAAACATCGAACTGCGTCATACGTTCCCCCATTTATTCCCGGGCCGCCGCCTGAAAAACATCGTACCGGGCATCGTGCTGGCCCTAATGGCCTCCCCAACGCTGGCGGCAGAGCAGGGCCAGGGCAATGTGTTAACCCTGGGGGGCGGCGTGGACGTCGCGCCACGCTACTCGGGTTCAGATAAAACCCGCGTCAGCGCGGCGCAGGTGGTGGATTACTCCATGGCCAATGGTTTTTTTATCGGCACCACGCGGGGGATCGGTTACGGCAACAGCATCGGCAACCTGGATTACAGCGCGGCGCTGAGCTATCGCATAGGCCGTAAAGACAAAGACGTGAGCAGCGATTCGATCAGCTCCGGCAGCGACGAGCTGCGAGGCATGGGTGAAATAAAAGGCTCGGCTATCGTGGTGCCGGGGCTGGGATACAGGGTGACCGACTGGCTTAATCTTCAACTGCAGGCTGAGGTTCCAGTTTCTGAGAGAGACAACGGCGAGGCGGTACACTTCGGCATTTCCAGTCCGCTCTATACTTCACCGAAAAATGCGGTCACGCTGGCGCTGACCGGCAGCTGGGGCTCCGACAAGTATATGCAAACGTACTACGGGGTCAGCGCCGCCCAGTCGGCCGCATCGGGGTTTGCCCGACATGACGCCGGTGCCGGAATTTATGCGTATTCGCTGAATCTTGACTGGACCCACAGGCTCACCACGCGCTGGAGCGTGCTTGCCGCAGCGGGCGTGACGCAGCTGGCGGGGGATGCTGCCGATAGCCCCATTGTGCAACGCAAGACGTCGCCTACGGGAAGTTTGAAGGTGACGTACAGTTTTTGATTCTTGGTTGCGGCTGCTTAACATTTTGAGCGCGCACGTACGTTAATCTGAGCCGCTCCGGTATCGAGAACGGGGCGGTCCGCATTGCTGGCAGCGGCCATCATGGACCATCTCAAACCTTGTGCTTTAATTATGCAGTAACAGCACTGCACTCGCGGATGAAAGATTTATCTAAAACTCCATTGCGCTGTAATGACAAATACGGAGGGTATGATAATACCCACATCCATTCCAAAATAAGACGTAAAATTATACTGAAATCCATGATAAATGTAGGGTGAAAATCCTATTCCTGTCGCTTTTTTAAAATCATGGTATGAGCCATGGTCGCCACAATCATCGAAAGTATCAAAGAAAAATTCACCTACATATCCATAGATTCCCTTAAAAACCCAACCGTTATCCCATCCGGCCCAATCTCTTCTGACGCCGGCAGCCAGGCATCTGTCATTAAAGCTGTTTTTCATTGTGCCCAGCAAAACGCTGTATTTCGACGTGTCCGAGAATTTCCTCTCTACGGATATAAACTTATTTTCAAAGTTCTCCGTGTATTGTCCGCGATTATGTGTCAGATGATAAACGTATGAGCCAGTGTTAATTGAGTACAGATCTATTTCATCTGCAGAGCAATGCAATGTAACCAGATAAAAACCTCCACACCACAGCCATGCGGGGTATCTTTTCCGATGCATCTGCTTATTCGGAATATGATCCATATTCACTCACTTTAGCTAACGTACTGAAATTATGGGAGGGATTTCCAGCCTGAAGTTGTACAAATTTTAGCACACATAAGGAAGCTTGAGATACTCACGTCACGGGTTAGGGGGCTGAGATACTCTTACAGAGCATGTTCTACAAACCATTTCGTCATGCTTAAAATTTGCCTGTTCTATGCCACTTGATTCATCACCTCCTGGTATAATGTCCGCTCAGATAAACGGCAAAGAGGATGTGAAAAGATGCTGACCTATATCACTATAGGTACAAATGACCTTCAGCGCGCCGTGGCGTTTTATGACGCTGTTTTTAACGTGCTTGGCTACTCACGTCTGCCCGCCTGGACAGAGGAGTGGGCAATATGGGGAGATGAAAATAATCCGGATGAGGGGTTCAGCTTCTGTATTTGTCCTCCTTTTGACGGGCATCCCGCAACGGCGGGAAACGGGACAATGATCGCATTCAGAGCAGATAACGCGGACCTTGTCAGACGGTTCCATGCGGCAGGCCTTCTTGCGGGTGGGAAGAATGAAGGCGCGCCGGGTACACGAACCGCGTACGGACCCGATTTTTATGTTGCCTATCTGCGCGATCCCGATGGGAATAAGCTGGCATGCGTTTGTCAGCATTATTCTCCTGAAGCAGAGACGTAATCATCTCAATAATACTTTAGTCGGCGCTGCGGGCAAGCTCATTTAATGTTTGATCATAAACCCTGTGATAGTTAACGCTCTTGATAATCTGCGCACCGAGAGATTCATAAAACTTCTGTGCCAACGGATCTGCCGCCACCGATAACCAGTCGAGTTGCAAACAGCCGCGCTCCTTGGCGCGGCTGGCTATAAACCCCATAAGCTTTCTCCCCATTCCTTTTCTTCTGAAAGGAGCAGAAACAAAAAGCTCTTTGATAAACATTTGCCCACTGAAACGCGGTGAGGGGTACAGCACAGATATACATGAAAACGCAGCGATGACTCCATCACAAACCACTTTGTGAACCTCTGTACTGGAGTCGGCAGCAAAGACCTTTTCCTTCAGATATAAGGACATTTCACGCCTGGTCAAGCAAAGCTTCGGGTTATAGTAAGTTTCCATCTCAATAAAAATATCCGTTAAATCATCATATTCGTATGGTTTACAGATGGTGATGTGCATGTATACCTCTATGAGCGAAGACCGGATTTCCATCCTGCGAAACGAGGTCATTCTAACGTGACCGGCAATAATGAAAACAGATCATGGCTACTTTCAATTCAGCCGATGGCCGCTTCTGACATGAAGCTATCCGCGCATGTCGAAGCGGGATTTTTGAAAATCTCTATAAACTTCCGAATTGCTGAAGGCCGGGAATTTGGCTTTTTGGGCGGCCGATGTTAACGCTTCGCAATAGGCTCTATTGCCGTTGCTGGTTGAGATATTTAAAGGCGTGCCATCCGGAGCAAATTCAATATGCAACCTGCATTTTTTCCCTTTCCAGTTTTGCGGCTCTTGAATTTCGGCATTGATTGCCGCCCTGATTGCCCGCGCCTGAGCGCCCCATTCATCCCGATCGTCCCAGCGTCCTGAACCGCAATTACCCGTTGCCGTGGTCTTATGGCAACCGGAAGGGTGTAGCGGTGTGCATCCCGCGGCCAGGTTCACCAGTAGAGCCACCATAGCGATTTTCTTTACTGCCTGAGACATTTCCATTTCTTACCCTGCAATCCATTTAAGCTTCAGTAACGTTTAAATATTGTTCCGTAATTCCTGACCTCTTTTCAACTACCAATAACGGTTCACAGCGTCGGCGTCCTGGCCGCCGGTTCCACCTCCGGCTAACCGGTCGTTTTTGAACTATGTTTAACACCAATCAAAGTAGTTAAGTATTTACAGGACCCTAGCGGCGGGGCCTCCGTCCGGAGCATTTGAAAGCCAGAACCTCACTTAAAAGTGTGCCAACATTTCGCGGGTAATATTCATGTCCGGAGAATAACGTGTTCGGAAAGCTATTGTTGAACTACATGCCAGGGTTACAAAATTTGTTGGCCTACGATAAAAGCTGGCTAAAAGATGATGTTAAAGCCGGGTTATCCGTTGCGGCTGTCGCGCTACCCGTTGCGATTGCTTATGCTGAGCTGGCGGGGGTTGGGGCGATAGTCGGGCTGTATTCCTGCGTTTTACCGATGATAGCTTACGCACTGTTTGGCTCTTCACGTCAGCTTATTGTGGGCCCTGATGCCACAACCTGCGCGGTGATTGCGGCCGTCGTGTTTCCTCTTTCTGCGGGAAATCCCGAACTGCACTGGCAGCTGACGATCGTCATGACATTGATGATGGGCGGATGGTGCCTGCTTGCCAGTAAATTTCGCCTGGGCGCGCTTGCCGATCTGCTTTCTCATCCCATTCTAACTGGTTTACTTAATGGCGTAGCCGTGACGATTATTGTCGGGCAATTAGGCAAGGTTTTGGGGATAAAGCTAGATGAAGCGCAGGTTATTGAGAAAATAATGGCTTTGCCAGGCCGAATTTCAGACAGCCATTTATTAACGATAGGGATATCGCTTTTAACGTTAATTATTTTAATGGTTATCAAAACGTATCGTCGCCACTGGCCGGCACCTTTGATTGCCATAGTGATAACAACGGCACTGGTATGGGGAACCTCTGCGCAACAGTACGGTATTGCCACCATTGGGGGAGACGGCTTCCAGTCTGGTTTACCCGTCGTTCACTGGGGGGCGTTCCAGCCCGGTCCCATGCGTGATTTAGTGATCCCGGCGCTGAACCTGGCTTTGGTCAGCTTTGTCAGCCTGATGCTGACCGCGCGCAGCTTCGCCGCGAAAAATGGCTATGAAATTGATGCCGATGCTGAGTTCAGAGCGCTGGGTATTGCGAACCTGATGTCTGGGTTATCTCAGGGGTTTGCTATCAGTGGCGCCGATTCCCGGACCGCGGTTAATGATTCCTCCGGTGGGAAAAGCCAGCTGGTTTCCGTAGTCGCAGCATTACTCATCGGTATCGTGGTGGTATTTTTCACTCAGCCACTGCAGTTTATTCCGGTATCTGCATTGGGTATCGTTCTGATGTACGCATCGTGGTCATTAATTGATTTACGTGGGATATGGAACCTGAGGCGAAGAAATAAACAGGCATTTCGCCTGGCCTTCTTCACGTTTGGCTGTGTTTTAATTATCGGCGTTATCCAGGGGATCGGCCTTGCGGTGTTGCTTGGGCTGTTACAGTTCCTGCGTACAGTCTTTCGTCCCTCTGAGCACTTACTGGGCACTGACGAAAATGGAATGATTCACTCATTAGGCAATACAACCGATATAAAAATGGTCCCCGGCGTGCTGATGTATCGATTTAACTCGCCGTTGACCTATTTCAATGTGGCTTATTTTAAGCGCCGGGTGTTGAACCTGGTTGATGGTGCAGCGTTACAGCCTAAATGGGTGATTATTGATGCCGTGGCTTGCTTCACTTATTCAGACATCAGCGTTCTGGCAACCATAAATGAGTTAAAGCGCGACCTGAAAGCTCGGCAGGTTACGTTAATCCTGGCGGGCAGGAAAACGGAATTAACGCGCTGGTTTAAAGATAGTCGGCCAACAATGAATGATGATGACATGATTCTGGCGCCAGACCTTTATCTGGCACTCCGGTTCATTCAAAGCAAAGAGAGCGCGAGCGAATCGGGTGCTGAGGTGTAAACCAAACCCGGGTAAAAGGCTTGCTCGCCACCCGCACGCAAGCCACACCCCCTAGCGATACAGCGTCTTTTCCGTAACCGGAATAACCAACCCGGATCGCCAGTCCGCCAGCGTCAGCTGCGCCAGCCTGCCCAGCGCGGTATAAAACGGGTGCCCGGCCTTATCGACAAACACCGAGAGGAAGCGGGTGCTCCACGGCAGCAGATGCCACGCAAGAAGCTGAGCGCACTCCGCGTCGCGGCCATTCTCGGCCAGCCATGCCGCCAGCAGCAGCAGGGTACCGAAATGATCTTCCGGCTCATTCTGCTGCATCTCAAAAGCAATGCTGTTTTCCCGCATCCACTGGCGCAGCGCGAGGGTCGAGTCGCCAAACAGCACGGATTCGCGGTCGAGCCAGACGGAGCCCCACGGCGGAGCGGGCAGGGCATAAGGACCGATAAACAGCCGTTGCCAGGCGTCCGTCAGCGGCTCATCGGCAGGCGCGGTAAAGGATTCGGCAACGGACTGCAGCATTTCCGGCGGTAGGGGCCAGTCCTGAACCCAGTCGCCAGCGGTGAGAGCCTGCACCAGCGGCGCTGCCTGTTCGCTGTCGGGTGAGAAATAAAACAGCGCGCCCAGTACGCGGGCGCTAAACGCGAACGATTCACGCTGTGAGACGTCTTTCATTACATCTTCCTTGTTCGCGCGGATTTCGCCCGCGCGACGGTGTTAAACCAATTGATAGACCATAGAATAAACCACGGTCACTCGCTTCTCTTTCTAGATCTTCTCGATCTGCACCAGATTGGTGTGCTGCGAGTTGCCTTTTGCCAGCGGCGACGGGCGGTGCGTGGTCAGGGTATTGATGCATGACCCGTGGTCGATGCGGTCACCGTTCATATTGGCGTCGTGCCAGGCACCCTGGCCCATGGCGCTCACGCCGGGCATGATGCGCGGCGTGACTTTCGCTGCAATTCGCACCTCACCGCGGTCGTTAAAGACGCGCACCGGATCGCCGTTCTTAATGCCGCGTTTTTCGGCATCCACAGGATTAAGCCAGACCTCCTGACGGCAGGCCGCTTTCAGCACGTCGACGTTGCCGTAGCTTGAGTGGGTACGGGCTTTGAAGTGGAAGCCAAACAGCTGCAGCGGGAACTGCGCGCGTTCGGGCGCATCCCAGCCGTCAAAGGTCGAGGCGTAGACGGGCAGCGGGCTGATGGTTTCATCCTTTGCCAGCTCCCAGGTGGCCGCAATCTCCGCCAGCTTGCTGGAGTAAATTTCAATCTTGCCCGACGGCGTTTTCAGCGGATTGGCTTCCGGGTTCTCGCGGAATTTTTTATAGGCCACAAAGTGTCCGTTCGGATCTTTGCGCTTATAAATGCCCATTTTTTTCAGTTCGTCATAGGACGGCAGCTTAGGGTCTTTTTCGAGCATTTTGGCATACAGGTACTGCAGCCACTGCTCCTGCGTGCGTCCTTCGGTGAATTTCTGATGGACATCCGGGCCGAGGCGTTTCGCCACTTCGCTCATGATCCAGTAGATGGGCTTGCGCTCAAACTTCGGCGCGGTCACGGGCTGGAGGAAAATCAGGTAGCCCATGTTCCCGGCGTAATCGTTAGGAATGATGTCTTCCTGCTCGACGGTCATTAAATCCGGCAGCAGGATATCGGCATATTTTGCCGATGAGGTCATAAAGTTGTCGATCACCACGATGGTTTCGCACTTGCTTTCATCCTGCAGAATATCGTGGGTTTTATTGATATCGGAGTGCTGGTTGATGATGGTGTTGCCCGCGTAGTTCCAGATGAACTTAATTGGCACATCCAGCTTATCCTTGCCGCGCACGCCGTCGCGCAGGGCGGTCATCTCCGGCCCGCGAGCGATGGCGTCCGTCCAGCTAAAGCAGGAAATTTGCGTTTTGACCGGGTTATCCGGTAGCGGCATACGCTCGATGGTAATGGTGTACGTCGACTCACGCGCGCCGCTGTTACCGCCGTTGATGCCTACGTTTCCGGTCAGGATTGGCAGCATCGCGATCGCGCGGGAGGTCAGCTCCCCGTTTGCCTGACGCTGTGGCCCCCAGCCCTGGCAGATATAGGCCGGTTTTGCGGAGCCAATTTCGCGCGCAAGCTTAATGATGCGATCGGCGGGGATGCCCGTAATGCGGGAGGCCCACTCAGGGGTTTTCGCCGTATTGTCCTCGCCCTGACCGAGAATATACGCTTTGTAGTGACCGTTAGCGGGCGCACCTTCCGGCAGCGTTTTTTCGTCGTAGCCAACGCAGTATTTATCCAGGAACGGCTGGTCAACCAGGTTTTCGTCGATCAAGACCCAGGCGATACCCGCCACCAGCGCAGCATCGGTGCCCGGGCGGATCGGGATCCATTCATCTTCGCGTCCGGCGGCGGTGTCGGTGTAGCGCGGGTCGATAACGATCATGCGGGCGTTAGAGCGCTCGCGGGCCTGCTCCAGATAGTACGTAATCCCGCCGCCGCTCATGCGCGTTTCCGCCGGGTTATTGCCGAACATGACCACCAGTTTGGTGTTTTCGATGTCGGACGTACTGTTGCCGTCGTTGCTGCCGTAGGTGTAGGGCATCGCGCAGGCGATTTGCGCCGTGCTGTAGGTGCCGTAGTGGCTCAGGAAACCGCCGTAGCAGTTCATCAGGCGCGCCACCAGTGAAGCATAAGGAGAGGAGCGGGTGATATTGCCGCCGACAATGCCGGAGGAGTAGTTGATGTAAACCGCTTCGTTGCCGTATTTGGCCACCACGTCTTTCAGGCTGGCGGTGATAATGTTCAGCGCTTCATCCCATGTGATGCGCTCGAACTTGCCTTCACCGCGTTTGCCCACGCGTTTCATCGGGTAGTTCAGACGGTCAGGATGGTTAATGCGACGGCGAATAGAGCGTCCGCGCAGGCAGGCGCGCACCTGATGGTTACCGTAAATATCCTCGCCGGTGTTGTCCGTTTCGACCCAGTATACTTCGTCGTCCCGAACGTGCAGACGCAATGCGCAGCGGCTGCCGCAGTTGACCGAGCAGGCGCCCCAGACCACTTTATCATCGGCTACGTTCATGGCGTTTTGCACCGCGGCGGCAGCGCGTTTCACGCCAAAGGGTAATGATAAACCGCCGGCGGCAAGCGCCAGAGAACCTATGGCTGTAGATTTCACGAGTGTTCGACGACTAATTCCGCCGTGATGTTCAATATCGGACATGGCTCACCCCATCATTATACCCGTCATACTTCAAGTTGCAGGTGCGTTGGCTGCACTCACTCACCCCAGTCACGTACTTATGTACGCTCCTGGGGATTCGTTCCCTTGCCGCCTTCCTGCAACTCGAATTATTTAGGGTAGAAAGTTGCGTATTATTTTTCCCGTAATTACAACCGGGCTAATGATGGGGTGAGTGTTACTTATTTGGGGGTATGAGATCTTAATCCTCATCAAATCAACGGGGATTGTGGGTAAATTACTGAGCGTCCGCAGCCCCGCTGCCGGTTCGGGTGTACAAAATTTTAAAGGTGTCGTTAGCACAATGGCCCACCACCTGCGTGCCCGGCTGGTCGGCCTGGTCGTTCGGCACAATGCTCAGCGTGAAGCCTGATTCCGGCACGCCGTTGTTGATGATTTTCTGCTGAATGTCGCTTTTCACGCGCTCGCAGGAATCCGGCGCCGCCAGCGCGGCCGTTGAGGCACTCATTAACAGCAGGGCGGTAATCCAGGGTAACCGTTTCATTTGTAGCTCCTTTTCTCTGTGTGTAGATTAATTTTAGCAGGCTTCGTGTAAACAACTGTATTTGCTAATATGATTGGGAATAATCTCCCTGTACGGTAATGAATGTGAAGAAATACGCAGCGATAACGCTACTGGCAGCAGCACTGGTGGGGTGCGACAACAGCTCCGCGCCGCTGTCGTTTACGCCCGAGATGGCGAGCTTTTCGAACGAATTTGATTTTGATCCTCTGCGCGGCCCGGTCAAAGACTTTACCCAGACGCTGTTCAACGAGAAGGGTGAAGTGTCCAAACGGATCGCCGGCACCGTGTCGGCGGAAGGGTGTTTTGATACGCTGGAGCTGCACGACCTTGAGGCCAACACCGGCGTGGCGCTGGTGCTGGATGCCAATTACTACCTTGATGCGGAAACCCAGCAGCGAAAAGTGAAGCTGCAGGGGAAATGCCAGCTGGCCGAACTGCCATCAGCCGGGGTGACGTGGGATACCGACGACAACGGTTTTGTGGTGGCGGCGCACGGCAAAGAGATGGAAGTGAAGTATCGCTACGATTCGGACGGCTACCCGCTGGGCAAAACCACCGTCTCCGGGGATCAGCATCTGTCCGTCCAGGCCACGCCGTCAAAAGACGTGCGCAAAAGAATGGATTACTCTGCCGTGAGTATGCTGAACGATAAGCCGCTGGGCAACGTAACGCAGAGCTGCGACTACGATCGCCACAATAATCCGGTGAGCTGCGACCTGACCATCACGGACGATAGCGTCAAACCCGCCGTTGAGCGCAAGTACACCATCAAAAACACGATTGAATACTACTGAGAGTAAAGCCGCGCAGGTTACTGCGCGGTAGGTTTCAGCAGGCTGGCGCCTGACGGTTTGTGTCCGGCCAGGTGCTGATGCTGGAAGATGCACATGCGAATGGTATTGCGGTATTCACCGTTGATAAAGAACTCGTGTATCAGCTCACCTTCCACCATAAAGCCCAGCTTGCGGTAGATATGGATCGCTTTCTCGTTCTCTTTGTCCACAATCAGGTAAAGCTTGTAGAGATTCAGAACGTTGAATCCGTAATCCATTGCCAGCTTCGCCGCCCGTGAGGCAAGGCCCTTTCCCTGATGCTCAGGGGAGATGATGATCTGGAACTCCGCCCGGCGGTGAACGTGGTTGATTTCAACCAGCTCCACAAGACCGGCTTTTTCACCTTCGCACTCCACCACAAAACGACGTTCGCTCTGATCGTGAATGTGCTTATCGTAGAGATCGGACAGCTCGACAAAGGCCTCGTAAGGCTCTTCGAACCAGTAGCGCATCACGCTGGCATTGTTGTCGAGCTGGTGGACAAAGCGCAGGTCTTCACGCTCCAGCGGGCGGAGCTTAATGTCGCAGGGAGCCGACATTATGGAGCTACCGTACGGCCAGTGCGGCGATCCAGGCAGCGCAGAGTGTTAGGCTCCCAGTAAGCGTTGACGTTAGCGCTTTGCTGACACTTATCGCGCGCGTCAAAAGCGACATCTTCTTTGTCCCACTCTTTTTCAGCACGTTTGTTAACCTTCTGACGAAGGTTACGGGTGTCATTCCATTGTTCTTTGTCCATGGCGGCGTTCTGACGGCTCTGCGCGCTGTCACCAGACTCAATAATGAGCTTGCTGGTTTCCGCCGTCGCAGAGGCGGCAAAGGCGAACGATGACAGCGCCAGCACGGCTGTCAGACAAAGGCGTTTGCTTAATGTGGTCATAGCGTTTCCTTTTAAATGGGTGCAGATAATCAAGTTACCCCGTACAGATTCTACACCAAAGCGAAATCACGGCATACCCGCGGAGCGGGTATGGAAAAGTAAAGGACATCATCAGGTATGATGTCTAAATAAATCCTCACCTGATATGAAATATGCTTAAAACGACGCTGCTTTTTTTTGCCACCGCGCTCTGTGAAATCGTCGGCTGTTTTCTGCCCTGGCTCTGGCTGAAAAAGGGAGGAAGCGCATTTTTACTGATCCCGGCGGGCGTTGCGCTGGCCCTGTTCGTCTGGCTGTTAACGCTGCATCCGGCGGCCGGCGGCCGCGTTTACGCGGCTTACGGCGGCGTCTATGTCTGCACGGCGCTGCTCTGGTTACGCGTGGTGGACGGCGTCAAGCTCAGCGCGTACGACTGGGCCGGCGCGCTGATTGCCCTGTGCGGTATGCTGATTATTGTGGCGGGATGGGGGCGGGCCTGAGCCTCCGGATTTTGTGATCGTCAGCTGATTTTATGATCATTATACTTGTATGGTAGTAGGGTTGGTGGGTAAATTTCCGGCATCACAACGAACGATGTAAGGAAAGGAATTATGAAGATTGTCGCGGCTGACGTGTTTGTTACCTGCCCGGGGCGGAACTTTGTCACCCTAAAAATCACCACCGATGAGGGGATTGTCGGCCTCGGTGACGCTACGCTGAACGGGCGCGAGCTCTCCGTGGCCTCTTATCTGAAGGATCACCTTTGCCCCCAGCTGATTGGCCGCGATGCGCACCGCATTGAAGATATCTGGCAGTTTTTCTATAAAGGCGCCTACTGGCGCCGCGGCCCGGTCACCATGTCGGCTATCTCCGCCGTGGATATGGCGCTGTGGGACATCAAAGCCAAAGCCGCCAACATGCCGCTTTACCAGCTGCTGGGCGGCGCCTCCCGGGAAGGGGTGATGGTGTATTGCCACACTACCGGTCACACCATTGACGACGTGCTGGAAGATTACGCCCGCCATAAAGAAATGGGCTTTAAGGCGATCCGCGTTCAGTGCGGCGTGCCGGGCATGAAAACCACCTACGGCATGGCCAAAGGAAAAGGGCTGGCCTACGAGCCTGCGACCAAAGGCGACTGGCCGGAAGAGCAGCTCTGGTCTACCGAAAAATACCTCGATTTCACACCGAAGCTGTTCGACGCGGTGCGCAGCCAATTCGGCTTCAATGAGCATCTTTTGCACGACATGCACCACCGCCTGACGCCGATCGAAGCGGCGCGCTTCGGCAAGAGCATCGAAGCGTTCCGCATGTTCTGGATGGAAGACCCGACCCCTGCGGAAAACCAGGCCTGCTTCCGTCTAATCCGCCAGCACACCGTCACGCCGATTGCGGTGGGCGAAGTGTTCAACAGCATCTGGGACTGCAAGCAGCTGATAGAAGAGCAGCTTATCGACTATATCCGCACCACCATTACCCACGCGGGCGGGATCACCGGGATGCGTCGCATCGCGGACTTCGCTTCGCTCTACCAGGTGCGTACCGGTTCACACGGCCCGTCGGATCTGTCGCCCGTGTGCCACGCGGCCGCGCTGCATTTCGACCTGTGGGTGCCGAACTTTGGCGTGCAGGAATATATGGGCTATTCCGAACAGATGCTGGAGGTCTTCCCGCACAGCTGGCGGTTTGATAACGGCTATATGCATCCGGGCGATAAGCCGGGCCTGGGCATCGAATTTGATGAAAAACTGGCAGCGAAGTATCCGTACGATCCTGCCTATCTGCCGGTCGCCCGCCTTGAAGACGGCACGCTGTGGAACTGGTAAACGAGGAGCGAACGATGAAAAGCGTAGTAATTCAACAGCCGGACCAGCTGGTCATTGAAGAGCGTCCACTCCCGCTGCCGGGCGCAGGTGAAGTGCGCGTTAAGGTTAAACTGGCCGGGATTTGCGGTTCAGACAGCCACATCTACCGCGGGCATAATCCGTTTGCGAAGTATCCGCGCGTCATCGGCCATGAGTTTTTTGGCGTGATTGACGCCGTGGGCGAGGGCGTTGACAGCGCGCGCCTGGGCCAGCGCGTCTCGGTCGATCCGGTGATCAGCTGCGGGCACTGCTACCCGTGCTCCGTGGGTAAGCCTAACGTCTGCACCTCGCTGGTGGTGCTGGGCGTTCACCGCGACGGCGGGTTCAGCGAATATGCGGCAGTGCCCGCTAAAAATGCCTGGCCCATCCCGGATGCGATCCCGGATAAACACGCCGTCATGGTTGAGCCTTTCACCATTGCCGCCAACGTGACGGGGCAGGCCAGTCCCACTGAACAGGACGTTGCGCTGATTTATGGTGCGGGCCCAATGGGGCTGGTCACCGTGCAGGCGCTGAAGGGCGTCTACAGGGTGAAGCAGGTTATCGTGGTTGACCGCATAGGCGAACGGCTGGCGATGGCACAGCGCAGCGGCGCAGACTGGGTCTTGAATAACGGCGAGCAGTCGCTGCAGGCCGCGCTGGACGAAAAAGGCATTAAACCGACGCTAATCATTGATGCCGCCTGCCATCCGACGATTTTGCAGGAGGCGGTAACCCTGGCTTCTCCGGCGGCGCGCATCGTGCTGATGGGCTTCTCCAGCGAGCCGAGCCAGGTCGTTCAGCAGGGCATCACCGGCAAAGAGCTGGCGATATTCTCCTCGCGCCTGAATGCCAACAAATTCCCGGTCGTCATCGACTGGCTGGAAAAGGGGCTGATCGACCCTGAAAAACTGGTTACCCATACCTTTGACTACCAACACGTTACGGACGCCATCGAACTGTTTGAGAAAGACCAGCGGCAGTGCTGCAAAGTGTTACTCACGTTCGGCCAATAATCCTGTAAGCGGTTAAGAGCCTGCGCAGACAGGCTCTAAGTGGTACGCATCTTACCTTTCAGAGATAGCCATTATGACGCAAGCACAACCTCAAAGAACCACTTCCGATCTGGTGAAAGCCGCCGTTTCCGGCTGGCTGGGCACCGCCCTGGAGTTTATGGACTTTCAGCTTTACTCGCTGGGGGCGGCCCTGGTCTTCCATGAGATCTTCTTCCCGGAACAGTCTGCCGCGATGGCGCTGATCCTGGCAATGGGAACCTACGGCGCAGGCTATATTGCGCGTATCGTCGGGGCCTTTATTTTCGGCCGAATGGGCGACAGCATCGGCCGTAAGAAGGTGCTATTTATCACCATCACCATGATGGGGATCTGCACCACGCTGATTGGCGTCCTGCCGACCTACGCGCAGATCGGTATTTTCGCTCCGGTACTGCTGGTTACGCTGCGTATTATTCAGGGGCTGGGTGCCGGGGCCGAGATCTCCGGGGCCGGGACCATGCTGGCGGAGTATGCGCCAAAAGGAAAACGCGGCATCATCTCCTCGCTGGTGGCGATGGGCACCAACTGCGGGACGCTGAGCGCAACGGCTATCTGGGCCATTATGTTCTTTGTCCTCGACCGCGAACAGCTGCTCGCCTGGGGCTGGCGCGTGCCGTTCCTGGCAAGCGTCGTGGTGATGATTTTTGCCATCTGGCTGCGAATGAACCTCAAGGAGAGCCCGGTCTTTGAGAAAGTGAACGACGAAGAACGCGCGGTGCAGGACACCTCGCTGGGCGCCATGGTGAAAAGTAAATCCTTCTGGCTGGCAACCGGCCTGCGGTTTGGTCAGGCCGGTAACTCGGGGCTGATCCAGACTTTCCTCGCCGGGTATCTGGTCCAGACGCTGCTGTTCGATAAAGCCATCCCTACCGACGCGCTGATGATCAGCTCCATTCTCGGGTTCATCTCCATCCCGCTGCTGGGCTGGCTTTCCGATAAAGTGGGTCGCCGTCTGCCGTACATTATCCTCAATATCTCGGCCATTATCCTGGCCTACCCGATGCTGTCGATTATCGTTGATAAGAGCTATGCACCGGGAACGATCATGCTCTCTATCATCGTTATCCATAACTTCGCCGTACTGGGGCTGTTTGCGCTGGAAAATATCACCATGGCGGAGATGTTTGGTTCACGGAATCGCTTTACCCGCATGGCTATCTCAAAAGAGGCGGGCGGTCTGGTGGCAGTGGGCTTTGGTCCGGTTCTGGCGGGGATCTTCTGCAATATGACCGGCTCCTGGTGGCCAATTGTTGCCATGCTGGTGGCCTATTCCGTGATTGGGCTAATCTCGGCGCTCCTGATGCCAGAGGTGCGGGACCGTGATTTGAGTCTTGCAGAAGACGCTGCGGAACACACGGCGCAGCAGGGGGTATCCCAACGCAGCACGCGATTCATTTAACATCTTTTTAGCAGGAACAAACACATGGTGAGTTCAGTTGATGTAAACAATGAAGTGGATAACACCCCTGTTATCAAGCGCGTGGCGACCGCTTCGGCGATTGGTACCGCGGCCGAGTATTACGACTTCTTTGCCTATGGCACGGCCGCGGTGCTGTTTTTCGGTCATCTTTTTTTCCCGAGCAGCGACCCGCTGATTAGCACGCTTGCCGCCTTCGCAACCTATGCGGTGGGCTTCCTGGCTCGTCCTGTCGGCGGCATTGTGTTCGGTCATATCGGCGACAAAGTCGGACGTAAAAAAGCGCTGGTAATGACTATCCTGATCGTCGGGCTAGGGACATTTTGTATCGGCCTTCTGCCTACGTATGAAAAAATTGGCATCTGGGCGCCGGTGTTACTGATTTTGATCCGCATACTGCAGGGGTTTGGCGTGGGCGGCGAACAGGCGGGCGCGGTCCTGATGACGGCAGAATACTCCACGCCCAAACGACGCGGATTCTTTGCCAGCTGGGTACAGGTGGGGGCGCCGGCGGGTTTTCTGCTGCCGATGGCCTTGTTTGCCTTGCTCAACATCGTCCTGACGCCTGAAGAGATGATGAGCTACGGCTGGCGCATTCCTTTCCTGCTCAGCGCGGTGCTGGTGCTGGTTGGTTTGTTTATTCGTCTGCGCATCGATGAGTCACCGGTGTTTGCCAAAATCCGTGAGACCAAAGCCGTAGAGTCTCGCCCGGTGATAGAAGTGGTACGAGATTATCCGGGCATTGTGGCAAAAGGCGTTTGTGCCAAGCTAATCGAAGCCTGCACGTTCGCGATGTTTACGGTTATCGTGCTGGCCTACGGGAAAGCCAACGGTCTCAGCGCCACGATCCTGATGGAAACGATGATCGTCGCTGTTCTGCTGGAGATTTTTGCGATCCCGCTCATGGGTGCGCTCAGCGACAGGATTGGCCGCAAGCCGGTTTACATTATGGGGGCACTTCTGCAGGTAGTGGCTATCGTGCCGTTCTTTATGGCTATCAATCAGGACAGCTACTGGCTGACGCAAATAGCGATGATTGCCGTGATTACCTTCGGCCACAGCATGTGCTATGCCCCACAGGCATCCTATTTTCCGGAACTGTTCCCGACCCATATCCGCTGTAGCGGCATTGCGCTGATCTGGCAGGTGGGCTCGCTGATTGGCAGCGGCGTTCTCGGCCTGGTGGCGGTTAAAATATTGCAAATGACGCACGGCCACTACTATGGCATGGCGGCCTACGTGATTGTCCTTGGCGCGATCTCGGTGGTGGGCCTGTTGACCCTGCCTGAAACTGCGCCTCGTCGGCGCGAGAGCGAGTATCAGGAGTGGGGAAAACATTAAGTTCATAAGAGAGGTGATGGTTTATATCTTTTGAAATCTATCACACAGCTTGATGTTTATGTCACACCACCTGACCAAAAGTTAATATAAATCAAAATCACAAACGGCAGTATCAGTATGGTGGATGGCAGTAATCTTTTACCCCGACTGCCATTCTAGTTGGTGTAGTCAGCAGGCGCTGCCGCTTCACAAAAAGCGGCAGCGATCCACAGCTTTCTAATTAACGAGTCTTAATCATGGAAAACACGTTATTACAGGCCAGGGCGACGCTGCCTCAGTACGATCGCAACAGCCTTAAAGCACGCATTGTTCATTTAGGGTTTGGCGCTTTTCACCGCGCGCATCAGGCGGTGTATGCCGATATTCTCGCGGCTGAGCACAGAAGCGACTGGGGCTACTGTGAGGTTAACCTGATTGGCGGCGAGCAGCAGATTGCCGATCTGAACGCGCAGGATAAGCTCTATACCGTGGCGGAAATGTCCGCCGATGCGTGGACATCCCGCGTGGTTGGCGTCGTCAAAAAGGCGCTGCATGCGCAGGTTGACGGGCTTGAGACCGTGCTGGCCGCGATGTGCGAACCGCAGGTGGCGATTGTCTCGCTAACCATCACCGAGAAAGGGTACTGCCATTCCCCGGCGACCGGGCAACTGATGCTCGATCACCCGTTTATTGTTGCCGACCTGCAAAACCCGCACCAGCCAAAATCCGCACCGGGCGTGGTCGTGGAAGCGCTGGCGCGGCGCAAGGCGGCGGGCCTGCCTGCGTTCAGCGTGATGTCCTGCGACAACATGCCGGAGAACGGCCACGTGATGCGCAACGTCACGTGCGCTTACGCCCGTGCGGTAGACGGCGAGCTGGCGGACTGGATCGAAGCCCACGTTACCTTCCCGTCCACCATGGTGGATCGCATCGTGCCCGCGGTTACGCCCGATACGCTGGATAAAATCGAACGGCTGACCGGCGTCCGCGATCCCGCCGCGGTGGCCTGTGAACCGTTCCGCCAGTGGGTGATTGAAGATAACTTTGTCGCAGGCCGTCCCGAATGGGAAAAGGCCGGAGCCGAGCTGGTGTCAGACGTCATTCCGTTTGAAGAGATGAAGCTGCGCATGCTCAACGGCAGCCACTCGTTCCTGGCGTACCTGGGCTATCTGGCGGGTTATCAGCATATCAACGAGTGTATGGAAGATGAGAACTACCGCGTCGCCGCCCACGCGCTGATGCTTAACGAGCAGGCACCAACCTTAAAAGTGCAAGGCGTTGATTTAGCGCGCTATGCCGATCTGCTGATTGCCCGCTACAGCAACCCAGCCCTGCGCCACCGCACCTGGCAAATCGCGATGGACGGCAGCCAGAAGCTCCCGCAGCGTATGCTGGATTCGGTGCGCTGGCACCTTGTGCACCAGAAACCTTTCCCGCTGCTGGCGCTGGGCGTGGCCGGCTGGATGCGCTATGTCGGCGGCGTGGATGAGCAGGGTAACGCCATCGACGTGAGCGACCCGCAGCTGGCGGTGATTCAGGCGGCAGTGAAGGGAAGTACGGATGGGGAGAGTCGGGTCAACGCGCTGCTCGGCATTGAGGCCATCTTCGGGAAAGAGTTACCGCAGGAATCAGTCTTTGTTGATGCGGTGATGAAGGCATACCAGACGTTACTGCAAAAGGGCGCGAAAGCGACCGTGGCCCAGTACGTGTCCCAACGGTAATTCAGCACATGCCGCCGTGCGCGGCGGCATGTCTGCACGCGGTTAGTGCATGCCCAGGCGAATCAGCTCGATCGGTTCGAACTTACCTTCGCATCCTTCCACTTCCACCGTTTTACTACGACGCACCTGCTCGGCATTGAGGCCGTCGCTGTGGATCGCTTTAATCACGCCGAACTGGTTTGTGCCGCTAATCATGACGCGGCTGCCAGTGGTGATTGCATTACGGTTACGGTCGTATGTCATCATGGTATTTTCTCCTCTCTAACCTGTTCGTTACGGCGCTATTTCAGGTTTGCCGTTCACGGGGCATATAAATACGCCTGTCCGCGTTTCATTTTTTTGTTTTTGATCAAACTCACACTTTTTTCTTTATTGTGCCGGGTGCTGACCGTTCAAGACGGTAATTTACAAACCAGACAGTTATTTTCTTTTACTGATAGTTTCGACAGGGAAGCGTTGAGGGTTGGTTTATATTCCCGGTGTCATGCTGGGTTCAGGAAATAACCCTTCATCGGAATAAGGAGTCAGGCTTATGTATAAGAAGATTTTGATGCCTGTTGATGTGTTTGAAATGGATTTGAGCGACAAAGCGGTGCGCCACGCGGCTAACCTTGCGAAGGCTGAGGGTGCCTCGATTACCCTGGTCAACATTCTGCCTGCCAGCAGTCGGTCTCTGCTGCGGGGATTCAATGCCGATATTAAAAAGTTTGAAGAGTATATGACCGCAGAATCCGGGAAGAAAATGAACGAGCTTAAAAGACTGTTCGATATCTCCCCTGAGAATATTCACAGCATGGTTCGCTTTGGCAACGTCCGCGATGAGATCATCAAGCTCAGCAAAGAGGGAGAATATGACGTCATCGTCATCGGGTCGAAAAATCCGAGCATCACTACGCATTTGCTGGGCTCGAATGCCGAAACAATCCTGCGCTACGCCACTATTCCGGTATTAGTCGTTCGCTAACCCTGTCGCCGCGCCCGAAAGGGGGCGGCGTAATATTACTCTTCGCTAAACCACTCGCTATTTTCCTGACGAATAAGCTGCACGGACTCGCTAATTTCCTGCAGGTGCAGCGTCATCGCTTTTTCCACGCCGTCCTGGTCGCGCTTTTCAAGCGCGCTGAAAATATCATGATGCTGTCGGAGCAACATTTCCGGCGGAGAGACGTGATCGAGACTCATGTAACGCACGCGGTCAATGGTGGCCTTGATGTTCTCGATGGTGTCCCAGGCCAGCTGGCAATCCGCAATTTGCGCCAGTTTCTGGTGGAATTCATCATCAAGCTGGAAGAAGTCATTGAGCTGCTTCCGGTCAATGGCAATACGCTGCTGATGCAGGTTCTGCTCCAGCAGGTAACACTGGTTGTCGTTGATGAGCGCCGCGGCACGGCGCGCCACCGCGCATTCAATGGCCTGGCGAACGAAACACCCGTTACGAACCTGAGAAAGTGAAATTTTATTCACGTAGCTGCCGCGCTGCGGGCGGATTTGAATCAGGCCGTTTTCCGCAAGCTTAATAAACGCTTCTCGCACCGGCTGGCGGGATACGTCAAAACGCACGGACACCTCTTTTTCAGAAAGCGGCGTTCCCGGCGGGATCAGGCAGTGGACAATATCACGTCGCAAAATGCGATAGATTTGCTGGTTTACAGGCTGGGTGGGATTAAGTTGCGATTCAGCGGCCATGAGTTGTCATTTCTCAGAGAGTTAGCCTGAACATACTACCATTCTTTTATAACCCGAAACAGACCCGGCCCGCAGGCCGGGAAGGGCACATTTAGCCTCGATGGACGCTAAGTCCGCCAAAACTCTGGCTGACTGGCATCATTTCTACGGTATTGATGTTGACGTGTTTTGGCAGCGTCGCCACCCACCAGACCGTTTCGGTGACATCTTCCGGCGTGAGCGCGTTAGCATTTTCGTAGGTCTTGCCCGCTTTCGCGTCATCGCCTTTGAATCGGACGTTGGAAAACTCGGTGCCACCTACCAGACCCGGTTCGATATCGGTGACGCGAATGGCGGTGCCGTGCAGATCGGTACGCAGGTTAAGGCTGAACTGGCGCACAAACGCTTTCGTCGCGCCATAGACGTTGCCGCCCGCATAAGGCCAGCTCCCGGCGGTGGAGCCAATATTGATAATGTGGCCGCGGTTGCGCTCGACCATGCCCGGCAGAACCGCGCGGGTCATATAGACCAGCCCTTTATTGTTGGTGTCGATCATGTTTTCCCAGTCTTCCACTCTGGCTTTATGGGCGGGCTCCATGCCCAGCGCCAGACCGGCATTGTTGACCAGCACGTCGATGGCGCGCCACTCGGCGGGCAGGTTGGCAATCATCTCTTCAATGGCCGCGCGGTTGCGTACGTCCAGCTGCGCGGTCAGGATGCTGTCGCCTAATTCGTCTTTCAGCTCCTGCAGTCGCTCCTGACGGCGACCGGTCGCAATAACCTTATGCCCGTTGGCGACGAAGCGACGCGTGATGCTTTCACCAAAACCTGCCGTTGCCCCGGTAACTAAAATAATCATCTCACTGTTCCTCAACGCTTTTTGTGTTGTACTAACATAGCACGGCCGCAGAGGGTGCGTTAAGGCAACATTTGTATGACAGCGTTGCAGGGGATAGCGGCCTGGCCTACTCTGGGAGGATACCCGTACCCAGGAGTGAAAGATGACGGCCACCAATCCCTTTTTTGAAATCAGCCTGTTGCCATACCAGGCTCCCCATTTTGATGAAATCAATGACAGCCACTATCGTCCGGCTTTCGATGAAGCCCTGCGCCAGAAGCGGGCGGACGTTGACGCCATTACCTCTCAAACGGCTGCCCCAGATTTCAATAATACCGTGCTGGCGCTGGAGAAAAGCGGCGCTTTGCTCTCGCGCGTCAGCAGCGTTTTCTTCGCCATGACCTCCGCGCACACCAATGCGTACCTGCAGGAGCTGGAGGAACAGTTCTCTACCGAGCTTGCCGAACTGGCGAACGATATCTGGCTGAATGACGTGCTTTTCGCCCGCGTGGAGAGCGTCTGGCAGGACCGCGCCGCGCTGGATGCCGAATCACACCGGCTGGTTGAGGAGATGTATCAGCGGTTTATTCTGGCCGGCGCGCGTCTGAATGAGGCAGAAAAAGCCGAGCTGAAGGCGCTGAATACCGAGGCGGCCTCCCTGACCAGCCAGTTTAATCAGCGTCTGCTGGCTGCCGATAAGACGGGCGGGCTGGTGGTGGATTATGCGCACCAGCTTGATGGGCTGAGCGCCGCTGAGATCGCTGACGCGGCGCAGGCTGCCGCGGAGCGAGGGCTAAAGGATCGCTGGCTTATCCCGCTTCTGAACACCACCCAGCAGCCCGCGCTTTCAGCGCTGCGCAATCGTCAGACGCGCGAAAACCTGTTCAACGCAGGCTGGACGCGTACCCAGAAAGGGGATGAAAACGACACCCGCGCGCTGATCCTTCGTCTGACGGCGCTGCGCGCGCGACAGGCCCGCCTGCTGGGCTTTGCGGATTACGCCAGCTGGAGTACCGCCGACCAGATGGCGAAAACCCCGGAGGCCGCGCTGGAATTTATGCGCGGCATTGTGCCTGCCGCCCGCACCCGTGCGGAACGCGAGCAGGCCGATATTCAGAAGGTCATTAATGACGAGCAGGGTGGTTTCACCGTGCAGGCCTGGGACTGGGCTTTTTACGCGGAGCGCGTGCGCCAGGCAAAATATGCCCTCGATGAGTCGCAAATCCGGCCCTATTTTGCGCTCAACACCGTGCTGCAGGATGGCGTATTCTGGGCGGCCAGCCAGCTGTTTGGCATCCGCTTCGTCGAGCGCTTCGATATTCCGGTTTATCACCCGGACGTCCGCGTATGGGAGATTTTCGACCATACGGGAGAAGGCATGGCGCTGTTTTACGGCGACTTCTTTGCACGCGATTCCAAGCAGGGCGGGGCGTGGATGGGGAATTTCGTCGAGCAATCCTTCGAGTTTGCTGCCCGTCCGGTGATCTACAACGTCTGTAATTACCAAAAACCGGCTAACGGCGGCGTCGCGCTTCTCTCCTGGGACGATGTGATAACCCTTTTCCACGAGTTTGGCCATACGCTGCACGGCCTGTTTGCCAGCCAGCGTTTCGCCACGCTGTCCGGTACCAATACCCCGCGTGACTTCGTTGAATTCCCGTCGCAAATCAACGAGCACTGGGCCAGCCACCCGCTGGTGTTTACCCACTATGCCCGCCATTACGAAACCGGCGAACCGATGCCGGACGCGCTTCGGGAAAGCATGCTCAACGCGACGCATTTCAACAAGGGCTATGATATGACGGAGCTGCTGGGGGCCGCGCTGCTGGATATGAACTGGCACGGCATCGGTGAGGCCGTGTCGAGCGTAGAGGATTTTGAAGCGGCAGCGTTGAAAAAAGAGGGGCTGGATCTGCCCGCCGTGCCGCCGCGCTACCGCAGCAGCTATTTTGCCCATATTTTCGGCGGGGGCTACGCGGCAGGGTATTACGCCTACCTGTGGACGCAAATGCTGGCGGACGATGGCTATCAGTGGTTTGTGGAGCAGGGTGGTTTGACTCGCGAAAATGGACAGAAATTCCGCGAGGCGATTTTGTCGCGCGGAAACAGCACGGATTTAGCTGAACTCTACCGGAACTGGCGCGGGCACGATCCGAAGATTGAACCGATGCTGGAGAATCGCGGGTTGAGCGAATAGCAAGCGTTCAGGCAGGAAGTACAACCGGGCCGCGCGGCCCGGTTATTTACAAAGACCGTTAACGCCGAAAACGGTCGAAAAAAAACACTATAACTTACATTTGTTAATATTTCGCAATATTTTTAAATTAAATATGTCCAATTTCGCCCTTTTTCTCGAATCTCAAATTTCATATTCCTGCAAGTTTATTTAATTATTTATTTTTCCGTAAATACACCCGCTGATAACATATAAGAATCCTCCTAATTAGTGGGTAAATATAATTTTAACACAACCTAAAGTATTAATTTTCTCTGCCGATTAGCATGGGTGTGGGCATGATGGATTCCTGATTCCATTAACCACAAAAATAAGCCGTTATTAAAATTCATCTCCAGAAGATGAACCTATGCTAATTATTAAGGAAGAGTAATGTTTAAAAATCTCAACATCGGCACCCGGCTTACCATAGCATTTGGCGCAATTGTGGTTTTAATGTCCGTCGTCTGCGGATTGCTCTATTTGAGTTTTGACAGAGTGACGGCCGTAAGCAAGCTCAACGTTCATAGCTACAAAGTGGTCGATAATCTTCGCTCCCTGACCGAAAGCCTGATCAACATGGAAACAGGTATTCGTGGTTTTGCGCTCACCGGAAGCCAGGATGTTCTTGAGCCTTTCACGCAGGGTGATGAGAGGTTTAAAAGTAAAGTAGAAGAGATTGCGGGGCTTACGCGTGATAATCCGTCGCAGCAGCAGAAATTAACATCACTTTCCAGACTTGAAGAGGAATGGAAAAGGTCATTTGCACTGCCGTTAATCCAGCGCAGGGAGAGCGTATCCCGCGGAGGCGAAAATATGGATTCGTTTATCAATAACGTTGAGCGGAATACCGGAAAAGCCCAAATGGACGCCATGCGGGGCGTTATTCAGCAAGCGCTGAGTGATGAGTACGGCATTATGGCTGAACGCCAGACCCGACTGGCTGAAGAACGCTTCCGGACGCGAATGATGATTGTCCTGGGAATGATTGCTGCGGTTATCACCGCGCTGCTGACGGGCATACTGCTGTCGCGCAGTATTCTCCGACCGCTCAAGCAGGCCGTAAATATGGCGAATACTATCGCTGCGGGCAATCTCACCTCAACCATACGTATTACCCGTATGGACGAAACCGGCACGCTGCTTGCCGCTCTGGACAACATGCAGACCCAGTTGAAAACGCTTGTCGCTGAAATCAAAGAGGCTGCGGCCTCGGTCGATCTCGCTGCCGGGGAGATTGAGCAGGGAAATATGGAGCTATCGTCTCGTACCGAGGAACAGGCGGCAGCGTTGCAACAGACCGCCGCCAGCATGGAACAGCTGACGATGACCGTTCGCAATAACACCGAGGTTGCAGAGCACACGGCCACGTCCGCGAGAAAGACGGAGGCTCTGGCACGCGAAGGTGAGTCTGCCGTGGGCGAGATGAGCGAAACGATGCAAAATATCTCGGCTAATGCCCTGAAGATTAAGGAAATCACCAGCGTTATTGAAGGGATTGCTTTCCAGACGAATATCCTGGCGCTTAACGCAGCAGTCGAGGCTGCTCGTGCCGGTGAGCATGGCCGCGGCTTCGCCGTGGTGGCGACAGAAGTCAGGAATCTGGCTCAGCGCAGCGCAACGGCGTCAAAGGAAATTGGGGCCCTGATTGAGCATGCCGTTGAGGATGTCGACAACGGTGTGTCGGTCGCATCCAGAACCGCAGAGACGATTTTACGCGCCGCCAGCAACGTGGCTACGCTTGCAGAAACGATGGATAGCCTTTCAATGGCCTCGGTTGAGCAAATGCAGGGCATCATGCAAATCAGCACGGCCGTCACCCAGATGGATGGAGTGACGCAGGGGAATGCGGCGCTTGTCGAGCAGTCCGCTGCGGCATCACAGGCTCTGACCGAGCAGTCAAGGACCCTGAAGCAGATGACGGAAAACTTTGCGATTTGATCAGCAAAAGCACAGCGTAACGGTAAAACTCCAGCGTTTTAAACGCGTCTGTTAATCAAACCTTACCGGGGACGCCTTATTAAAAGGAGGTCCCCGTGAATATTGAGAAAAGTAGCCAAACGCCAGTGACAATTAAAAAATACGGTCTACGATTTCGTAGGATGAAAAATTTAAAAAGGAGTTTCCAATGGCGATTGCCGCAATAACGGTTTTACTCGTTCTGCTGATGATTCCGGCGGCTATTCACATTTTGCTGCAGCTTATGGAAGGCTGGTGTGACACGTAGCTTCCAACGTGAGTCCCCTCTTCGGGTCGTCATATGTTTTTCAAAAAGCACCGCTACACTACCTCTTTAATTTTATTGTGCGATCGTCTCGCTGCGGGTCATCGCAGAACGCGAGCCGGATACCTTACAGGCAGGAAGTATGTCTCTTCGTTCGCTGCGGGCGTTATGCCTGACCAGTTTTTTCATTGCGGATGTTCGCGATGGCCTCGGTCCTTTTCTCGGTATTTTTCTGACCGAACGTCACTGGACCCCCGATGATATCGGCATACTGATGACGGCAGGAGGGCTGGCGGGATTGCTGGCCACGCTTCCGGCGGGATTCATCACCGACACCTCACGCAGCAAGCGGACCGTGCTGGCGCTGGTGTGCTTGCTCATTACCCTCAGTACGCTTCTGCTCTGGTTTAGCCAGCAGAGCGCTGTTGTCGCCGTCTCGCAAATTGTCACCGGTATCAGTGCGGCATTTGTCGGGCCGCTAATCGCCGGGATTACGCTGGGGCTGACCGGCCAGAGCGGGTTCAGCGCGCAGATGGGCAGAAATGAGGCGTTCAATCACGGCGGCAACTTTGCTACCGCGCTGATTGCGGGCGGCATTGCCTGGTACTGGGGCGTCGGCGGGATATTCCTGCTGATGACCTGCACGACGCTGCTAACGCTGTGCGCGCTGCTGGCCATTCGCAGCGACGATATCGATAACAATGCCGCGCGAGGGCTGTCATCCTCAGAGAGCCTGCCGGTTCCCGGCTTTGCGGTGCTGATGAAAAACCGCGCGCTGTTTGTGACCGGCCTGACGCTGATGCTGTTCCACCTGGCAAACGCCGCGCTGCTGCCGATGCTGAGCATGAGGGTTGCAGCGGCACCTGCCTCGATTAACCCCGGCCTGTATGCGGCGGGCACCGTCATCATCTCTCAGGCCGTGATGATCCCCGTCGCCATCTGGGTGGCACATCGCATAGAGCGATACGGCTACTGGCGCTTAATTATGCTGGCGCTGCTGGTGATGCCTCTGCGCGCGGCGCTGGCGGCGTCCACGGACGCGCCCGTAATGATGATTCCGGTACAAATTCTCGACGGGCTGGCCGCCGGGATCCTGGGGGTCGTGGTTCCGTCGTTTATTGTGGTGCTGTTGCGCGGGAGCGGGCACGTCAATGCCGGGCAGAGCGTGGTGATGCTGATGCAGGGGGTTGGGGCATCCATGAGTCCGGCGTTAACCGGCACGATCGCGGGGCACTACTCATTTGCGACGGCATTCAGCGTACTGAGCGCGATTGCCCTGCTGGCCGTCCTGCTCTGGTGGCGCGTTGCCCACCGTAACTGGGAAACAAACGTGCCGGGTGAGGTATAGACGCCACCCGGCGTTGGGCTTAAGCCAGTTCGTTAGGGCAGGCTTCACCCTTTTCCAGCTGCTGTAAATTACCCAGCGTCGTTTCTGAAATGCTGATCAGCGCTTCGGCGGTCAGAAACGCCTGGTGCCCGGTAAAGAGCACGTTATGGCAGGCAGAGAGGCGACGGAACACGTCGTCCTGGATCACATCATTAGACTTGTCTTCAAAGAACAGATCGCGTTCGTTCTCATACACGTCCATCCCCAGCGCGCCAATCTTCTGGGTTTTCAGCGCTTCGATAGCGGCCTGGGAGTCAACCAGCCCGCCGCGGCTGGTGTTGATGATCATCACGCCGTCTTTCATCTGGTCAAACGCCGCCTGGTTAAGCAGGTGGTAGTTTTCCGGCGTCAGCGGGCAGTGCAGGGAGATCACGTCAGACTGCGAGAACAGGGTCGGCAGGTCGACGTACTCCACGCCCAGATCCAGCGCCGCCGCGCTTGGGTACGGATCGAACGCCAGCAGACGCATGCCGAAGCCTTTTAAAATGCGCAGGGCAGCCACGCCGATTTTACCGGTCCCGATCACGCCGGCGGTTTTGCCGTACATGGTAAAGCCGGTTAACCCTTCCAGCGAGAAGTTGGCGTCACGGGTACGCTGGTAAGCGCGGTGAATACGACGGTTGAGCGACATCATCATGCCAATCGCATGTTCCGCGACCGCTTCCGGGGAGTAGGCCGGGACACGAACCACCTTCAGACCCAGCTCTTTCGCCGCGTCGAGGTCCACGTTATTAAAGCCCGCACAGCGCAGGGCGATGTACTTCACCCCGTGTTTTTTCAACTCCTCCAGCACCGGACGACTGCCGTCATCGTTAACAAAGATGCAGACGCCTTCACAGCCGTGCGCCGTTTTGGCGGTTTTTTCGGACAGCAGAAAGTCGAAAAATTCAAGCTCAAACCCGTAAGCCTCGTTAACATGTTGCAGATACTTTTTGTCGTACTGCTTTGTGCTATATACCGCGAGTTTCATAAGACTTTCTCCAGTGATTTTACATTCACGTTAGCATGATTAAAATTATCTTACAATTTCTAAAATATTATTGAATTCAATAAGTTCTATCAATTATTCTAGAGCATCTATCCTTAAAAATGGCATTCCCTTCAACTAACTGGCTAAACATGCGACAATGATCGGCACTGCCGGCTTAATTCTTTCGCTAAATCAGGATATTAACTGCCCATGAAGGGTAAATACAAAGCCGCACTTGCGCTTTTACTGCTGTTCATATTGGTGCCGCTGACGCTGCTGATGACGCTCGCCCAGTGGGTACCGACGCTCGCCGGGATCTGGCTGCCCGTCGGGACGCGCATTGCTTTCGAAGAGAGCCCGAAGCTCACTCGTCACGCGCTGGTCATCCCCGATCTCCGCTATCTGGTTGAAGACTGCGAGATTGCCCGTATCAATAACGTGACGCTGTCACATCCCAGCCGCTGGAAGCTGGATATTGGCGCGCTGGATTTAAACTCGGTCTGCCTCAGCAAAATTCCCCAGTCCGCGCCGTCAACGGTTGCCCCCAAAACGCTGGCCCAGTGGCAGGCGGTATTGCCCAACACCTGGCTCACCGTTCATCGTCTGACGCTTTCGCCCTGGCAGCAGTGGCAGGGTGAGCTGAACGCGTCGCTGACCCCTTCAAGCCAGGAGATCGCCTACAAAGGCGAGCAGGTCAGCATTAAAGGAACGCTTCGCGGCCAGACGCTCTCCGTCAGCCAGTTCGATATTCAGCTTCCGGATCAACCGCAGCCTATTAAGCTGGTGGGCGAGTTCACCCTGCCGCTGGTTCCGGACGGCGTGCCGGTGAAGGGCCACGCGGTCGCGACCTTTAACGTGCCACAGTTAACGTCCCTGGTCGATGCCGATCTCGACTGGGAAGATAATCAGGGGCAGCTGGTGGTGATGGCGCGAGACAACCCCGATCCGCTGCTCGACCTGCCGTGGCAGGTTACCGCAGAACAGCTGAACATCAGCGACGGGCGCTGGAACTGGGATCTTTCCGGTATGCCGCTGAGCGGGCGCGTTTCGCTTCGCGCCGACAACTGGCAGCAGGGGCTGGAGAAAACCACCCTGACCGGCAGACTGAACGTGCTGACGCACGGCGATGCCGGGAAAGGCAACGCGGTACTGAATATTGGCCCCGGCAGGCTCAGCATGGAAAACAGCGACATGCCGCTGCACCTGAGCGGCGAGGCGAAGCAAAACGATCTCATTCTTTACGCCCGGCTGCCGGCAAAACTGACCGGCAGCCTGTATGAACCGCAGCTCGACTTTGAGCCGGGCGCGCTGCTCCGCTCGCGCGGGCGCATCATCAACTCACTCGACATCGATGAAATCCGCTGGCCGCTGGCGGGCGTGAAGCTCACGCAGAAGGGCGTGGACGGACGTCTACAGGCCATTCTGCGCGCCCATGAAAACGAGATGGGCGATTTTGAGCTCCACCTGGACGGGCAGGCCAGCGACTTTTTACCCGACAACGGCCTGTGGCAGTGGCGCTACTGGGGGAAAGGCGGCTTTACGCCGATGAATGCCCGCTGGGACGTCGCCGGAAAAGGCGAGTGGCGCGACAAGCTTATCGAGCTGACGGCGCTCTCCACCGGCTTTGACAAGCTTCAGTACGGTACGATGGACGTCAGCAAGCCGCGTCTGGTGCTGGATCGGCCGGTGCGCTGGTTCCGCGACCCTGAAAAGCCGAGCTTCAGCGGCGCGCTGTCGCTCAACGCCGGGCAAACCCGTTTCTCCGGCGGCAGCTTTTTGCCGCCGTCGGTCCTGACCTTCAGCGTCGACGGCACCGACCCGACGATATTTCAGTTTAAGGGCGACCTGCATGCGGACAAAATCGGCCCGGTACAGGTCAACGGTCGCTGGGATGGCGTACGTCTTCGCGGGCAGGCCTGGTGGCCGAAACAGTCGCTCACCGTCTTCCAGCCGCTGATCCCGCCGGACTGGAAAATGACGCTGCGCGCCGGGGAACTCTATGCGCAGGTCGCCTTCTCGGCGGCGGCCGACCAGGGCTTTGAAGCGGGTGGGCACGGGGTGCTGAAGTCCGGCAGCGCCTGGATGCCTGATAACCAGATCAACGGCGTCGATTTTGTGCTGCCGTTCCGCTTTAGCGAGGGGACCTGGTCCCTGGGCACGCGTGGCCCGGTCACGTTACGCATTGGCGAAGTGGTAAACCTGGTGACCGCGCGCAACATCACCGCCGACTTACAGGGGGATTATCCCTGGACGGAGGACAATCCGCTTCTGCTCACCAACGTAAAGGTAGAAACCCTCGGCGGGAAGATCACCATGCAGCAGCTGAGGATGCCGCAGCACGATCCGGCCCTGCTGCGCGTGGATAATATCTCCTCGAGCGAACTGATCAGCGCCGTGAATCCGAAACAGTTTGCCATGTCGGGCCCGGTCAGCGGGGCGTTGCCGTTCTGGCTGGACAATGAAAAATGGATCGTTAAAGATGGCTGGCTGACCAACCCGGGCCCCATGACGCTGCGTATCGACAAAGACACGGCAGACGCCATCGTGAAGGATAATATGGTGGCGGGTGCCGCGATTAACTGGCTCCGCTATATGGAAATTTCGCGCTCGTGGACGAGAATCAATTTAGATAACCTGGGTGAATTAACCATGCAGGCAACCATCAAGGGTACCAGCCGCGTGGATGGCAAAAGCAGCTCCGTCAACCTGAACTATACCCACGACGAGAATGTCTTTACCCTCTGGCGCAGCCTGCGTTTTGGAGACAACCTGCAAACCTGGTTTGAGCAACATGCGGCGATACCTGCTCCCCGCAGTTCGACTGGCAAGGAAAGTGAGGAACAACAATGAAAAAGATGGCTGGTGTGCTCACCGTTGCCGTTGCCGCGCTACTGACGGGCTGTACGCCGCGCATAGAAGTCGCTGCACCGAAGGAGCCGATTACCATCAATATGAATGTCAAAATCGAACATGAGATCCATATTAAGGTCGATAAAGACGTTGAAACCCTGCTGAAATCGCGCAGCGATCTGTTCTGAGGACGTCATGAAACGATTAGCTCTGATTTTACTGGCATTAGGGATGAACGTGCAGGCGGCTGCGCTGACCTTAAACGATGCGCGGTCGCAGGGGCGCGTGGGGGAAACCCTCAGCGGGTATATTGCCCCGATTCAACAGGACGCGGAAACGCTGGCGCTGGTCAGCCGTATTAACGCGGCGCGCGCGGAAAACTACCAGAAGCTGGCCGACAGCAATAATTTGCCTGTCGATGAAGTGGCGAAAATGGCGGGTCAAAAACTGGTTGCTCGCGCGCAGCCGGGCGAGTACGTGAAGGGCATTAACGGAAAATGGCTCAGGAAGTAGCTAGCGGTAGCGCCTGCGGTATTCGCCCGGCGAGACGCCAAAACGCTGCTTAAACGCCGTTGAAAAATGGCTATGGTCGGTGAACCCCCAGCTGTAGCCAATCCCCGCCAGCTTTTCATCATCCCCGGCCGAGCGCAGCACCTGCGCGCAGAGATCCAGACGACGGTTTTTGATGTACTGCGCCACCACCAGCCCCTTCTCGGCAAACATGCGGTAGAGGCTGCGCACGGACATTCCGCTCTCGGCGGCAATCCATTCCGGGCGCAGAGATTCAGACTGAATATGGTCGTCAATCATCGCCACCACGTGCTGGAACTGGCGTTCCTTACGCGGCTGAATCAGCTCGCGCTGCTGGAAAGCGGGGCGCAGCAGGCAGACCATCGCCTCGAGCGCCGCTTCACTCTCCCGGTCACTCAGGTCGGCGTTGCTCATGCTGTCCATCAACAGGCGATGGCTCAGCTGGACCGTCGGCAACGAGCGGGAAAGGGGGAGCGCGCAGCTTATCTCCTGAAACCGACACTGCTGCTCAATAATCTGGCGGGGGACCAGCAGAGAAATCTGGCGGGATTTTTCCTGCCAGTTGATTGAGCAGGGGCGCGATGCATCAAGCAGCGTGATATCACCGGTTTTAAGCACCGCGCGGCGGTCGTCCTGTTCAATCTCCGCGCTGCCTTCTAGCTGGAACACGGTATAGAACCAGGCATCGTTACTCTGAGCGATCTCCTGACGAGAGCGGAACAGGTTAACGCCGCCGGCGGTCACGGTACTGAGCTTCAGGCTGCGCGCGTAGCTGGTTTCCAGTTCACCGAAGAATTTTCCCTCCAGAGGCCGCGCGTTAAAGCGCCCGCAAACCTGGTTAATTTGCGCCAGCCACTGCTGATACTGTTCCTTCTCGCTTGCACACGCCATCGTTTCTCTCACTGCACCGTCAACGTTTTCGCATTGTTGCATTTGTGTTGCATTTTGTCAGAGCTCTGGGCCTGACTATAGGAAAGAACACTCACCGGGGACAGCGATATAAGACGGAATTATCACGATTTGCGGAGCCTGTCACAGGTGGCAAAGCGAATGTCACAGAGACAAAAGCGAGAATGCGAAACCCCTCTTAGACTGGATTAACACCCTGCGAATAATAACGAAGGAGTATCCTATGTCTGAATCACAGGTGGCTATTCAGCCTGCCGTGCAGCAGTTTTTGGACCGACATCATGGCCTGTGGATTGAAGGGCGTCAGGCCGCGTCGGACAGTGAAAAACGGCTCAATGTCTACAACCCGGCCACCGGCGAGGTGATTGCCTCGACGGCCGATGCCAGCGTCGATGACGTCGACCGCGCGGTGATGTCCGGCTGGCGCGCCTTTGTCGCCCGCAGCTGGGCCGGAAAATTACCGGCTGAGCGCGAGCGGATCCTGCTGCATTTTGCCGATCTGGTTGAGCAGCATAGCGAGGAGCTGGCCCAGCTAGAAACGCTGGAGCAGGGCAAGTCTATCAACATTTCCCGCGCCTTTGAAGTGGGCTGCACCCTCAACTGGATGCGCTATACCGCCGGGCTGACCACCAAGATTTCGGGTAAAACGCTCGACCTCTCCATTCCAATGCCGCAGGGCGCACGCTACCAGGCGTGGACGCGCAAAGAGCCGGTTGGCGTGGTGGCCGGAATTGTGCCCTGGAACTTCCCGCTGATGATCGGGATGTGGAAAGTGATGCCTGCGCTGGCTGCGGGTTGCTCTATCGTCATTAAACCGTCCGAAACCACGCCGCTGACCATGCTGCGCGTGGCGGAACTGGCCAGCGAAGCGGGCATACCGGACGGGGTGTTTAACGTGGTAACCGGGAGCGGCGCGGTGTGTGGCGCAGCGCTCACCTCGCATCCGCATATTGCCAAGGTCAGTTTTACCGGCTCAACGGCAACGGGCAAACACATCGCCCGTGCGGCAGCGGACACGCTGACCGGGGTGACTCTCGAACTGGGGGGCAAAAACCCGGCGATTGTGCTGATGGACGCCGACCCGGCGTGGGTGATAGAGGGGTTAATGACCGGCAGCTTCCTGAACCAGGGACAGGTCTGCGCGGCAAGCTCCCGCATCTATATTGAAGCACCGCTGTTTGACACGCTGGTCAGCGGGTTTGAGCAGGCGGTGAAATCCCTGAGCGTCGGGCCGGGCATGTCCCCGGAGGCGTTTATCAACCCGCTGGTGTCGCGCGCGCATTGCGACAAGGTGCAGACCTTCCTTGATGAAGCAAAAACGCGCAACGCGGAGCTGATCGTCGGGAACCGTGGCCCGGAAGGCAAAGGCTATTACGTTTCGCCTACGCTGGTGGTGAACCCGGATGCCGCGCTGCGGTTGACCCGCGAAGAGGTATTCGGCCCGGTGGTCAACCTGGTGCGCGTCTCCGACGGGGAAGAGGCGCTCCAGCTGGCAAATGACACCGAATATGGCCTGACGGCCAGCGTCTGGACGCAGAATATCAGCAAGGCGCTGGAATATACCGACAGGCTGCAGGCGGGCACCGTCTGGGTGAACAGCCATACGTTGATCGACGCCAACCTGCCGTTCGGCGGGATGAAGCAGTCCGGCACCGGACGCGACTTTGGCCCGGACTGGCTGGACGGCTGGTGCGAAACCAAATCGGTGTGCGTGCGGTACTAAAAACAAGCCGGGTGGCGGCTACGCTTACCCGGCATGCTTTCACCCGATGGCTATTTTAGCGAGGCGGCGATGGCGGACGGAATAGCGTCAAACGCCTGCGCAACGCCTTTAGCGCGGATCTCCTCACCGCGCGTCGCTCCTTCAGCCCGCACGAATTCCACGCTGTCGATGCCCAGAAAGCCAAAAAACTTCTGCAGGTATCGCTCCTGAAAATCCATGTCCGCGATTGGCGTACCGTGATAGATCCCCCCTCGGGTGGAGACGACAATAATCCTCTTGCCGGTCGCATGTCCCACCGGGCCCGTCGGGGTATAGCTGAAGGTTTTTCCCGGCTGGGCCAGTCGATCTAACCACGCTTTAAGCTGCGTTGAGACGGAGAAGTTATACATAGGCGCACCGATCACGATAATGTCGCTGTCGAGAAACTCGTTCACCAGTTCCCCGGACAGCCGGTGTTCGCGGACGTCTTCCGCCGTCGCGTCCGTGGCTATCCGCAGCGGCCGGAAGCCGGCGGCAACGGCGCCGGTCAGGTGGGCAACGGGCGTCTTAACGACGTCACGATAGACCACCTTGTCTGACGCGAGCTGGCGAACCACCTCTGCCGTCAGCTGACGTGAAAGTGAGAACTCGCCGTTAATGCTTGAATCTATATGCAGGATCTTCATTTTTTCATTTCCTTTACGTCGGGCTGGGTTGCTTGTTCGATAAGCTGGCTGACGGCATCCGGATGGGAAATCATCGACATATGGCTGCTCTTTATCCGCATGACGGTGGCGTGCATGGCACCGGCAAGCTGCTGCTGGACGCCGGGAGAGAAGGCGCGATCGTCTTCGGTCAGCAGATACCATGAGGGCTTTTCACGCCAGGCGGCGAGCTCAACCTTCTCGCTAAAGGCGCCTGCGGCGATAGGCTGCTGGGTAGCCGTAAGCACTTTTACGCGTTTTAGAGGCAGGTCGTTGGCCATCACGCGCTGATAAGCGACGGGATCGTCCAGCCAGATGAATCCCTGCTTATCCGGGCGCATGTCTGCCATCGGCGCGTTAAGTCGGGTCAGAAGAGCGGCGACCGATTCTCCGCTGTCGGGGGCAAGGGCGGAAAGGAAAACCAGCTTCTTCACCTTCGGGTTATTGCCCGCCTGGGCGATCGCCGCGCCGGCCCAGGAGTGCCCGACAAGGACGACATCCCCTTGCTGGCGATCGATGACGCGCTCCGTGGCGGCGACGTCATCCTTCAGCGAGGTCAGGGGGTTCTGCACCGCCGTGACGTGGTAGCCCCGGGACTGCAAGCGGCCGATTACCGCCTGCCAGACGGAACCATCGGTAAAGGCTCCGTGCACGAGGACGATGTTATTAATCCGCGCCTGCACTGGCTGCGACGCGGCCAGGCACAGCAAAGTGAGAAGAACGGGCAAGCGTGTCGGTTTCATAGGCGTGACGTAATTTTCTGAGTAACGGTGAAGCACAGTGTAACGAGAGGTGTAATGACGCTTGTAGTGTCCGAAATGACGGTTAACATACGAAATCAGACATTCTGCTCAGGCCTGAATCATGAAAATTGGCATTTTAGCGTTACCCGGCAGCATGAAGTCAGCCGTGGCTGGGCTCTGCGACATGTTCTGGCTGGCCAATGAGGTGATTGCCCAGCAGCCGGACGGCGAGGGTATGTCTGCTTTTGAAGCGGTCATCATCACGGCGGCGGGGACGCCGGTTCCGGACGCACAGGGCCGGCTGATTGACGCCGACGGGAGCTTTACCACCGGCGGAAACTTCGATCTCGTGATTGTCAGCGGGATGAAGCTTGACGAGCAAAAGCGCCCGGTCTCGCCGGCGGCGGTCCACGAGGCGGGAGAATGGCTGCGGGGCCAGCATAGCCAGGGTGCGATGCTGGCGGGAGCCTGTGCCGGCGGGCTGGTTCTCGCCGAGGCGGGGGTGCTAAATGGCCGGACATGCACTACGACCTGGTGGCTTTACCACACTTTTCGCCAGCGTTACCCGCTCAGCAAACCGGTCTGGGGTAAGGCGCTGGTGCAGGACGCGCGGATTATCACCTCCGGAGGTCCGCTCTCGTGGGTTGACCTGGCGCTGCACATCATACGTCTGCACGCGGGGCAGAAGCTGGCGCGTCTGACGGCCGATATGGCCGTGGCTGACAGCCAGCCGATATCTCAGCAGGTTTACGCGCCGGCTGGTTTTTTAAACTCAGTACACCCGATGATTATGAAAGCGGAGCACATCGTCCGGTATGAAAATCCGGCGATTACCGTGGAGCAGCTTGCGCGGGCGCTGAATATGACCACCCGCACCCTGCACCGAAAAATGGCGGAAGAGATGAATGAAAGCCCCAAAAACTTTTTGACGCGCATGCGTATTGAAAAGGCGATGCGGCTTCTGGAGCAGCCGGGGAACGTGATAGGGCAGATTGCCGAGGCTTGCGGTTACGCTGACGACACGGCATTCAGACGCGCATTCACCGGCGTGACGGGAATGTCGCCCGGGCAATACCGTAAGTGGATCGCCGAGCGGCATGTGGAATAGCCGCCGTTCTTACCGGCATACCCGATCCCGCCCGGCCTCTTTCGCCCGGTACAGCGCCGCGTCGGCGCGGGCGATGATTTCGGTGCCGGCTAACCCCTCCGCCATGCTCGCAATGCCCATACTGACGGTGACGTGGTCGCTGACGGTTGAGGCGCCGTGCGGTATAGACTCCGCGCGCAGGCCGTCCTGAATACGCAGGGCAACCTTTTCAGCGATGGCTTCAGGGCAATTAAACAGAATCACCAGAAACTCTTCCCCGCCGTAGCGAGAGACCACATCCTCAGGTGTACGCACCGACTGCTTCAGCACCCGCGCCACGCGCGTCAGACATTCGTCACCCGCCTGATGCCCGTAGGTATCGTTGTAGCGCTTGAAATAGTCGATATCCAGCATGATCACAGAGAAGGCTTTTTTCTGCTCAACGGCGTTTTCCAGCACCACTTCCATTTTCCGGCGGTTGGCGGTTTTGGTTAACGGGTCCTGATGCGCCAGCGCGTCCAGCCTGGAGATCAGCAGCTGATTTTGCTGGTTGCGCCGCCAGGCTTCGTCAAACCAGCTTAACAGGATGAAACGCCCGCAGATGAGGATCAGCGTAAAAACGCTCCAGATGACGACGAAGTGAAGATTGAGACCGTCATTGAGCCGCCAGCTGGCGACCGGCAGGGTGATCCAGAGCGGGAGCACAAAGGCGACTAACCCCTCAGGGTAAAAGTAGAGCGCCGTTAAGCCAGCGAGCAATAAAATGACGCACAGCGGCCAGACGTGAGGCAGCAGCAGCTGGGTTATAAACCAGAAGCAGGCTACCGACCAGATGGCGCTACAGATAAACAGCACCGCGCTGATGCCGGCAATGCGCCGCCAGGCCATCAGGACCAGCGCGGCAGAGAGGATAATAATCCCGAGCATTGAGGCATCGACCATTTTCGTCAGATGCGGTGTGGTCGGATAAAGGGGATCGCCGGCCTTAAGCAGGATATGTCGCAGCAGGATCATCACGGCGAAGCTAACGTTGACGAAAGCCAGCCACGGCAGGTTCATCGCCAGTCCATGCATGACCATGGCATGGCGCGTCGGCCAGGTTGCCCGTTCAGGCGTCGGTTTTTTTCTTTTTTCCATAAAGCCCTTTCCCGTCCGGGGGATAAATCATGCAGGTGAGATATCTGTAACTATAAGCAAGCCTGGACGAACCTCAATTGCAGAGGCAAAAAAAACCGGGCAATTGCCCGGTAGGTGGTTATTTATCGTCTTTTTTCTTCCCGAGCGTTGGCGTCTCGTCGAAGAAGTTCCACGGTTTAAGCAGGGTATGCACCCATTCCGTCGGCATGATCGGCCACTCTTCCGCGCGCGCCACGTGGGTGGTGCCGGTGGTCATCCAGACCACGTCATCCTGGTCGTTCAGCGACTCGTTATCCTTGCTGTACTGCCCCAGGCCCGTGTCGTGGATGGAGCGGTTAGGGAACTTACCTTCCGGGTAGAGTTCATCCGGGTGGTAGCGGGTCACCCACAGCTGTTTGTCCATAAAGCTCAGGCGATGGTAGATCCACTCGTCCGGGGCAAATTTCGCGCCGGTCGCTACCGGGTGCGTACCGCCCGCGTAAGGGATGATCTGGTACGAGACCGGGTTGCCCATGCGGTTCTCTTTGCGGGTGTTGCTCAGCAGGCGAATAGTGCCCGGGTCGAATTTCTGCGCCGCCTGCTGCTCGGTATCAATATCGTACTGATTGATCTGCATGGTGCTGGTGCGCGGCCCGCCGGCGGTATTCGGCTTCACTTCCGGGTCCATCGCCACCAGCTTGTTGTTGATGCCGTCCACGTCCATATCCAGGCGGAAGTTGTAGATGTGCTGGTGCGTAGTGCCCACGATGTTGTGGTCGATCAGCGTACCGTATTTAGTGTCGTCTTTGGCGGTGGCATCGTGCATGGTTTTCGCCTGCACGCCTTTCACCGCTTCGATACCCGTCGCGCCGGCGTCAATGCCGATGGTGCCGTTTTCATGGAACACCCAGTCGAAGATGTAATCGTAGTTGCCAACGGTACTCACCCAGCGCACCACCAGCTCGCGGCGCTCGGTGCTGACGTTAGGCTGGCCCATCTCCTGATGCTTGTACTCCGGCCCGGCGTAGCGTTCGAAAATGGCGATCGCGCGCGGGATCTCCATCGGCGCGCCGGTGTAATCCGGGATGGTTTCATTGAGCATCACGGCGTTAGACGGCACGTCTTTCCCGCGCACCAGCGGGGAGGTCAGGGTGCCCATGCCGTAGTCGCCGGAGTCGAGATAGGCTTTAAAGTACCAGCCGACGTCCGGATCGCCGTACGGGACGATCATCCCGCCTAAGGAGCCCTGATACATAATCTGGCGCTTTTTGCCGTTGTCGTTATAGGTCAAGGTCGAAATCATCGGGCCGACGCGGGAGTCGAGGCTCAGGTGGAAATCCCAGTTCTGCCAGTGGATCCTGTCGCCGGTTATGGTGTAGTTCTTGCCTTCCGGTTCAGTGATGTCGAGCGGCTTTTTCGGCGTCTCTACGCGGTCGCGGCCATCATAGGGGCGCGGAGTCATGGGCACCGGAATAACGGCGCCTTCTTCAATTTTCTGGATTTTCTTCTGCTCAAGATCCACCACGGCGACCAGGTTCTCAATCGGGTGCGCCCAGTAGTTGCCGTCGCCAACGTCGAGGTAGCTCACCACCTTCAGCAGGCGATCTTCCTGCTTCAGGCCGTCTTTACCGTCGAAATAGCCCACGGTCAGCGGCGTGGTAATCACTTTTTTCGGGTCGGTGATGCCGTGCTTTTTAAGCACCTCGGCAAACTCTGTGCTCTCGTTGATAATCTGCTGCACCGCGGTGAAATCATCCAGCAGCACCATGCCGTGCGCGTCTTTCACCGGTTCCCAGCGCAGGATTTTTTTATCCTTCAGATCCACCACGCTTTCGATAACGTGCTTTCCATCGAGCATCACGATCTTCGCCTGGCGGGGGGAATCCACAGGCGTACCGTTAAGCACAAAGTCCCACACTTTGGCTTTCTCTGGCTCGGCAAGGGCAATCTGGGTGAAGCGGGTATTCGGCTTAAAATCCGCTGAGGCTTTAACAATTTCAACGGCCTGCTTAATTTCGTCTGCCGTTAGCGCGTTTAACGGGTGAGGGCTTTTTTCGACCTGGAAGGTCTGGTCAAGGCCGGACTGGAAAACATCGTTGATGAAGCTGTCAGAGATAAAGGCCTTGTTGCCTTTCATGACCACCGGCACCTCAAGCTTGAGGGTTTTGCCGTTGACGATGGCGGTTTTCGCGCCCGGTTTGACCTTCACAAAGGCACCGTCTTTCGCAATGGTGAACATCTGTGCGTAATCATCCCACTGAACGTCCGCGCCGAAGTCCTGCAGCGTTTTGTCCATCGGGACCATATGCGCCTCGCTGCCGTGGGCGAAAACAGGGGATTGCCAGGCGCAACACAGCGCAACGGCCATGGCCAGCGCCGTTCTACGGGCAGAAAAAGAAGAATTGCTTCCCATCGTAGACCTCATCTTGTTGTGTTTATTGTGTTGTGACAGCCTTATCCTGACAGGCCCATGAGAAAAGCGTTTGCCTGCATCTGCCAGGTTATTTGTTGGTCTTGCCAGGTTAAAAAAAGAGCGGGGATACATCACATGCCAGGCCATTTCCTCTCCCCACAAATGATGTCAGCACAGACGACCCCCTCTCCCTTGAGGGAGAGGGCTGGGGTGAGGGGGAACATACGGCTCTGGTGGTCATTCCGTTCACTTTATGTACCTAGCTACTCTGTAACGGCATGGCCTGTGAACGTGCCAGGGTGGCTCAATCGCCACCACCCTGGCGACCCGGGCTCCCGGCGGTAAATCGCCGCTTCGCGGTACCCTCAGCTTATTCCTTCAGGCTATCGGGTCGGGCATGAGCCTGCATCCCTGCAGGCCACGCCCTCTCAGCGCATCCCTGCGCCTCGCCCCGGCCTTACGGAAACGCCTCGGCGATTTACAGCCGGACCAGGGCATCGCTGTAAGCCATTAATTTTCCTGAAGCAACATATATCGCTTTCGGTTAAAAAATTACTGGGATTCCTCTCCCATTGGGGAGAGGGTCAGGGTGAGGGGGAAACTTAGCTGAAATCACCCCGCTGGCGCGCTACCAGCGTCAGAATGGAGTAGAGCGCCACGGCCTGCTGGTGCTGGTTGAAGATCTCAACCGCCCATTCCACCACACCGGTTGGTTTTTCCTCCGCGGTGCGCTGTTTCTTCAGGGTTTTACGTTTGCAGGTCAGACGCACCTGAATGGTGTCGCCCGGCTTAACCGGCTCGATAAAGCGCAGGTTTTCCATGCCGTAGTTGGCAATCACCGGCCCGACGCCCGCGTCGACAAACAGTCCCGCCGCGGCGGAAATCAGGAAGTAGCCGTGCACCACGCGCTCGCCAAAGATCGACTCTGCCGCACCGATCTTGTCCATATGGGCGTAGAAGTGGTCGCCGCTCAGGCAGGCAAAGTTCACAATGTCTGCTTCCGTGAGGGTGCGGCGCGGCGTCAGCAGGCTGTCGCCCGGCTGTAGCTCTTCAAAGTATTTGCGGAACGGATGCACGCGATCTTCCTGCACCGTTGCGCCCCGCACCCACTGTTTGCCAATGGCGGCCAGCATCGTCGGGCTGCCCTGGATCGCGGTGCGCTGCAGGTAGTGCTTCACCGCGCGCAGGCCGCCCAGCTCTTCGCCGCCGCCCGCGCGGCCCGGACCGCCGTGGACCAGCTGCGGCAGCGGGGAGCCGTGGCCGGTAGACTCTTTTGACGATTCCTCGTTAAGGATCTGAATACGCCCGTGGGCGCGCGCCGCGCCGGCAACAAACCGGCGGGCAATCGCCGAATCGGCGGTGACCAGCGTACCCGCCAGGCTGCCGCCGCCCGCGCGGGCAAGCTGCACCGCGTGCTGTGCATTGCGATACGGCATCAGCGTCGCTACCGGGCCGAAAGCCTCCGTCGCGTGGACGGCGGGGGTTTCATCCGGCTGCGGGCAGAACAGAAGGGTTGGCGGGAAGAACGCGCCAGCGGCCTGCAAGTCCGCTTTGCCCCCCAGGCGGATCTGACAGCCAGCGGCGATCAGTTGCTCCACTTTCTCCTGCACGTCCGCGCGCTGTTCGGCGTTGACCAGCGCGCCCATCTTCACCCCTTCCTGCGCCGGGTCGCCCACCACCACCTTTTCCAGACGCGCAATCAGCGCCTGGCTCACGGCGTCAATCTGGCTTTGGGGGACGATAATCCGGCGGATAGCGGTACATTTCTGCCCGGCCTTGGCGGTCATCTCGCGCACCACTTCCCGGATGAACAGGGTAAACTCCGGCTGTTCCGGCGTGACGTCTTCACCCAGCACGCAGCAGTTCAGGGAGTCGGCCTCCATGGTGAACGGAATGGAATTCGCCACAATATTCGGGTGCACGCGCAGGCTTTGCCCGGTGCTGGCGGAGCCGGTAAAGGTCACCACGTCCTGGCTGTCGAGCTGGTCGAGCAGATCCCCCGCGCCGCCGCAGATCAGGCTGATGGCGCCGTCCGGCACCAGTCCGCTGTCGACGATGGATTTCACCATCGCCTGGGTCACCTGCGCGGTGGCGGTAGCGGGTTTGATAATGGCGGGCATGCCGGCAAGCCAGGTCGGGGCCAGCTTTTCCAGCATCCCCCAGCAGGGGAAATTAAAGGCGTTGATGTGCACCGCTACCCCGGATTTTGAGGTCAGGACGTGGCGCGCCGCAAAGCCGCCTTCTTTCGACAGCGGGATTAACTCGTCTTCCGGCCAGAGCGTGTCATCCGGCAGCTCGCGGCTACCGAGGCTGGCGTAAGTGAAGAGGGTGCCGATGCCGCCTTCAATATCGACCCAGCTGTCCGCTTTCGTCGCCCCGGTCTGGGCGGACAGGGCATAAAACGTCTCTTTCTCGCCAAGCAGGTGTTTTGCCACCGCCTTCAGCATGGCAGCACGTTCGATAAAGGTCATCTCGTGAAGCGCTTCACCGCCGCGCTCAATCGCATACCGGCGGGCGGCCGCCATGTCCAGCCCTTCGCTGGTCACGCTCCACAGCGCTTCGCCACTGATGGCGTGATGAATAGTGCGTTCGCGGCCCCGGCCAGACTGCCAGGTACCGGACACGAAGCTGGCTAACTGCTGCATCGCTTATCTCCAAATGTTACGTGATTTCACTATTAATAGTTTGATCGCGAATCATAAAAATCAAGCTGAGTTTTAATGAATTGTTAACATTGTGATCCGGCGTGCTGAATCACCTCACCTGAAGGCGCTGACTGTAGGGCCTGAAGTAAAAGCCTTGCGAGCAGCATCACAAAACCAGGAAACAATTCTTGGGGTTATATTTAACCTTTGTGTAACTTTTAAAAAACAAAGTGATTCAACATTACGCTTTAATTTGCAAACTAACGAATCATAAAGGTGATGACGTGACGCAAGAACAACGGTTTGAGCAGCGCATAGCGCAGGAGACGGCGATTGAGCCTCAGGACTGGATGCCCGACGCCTACCGCAAGACGTTGATCCGCCAGATTGGCCAGCATGCGCACTCCGAAATTGTCGGCATGCTGCCGGAAGGGAACTGGATCGCCCGCGCCCCGACGCTGCGCCGCAAGGCGATCCTGCTGGCGAAAGTGCAGGATGAAGCCGGGCACGGGCTCTACCTCTACAGCGCGGCGGAAACGCTGGGCTGCGCGCGGGAAGACATCTACCAGAAGATGCTCGACGGCAGGATGAAATACTCCTCCATCTTCAACTATCCGACCCTGAGCTGGGCCGACATCGGCGTGATCGGCTGGCTGGTGGACGGTGCCGCCATCGTCAACCAGGTGGCGCTGTGCCGGACCTCCTACGGTCCGTATGCCCGGGCGATGGTGAAAATCTGTAAAGAAGAGAGCTTCCACCAGCGCCAGGGCTTTGAGGCCTGCATGGCACTGGCGCAGGGGAGCGAGGCCCAGCGCCAGATGCTCCAGGACGCGATCAACCGCTTCTGGTGGCCGGCGCTGATGATGTTCGGGCCAAACGACGACAACTCGCCGAACAGCGCCCGCAGCCTGGCGTGGAAAATCAAGCGCTTCGGCAACGACGAGCTGCGCCAGCGCTTTGTCGACAACACGGTGCCGCAGGTGGAGATGCTGGGCATGACGGTGCCCGATCCCGACCTGCGCTTCGATGACGAGAGCGGCCACTACCGCTTCGGCGAGATCGACTGGCAGGAGTTTGAAGAGGTCATTAACGGGCGCGGCATCTGCAACCACGAACGCCTGGCCGCCAAGCGTAAAGCCTGGGAAGAGGGCGCGTGGGTGCGGGAAGCCGCGCTGGCGCACGCCGAAAAACAGCGCGCCCGTCAGGCCGCATAAAGAGGAAATAACCATGAGCAATGTCTACTGGCCGCTGTACGAAGTGTTCGTACGCAGCAAACAGGGGTTATCCCACCGTCACGTGGGCAGTCTGCATGCCGCCGACGACCGCATGGCGCTGGAAAATGCGCGCGATGCCTACACCCGGCGCAGCGAAGGGTGCTCTATCTGGGTGGTTAAGGCGAGCGAGATTGTCGCGTCCCAGCCGGAAGAGAGCGGCGAGTTTTTCGACCCGGCGGAAAGCAAGGTCTATCGACATCCGACGTTCTACACCATCCCTGACGGCATCGAGCACATGTGAGGCAAAGAATGAATTCAGTGACTGCCTATGCCCTGCGTCTGGGCGATAACGGTCTGGTGCTCTCCCAGCGTCTGGGCGCCTGGTGCGGCCACGCGCCGGAGCTGGAAATCGACCTCGCGCTCGCCAATATCGGTCTCGATCTGCTGGGCCAGGCGCGCAACTTCCTGACCTATGCCGCAGAGCGGGAAGGCCAGGGCGACGAAGACACGCTGGCGTTTGGTCGCGACGAGCGCCAGTTCCACAACGTGCTGCTGGTGGAGCAGCCGAACGGCAGCTTCGCCGACACGATTGCCCGCCAGTACCTGATGGATGCCTGGAACGTGGCGCTGTACGAACGGCTGACCCAAAGCCGCGACAGCCAGCTTGCCGCCATCTCCGCCAAGGCGATTAAAGAGGCGCGCTACCACCTGCGCTTTAGCCGGGGCTGGCTGGTGCGGCTGGGCGATGCCACCAAAACCTCCGCGCAAAAAATGCAGCAGGCCATCGACAGCCTGTGGCGTTTTACGGCGGAGCTGTTTGAGGCGGATGACGTTGAGCTGGAATTGATTGACGCCGGCGTAGCGGTTGACCCGCGCCTCCTCCGCCAGCCGTGGGAAAGTGAAGTCTTTGCCGGTCTGAATGAAGCCTGCCTGCAGGTGCCCGAAGAGGTGGCGTACCGCACCGGGGGCAAGCAGGGGCTCCATACCGAACATCTGGGTCCGATGCTGGCGGAAATGCAGTATCTCCAGCGCGCGTACCCCGGCCAGCAGTGGTAAAGGAGAACGCTATGCAACGCCTCGTCGACATCGCGCCTGCGCAAATTCCTGAGATCTGGTCGCTGTTAAGCCAGATCCCGGACCCGGAAGTGCCTGTATTAACCATCACCGATTTAGGCATGGTGCGCAGCGTGAAGGCGCAGGGTGAAGGCTGGGTTATCGGCTTCACGCCTACCTACTCGGGCTGTCCGGCAACGGAACACCTGCTGGGGGCGATCCGCGACGCGATGACCGCGCACGGCTTTACCCCGGTGCACATTGTGCTCCAGCTTGAACCCGCCTGGACCACCGACTGGATGACCGCCGACGCGCGCGAGCGCCTGCGGGCCTACGGCATCAGCCCGCCCGTGGGGCATAGCTGCCACGCGCACGCCCCGGCCGAGGTGAGCTGCCCGCGCTGCGCCAGCACCGACACCTCGCTTATCAGTGAATTTGGTTCGACGGCCTGCAAAGCGCTCTACCGCTGCAACACCTGCCGTGAGCCCTTCGACTATTTCAAATGTATTTGAGGCTGCCATGACAACGTTTCATTCATTAACAGTGGCAAAAGTGGAACCGGAAACCCGCGACGCGGTGACCATCACGTTCGCGGTGCCGCAGGCGCTGCAGGACGCCTACCGCTTTCGTCCCGGCCAGCACCTGACCCTGAAAACGAAGCTGGGCGAGGACGAGCTGCGCCGCTGCTACTCCATCTGTCGGAGTACCGCCCCGGGCGAGATCAGCGTGGCGGTCAAAGCCATCGACGGCGGGCGGTTCTCCCGCTATGCCCGGGATGAGATCAAAGCGGGCATGGCGCTTGAGGTCATGGTTCCCCAGGGGCAGTTTGGCTACCAGCCGCGGGCAGAGCGCGAGGGGCACTATCTGGCGATTGCGGCAGGCTCCGGGATCACCCCGATGCTGGCGATTATCTCCGCAACGCTTGCGACCGAACCGAAGAGCCATTTCACCCTCATCTACGGCAACCGCAGCAGCCAGAGCATGATGTTCCGCCAGGCGCTGGCGGACCTGAAGGACAAATACCCGCAGCGGCTGCAGCTGGTCTCCATCTTCAGCCAGGAGCGGCTGGACAGCGACCTGCTTTACGGCCGCATCGACGGGGAAAAGCTGCAGGCGCTGGCGAAAACCCTGATCAACTTCCGCCAGTACGACGAGGCGTTTATCTGCGGTCCCTCGGCGATGATGGACGACGCCGAAGCCGCGCTGAAAGCGCTGGGGATGCCGGACAAAGCGATTCACCTTGAGCGCTTTAACACCCCGGGAACCACCGCTAAACGCGCGGTGCACGTCCAGGCGGAAGGGCAGAAAGTGACCGTGCGCCAGGACGGACGCGACCGTGAAATCACCCTGACGGCGGACGATGAAAGTATTCTCGATGCCGCCCTGCGCCAGGGCGCGGATCTGCCGTATGCCTGCAAGGGCGGCGTATGCGCCACCTGTAAATGCAAAGTGCTGCGCGGGAAGGTGGACATGGCGACCAACTACAGCCTGGAGCCGGACGAGCTGGCCGCCGGATACGTGCTGAGCTGCCAGTCGCTGCCGTTAACCGCCGACGTGATTGTCGACTTCGACGCGAAGGGGATGGCATGAGCGAACTGATTGCTACCCGTCATGGCCGTGTGCTCCAGCTGACTCTCAACCGTCCGGTGGCGCGCAACGCCCTCAACAATGCGCTGCTGACGCAGCTTGCTGAGCAGCTTGAGGCCGCTGCTTTGGATGCCGACGTCGCCGTCTGCGTGATTTACGGCAGCGCGCGCTGCTTTGCCGCCGGGGCCGATCTCAGTGAAATGGCAGAGAAAGACCTGCCTGCCACCCTGAACGATATTCGACCGCAGCTGTGGGCGCGAATCAACGCGTTTCCTAAACCGCTGATCGCCGCCGTAAACGGCTTCGCGCTGGGCGCGGGCTGCGAGCTGGCGCTGCTGTGCGACGTGGTTATCGCCGGCGACAACGCCCGCTTTGGCCTGCCGGAAATCACGCTCGGCATTATGCCCGGCGCGGGCGGCACCCAGCGTCTTATCCGCAGCGTTGGTAAATCCCTTGCCAGCAAAATGGTGCTGACCGGCGAGAGTATCTGTGCAGAGCAGGCGCTGAGCGCCGGGCTGGTCAGCGACGTTTTCCCGGCAGCGCTGACGCTGGAGTATGCCCTGAAGCAGGCGGCACGGATGGCGCGCCACTCGCCGCTGGCGCTGCAGGCGGCGAAACAGGCGCTGCGCCAGTCTCAGGAGGTGCCGCTGCAGGCCGGGCTGGCGCAGGAGCGCCAGCTTTTTACGCTGCTATCCGCTACCGAAGATCGCCGGGAAGGCATCGACGCCTTCTTACAAAAACGCACTCCCGACTTTAAAGGACGCTAATTGTGGAATTTATTCTCAGTCAAGTAGAACAGGGCGTCATGACGATCACCCTGAACCGCCCGGAGCGTCTGAACAGCTTCAATGACGTGATGCACCAGCAGCTTGCCGAATGCCTGAAGCAGGCCGAGCGGGATGACACCGTTCGCTGCCTGCTGATCACCGGCGCCGGGCGCGGCTTCTGTGCCGGTCAGGATCTGAACGACCGCAACGTCGACCCCAACGGCCCGGCGCCGGACCTCGGCATGTCCGTCGAGACCTTTTACAACCCGCTGGTTCGCCGCCTGGCAAAGCTGCCTAAACCGGTCATCTGCGCGGTCAACGGCGTGGCGGCGGGCGCCGGTGCCACGCTGGCGCTCGGGTGCGACATGGTGATTGCCGCGCGCTCCGCTAACTTTGTGATGGCCTTCAGCAAGCTCGGCTTAGTCCCGGACTGCGGCGGCACCTGGCTGCTGCCGCGCGTGGCCGGACGCGCCCGCGCCATGGGGCTGGCGCTGCTCGGCGACAAGCTCAGCGCCGAACAGGCGCAGGCGTGGGGGATGATCTGGCAGGTGGTGGATGACGACCAGCTCTCCGCTACCGCGCAGCAGATGGCGCTGCATTTTGCCTCTCAGCCGACCTTCGGGCTGGGGCTGATCAAGCAGGCCATCAATGCCGCAGAAACCAACACCCTCGACGCTCAGCTCGATCTCGAGCGCGACTATCAGCGCATGGCCGGGCGCAGCGACGACTACCGCGAGGGCGTCAGCGCCTTCCTGGCGAAGCGTGCGCCGCACTTTACGGGGAAATAAGATGCTGAACATACGGACTGTCGCCGTGATTGGCAGCGGCACGATGGGCGCCGGGATTGCCGAAGTGGCGGCCAGCCACGGCCATCAGGTTCTGCTCTACGACATTTCTACCGATGCGATTTCGCGCGCCATCGACGGGATCCGCCAGCGTCTGGCCTCCCGGGTGACGCGGGGAAAACTCTCCGCCGATGCCGGCAGCCAGATCCTTGCCAGGCTGCTTCCAGCCGCGGATATCAACGCGCTCTCAGCGGCCGATCTGGTGATTGAAGCGGCCGCCGAGCGGCTGGACGTCAAAAAGGCGCTGTTCGCGCAGCTGGCTGAAATCTGCCCGCCGCAGACGGTGCTGACCAGCAACACGTCCTCCATTTCTATTACCGCGATAGCGGCGGACGTGCACCATCCGGAGCGCGTCGCGGGGCTGCACTTCTTTAACCCAGCGCCGGTGATGAAGCTGGTGGAAGTGGTGAGCGGGCTGGCAACCTCACCGGAAGTGGCCGACGCGCTGTGCGAGCTGGCGCTGAACTGGGGAAAACAGCCGGTTCGCTGCCAGTCCACGCCGGGGTTCATCGTCAACCGCGTCGCGCGTCCGTTCTATTCCGAAGCCTGGCGCGCGCTGGAAGAGCAGGTGGCCGCGCCGGAGGTCATTGACGCCGCCCTGCGCGAAGGCGGCGGGTTCCCGATGGGGCCGCTGGAGCTGACCGACATGATTGGCCAGGACGTTAACTTTGCGGTGACCTGCTCGGTATTTAACGCCTTCTGGCAGGAGCGTCGTTTTCTACCCTCGCTGGTGCAGCAGGAGCTGGTGCTGGCGGGACGGCTGGGCAAAAAGAGCGGGAAGGGCGTTTACGACTGGCAGGGTGACAAACCCGCCGTGCAGTGGATCAAGGCGGTGAATGAGAGCTACAGCCCGATGCGGGTGGAGAAAAGACGTGACGGTGTCACCGAAATTGATGACGTGTTTCTGGTTGAAACGCAGGGGGAAACCGCTCAGGCGCTGGCGCTGCGGCTCAACGGTCCGGTGGTGGTGGTCGACCGCATTGAACGCGATGTGGCGGTGATTGCCGCGGCCGCCAGTAACCCGCATACCGCGACGCAAAAAGCCATCCGCTACCTGCAGCAGCAGGGTAACCGGGTGGTGCAAATTGCCGATTATCCCGGCCTGCTGATCTGGCGCACGGTGGCGATGATTGCCAACGAAGCGCTGGATGCCCTGCAAAAAGGGGTCGCCAGCGAGAAGGATATAGATACCGCCATGCGCCTCGGCGTGAACTACCCGAGCGGCCCGATTGCCTGGGGCGAGCGTCTGGGCTGGCAGCATCTGCTGACCCTGCTGGAGAACCTGCAGCGCCATTACGGCGAAGAGCGCTATCGCCCCTGTTCACTGCTGCGCCAGCGTGCGCTTCTGGAGAGTAGCTATGAGTCTTAACGCCTGGCATAACGCCCGCGCGATGTACGAACGGGACGCCTGCGCGCAGGCGATGGGGATGGACATTGTCGAGATGGACGACGGCTACGCGGTGGTGACCATGACCATCACCCCGCAGATGCTTAACGGCCACAAAACCTGCCACGGCGGGCAGCTGTTTTCGCTGGCAGACACCGCCTTTGCCTACGCCTGCAACAGCCAGGGGCTGGCGGCGGTGGCCTCGGGCTGCTCGATTGATTTTCTGCGTCCGGGCTTTGCCGGTGACACGCTTACCGCCACCGCGCGGGTGAAGCATCAGGGCAAGCTGACCGGCGTGTACGACATTGAAATCCAGAACCAACAACAGAAAACCGTCGCCCTTTTTCGCGGGAAATCTCACCGCATCGGCGGCAGCGTGACAGGAGAGGCAAATGCGTGACGCATTTATTTGTGATGGCGTTCGAACGCCGGTGGGGCGCTACGGCGGCGCGCTTTCTGCGGTAAGAACCGACGATCTCGGCGCAGTGCCGCTGCGCGCGCTGCTGGCCCGCTATCCGCAGCTCGACCTCGAGCGGATTGATGACGTGATTTACGGCTGCGCCAACCAGGCGGGGGAAGATAACCGCAACGTGGCGCGCATGTCGGCGCTGCTGGCAGGTCTGCCGCAGACGGTCTCCGGAACCACCATTAACCGCCTGTGCGGGTCCGGGCTGGACGCGATTGGTTTTGCGGCGCGCACCATTAAGGCGGGCGACGGCGACCTGCTGATAGCGGGCGGCGTGGAGTCGATGTCCCGCGCGCCGTTTGTGATGGGCAAAGCCACCGCCGCGTTTCAGCGTCAGGCGGAAGTCTTTGATACCACCATCGGCTGGCGATTTGTGAATCCGCTCATGCATCAGCAATTCGGAACTGACAGTATGCCGGAAACGGCAGAGAATGTAGCTGAATTGTTAAATATCAGCCGTGCCGATCAGGACGCGTTCGCGCTGCGCAGCCAGCAGCGTACCGCTCGGGCTCAGCAGAACGGCATTCTGGCGCAGGAGATTGTGCCGGTGCAGGTGCCGGGTAAAAAGGGCGCGGTCACAGAGTTCAGCGTGGATGAACATCCGCGCGCGGACACCACGCTCGAGCAGCTTGCCGGGCTGAAAACGCCGTTTCGCAAGAACGGGGTGGTCACGGCGGGAAATGCCTCCGGGGTTAACGACGGCGCGGCGGCGCTGCTCATCGCCAGCGAGAAGATGGCGCTGGCGCAGGGGGTAGTCCCGCGCACGCGGATCGTGGCGATGGCAACGGCAGGCGTGGAGCCACGTCTGATGGGGCTCGGCCCGGTACCCGCCACCCGCAAGGTACTGGAGCGCGCCGGGCTCAGTATTAACGATATGGACGTGATTGAGCTTAACGAAGCGTTCGCCTCGCAGGCGCTGGGCGTGCTGCGTCAGCTGGGCCTGCCGGATGATGCCGCGCACGTCAACCCGAACGGCGGCGCGATTGCGCTGGGCCACCCGCTGGGGATGAGTGGCGCCAGGCTGGCGCTGGCCGCGAGTAATGAACTGCACCGACGCGGCGGGCGCTACGCGCTGTGTACGATGTGCATCGGTGTGGGTCAGGGCATTGCCATGATCCTTGAGCGTGTTTGAGCATAAAAACAATGTGAGTACCCTACAATGACAAATACAACAAAGCTTGATCCGATTGAAACGGCCTCCCTTGACGAGCTACAGGCGCTGCAAACCGAGCGTCTGAAATGGACGCTGCACCACGCCTATAACAACGTGCCGATGTACAAACGTAAGTTTGACGCAGCGGGCGTTCACCCTGACGATTTCAAAGAGCTGGCGGATATCCGTAAATTCCCGTGCACCACCAAGCAGGACCTGCGGGATAACTATCCGTTCGATACCTTTGCCGTGCCGATGGAGCAGGTGGTGCGCATTCACGCCTCATCCGGCACCACCGGCAAACCGACCGTCGTGGGCTACACGCAAAACGACATCGACAACTGGGCCAACCTGGTGGCCCGCTCCCTGCGCGCCGCGGGCGGCAGCGCGAAGGACAAAATTCACGTGGCGTATGGCTATGGCCTGTTTACCGGCGGGCTGGGGGCGCACTACGGCGCCGAGCGTTTAGGCGCGACGGTGATCCCGATGTCCGGTGGCCAGACGGAGAAACAGGCGCAGCTGATCCGTGATTTCCAGCCGGACATGATCATGGTGACGCCATCCTACTGCCTTAACCTGATTGAAGAGCTGGAGCGCCAGATGGGCGGTGATGCCAGCGGCTGTTCCCTGCGCGTGGGCGTCTTCGGCGCCGAGCCGTGGACGCAGGCCATGCGCCGCGAGATTGAAAAACGCTTAGGCATTACGGCGCTGGACATTTATGGCCTCTCCGAGGTGATGGGGCCGGGCGTGGCGATGGAGTGTATCGAAACCGTCGACGGCCCGACCATCTGGGAAGATCACTTCTACCCGGAGATCGTCAACCCGAACGACGGCACGCCGCTGGATGACGGTCAGCAGGGGGAGCTGCTGTTCACCACGCTGACCAAAGAGGCGCTGCCGGTGATCCGCTACCGCACCCGCGACCTGACGCGTCTGCTGCCGGCCACCGCGCGCAGCATGCGCCGCATGGACCGCATCAGCGGCCGCAGTGACGATATGCTGATCATCCGCGGCGTCAACGTCTTCCCGTCGCAGCTGGAAGAGGAGATCGTGAAGTTCGAACACCTTTCTCCGCACTACCAGCTGGAGGTGAACCGTCGCGGCCATCTTGATTCACTTTCGGTTAAGGTGGAGCTGAAAGAGAGCAGCCTGACGCTGACGCACGAGCAGCGCTGTCAGGTGTGCCACCAGCTGCGTCACCGCATTAAGTCGATGGTCGGGATTTCCACCGACGTGACGATCGTCAACTGCGGCAGCATTCCGCGCTCGGAGGGGAAAGCCTGCCGGGTGTTTGATCTGCGTAAAGTGGCGGCCAACGGTTGAAACACCTTACCCCTCATCCTAACCTTCTCCTCTCCCCTTTGGGGAGGGTCAGGGTGAGGGTCGATCCCAAAATCGTATGCTATGATTCATCCAGGACAAAAATTACAACAGAATGAATCACATGAATAAACTCGACGCCTTTATCCAGCACGCGGTCAGCTCTGTTCCCGTCAGCGGGACATCGCTTATCTCCTCGTTATACGGTGACGCGCTTTCCCATCGCGGCGGTGAGATTTGGCTCGGCAGCCTGGCGGCCCTGCTGGAAGGCATGGGGTTTGGTGAACGCTTCGTGCGTACCGCGCTGTTTCGCCTCAACAAAGAGGGTTGGCTGGACGTCTCGCGCATCGGGCGGCGCAGCTTTTACCGCCTGAGCGATAAAGGGCTGCGCCTGACGCGTCGCGCGGAGAATAAGATCTACCGCGCGGAACTGCCCGCCTGGGACGGAAAATGGTTACTGCTGCTCTCCGAGGGGCTGGATAAAAACACCCTTGCCGACGTCAAAAAACAGCTTATCTGGCAGGGGTTTGGCACGCTGGCCCCGAGCCTGATGGCCTCGCCGTCGCAGCATCTGGCGGACGTGCAGTCTCTGCTTCACGATGCCGGCGTGGCGGAAAATGTGATTTTCTTTGAAGCCCACTCGCCGCTGGCGCTCTCCCGCGCCGCGCTGCGCTCCCGGGTAGAGGAGTGCTGGCAGCTGACCGAGCAAAACGCGATGTACGAGACGTTTATCAGCTCGTTCCGCCCGCTGCTGCCGCTGCTGAAGGAGGCCGCGCCGGAGGAGCTGACGCCGGAACGCTGCTTCCAGATCCAGCTGTTACTGATTCACTTTTATCGTCGCGTAGTGCTGAAAGACCCGCTGCTGCCGGAAGAGTTACTGCCTGCGCACTGGGCGGGACAAAGCGCCCGACAGCTCTGCATCAATATTTATCAGCGTGTGGCACCGGGGGCGCTGGCGTTTGTCAGCGAGAAGGGCGAAACCTCCGTAGGCGAACTGCCCGTGCCCGGCACGCTCTACTATCAACGCTTTGGTGGTCTTACGAGCGCATAAGGAGTGAAGATGCCTGTTTATCAAATTGACTGTCTGACGCCGGTGGTGCCGGACGAGAGCTATGTTCACCCAACGGCGGTGTTGATTGGCGACGTGATTCTGGGCAAAGGCGTGTATGTCGGCCCGAACGCTAGCCTGCGCGGCGACTTTGGTCGTATCGTGGTGAAAGACGGTGCGAACATTCAGGATAACTGCGTGATGCACGGTTTCCCGGAGCAGGACACGGTGGTGGAAGAGGACGGGCATATCGGCCACAGCGCCATTCTCCACGGCTGCGTGATCCGCCGCAACGCGCTGGTGGGCATGAACGCGGTGGTGATGGACGGGGCCGTCATCGGTGAAAACAGCATCGTCGGCGCGGCGGCGTTCGTGAAGGCGAAAGCGGAAATGCCCGCCAACCATTTGATTATCGGCAGCCCGGCCAAAGCGATTCGCGAATTGAGCGAGCAGGAGCTCGCCTGGAAACAGCAGGGCACGCGGGAGTATCAGGTGCTGGTGGAACGCTGCAAGCTGACGATGCATCAGGTGGAGCCGCTGCGTGAGGTCGAGGCCGATCGCAAACGGCTGACGTTTGACGAGAATTTGCGGCCGAAGTCGGCGGTGTAGGGGGAAAGGTCCGCTTCGCGGGTGAAGCGGACGTAGTGAGCCTATCTCGAACCCAGAGCAAGTTTAGCCGCGAAGCATAAAAACAAACCTCCTGTCACTCTGTCCATAGCGGTGACAACGCGCCTTTTTTTCAAAATCGCCGACGCAAAATGCGTGGATAAGATGAGCGTGGCTGACCACATCGTCCCGATTGTTACATGGATGCTGACGAGGAAAAACGTCCAGAGAAAAGGGGAATGTCCGGCAGGTATAAACTGAGGCAAAAAAGAGACATAGAAAATACCCATTTTGGGATTAAGCACATTCCCAAGCATCCCTATGATAAACCAGTTTCCTTGAGAAGCGGCATTGCTATCGCTGTGACTGAAGGACGACCGGGGGCGTATCAGCAGCTGGAAGCCCAGCCAGCTTAGGTAGGCGGCACCACAAACTTTCAGCACCGTGTAAGCCAGTTCTGAAACCGCCAGCAGAGCACCCAGACCCAGCGCAACCAGGGCTCCCCATATAAAACAGCCAGTATCAATGCCAAGTGCAGCCTGAAACGCTTTTTTGCCCCCTTCAGCACAGGCTGTTCGAAGAATGAGAGCCGTGTCCAGGCCTGGGGTGAGGGTGAGCAAGAGTGCAGCGAAGGAGAAAGCGAGAAGTGAATCGGTAACAGACATTTTTCTTTACCCGAAAGAGCGGATATTACTCACTTACTTTGCCTTAGGCAATCCGTTGCAGAAATTTAACCGCTGGTTGAAGTAGGGTGGTGATTTCTTAACCAGTCTGACGTTGCAACGCTTTATTGATGTCAAGGAATGCGACACAGAGCCGATAATAAAATAGGTGTTAAACGTAATTTATGAAAATATAAAAAGGGATGATTCGGATGAAAAAATTTTTACTTCTTGTTCCTCTGATATTTGCTGCGCCAGCAGAAGCTTCTGAAGTCACGGTTGGTCAGATTTGCAAGGCTGCTTCAGCGGCAATGTTTGGCCGCGACCATAAGATCATGCAGCTGGATAAGGTTGAATCCGGTATTGCTTATGTACATTACATCAGGCAAAACGATGGTACCCGTTGGGCCATCAAATGCAAACTCATTGGCGATCAGGTTATGTGGGCTTCAGATAATCCTGAGAGTACCGGTCGCTGGAGGGATGATCCAGCGGACAGTACGGTAAGATATTCTATCGAGGGTAAAAAAGTTATTATCACAGAGATTTATAGCGATGGATCCAGTGTCTCTAATTCTTATCCATTGAAACAATTATAGAATTCTAAAACAAGTGAGAGGGAGCGGTTTAAAAGAGGAGCAGCCTCACTGTATTGAATATCCCTCTCTGAATAATGACCTACTGATACGTCAAACTTCAAGATTAGGAGAACTTAATATGACCTATATGCATGTAATGCAGCCATGCAAAAATGAAGGGTGTGGTATTGCCGTAATGGCTCGTTTACTGCAAAAGAGTTATGAGGAAACGTTAACAATTGCGATGGGAAATGGTTTCTGTGATATATATAAGCGTGTCAATCTTGCGCAAATGAGAAGATTTTTGCTGTATGTTGGGTTAGAGAACGTTTCGTTTAGAAAACACGCTGGGACTAGCGAACCGACATGTGATGGTATATTTCATGGCCGCTGGGATAATGTTAAAAATGGAGCGCGCCACTGGATTGCTTGCCACGACGGTGTGTATTTCGATCCTTTATTGCCTCATCCCGTACCACATTTACCAGAGCGGTTTCATGTGACGCAAATTTTTAATCATCCTTGAATTTACAAGCCCATTAAGAGACTATAATTGATAAAATTAAGATTTCTAAGGATTTATATGTCATTGTTTTCTGAATGCTAAGCGGCGTTGAGTGGCGATTATGAAATTATCGAAGGAGAAAGGCTTTGCGTTGCGATAGATACTTTTCATCGCTATCCCTTTCATAACGAAGGGCTATTGTGGTCGCAAATGGATTTTACTGATTTTGAACTCGTGGATGAAAGGTTGTATGAACTGGCATTTGGCTATGAAGATGTTTATGTATTAGCGGATAATGCATATGTTCCTGTATTTAAATGTAATTTTAGATTAATCCTAGATAACATCTATGATGTGATGGCGCTTTTACCAAAGTTATTTATATTCAACAATAAAATAATGATGCAACCATTGTTTCCTCATGATGCAATTCGTATCGGCTGCATGCGTGAAGAATAAATAAAATTTCATGTTATATTTTACAGTACAGTCAAAATTTTTTTGGCGATACGATAATTTTTGTATCCAAATCCTGGATTTGGACAGAACAGGTTCTGCATTATATGACTAGCTTTTACCAATTTACAGCGACCAGCCTTGATGGCCGACCAATCTCTATGGCCGACTACGCGGATAAAGTGGTTCTGGTCGTGAATACGGCAAGCCAGTGCGGCTTCACGCCTCAGTACGCCGGGCTTGAAGCGCTATACAAGAAATACGCGGCTCAAGGGCTGGTGGTGCTTGGCTTCCCCTGCAACCAATTCGGTAAGCAGGAACCCGGTGGTGCCGACGACATTTCAAAAACCTGTTACATCAACTACGGCGTCAGTTTCCCGATGTTCGAGAAAGTAGAGGTAAATGGCACCTCAGCGCACCCGCTGTTTCGTTATCTGAAAAACGAACTGCCCGGCGTGCTGGGCGGGCGAGTTAAGTGGAACTTTACGAAGTTCCTGATCGGACGCAACGGGGTACCTCTCAAGCGCTTTGCACCGATGACAAAGCCCGAGAAAATGGAAGCAGCGATTCTGGCTGCCCTGGAAAGCTAAGCGTCTTCGATTGGAGCGGGCCTGATGGCCTTTCTTTAGTCTGTTTTTCGCCTTGTTTTCCCCGATTTGTTATATAGCAAAAGAGAATTTATATGGCATAAATGCTCCATACGAATATCAAAGGGAACGACCGTATGTCGCTTTATGACCTTAAGACTGAAGCCGATGGATTAAATGAGGCCTGGCGCTCTCATGTATTAGGCCGCGTTGGGGAAGCAAATCTCAAAATTTTACGAATGGATGAGCGCTCAGTCACTGAAGAGGTGCATGAGTATGACGAGGGATTACTGGTCATTGACGGACGTCTTGAACTGAGTGTTAACGGCAAAAAAATCTCTGTAAGCTCGGGCGAGCTTTATATAGCCAAAGCGGGCGTGCCTCATACGGTGGAAATCGGCAGCTTTGGCACACTGGTTATCATCGATCTACCCGAAACCGAAATTTCAGACTGCTGACGCAGTGCGATTTGTGAGTTTCGCCCGGTGTGAAATGTAGGCCGGGTAAGCGCAGCGCCACCCGGCAAAAATGTTGATGGCAAGGTTTGTCATCAATCTCAGGCCCCGTAAGGGGCCTGGACTGCTTTAACGCCTGATTTAGAAGCGATATTGCAGACCCGCTGTAATGGTATAGTTGTGGTTAGAAATACCCGCAGCGTCCCCGCCAATAGAGCCGGACTGCCCGGTATTGGTATCAATAATCTGCGTACCGCCTTTACCTTCTTCGTAACTGCTATAGGTAAATTCAGCAAAAACTTTGGCGTGCGGCGTCACGTAATATCCGGCATCAACGGACGCGCCATAATAGCGGGAATCAGAAGTCTTCTCGCGGAAGGTCAGATCGCGCATATAGTGCTCGTCGTTATCATGCGCGCGAACCCAATCACTGAATTTGAACAGGGCGTTAAATTCAAAGTCATTAAAGCGGTACTGTCCTGCAAGGCCAATATACGGCATAGAGAAGCGCTGGCTATAACCAATGCCGCGTTCGCCTGCCGGGAAATTCCCCTGATAGGCGCCGTTGTCGTAATTGTAAGAACCACCGGTCGCCGTCCAGCTGAAGCGGGTTTCCTGATAACCTGCGGTGACGCCTGCTTTATAGTTATCGCCCTGGAAGATCCAGCCTTTTACGTTGAGATCGTATTCATTGGCATAGTTCACATTCGTTGCAGGATGGCTTGAATGGTCTGTCCAGGAGGATTGTTTGGCATTCATCCAGTCATAGTCATCCATGTGACCTGAGCCTGATGCCAGAGAGGTCCAGCCGCGGGCGTTCAGCGTCAAAAATGAGTACGCGTCCCAGGAAATATCGCCTTTCAGAATAGCGACATTTTTTATTTTCCAGTCCAGCTGGCTAACTTTTCTTCCTGTGACTTCGTCATAAACCATCTCGTGGGATTTTCCGCTCAGCATCCCGGCGGAGGCTGAAACCGTGAAGCTTTCCGGTGAAAAATCCGGTGTGGCTTGTGAGGTACCTGCATATACCGCCCCTGAAAACGCGGCCATCATCATTCCCGCAACAATATTTCTTGTCATTTTTATTTCCCTAAAACAAATTAATCAATGAGTTGCAGAGGAATATTAAAAGTCACACAAATAAGAATCAACTGCCAGATTTGGTAAAATTTTATAATTTGACGTAAGGGGCGATATTTAACTTTGGGCCGCCTGAAGGAGGCGGCCGATAATATTTAAATCATTACTGGCTCGATGCAAAATAGCAGTCAGTTGATTCACTGTAACCTTCGCCACAATAAATTCCGTTTACCCGCGCAGCCACGGCGTGATCGTCAGGCCGGTAAGCAGACCCTCCGGGCTGAGCAGGCGAGTAACGGTCTGTCCCCACGGTTCGATGCGGTTGGCCACCAGCAGGCGATAGCCTTTATCGCTCAGAATACGGGTAGCCGAATCAAGTTCCTGCACCTCATATTCAATCCATCCCTGCGGTATCGGGTATTCTGAGGGCCACTGCGTTTCGCCAAAACAGGAGGTTGCCGCCTGCGAGAGCGGCCAGACGGCAAAATGCTTCGCGCCTTGCAACTGGCTCTCTTCAGTGAGCAAATAGTCGGCATTTCCTTCCATCGGCTTCAGCGGCAAACCGAGCGTTTGGACATAAAACGCGGTGCTGGCGTCGGTGCTCTGCGAAATAGGCCCGAAGCCGGCGATAAATAAGACATCAATTCCCGGTAACGTCTGCGACATATCCACTCCTTAATTGGCTGGAAAATTTATAGTAAGGCTCTCAAATCGGGTACCGCATTCACCGCAGCTGCGCTTTCACGACGGGTTTAAACTTCAGCGCGATGACGATCAGCAGGATAACACCCGCACTCATGACCAGCCATGCGCTGGTCAGTGAAACAGCGCTGTCGCGGACGATCCCCGCAATTAACGGCATTAGCGCGGCAATCATATATCCACCTCCCTGAACGTTAGACAATAGCTTCCCGGCCTGCGCGGGCGTGCGGGCGTGATCGAAGGTGACGATGAGCGACAGCGGGAAGAGGGCGCCGATCCCTGTGCCAAGCAGCAGTGTTGATAACACCGGCGTGGTGCCTGGCGCAAAGACCAGACACAGTAATCCCGCCAGCAGCAGCATCAGCACCGTAATCAGCGGAACGCGGCGGTCGGGGAATTTACCAATCAGCGCGGAGACGACAAACCCTGCGACCACCTCGGTTAACGTCAGCCAGGCCAGCATATAGCCGCTGCTGCGTGCGGACCATCCCGCCTGAATATAGAGCGGCGGCAGCCAGGCGAGCACCAGCGTATAGGCTCCCGTCCCGACGCCGAAAAAGAGCAGCAGTAACCCTGTCCGGGAGGAGGACAGCGTAACGGTTTCGTGAGCCGTATTTTCACTTTGCGAACGCGTCACCAGGGCCAGCCACAGCATCAGCGCAAGCAGTGCTAACACGCCTGCCATGGCCAGCGCCGGTTTCAGCGTCAGCCACGAAAACAACGGTTCGGCGCTGGCGGCGGCTAAAGCAGCACCGGCCATAATGCCCGTGCTGAACAGCGACATGACCGTGCTGGCCGTTTGGGCATACTCTTTTTTAATCAGGGCAGGCATTAACGCCTGGATCGTGCCGATGCTGGCCCCGCCCAGTAACGCGGTGCCCATCAGTCCCGCCAGCGAAGCGCTCAAACCGCGTAATAAACAGGCCACCAGCAGGATGAAAAGACCGATCGCGATCCCCCGGACGGCACCGACTCTGACTAACAGCCAGGGGCCGCACAGGGCGGCCAGGCCCATCATCGCGACCGGCAGGGTGGTCAGCAGGCTGAATTGTGTGGCCATCAGCCCCGCTTCGCGCTGGAGCACGGAAAAAAGCGGTCCGACAGATGCCAGAATGGGGCGCAGGTTCAACCCGACGATAAATGCGATAAGGGCGAAGAGTACTGGAGACGCGCGTTTCAACATGGAATCCTTTTCGGTTGTGAATAGCCCAGGCAAATCGCCGCGAGCATTTATCTTAACGTTAAGATAAAATGAATTTTTGTGTAAGATGTACCGCACAACACGATAAATTCCCACGCCATCAGGGGTGAAAATGAAAGACCATGTAGACTTCGTTGTCGACCAGTGGAGCCGCGCCATGCCTGAGCTGGACGCCTCGTCGATGAAAATCTTTGGCCGAATGCTCAGGCTAATGAAGCATCTGGGAAAAAAACGCGCGCAGGCCATGGCGCCGTTTGGCTTTCGCGAGGGCGAATTTGACGTGCTCGCCACGCTGCGTCGCGCCGGAGAGCCGTACTGTCTTTCGCCCACGCAGCTGTATAAATCGCTGCTGATCACCTCCGGGGCGATGACGAACCGGCTTACGCATCTTGAACAACAGGGGCTTATCCGGCGAGTTGCCGATCCCGATGACAAGCGCAGCACCCTCGTAAGCCTGATGCCCCTCGGGCTGGAGCGTATCGAACAGGCGCTGCTCGTTCATACCCAAACGCAAAATGCGCTGCTGCGAAACTTATCTGACGCGCAGCGCGCGCAGCTTGAGTCCCTGCTCAGGGAGTTATTGCTGACGTTCCCGCCCGAGGACGAGGTGGATACGTCACCGGGTACCGATAAAACCACAGCATGAATAAACCTCACTGAAAGGGAAATTATGTCCTTACCTCCACTGTATGCCCTGCGCGCGTTTGAAGTTGCCGCACGGTTGAACTCCTTCAGCAAGGCCGCTGAAGCGCTCAACATCACGCCGGGGGCGGTCAGCAGGCATGTCCGGACGCTTGAAATGTGGTTCGACTGTGAACTCTTTAAACGGCAAGGCCCGAGAGTCGAGGTCAGTGACGCCGGGCGCATTCTGGCCGGGCATCTGAGCGAGAGTTTCACCAGCATCGAGTGGGCCTGCCGTGCATTCAAAAGTGAAAATCACCTTCTGCGCCTTAAGGCGCCCAGCACCCTGACGATGCGATGGCTTCTGAGCGTTCTCAAATCCTTTCGCGAGAACCATGCGAAACCCAAAATCGAAATTGCCAGCGTCTGGATGGACTTCGACACGGTTGACTTCAGCCGCGAGCCATACGATTGCGCGATCCTCCTCGGTAATGGCTATTTTGGCGAAGCAACAGAGAGCCGGCTGCTTTTCAGTGAATGGCTTGTTCCGGTTTGTACCCCGTCCTTGCTTGAGTCCGCCCGGCAGCATCTTCCGCAGTGCGATCTGATTCATCCCTCCCCGGACCGACGTGACTGGCGCCGCTGGCTGAAAAGGACGGGATTATTCCCCGGGCTGGACGTGAGCGGCGGAATCGTGTTCGACACCCTGGAGCAGGGGAGCCTGGCAGCCATGAACGGACACGGCGTCGCGATGGCGGACCTGCGTCTCACGCTGGAAGCCCTGAAAAGTGGCTTGCTTGCATTGCCCTTCAGAGAAGCCATCGCCACGGGAGACGGCTACTATCTTGTCTGGCCGAAAAATTCGCTCCGAACGCGGAGCATTGAACGGCTGCTGAACTGGCTTAACCTTAACTCGCCGGTTGTTCCCGCCCTGGATATCGTCTGTCTTGAATACGATGAAAAACGGCTTTAATAATATCAACGCAGGATATTCCTTGCGGGATGTCCTGCATATTAACTGTATTTACGCGTAGGGGATGTTCGCCATGTTTTTATATCTTTCCGGCAGGGCGCTATTCAGATTGAGCAATTTATCGAGAATATACAGCGCAGGCGTTCCCTTTGCGCGTTCGGCATCGATGAGAGCTGAACGTAACACATTAGCAGCCGAGGTCATTTTACGGAAATACGCCTCTGATTCCGGCGTCTGTACTTCGCCTGACGCGGCGTAACGCACCTGTGGCCAGTCCGCGAAGTCAAGCAGCGGCAGAATCCCGTCATCTTTAGGTAAATGCGCTGCGAGCAGCTCCTCGGCGTTGCCCGGATTGCCCTGAGCGAAAGAGAGCAGATGCAGCCGATGGATAAAGGGTGACAGCGTTTCTGAGCTCTCTTTTTCTGTAGAAAGAATCTTTATTATTTCATGTAAACTTTCACCGGTACTGTTTTTATGTGCCGCGATAGTTTTCGTCACACGGAATAAAACATCGAGTGTCATAGGTGCTCCATACAGGCTTGTTATTCATTATTTTTAGGCGTGATAAATACATCCCAGGGATGTGCGGATGGTATTTCAAGATAAACGTGTTTGAAAAACGATAAATAGTGAGAGTGAGTGTGAGTTTTACTCAACGTTGTGCACGCTGTCGCCGCGAAAAGTGGCGCTTTGGACATCAGCCTCGCGTAATCTCTCACTGCAGCGATTTGTTTCACAAATGCCATGGCTCATCGACTGTTTCAAATGATATAACGTCCTGCGGCAAGCGGGTTGCCGTCAGCTGACCCCATTCATAAAGGTGTATATGAAACAAATTACTTTCAGTGACCTGCAGCAACAGAGCGAGCAGGCCGCAAATTCCCCTCGCTTACGCGCGCATCGTAATTTACATCCTGAGCTGAGCGACCCGGTGCAGCGCCTGGCCATTGCGATGGAGCCCGGTACCTATGTTCGTCCCCATCGCCACCCGCACACGTTTGAACTGCTGACCGCGCTCAGCGGTCGCTTTCTGGTGCTGAATTTTGATGACAGCGGTACCGTTACCCAACGTGTGGTGCTCGGTGAAGAGTGCAAGGTGCTGGAGATGGAGGCAGGGACCTGGCATGCCGTGCTGTCGCTGGATAAAGGCGGCGTTATTTTCGAGGTAAAACACGGCGGTTATCAGCCCGTGGCTGAGCACGATACCGCTTCATGGTCACCGGCTGAGAACGCGCCCGGTTGCGCGGAGCTGATGAAATGGTACGCCCAGGCACAGGTGGGTGACGGTGGTTTTACCCTGTAATTGTGTTCTCATGTGCCCGGCGCGCGGAAAGGCGAGCCGGGCAAGATAGACAAGATCCTGCTGACTCAACTGACCGTATTAAAATGCCAGTCGCTGGCAGTCGACAGCGTCACGAATGGACCTGCCAGCGTGCTGTTGTGATGAGTAATGATGTCATTGGCAGATAAATATTCATTATCCATTGTGGTATGCGCATCTGAAATCAATACCGTCCTGAAACCCAGTTCCGGTGCAATCCGACAAGTGGTATCGACACAAAACTCTGTCTTCATCCCGGCAATGACCAGCTGTTTGATGCCTCTCTGATTAAGTTCACGCTGCAATACGGTATCCCGAAAACAGCTGGGATAGCGCTTTGTGAAAATAACATCCTGCTCCTTCACGTCCAGCCCGGGTATCAGCTGCGTTAAGGGGCCTTTCTCTGAGAAGGGTGAGTCGTCTGGTCCGATATGGCGGGCAAAAAAGACGGGCACCTGCGCGTGACGCGCGTTGGCTATTAACAAACGGATATTTGCCAGAACGGTATCGGCGGAACAGGGGGAAACCGGGCCATTGAACAGTCCCTGCTGCATGTCGATAACTAAGAGAGCATTGTCAGATGAAACCATTTTCTTTCTCCATTCAGAGAGTGGTGAACGGAGAGATGTTTCCCCGTCCAGGCTGGCGGGGAGTGAGGTTCTGTCTGTCAGTCGTTCGCTACAGACACGCCCACGCCGCCGAAGGTGTCGGTGGTGGTGAGGGTGGTTGTTGGCTGAACTGACTTAACCATGTAATGACCTCTGTTTATTTCGCTGTTAACGCAACTATCGTGTCCAGTTATAGCCCTGGTGAGAGATTCTCTTCAATACACCAACATCAGTAGGTGCAACGTGTTATTGCAAATTTAAAATGTCACATTTTCTTCTTTAGAGAACTGTCTTCAACTTTTTATTATGATGGTCAAGGATAAAAAGGGAGTTCCGTAACACAATGAAAAAACAGTTTATTGCGATTAAATTTCAGAAAGCCTACTTCGGTCCCTGACAACTATTGCAGTTGGCTACTACGGAGAAGATGAGATCATGTGCGTACGTTCAGCTAGTATTGATGACTATGAGGCGCTTTGCGCCATCGACTCAGTTGCCGCAGAGAGCATGGCGCGACGTGACCAAATTCGTTACTGGCTCGGGTCGGCGTGCTGTTGTGTTGCAGAGGTAAATAATCGGGTGGTCGCTTACGGCGTACTAACGCGCCATTTCTTTGACCAGCCTTTTATTGAGATGGTGATGGTAGGCGTAGAATATCGTAACCAGGGGTTAGGCACAGCAATTATTAGACATTTCGAGTCAGCTTTCACCGACTCGAAATTGTTCGGTTCCACCAACATGTCGAACAGGCAGATGCAGGAGTTGTTTGTCAGGTTGGGCTTCAGACCAAGCGGTTACATAGACAACCTTGATGAAGGTGATCCTGAAATCATTTTCTACCGCCCTGCCACCTGCATTCGTAGTGCTAAATGAAGACCGTGATGTCTGCTCTATTCTATCAGAATGGCTCTGAATTCTTCCGGATTGGCTAATACGGGGTTGATGGCTCCCAGTGCATCAGAGCCAGTACATGAAGTTTAAAGGAGTCAGGCAGACAATGGACAATGATTGCCGGGCTTTCCCCTGTGGCTGTGAGCCAGTGCTGCTGCGCCCGGATGATATGAAGTTCACTGGCTGATATTATTTAATATTGCCGAGGCTTTGCAGGAAATCCTCAACCTGCTCAGGCGTCGCCGTGTCTGCCTGATAGAGTATATCGAGCTTAACGTTCTTCAACCCGCAGAAGCCGAATACCCCTTCGACGATCTGCGTCTGTATCGCCGTCGAATAGCCGTGTTTATCAAATCCGGTGAGATCGCTCCCGCCAGTGGCTATCAGGCGGACGGGAACATCCCGTAAGTTGCCCACAATCCGGCCGTCGTCGGCCATTTTATACGCCCAGTTCAGGGTCAATACGCGGTCGAACCAGCCTTTCAATAGCGCGGGAACCGACCACCAGTACACCGGGAAGACAAACACCAGCATATCCGCGCGCTCGACACGCTGCTGCTCGCGCAGGATATCGTCGGGGAGGGCGCCGGGATCGCCGTGATACAAGTCAAGATCGGCGCGAGACATGGCCGGATTAAACCCTTCTGCTTGAAGATCGGCCATCTCAACCTGCATACCTTCCGCGCGTAATTTTCCGGCAATGCGGGCGGCCAGTGAATGGGATAACGAATTGTCGACAGGGTGAGCCGTCACGATCAGCGCATTCTTGATGACGTTTGTAGCAGACATAGCAACCTCAACAGGGAGTGAATTGACACCTATATTACTATTGGTAACTTAAGTGTCAATCCGCCTGCTACGATCATTTTGTGCTATTCGCGTAGGTTTCCAGCACGCCGGACATGGCGCCGCTGAGCATATCTTCCGCCACATTTCGGGCGAGCACGCCGTTACCCGCGGCGGTACTGAGCGCGTCTGCGGCACCAATGATGGCCGTCAGCACCGCTTCCCCCTGGACACCTTTCAGCACGATAAATGGAGAAAGCGCGGCGCGCAGGCAGTCGGCACACTCGGCCACGCACGCCTCCCGGAACGTCTGCAGCGCGTGGGAACCGGACAGCGCCGCGGCGATTGGCCCGGTTTCCGGCCCGGCGGAAATCGCGCAATCAATATAGGCAGCGCTGAAAAAGCGGATCGTCTTTTCCAGCGTTTTGCTGTCTACCGCCAGCGTCTCACGGAATTTCGCCAGCTGCCGATCGCTATAATCCTGGTACAGCGCCATCAGCAGCCCTTCGCGATCGCCAAAGTGGTCGTAGGGTATAGGCTTTGTCACGTTGGCCCGTTCAGCCAGATAGCCCAGCGTCAGTGCCTCCGTGCCTTGCTGGCGGACAATTCCACGCGCAACCTCCAGCAGCTGCACGCGGCGGTCCTCTTTTCTTAAGCGCTTAACAACCATGCTTTCCTCAATATAGTTATCTACTGATGGTAGTTTACACGTTTTCCGTGGTGGGCTGCACGCGTTGTTCCACAGGGCGGATCCGGAACCAGATCGCATACATCGCAGGCAGGAAGACGAGCGTTATTATCGTTCCGCCCAGCGTTCCGCCGATCAGCGTCCAGGCCAGGGTGCCCCAGAATACGGAATGCGTCAGGGGAATGAACGCCAGCACGGCGGCCATGGCGGTGAGTAATACCGGGCGCGCACGCTGGACCGTCGCCTCGACGACCGCCTGGAACGGATCGAGGCCGTACTTTTGGTTATGATCGATTTGCCCGATCAGAATCAGCGTATTGCGCATAAGAATACCTGAGAGGGCGATAAGGCCCACCAGGGCGTTGATGCCGAACGGCTGATTAAATATGAGCAGGGTCGGCACCACGCCAATCAGCCCTAGCGGAGCGGTAAGGAACACCATTACCATCGCCGAAAGAGAACGCACCTGCAAAATGATGATCAGCAGCGTCAGGGCAATCATGATCGGGAACAGCGGCAACATGGCCTGTGTGGCTTTGCCCGATTCTTCAATCGACCCCGCCATGTCGATGCGGTAGCCGGCCGGCAGCGCATCAACAATCGGCTGGAGCTGTTTCATGATGGCGGTCGACACGTCCGGCGGCTGAAGGTTATCGGCGATATCGCCCCGCACGGTAATCGTGGGGGTGCGATCGCGACGGCGCAGAAGCGGGTCTTCCATGCCGATCTCAATTTTGCCGATCTGTGACAGCGGAACGCGCTGCCCCGCATTACCCACGAGGGTGAAGCCCTCGATTTTTGCCGGATCGAGACGGATATCGCCCGCCGCGCGGCCCACCACCTCTACCGAACGAATATCTTCCCGCACGGCGGTAATCGGCACGCCCGATAACAGAAACTGGAGCTGCTGGGCGACGGTGCTGGAGGTTAAGCCGGTGGCCTGCAGGCGGTTCTGATCGAGGGTGAAATGTAAAACGGGCACCCGCGATCCCCAGTCGGTGTTGACGGTTCGCATCATCGGGCTTGCCTGGAGCACGGCTTTTACCTTATCAGCGATGCCGCGCACGGTATTGACGTCCGGCCCCGATACGCGCCAGGCAACCGGGAAGGGAGAGTAGGGGCCGAATACCAGCTGCGTCACCCGCACGCGCGCTTCGGGCGCAAGGCCGCTGGCGACGGCCTCTCTGAGCCTGAACTTCAGCGCCTCGCGAGACGTCTCGCTGTCCGTCAGGATCACGATTTTTGCAAATGAAGGGTCCGGCAGTTCGGGGGCCATCGCCAGATAAAAACGGGGTGAACCCTGACCAATATAGGCGGTAACGATTTTGGCTTCCGGCTGCTTGCTCAGCCAGTCTTCTATTTTTGCGCTGGCGGCGCTGGTCTGGGCAATCGAAGTGCCGTAGGGCATCTGCACCTCAACCAGCACTTCCGGGCGATCGGAGGTCGGGAAAAATTGTTTTTTCACCATCCCCATGCCGAGCACGGCCAGGATGAATATGGCGACCACAGCGCCGGCGACCCGCCATTTTCGGGCGATAACGCGGCCAAGCAGCTGGCGAAAACGGTTGTACCGGGGCGTGTTATAGATGGCGGCATGGCCACCCTGCACTTTTGGGATATTCGGCAGGATCTTCACACCCAGATAAGGGGTGAACACCACGGCGACAAACCATGACGCAATCAGGGCGAGACCGACAATCCAGAACATATTGCTGGTGTACTCCCCGGCGGTCGACTGGGCAAAACCATTCGGCATAAAGCCAATGGCCGTCACCAGAGTACCCGCCAGCATGGGCGCGGCGGTATGGCTCCAGGCGTAGGCTGAGGCTTTGATTCTGTCGTAACCTTCCTCCATCTTCACCACCATCATTTCGATGGCGATAATGGCATCATCAACCAGCAGGCCGAGGGCGAGGATCAGGGAGCCCAGCGTGACGCGGTCAAAGTTAATTCCCGCGGCCTCCATTACCACGAAGACGACCGCCAGCGTCAGCGGGACCGCCGCCGCGACCACCACGCCCACGCGCCAGCCCATGCTGACAAAGCAGACCACCATCACCACGAGCAGGGCGACGAAGAATTTGATCATAAACTCATCAACCGACGAGCGGATATTCACGGACTGATCGGTGACTTTGGTCAGGGTCATGCCGAGAGGCAGGGCATCATTAATTTTTGCCGTTTCCGCATCCAGCGCTTTACCCAGCGACAGGCCGTTCCAGCCTTCACGCATCACGATACCCAGCAGAAGGGCGGGCTCGTGCTGATTGCGTATCAGCATTGTCGGGGGATCTTCGTAGCCGCGTTCAACCGTTGCCACATCGGAGAGCTTGAGCGTCTTCCCCTGAGCAACAAATGGCGTATCGCGGATCTTCTGTAGTTCATCGAAAGCGCCGTCCAGGCGGATGAATATCTGCGCGCCCCGGGTCTCAATGGCGCCCGCAGCGGTTAACGCGTTCTGGCTGTTAAGCGCATTGAAAATATCCTGCTGCGAGAGCCCCATCGTCGCCAGACGATCGTGCGAGAAGGAGATATAAATCCGTTCGGCCTGTTCGCCGATAATGTTCACTTTTTTCACCCCAGGCACGTGCAGAAGCTGCTGGCGCAGGCCTTCGGCATCGCGTACCAGCTGCCGCTGGGGCTCGCCTTTCGCCTTTAAGGCAAAAAGTGCAAAGGTAACATCCGCGAATTCGTCATTCATCATCGGGCCGATGACGCCTGCCGGAAGACGCATGGACTCGTCTCCAAGCTTCTTGCGCGCCTGGTAGAACTCGTCCTGCACCTCAGCGGGCGGCGTTTTATCCTGCAATGACAGGGTGATAAAGGCCATGCCGGGGCGGGTATAGGTTTCCGTCCGGTCATACCATTTGAGTTCCTGCAGGCGCTTCTCCAGCGGTTCGGCAACCTGATCCTGAATTTCCTGCGCGGTGGCACCCGGCCAGACGGTAATCACCGTCATCTGCTTAACGGTGAAGGGCGGATCTTCCGCGCGTCCAAGCCCAAAAAAGGCGTAAATACCGGCAATCGTCACGAGAACGATCAGAAACAGCGTGACTGAACGCTCGCGAACGGCAAGTGCTGACAGGTTAAAGCGGCTTCCGCTCATGGCGTGTTCTCCGCGCGGGCGGCATCGCGTTGTACGGCAAGCCTGACGACTTCACCCTCGTGCAGAAGATGCGCGCCTAGCGCAACGATCTTCTCGCCGGGCTTCACGCCGCCCGTGACCTGCGCCGCCGCTTCACCCACGCTCAGCACGTTGACAGGCGTCCAGGCGACCTTAGCCGGCGGAGCGGAAATGCGCCAGACGCCGGGGCCTTTGCCCGCATCGTAGAGCGAGGCCAGGGGGACCTGCATGACCTGGCCTTGCGCTTTCGCGTCTGCAATATTCAGCGTGACGGTCGCCCCCAGCGGCGCGTTGGCCAGCGCGCCTTCCAGGACGTATCGTGCTTCAAAGGTGCGGGTAGCGGCGTCGGCTGAATCAGAGAGCTGGCGCAGCGTTGCGGTGACCGGGTGCTTTTCATTGCCATACAGCGTGGCCTGCGCCGTGCTGCCGACGGCAGGGCGCAAGGTCTCCGGGAACTGCACAAGCGCTTCGCGCTGTCCCGATCTGGCGAGCCGGATCACCACCTGACCGGCGCTGACGACCTGGCCCGGCTCGGCGAGCGTTTCCATCACCACGCCGTCTGAATCCGCCAGCAGTACGGCGTAGCCCGTGGCGTTTTGCGCCACGTTAGCCTGCGCGCGGGCCGCGCTGAGCTCGGCCCTGGCCGTATCGGCCGCGGCTTTGATCTGGTCATACTCCGAAGCAGACACGGCGCCGGATGCCACAAGGCCGCGATAGCGCGCCTCATCGCTGGACGCTTTTCGCTCACGCGCCCGGGCGGCATCCACCGCGCGCTGCTGCGCCTGGGCCTGTAATTTGAGATCAACCGGATCGAGGCGCAGCAACGGCTGGCCCTGTCTGACGGTCTGCCCGGTATCCACCAGGCGTTCGAGGATTTTTCCCTGAACCCTGAAGCCTAAATCGCTTTGCGTTCTGGCGACCACCACCCCCGTAAAGGCGCGGGCGGTATTGTTCGCAAGCTCGACGGAGGCGGATCTGACGAGCGGTGGCTGAGTGCGCGGATCGTCACTCGCGGAATTATCGCCGCACGCCACCAGGGCAAACGGCAGGAGACAAACGGCAACGCGGGCTGAAGTGAGCCTGAGCATGGGGAAACCTTATCGACGTAACAGGACGGTATCCGCATTCTCTGACTAGTGACCAATAAAGTCAATGGTCACAAATCAGGGGGCCAGGCTTCTTAAAATCAGCGAAGAGAGCAGCACCGCCGCAGCGGGGGCCGTTTCGAGGTTGTACTGCAGCTGTACGGGATTAATGTAAGGGCACATCACCATGTGGATGGCCTGGGTGACCTCATCCAGCGGCGTTTTTCTCTCGAACTCACCGGCCTGCCTGCCTTCGATAATGATGCTCTCAATCAGCTTCATCAGGCTTTCTGCATACCGTTCAGTCGACGGCCACTGCTCGCGTGCGGCAACGGCGGCAATGTCGTAAAGCTTACGATCGTGGAAAAACAGCTCGCTGCCTGCCTCGGTGAGCGCTTTGAAAAGACGGCGTAATTTTTCGCTTGCTGACGCTGCACCCTCGAGGGCGGAAAGCACTGCCGCCATGATCAGCTCCAGGCGGTTAGCGCAGATCACTTCACCAATAGCCTGTTTGGAATCGAAAAACTTATAAATGTAGGACTTTGAAAAACCGATGGATTTAGCCAGTTCGGCCACGGTGGTTTTTTCATAGCCATAGTGACCGAAGTGCACAAAAGCCGCTTCGACGATTTGCTCTCTGACGGAGTGGTCAAGGGGACCACGCGTTGATGGGGCGTTCATATTTTTAGTCATTATTTAAGCTTAGCGTGACGGGCTACGATTGACAACGAGTGACCATTTCGTATTTTGGTTACATTCGTTTTCGCCGTGAGCCGTTCAGACGGGACGATCAACCAGGTGGGGTAAGTGTATCACTGTTTTTCGCGCACTATGGCATCTATCTGTCAGCGGGGGCGAGGAGGCCGCAACAGCGATGCGGCCTTGTCTGTCAGGCAGCCAGTTCAGGCATTTGCTCCTTCACGAAATTCAACACTTTCCTCGCGTCCAGAGACGCGTAAGGCAGACTCTCAATGATGGCGATTGAACGCGTATTGCCCACCGTTTCGTGTATCTCATCGAGTTTGTACTGAATGTGCGGCGCGATAAGAAAACCGTCGAAAGCGGGGGCGACGCTGGCGAAGTTATCCAGGCCAACGGCGCTAATCATCAGTGGAGAGCCTTCTTGTTCTGCCAGGGACTGCATTTTTTTGGCAAGAGCGTTTGCGGTATTACCGAACAAACAACATATCAGAAGCTTTTTCATATTTTGTTCCTCCTGAAAACCGCTCATAGGGTAGTCCTGAGGTTGTCACCGAAATGCGCGCTATCTCTTATTTTGGTGACAAAACTATAACCCCAGATCGCTCAGTGAGGGGTGATCGTCCGGGCGTCTGCCCAGCGGCCAGTGGAACAGTCGCTCAGCGGCTTTTATCGGCATATCGTTTACGCAGGCAAAACGGCGCTTCATCAGTCCGCCCGGTTCAAACTCCCAGTTTTCATTGCCGTACGAGCGGAACCAGTTGCCGGAATCATCATGCCATTCATAGGCATAGCGAACGGCGATGCGGTTATCCGTAAACGCCCAGAGCTCTTTAATCAGCCGATAATCCAGCTCTTTTTTCCATTTCCGCTCCAGAAACGCCTGCGCCTCTTCACGGTTGGTGGCGAACTCCGCGCGGTTGCGCCATTGGGTATCCAGCGTATAGGCCAGCGCGACCTTCGCCGGGTCGCGGCTATTCCAGCCGTCTTCTGCCAGTCTGACTTTTTCGATGGCGCTTTCACGCGTGAAGGGCGGTAAAGGAGGACGTGCGTTCATTGCGATTACCTCTGTCTGTTATTATGTAGACAGGTCTGTCTACTTGCGTTAATCTATGCCTGAAAAATAACGCTGTCAACACTCCTTTTAGAGGCTACCCAAAAGTGAATACACCCGTCGTGAGCAACGAAAAAAAAATCAGCGTCAGGGACAAAATATTACATACGGCGCACGATCTGTTTTATTCCACGGGTTTCAAAGCCACGGGGGTAGATACGCTGATTAAAGAGGCGAAAGTGACGAAGGTGACGTTTTATCGCCATTTCCCGAGTAAAAGTTTACTTATCCTTGCCTATTTACAGTATCGGCATGAAATATGGATTAACTGGTTTGAAACCACGCTGCGTCGACATCTCGACGCAGGCCTGACGGCGTCTGATGCATTATCTTCCACCCTTCACGAATGGTTTGTTTCGCCCGAGTTTCACGGCTGCGCGTTTATTAACGCCAGCGCAGAGGCGAAATCCGAAGATATTGAAAGTGAAATTAAAGAGATATGCCGCAACCATAAAGCAGAAACAAACAAAAAAATCGGCATACTTACCGGTATAACGGATGAACAGATCTGTAATGACATCATGATGCTTGTTGACGGGGCGATTATTCATGCACAAATGGGAATGGATTCAGACATGGTAATACACGCGTTAAAAACAGGCTTAGAAAAACTGACGGGTCAGTGATCTTCCCCTGTGCTTAATCAGCCCTTATCCCGAGCCGATTAAGCACGCGCGTTACACTGTCGGGATGGTACCGCCGTCGATTACAAATTCAGTGCCGGTAATACTCGCAGCATGAGATGACGCGAGGAAGACGATGAGGTTAGCCACTTCAATCGGTTTGGCAGGGCGTCCGAGCGGTATTCCACCCAACGATTTCATAATGATCTGCTTACCGCCTTCGTAGTCTGTTCCTGCCTGGGTTGCTAGCCTCTCAGCGAGCGCCACCGCAGCTTCGGTTTCGATCCAGCCGGGTGCAACGCGCACTACCCGAACACCCTTCGGCGAGACTTCCTTTGAAAGACTTTTACTATAGGTTGAGAGGGCTGCTTTAGCCGCCGCATAACCCGTTGTCGATTCCGGTAACGGCAATTCACGCTGAATAGACGTCACGTGAATAATCACCCCATTTCCCTGCGCGAGCATTCCTGGAAGCAGGGCGCGATCTAAGCGTACGGCAGGCAACAAATTGAGGTTGAGCTCTTGCTGCCACGCTTCTTCGCCAAGCGCAGCAAAACCGCCACCAGGCGAGGTTGAACCGCCTGCAACATGGATAATCACGTCGGCCCCTCCCATCTGTTCCTGAATTGCTGATGCAACTGAGGCGCATCCCGCGACCGTAGTAAGGTCAGCGGCTATGAAAGCGTCTGCGATATTTTGATCGGGTTCGTGGCGCGCCGTGGTGAATACCGTTGCACCGAGTTGTTTTAAAAGCCCGACGACTGCTTTTCCGAGCCCCTTTGTGCCAGCGGTAACAAGCACGCGTTTACCTGTGAAATCAATAATTAATGACATGACCTATAACTCCCATTATTTACAGTACAGGTATATTCAACATAGACTGATTAATTTACTAGTACGCACGAAAAAGTGAGTTACTAAATTATGAGTAAGTTATATAGTCCTGAATCTGCTGCAAGCGGCGTGGAACAAGTATTACGGCTGCTGGAAGGCCGCTGGAAATTAATCATTCTTTTTCATCTTTTCGACGGGAAAGTGCAGCGCTACTCTGATTTCGAAAAACTGATCCCCGATATTTCCCAGAAGATGCTGGCGCAGCAACTTCGACAACTTGAGTCCGACGGTATCGTTTCTCGGATGGTCTACCCTCAGGTGCCGCCGAAAGTGGAATATCGCCTCACCGAATGGGGGCAGGCACTGTGCCCGGCGCTTGATGCCATGCTGAAATGGGCAGAAAAACGCGAGGCTTACGCTAGCCAGTAAACCCTGCGCCCACTACGTATCAGTGGGATAACACTGCCGTGAATCATTTATGCAAAGGAAATGAAAAAATGCGAACACAGAAACGATGCCTGGGGCATGTGGCTATTGTGGTTGATGACTACGATCGTGCCATTGAATACTACACCGACAAGCTGGGGTTTACCCTCGTAGAGGATACGCCACAACCGGGTAAACGTTGGGTCGTCGTCACCCCCAACCCGGAAAGTGATTGCAACATTCTGCTGGCTCGTGCCTCTAACGAGAGGCAGGAAAGCTTTATCGGTAATCAATGCGGTGGCAGGGTTTTCCTGTTCCTTCAGACGGATGATTTTTGGCGCGATTACCACGCAATGAAAGAGAAAGGCGTTCATTTCTGCGAAGAACCTCGTGAGGAAGAGTACGGTACGGTGGTGGTGTTTGAAGATATTTACGGCAACCGCTGGGACCTCTATCAAAATGCCCAACGCTGAAGATCACCCATAACATGTTAGTGGCTTATCGCGCTGTACCGCATGTAAAGCGGATCGGCGAGGTTTGGTTTGTTTGCAAGGAGACACCCATGACGTTTCGTATTCGACAGGCCACCGGGGCCGATTCTGCGCTCTTAAGCGAGCTGGGATACCGCATTTACCCCGCCCATTTTCAGCATCTGTGGGTGTCAGACGCCGAGATGAAGGCCTTTCTGGACGGCGAGTACGCCGTTTCTGTAATTGAACAGAGCCTGAAAGAGCAGAATGTGATCTGGTATGTTGCCGAGACCGATCGGCCAGTGGGATTCATGAAAGTGACCTGGGAGGCCCTGGTTCCAGAAACGGACAAGCAGGGCGTGCTCCTCAACAAGCTCTACCTTGACCCTGCTGAAACCGGCAAAAACGTTGGGCAGGTCATGTTCAATGAAATCATCGACGCGGCCCGAAGCAAGGGGAAAACCTATCTCTGGCTTGAGGTGCTTGAGCAGAATGCCGGCGCGTACCGGTTCTACCAAAAGCAGGGCATGCTCTGCCTGAAGGACGTTGTTTTCGAAACCGCTTCTCAGCAGAGCATTCTCAGAATTATGGGGATGCCTCTTTAGAAAGCGCGTCCTGCTGTGCCAGCGACAGCGCGCTGGCGCTGGCGGGATCGAACAATGAGAGGCTCTCAATCTGATTGAGTAAAATGACCTTGCGAAATGACATTGCGCTGCGGGGCTCTGAGTCGAGCGTAATGTCGTGCTCCGCATACCACCTGCTGTAATTATTCTCGATGCGCAGGTTCATCGTTTTCTCGTCCCTGTACCCGCTTAACATCGGGATCAGCACAATATTCGCCGTTTTTTCATATTCCAGCGTCGCGGTGTGGATCATGCCGATGTAAATCCGCCTCGACCGGAGCGTGACCTGCGCCAGCTCGCCTTGTTCCATACACTGGTACAGCAGCTGCTCTATCCCGCTCGACTGGGCAAGGCGTTTGTAGAGCTTTTTCCGGCTTTCACCGTCCAGCCTGGCGCTGCCCGCCCAGTTAGAGCGGTAGAGGCAAAACAGGATAGCAAACGCCAGCATAACCACCACCGGCGCCTGAATGCCTAAAAAACTCCAGTTCATAAAGTCGATTTGCCAGTCGGTATATTTCGGTGACGCAAAGTGGAAAGCGTTGTTGGCGGCGGAAAGGGCAAGCAGCAGCAGCCAGAGCAGCCCCGTGGCAATCACGCCCTGCAGAACAAAAATACAGCCATACAGCGCAACCAGAAAATAGACGTCCCAGCCGAAGGATCGCTTGATTTTAAAGCGGGTCGACAGGTCGCGGCTGGTGTACCAGTATCCGCATACCATCAACACCATAAATATCGCCGTTCCCATATCAGGCCCTCTTCAGCGTATCGACGTGACGCAGAAAATCCTGCCGCACCTCGTTGCTTTTGTAGTTCACCGAGGCGTTCCCGTCCTGGTCGATGATGATGCGATCGCCATCTTCAACGGCTTCAATAATTTCCTGCTGGCTCATTACCTGCAATAAGGATTCCGGGCTGGAGAATAGGGAGAGAAAGAAACGTTTCATGTCAGGCATCCTTATGAATTAAAAAGAATAAGCCTGGAAGATGCCCGGCGAGTTTGCCTTAAGGATAACCTGAAAGTTAAAGCCGGGTAGCGGCTATGTCTTATCCGGCCTGCAAAACCCTCTCTTTTATCTCGCCTCAAACTATTGATATATCAACAAAATAAAAAATAGATTGCCACAAACTTGGACAAATAACGTTAATTGTGTAAGTTTTAATTATGCGATAACGCCACGTTGTTTACAGCCAGGATGTGACCCATGAGCACTTTGCCCTCTGTCGTGAGTCGGTTTGTTGAATACTACACCGCACTGGATAGCCAGCCGCCGTCTGCGCTGGCGGGGCTTTATCATTCAAATGCCACGCTTATCGACCCGTTTGGCGAGCATGAGGGGGTTTTCGCGCTTCAGCGCTACTTCACCCATCTGCTGGCTAACGTCGAGCATTGCCGTTTTACCATCGATCCGCCGTTGTGCAGCGACAGCCGTTTTGCTGTGACCTGGGTGATGCACTGGTCGCACCCGCGCATTGCCGGGGGAGAGCCGCTCGAACTGCCGGGGTGTTCAGTGGTGGAGACGGAAAACGATCTCATCACGCGCCAGCGGGACTACTACGATGCGGGAGAGATGATCTACGAACACCTCCCTCTGCTTGGCTGGGCGGTTCGCGGCGTGAAGCGGAGGGTCAAATCATGAAGACGGTGCTGATTACCGGGGCAAGCTCGGGCATCGGTGCCGGGCTGGCGAAATCCTATTCCGCTGACGGCTACCATGTGATTGCCTGCGGGCGCGATCCGGCACGCCTGGAAGCCCTGCATCAAACCTGCCCCAATCTCACCGTTCGCCTGTTCGATATGACAGACAGGGACGCCTGTCGCCAGGCTTTAACCGGCAGCTATGCCGATCTGATTATTCTCTGTGCCGGGACCTGCGAATACCTCGAGCAGGGCGTGGTGGACGCGGCGCTGGTGGAGCGGGTGATGGCGACGAATTTCCTCGGCCCGGTTAATTGCCTTGAGGCGCTGCAGCCGCAGCTGGTTGCGGGCAACCGCGTGGTCCTGGTGAGTTCGATGGCCCACTGGCTGCCTTTTCCCCGCGCGGAGGCCTACGGCGCGTCCAAGGCGGCGCTGAGCTGGTTTGCCGAGAGCCTGCGCCTGGACTGGGAGCCAAAAGGGATTACCGTCACGGTTGTCTCGCCGGGCTTTGTGGATACGCCCCTGACGCAAAAAAACGATTTTGCCATGCCGGGCAGGGTGAGCGTTGACGAGGCGGTCAGGGCGATCCGTATCGGGCTGGCGGCAGGGAGAATGCACATTGCGTTTCCTGCCGGGTTTGGCTTCATTTTGCGGCTGCTCTCCGGGCTGCCCGCGTTTTTGCAGCGCGCGCTGCTGCGCAGGATGGTGCGCTCATGAAGATTGCGATTATCGGCAGCGGCATCGCCGGGCTGACCTGCGCCTGGCGGCTGGCCGGGCACCATCAGGTGACCCTGTTTGAAGCGGGACCCGTACCCGGTGGCCATACCGCAACGGTTGACGTGACGACGCCGCAGGGCACCTATGCAATCGATACCGGGTTTATCGTCTACAACGACCGCACCTACCCGCGCTTTATGGGCCTGCTCAGCGAGCTGGGCATCAGCGGGCAAAAAACGCAGATGAGCTTTTCGGTGCACAATCCCGCAACCGGGCTTGAGTACAACGGTCACACCCTGACGTCGCTGTTTGCCCAGCGCCGGAACCTGGTGAATCCGGCATTCTGGCGGCTGCTTGGCGAGATTGTCCGCTTCAATCGCCTGGCGAAACAGGCGCTAGGCGGGGAGGTGGACCCGAACGCCACGCTGCAGACGTTTCTGGACCAGCATGGCTTCACGCCGTTTTTTGCGCGCCACTACATTTTGCCAATGGGGGCCGCCATCTGGTCATCGTCACTGCAGGAGATGAAGCGTTTCCCGCTGCCGCTCTTTTTACGCTTCTTTGACCATCACGGCCTGCTGGATATCACCCATCGCCCGCAGTGGTACGTCGTCCCGGGTGGCTCGCGGGAGTACATCCGCGCGATGCTGGACAAACTGGGAGACCGCCTGACGCTGCACCTCAACGCGCCGGTTCAGCGTGTGGAACGCCATGCGGACGGCGTCGCCCTCCAGCTCGATGAGGCCAGCCATACCTTCGACCAGGTGATTTTTGCCTGCCACTCCGCCCAGGCGCTGGCCATGCTTGACGATCCAACCGCTGCAGAGCGCGAGGTGCTGGGCGATATTGGCTGGCAGCGCAACGAGGTGGTGTTGCACAGCGATCCGCGCTGGCTGCCGGTGCGCCAGCGGGCGTGGGCCAGCTGGAACTACCGTCTCAGCGATCGGGAGCAGGCCAGCGCCTGCGTCACCTACAACATGAATATTCTGCAGGGGCTGCCTGCGGGCAGCCCGCTGTTCTGCGTCACCCTCAACCCGGAAACGCCGGTGGATGAACGCTTCGTCTGGCAACGCTTTGTCTATGAACATCCGCTGTTTAACCCGCAAAGCTGGCGGGCGCAGGCGCGCCGCGGGGAGATCAACGGCCAGCGGCGGAGCTGGTTCTGCGGGGCCTGGTGGTACAACGGTTTTCATGAAGACGGCGTGCGCAGCGCGCTGGACGTGGTCAATGCGATAGCGGCCGGAGGGGGAAACTGAGATGAACAGCTGCCTCTACCACGGCGTGTTACGCCACCGCCGCCTCCAGCCGAAACCCCACGAATTCAGCTACAGCGTCTTTATGGCCTGGCTGGATCTGGATGAACTGCCGCTGCTGGTCTCCGTTGGCGTGCGCCGCAATCGCTTTGCTGCCGCTTCGTTCCACGACGCGGACTATCCGCTCGGCGCGCCGCTTAAGGAGAACGCGCTGAGCAGGCTGGAGAGCCTGACCGGCGAACGTCCGGACGGGCGGGTTATGCTCCTGACGCAGTTGCGCTATTTCGGATTTCATTTTAATCCGGTCAACTTTTACTACTGCTATGACGGGAAGGGAACCCTGCGCTGGGTGCTGGCTGAGGTTCGCAACACGCCGTGGAATGAACGTCATTACTATGCCGTCAACGGGGTGGATGCGCAGCCCACGGAAAAAGCGTTTCACGTTTCCCCTTTCAACCCGATGGACATGGTCTACCACTGGCGCTTCAACAACCCGGACAACACGCTACATATGCACATTGAAAATCATCAGGAAGCGAAGGTGTTTGACGCCACGCTGGCCCTGCGCAGGTCGCCTCTGACACGTCCGGCGCTGCGCTCGCTGCTGCTGCGCATTCCGCTGATGACTCTGAAAACCGTTTTCGCCATTTACTGGCAGGCGCTGCGCCTGTGGCTCAAGCGCGTGCCGCTGCATAACCATCCCGTCAGCAGGAGTGAACGCTCATGACCGATCCCGTCTTTGCGCTAGAACCCGATGTCCCGCGCAACGTCCGCATCGCGCGCTGGCTGCTTTTCAGGCTGTTAAGCGGCATCCGCGGCGGCTCGCTCACGCTGCGAGAAGGGGCGCAGACCTTTCATTTTGGCGAGGCATCCTCCGCGCTGCACGCCGACGTGCAGATCCTCTCGCCCGGCGTCTACTGGCGCGTCCTGACGGGCGGCAGCCTGGCCGCGGCAGAAGCCTGGATGGACGGCGAATGGGAAACCGCGCATCTTACGCCGCTGCTGGAACTGCTGGCGCTCAACGGCGAGGTGCTTGGCCGTCTGGAAAAAGGGTTCCGCCTGCTCGGCAGGCCGCTGGAGCGGCTGCGCCACTGGACCCGGCGAAACTCACGGGCGCAGGCGCGCGAAAATATTGCGGCCCATTACGATCTGGGCAACACCTTTTATAGCCACTTTCTGGATAAAGAGCTGCTCTACTCCAGCGCGCTGTTTACCGCTGACGAGCAGGATCTCGCGGCGGCCCAGCAGGCCAAAATGGCGCGCCTGTGTGAACAGCTGGCGCTGAGCCCGGGCGATCACCTGCTGGAAATCGGTACCGGCTGGGGCGCGATGGCGGAATACGCGGCCCGTCATTATGGCTGCCGGGTGACCACCACTACGCTCTCGCAGGAGCAGTACGTCTGGGCGACGGAGCGGATTGTCCGCGCCGGGCTGCAGGATCGGGTCGAGGTGCTGCTCTGCGACTATCGCGACCTCACCGGGCAGTACGACAAGCTGGTCTCGATTGAGATGATCGAAGCCGTCGGGCAGCGCTATCTGCCCACGTTCTTCCGCACCTGCCAGGCGCGGCTGCGTCCGGGAGGACGGATGGCAATTCAGGCCATCACTATTCAGGACCAGCGCTATCGCGACTACAGCAAAAGCGTCGATTTTATCCAGCGCTACATTTTCCCCGGCGGCTTTTTGCCAAGCATTACCGCGATGAATGAGCTGATGACGCGCCACACCGACTTCGTGGTGCGCAATCTCTTCGACATGGGGCCGGACTACGCCCGCACGCTCGCTCACTGGCGGCAGCGTTTTGTTCATGCCTGGCAGGAGATCGAAAAGCTCGGCTTCGATGAGCGGTTCCGCCGGATGTGGCTGTACTACTTTGGCTACTGCGAAGCCGGGTTTAACGCCCGCACCATAAGCGTGGTGCAGCTGACCGCCGAGCGCGTATGAAACGATATCTTCAGGTCTTTCTGCTGGCCGTCGCGTTCGATCTGTACTGGGCGCTGGTGGTGCTCTTTCGCGAAAAGGGCCTGATTATCTGGCTCGCGCTGGCGATCCTGGCGTGTCTGCTCTTGCCGTCTGTATACCGTTTTTACGCTATCGGGCTGGCTGCGGCGGGCAGTTTGCTGGATACGCTCTGGGCCCTGACGGGACTGATTGCCTTCACGGGCGAGTCTCTTATGCCGCTATGGATGGTGGCATTGTGGCTGATGTTCGCCACCGTCTGGACGCAGCTAACGCGCACCACCACGTTGCCCGGCTGGCTGCTGACCCTGCTGGCCGCCGTGGGAGGCCCGGTGGCATACCTGATTGGCGAGCGGCTGAATGCCATCACATTTCTGGAGCCGACCTTCATCGTCGTCAGCTGGATGGTGCCGGGCTGGCTGGTGCTGATGCTGTTTTTCCACCTGCTGATGGGGAGACAAAAATGAGAGCTGCGATTTTGCTGCTTTGGCTGATCGCCATGCCCGCGGCCCAGGCCGCCGACTGGCTCGCCTGGCGCAAGGTGGGGGACGCCACGCTCACCTGGGGGCCGTTCACCGTCTATACCTCTCAGCTGCTTACGCCCGACGGGCGTTATGGTCAAGAGAACCCGAATCAGGCGCTGATTATTACCTACGCCCGCGACATCGATCGCGATGATCTGGTCGAGGCGACCCGCGACCAGTGGCAGGCGCAGGGGATCCTGGCGCAGGAGCCGCAAAGCGAAGCCTGGCTGCGGATGCTCCAGTCGCTGTGGCCGGATGTCCGGCCTGGCTCGCAGCTGGCGTTTGTTCTCAATGATAAGCAGGGGCAGTTCTGGTATCGCGATCCGACTCTTCAGAAAACATTTACTCCCCTGGGACCACGCCAGTCAGAAGCGTTCAGTACACGTTTTCTGGCCATCTGGCTCGATCCCCGCACGCAATATCCTGAGCTGCGTCAGCAGTTAATCGGAGGCCAAAAATGAAACGTATTCTGACCCTGGCGCTGGCGTTTACGATGCTGCTGGCAGGCTGTAGCACCGAGGTGAGCGAGTATCGCCAGCAGCAGCCGCGGCTGGATATCTTCCACTATTTCCAGGGCAAAACCGAAGCGTGGGGTATGGTGCAGGATCGCAGCGGTAAACAGATCCGCCGCTTTCACGTGGAGATTGCCGGGGACGTTATCGGCGATACGCTGACGCTCAATGAGCACTTTGTTTACGACGACGGCGAGAAGCAGCAGCGGGTATGGCATATCCGTCGCGTGGGGAACGATCGCTACGAGGGAACGGCAGGGGATATTGAAGGCGTTGCCACGGGGCAGGCAGCGGGCAACGCCTTTAACTGGCATTACAGCATGAACGTAAAAGCCAGCGGGAGCACCTGGCTACTGAAGTTTGACGACTGGATGTACCTGCAGGATGAGACCCATCTGTTTAATAAAACCGAGATGAAGAAATTTGGCGTCACCGTCGCCACGGTGACGCTGTTCTTTACAAAGTTGCAGTGAACGTAAAGTGATCGGAATGACCATCACTGCGGTATGTTCCCCTCACCCTAACCCTCTCCCCGAAGGGGCGAGGGGATGTCCGTGCTCGCTGAGCGGGCTTTACTGCCCGAGTAAATAAAAACAAGCGCAATACCCAGGCAGACAATCGCCCCCAGGCGGCTCGCCGAAAACGGAATGGCCGTATTCCCCAGCCAGCCAAAGTTATCAATCAGCATACTCATGGTGAGCTGGCCGAAGATCACCGCCACCGTGGAGACGGCGGTGCCGATGCGCTGTACGGCGAGGACCATTATCACGATATAGGGCACGCCAAACATTGCGCCGAGAAGCTGCCATTTCGGCACGTCCAGCAGCGTGACGGCCTGCTTAGGCTCAAAGAAGAAAATGAGCAGGGCGGTCACCAGCGCGCCGACGGAAAACGTCAGAAACGCGCTTTTAAAAACGCCCACGCTGCTGCCGAGCTGTCCGTTGATTGCGGCCTGAATGCTCAGCGTCGCGCCGCCGCAAACGGCGAGAAAAATCATAATCAGCGTCATACGTTACCCCTGTGCGACCAGAACCAGTGCCGCAATGATGAATCCCAGAGCGATAATGCGCTTCGCGTTTATCCTCCTGTGCGGTGCGCCGAGCAGACCGTAGTGGTCAATGATCAGGCTTTTAAAAACCTGGCCGGCCAGAATGCCGATCATGGTCATGGCGATGCCGATGGCGGGTGTCGCCACGGTCAGGATGACCACGTAAACAGGGCCAAGCACGCCGCCGAGCAGTTGCCAGGACGGCTGTGTAAAAAATGATGGACTGTTGCGCGGGCTGAAAAACAGCATCAGCAGAAACGTCAGCGCGGCACCGACGCCGAAGATGCTGAACGTCGCCCATAAATCTCCGACTTCGCCGCCCAGCGGCCCCAGCAATCCCGCCTCGACCGAGAGGCCCATCCCGCCAGCGATCACCAGTAAAATCAAAACAAACTGCATTCTTCTTCCTCCGTTTTCAGGCGAAGAAGATTACGTCGCGAGCCTGGTGAGAAAAATGCCATAATGCTGGAAACACCTTTGCAGGATTTGCATTAATGGTCGACGCCAGCAACATCAGCATCCGCGCGCTGCTGATCTTTATTGACGTGTATGAAGCACAGAACTTCTCCGCTGTGGCGCGGCGGCAGGGGATATCGGCCTCGCAGATATCGCGCGTGATCCACCAGCTTGAGGATGCGCTCGGGCAACAGCTTTTCTACCGCAATACGCGGGCCGTCATCCCCACGGAAAGCGGCCATCTTTTTATTCGCTATGCCCGGTCGATGGCGGAAAACCTGGAAGAAGCGCGACGTGACCTGGACGCGCGCGCGGCGGAGCCGTCCGGCGCGATCCGCATTAACGGACCGGTGTTTTTCGGCCAGAAGCACATTGCCCCCGGTCTTCCCGGCCTCTCGGAACGCTATCCGCGCCTGAGCGTAGAGCTGACGCTGACCGATGATTTTATCGATCCGCACCGCGATGCCGCCGACGTTATCTTCCGGATTGGCGTGCTGACGGACTCCTCGCTTCACGCGCGGGTGTTCGGGCAGCAGGTGTATCACCTGGCCGCGTCGCCAGACTACGTGCGTAAGTACGGTGCGCCTGAAGGGCCGGACGAGCTGAACCGCCATCGCTGTCTGGTGTATCGCGGATCGTCAGGGCCTAACCGCTGGCTGCTGCGCAGAGCGGGCGAGGCGTGGACACACTATCCCGTGACGCCGTTGATGACCTCGAATAATGCGGAAGCGTTACTGGCCGCGGCGCTGGGCGGGATGGGGATTGTGCTGTTTCCTGACTGGCTGGTGAGCGAGCAGCTCCAGCGCGGCGAGCTGATTCCGCTCCTGCCCGCGCTGGAGTGCGCCATTAATACGGAACAGCAGGCAATCGCGGCGATCTATCCCGATGCCCGACATCCGCCCCTGAACGTCAGGGCGGTGATTGATTATTATGTCGAGCGCTTTGGCACGCCGCCGTACTGGCAAGCCGGGATTGCGTGACGGGTCCGGCATCCAGTAGTGTTAAGGGATATCAACAGAGGATGATTCGGCCATGCACCTTGATTTTCGCCAACTTCGCAACTTTGTCGCGCTGGTTGAATACGGCAGTTTTAACCGGGCGGCAGAGGCGGTTTGCCTCTCGCAGTCCGCATTTAGCCGTAGCATTCAGGCGCTGGAGCAGAGCGTGGGGCATCCTTTATTCGATCGCCAGAGCAAGCTTCCCACCCTGACGCTGCACGGACAAACGCTGCTTCCTTATGCTCGCCGCTTTCAGGCCCTGAACGTTGAGCTAAGCAGCCAGATGCGCGAGGCGGAGGAGGCGCTCACCGGCGAGGTGATGTTCGGCTGCGGCCCGGCACCGTCGGCGCGGCTGATCCCCGCCGCGGTGGGGGCATTCCACCGCAGCATGCCCCAGGCGAAGGTAAGGTTTCAGGTTGATAACTGGTTTGCCCTCCATCAGGCGCTGACCTCTCGCCACTATCCGTTCGTCGTCGCCGACAGCTGGCAGGCCGAACTCGATCCACAGCTTCGCGTTCAGCCGCTGAGCCCGCAGCGCTGCTTCTTTATCTGCCACGCCGATCACCCGCTGGCGAAGGAGGGACCCGTCTCCGTCCAGACCATGCTCCGCTATCCGTTTGCCGCACCCTATTTGCCGCCCGGCGTGCGCAAAGTGCTGGCAACCCTGAGCGAGCAGCAGGATTTTTCGCCGGCAATTCAGTGTGACCACATTTACGCGCTGCTTTCTACGCTGGCCCATACGCACGCCGTCAGCTTTGCCAGCGAGGACGGCTTTGCGCTGTGCCAGCAGAGCCACCGCCTGGTCAAGCTGGAGCTCAGCGATCTGCCGGAAGAGTGGCGCCTGATGCAGACCCGGTTTGGGATTATCTCCCCGGTTCATGCAACTCAGCCGCCGCTGGTCGAGAAGATGATCGACATTATTCTCCACGTTGACCGCCAGCACGCGCTTCAGCTGCTGGCGCAGGAGGAGGTTTAGCGCGGTTGTCCTTCGGCATCGTACTGCGGCCAGCGGGCTTCCAGCTTCAGCGCGATGAGCGCCTGTTCGACGAATTTTCCCTCGGCCCACGCTCGGGCATCAGACGCGCTACGGATCAGGCGAGACGCCTGCGCCTGTTCAACGCTGTGGCTGACGCTGTCCGTCAGGAACGGGTCGATGCGCGGAGAGGTGGTAAAGTTAAGGTCATCGGGGCGCAGCTCTTCCAGGAAGAGCGCCTGGGGGATCTGGCTTTGCTGCGCCATTTCAGCCGACCAGGCGTTGCGGCTGGACGGCTCGCTTATCTCAGCAGCATTTTTCACCAGAACGTCGACGATCTGTTGGGTAGCCTGTGGCCACGCGTCGATAAAGCGCTGCGTACCAAGCAGCGCAGCCTGCGTCGTATTCTGGCGGCCAGCGTCGCCGCTTCTGGCCACCACGTCTATTTTCTCGCCGCGTAAGGCAAGAAGCGATACGCCGCCCCAGACGGCATCCACGCGGCCAGCGGCCAGCGCCGCCTTACCGGCGTTCCAGTCGAGATTAATTACCTGCAGGCTGCGTTCCGTAAGCCCCGCCGTGCGCAGGGCGCGGTCAAACGCCAGCTGATCCGCCGTGCCGCGATAGACCGCGACCCGTTTCCCCTTCAGGTCTCCCAGAGTGCGAATGCCCGAGGCTCGGGTCACCGCCAGGTAGGATTCTGACCCGCGGCTGCCGAGCAGCAGGCGCGTCGGAAGGCCGTTTGCCTTTCCGATAATAGCCGCAAGATCCCCCAGCCAGGCAAAATCAAGCTGCTGGTTAGCCAGCGCCTCATTCACCGCCGGTCCCGCGCCCTTGAAGAACTGCCATTCAACGCTAACGCCCTGAGGTTTAAACACGTCCTCCAGCTGATGGCGCATATACGCCATGCCGAGCGGGCCTCCGATAAAGGGTTTACTGCCTGCGCTCTGGTCCGGTACGCCGATACGTATGGTGCGCAGCGGGTCGGCGCTGGCGTTCGCCGTCAGCACCATCACGGCTGCCAGCGCCAGCAGGGTGCGGTTGATAAAAGCTTTCATCATAACGAGTGACTCCTGTTGTTTTTTCTCACCCTAAAGACCTCGTCGCCCGACTGTTAAATGCTTTTAGTGGAAAAGGACAGGTGAAAAAAAGCTAAATCAGCGTCCGTGCACCCGGCAGGTTCACATGCATTTGTTGCATCGGGATTATTCGCGTAACGCAATGACGACGGGCCGTAAGAGGGGTTTTGATAGCGGCATGGCTCGTTAATCAGTGAACCGCTATGTCGCAAATGATTTTAAAAACTACACCTTCCGGCAGGCCGAGGATCCGGCTCAACGGCTGGCCGTGGCTCATGCCTGCGTTACTTCTGCTGTTGTGGTACGTCGCCGCGTATGCGCGGTGGATGCCTGAACAAATTCTGCCCGCCCCCGGCGTGGTGGCTGACACGGCGCTAGCGCTTCTGCGCGGCGATCTGCTGGCGCAGTGGGCCTTCAGCCTGCAGCATCTGGCGCTCGGCCTGCTGCTGGGGGCGATCATCGGTACCGTGCTGGGCGCGCTGTTTGGTCTGGTACCCGGCGTGGCCCGTCGCGTGGAGCCGCTCTTTTATGCGCTGGCGCAGATCCCGACGCTGGGCTGGATCCCTCTGTTTATGGTGCTCTTCGGGATTGATAACGGCCTGAAGCTGGCGGTCATCATCAAAAGCACGATTGTGCCACTGACCCTCAATACGCAGCAGGCGGTGGCGAGCGTGCCCGAGGCGCTGAGCGAGGCTGGAAAAGTGATGCACTTTTCCCGCTGGCAGCGCCTGCGCTGGCTGGTGATCCCGGCAAGCCTGCCGGGCTGGTTTACCGGCCTCAGGCTGGCGCTTTCGCAGGCATGGGTATCGCTGATTGTGGTTGAACTGCTGGCTTCCTCGGAGGGCATTGGCTACCTGATGGTCTGGGGACGTCAGCTGTTCCAGCTGGATATTGTCTTTGTGACCATTGCCGTCGTCGGCATGAGCGGCATGGTAATGGATTGGGCGGCCAGCCGTGTCGGTTCGCGCCTGGTGTTCTGGCCCCAGCCTGCCGTCGGGCGGCTTGCCTGGAAGCCGCAGGCCAGCTGGCAGGCGCTTCAGCTGCCTGCCGCGCTGCTGGTGCTCTGGCAGGCCGCAAGCCAGTGGGGCTGGATTGATGCCGCGCTGTTTTCATCTCCGCGGGCGGTTGTCGCGCGTTTTGTGCAGGGCGCGACGAGCGGAGAGCTGGCGTCAGCCATGCTGGCGAGCCTGGAGCGCACCGTTGTTGGCGGTGCCGTGGGGATAGCCGCGGGACTTTTTTGCGGCCTGCTGCTGGCCCTGCGCCCGCGCGCCGGTGAGATCGTCACCCCGACGCTCAACGTCCTGCGCCATATTGCCCTGTTCGCCTGGCTGCCGCTTCTGACCGCGTGGGTCGGTAATGATAGCGGCGGGAAAACGGTGTTTATTGCCCTGGCCTCATTTTTCCCAATGTTCTTTAACACCCTGCAGGCCGTCCTTCAGCGTAATCCGCATCTGGACGAGGTGGCCCGGGTGCTGCGCTTAAGCGGGCTGACGCGTCTGCGCACGTTGATTCTGCCCGGCGCAGCGCCCGGTATTTTTGCCGGTCTTCGGCTGGCGCTGATTTACGCCTGGCTTGGCAATATTGGCGCGGAATATTTCATGTCCTCCGGGACCGGGATTGGCAGCCTGATGATCAATGCCCAGCAGCTGCTGGACATGCCCACCATCCTCTGCGGCATGGTGCTCGTTGGAATTACCGGCGCAGCGCTGGATAAAGCCGGACGTTTACTGGAAATCCGCGCCACCCGCTGGCGCATACAGGAGCCATCATGAGCAACACGCCTTTGGTCTCGTTTCAGCAGGTGCGTAAATCCTGGCAGCAGGTAACCGCCGTGCAGAACTTTAGTCTTGATATCGCCGCCGGTGAGCTGGTCGCGCTGGTAGGAAGCAGCGGCTGCGGAAAGTCGACCCTGCTGCGGATGCTGATTGGCCTTGAACCCACCACGCAGGGTGAGATCCGCGTCAACGGCGAGCGGGTGTGCGGCGTGGGGAAGGCGCGCGGCATGGTCTTTCAGGAGCCCCGCCTGTTCCCCTGGCTGCGCGTCATTGACAACGTCATGCTGGGCCTGGCGGATGAAAAACTCAGCCGTGCAGCCAGGCGCCAGCGCGCAGAGGAGATGCTGGCGCGCGTGCAGCTTGCTGAATTTGCCAACGCACTCCCCGCGCAGCTCTCTGGCGGCATGGCCCAGCGCGTGGCCATTGCGCGAGGCCTGGTGGCGCGCCCGCAGATACTGATGCTGGACGAGCCTTTTGGCGCGCTGGATGCGCTGACGCGCCACACCCTGCAGCAGGAGCTGTTGCATATCCACCAGAGTGAAGGCACCACCACGCTGCTGGTCACTCACGACGTTGAGGAGGCGGTAGCGCTGGCGGACAGGATCGTGGTGCTTTCCCCACGCCCCGGACGCATACGCGACGTGGTTAGCCTGGCGCTGCCTCATCCTCGCCAGCGTGACGAGGCTGCCTTCACGGCAGCCTGTCGCCAGATACGAAACCTGATTACCTCATCCTGACCATTCAATTAAGGAGTAATAACATGGGACATCCTTCCGTCTTTCCCACCGGCGCAACGCTGTACGATCCGGCGCGCGCCTGGAGCGGCTATACGCTTTTTCAGGCCACTGAACACGGTGCCGTACTGGTGGACATGAACGGCACGGTAGTGCGGGAATGGCCAGAGCTGCACGGTTTTCCGAACAAGATCTTGCCCGGAGGGGCTATCCTCGGGCACAGCGGCGAACGCGACCCGCGCTACGGAATGCAGGACATGCTTGACCTGATTCAGGTGGACTGGGAGGGGAACGTCACCTGGAAATTTGACCGCTACGAAAAAATCGGCGATCCGGGCCACGAGCCGCGCTGGATGGCGAGGGCGCATCATGACTATCAGCGCGCGGGCAATCCGGTTGGCTATTATGCGCCGGGGCTGGAGCCGCAGGTCGACGGGGGGAATACGCTGATCCTCGCCCATACCAATCTGGTTAACGAGGCAATTTCAGACAAGGTCCTGCTGGATGACACCATCATCGAAGTTGACTGGCAGGGTAACGTGGTGTGGGAGTGGCGCTGCAGCGACCATTTCCACGAGCTGGGCTTCGACGACGCGGCGAAAACCGCGCTTTACAATAACCCGAACATGCGCGCCAGCGGCGGCGGAATGGGCGACTGGATGCATATCAACTCGATGTCGGCGCTCGGGCCGAACAGATGGTATGACGCAGGAGATGAACGCTTCCATCCCGACAACATTATCTGGGATGCGCGCGAATCCAACATCATCGCCATTGTTGATAAGCGTAGCGGCCGCATCGTCTGGCAGCTGGGGCCCGATTACAGCAAGCCGGAGCTGAAACACATCGGCTGGATAATCGGACAGCATCACGCCCATATGATCCCCCACGGCCTGCCCGGGGCGGGTAATATCCTGATTTTTGATAACGGCGGCTGGGCCGGGTACGGCGCGCCAAACCCGGCCTCGGCGGACGGCGTAAAAAACGCCTGGCGAGATTATTCGCGGATCCTGGAAATCAACCCGGTCACGCTGGACATCGAGTGGCGCTACTCGCCGTACGAGGCAAACTTGCCTCAGCCGACCGATTCCTACCGATTCTACAGCCCGTACATCAGCAATATGCAGCGCCTGGAAAACGGGAATACCTTGATTAACGAAGGATCAAACGGACGGATCTTTGAGGTGACGCGCGATCATGAAATCGTCTGGGAGTATATCTCTCCCTGGTGGGGAAAAACGCTGAACAACAATATGGTGTACCGCGCGTACCGTATTCCCTACGCCTGGATCCCGCAGCTGAGCCAGCCGGCTGAGACGCCGATTGAGCCGGTGGACGTGCGAGCGCTGCGACAGCCGGGTGCGGCGGCTGCGGGCCCGGCGCAAAGCGTGGTTCGGGTCGCCGGGGTGCAGCCCTACAGTAAAGGTGCCGATGCGCTGTGCGTCGCGACGGATAACGATACGCTTCTTCGCAGTCCGAAGCTGTTCCGCGTGGCGGAGAGCCGGTTCAGGCCGGTTCAGGCCGGTTCAGGATGAAAGCGCGCTGGAACATGAGGGGACGGTGCTGCTGTTTGTCGGCGCAGAACGCTGCGTACATTGCCGAAAACTCTGGCATATTCTGGCTCAGGAGGCGGTCATCCCGCTGACCGACGGGCTTGATACACGCTATCTTGACGCTGACCTGAACCCGGCGCTGGCCACCCGACTCGGCGTGCGCGGCCTGCCTGCGCTGCTGGCGCTCAGGGGAGGGCATGAGATATCGCGGGCGCCAGCGCATCTGACTTCAGAAAACGTACAGGGCTGGCTGAAAGATCTTTTTGCATGACGGCTCTCCGGGCGAGGCCGTTAACGCCTCACCCGGAAACCGGACGCTTATTTCGCCAGAATTTCCTGTCTGACGATCTCCGCGCCCGCGCTTAAGGCTCTCAGCTTGCCGTTAGCGACCTCGCGGGAGAGGGGAGCCATGCCGCAGTTCGTTGACGGATAAAGCTTGTCGGCGTCGACAAACTGCAGCGCTTTGCGCAGCGTATCGGCCACTTCCTCCGGCGTTTCGACGGCGTTGGTTGCCACGTCGATCGCCCCGACCATCACTTTTTTACCGCGGATCAGCTCCAGCAGATCCATCGGCACGCGGGAGTTGTGGCACTCCAGGGAGATGATGTCGATGTTAGAGGTCTGCAGCTTAGGGAAGGCCTCTTCATACTGTCGCCACTCTGAGCCGAGCGTCTTTTTCCAGTCGGTGTTGGCCTTGATGCCGTATCCGTAGCAGATGTGTACCGCGGTTTCGCATTTCAGCCCTTCGATGGCGCGCTCCAGCGCGGCGATGCCCCAGTCGTTGACCTCGTCAAAGAAGACGTTAAACGCCGGCTCATCAAACTGGATAATATCGACGCCTGCGGCCTCTAATTCTCTTGCTTCCTGATTGAGGATTTTGGCGAATTCCCAGGCCAGCTTTTCGCGGCTTTTGTAATGCGCGTCGTAAAGGGTGTCGATCATGGTCATGGGCCCCGGCAGGGCCCACTTAATCGGCTTATCCGTAAGCTGGCGCAGGTATTTTGCATCGTCCACGAAGACCGGTTTCTGCCTTGCGACGGCAGAGACCACGGTCGGCACGCTGGCGTCATAGCGGTTACGAATGCGCACCGTCTGGCGGTTCTCAAAATCAACGCCGCTCAGGTGTTCAATAAAGGTGGTGACGAAGTGCTGGCGGGTCTGTTCCCCGTCGCTGACGATATCGATACCCGCACGGATTTGCTCATCCAGGGACAGGCGCAGCGCATCCTGTTTACCCGCCAGTAATTCCCGATCCTGTAATTTCCAGGGGGACCAGAGCGTTTCAGGTTGTGCAAGCCAGGTCGGCTTAGGCAGGCTGCCAGCGGTAGAAGTCGGGAGCAATGTTTTCATAATAAAAGACCTTTTTGATGTATTAAAGCGTGTAGTTATCAGACCACTGCTCAAGAATGTGTTTGTAAGGCTTGATGAAGTACTCTTCGGTAAATCGACCCTGTTCAATCGCCAGGCGGCTTCGCTCTTCACGGTCATACACAATTTTTGTGAATGAGTGATCCTGCTGGTTCAGATCCGGTCGATAGCACAGCCCCGCCGCCGAGTTAGCGTTATAAATCTCCGGGCGATAGATTTTCTGGAACGTTTCCATCGTGCTGATGGTGCCGATCAGTTCCAGATCGGTGTAATCACTCAGTAAATCCCCGGTGTAGAAGAACGCGAAAGGCGCCACGCTGTTCTCCGGCATGAAATAGCGCACGCTCAGGCCCATCTTCGCGAAGTACTGTTCCGTTAAGGATTCACCCTCAGGCTGATACTCAATGCCGAGAATGGGGTGCTGGTTGCCCGTGCGGCGATAGGTATCTTTGCTGGAGACGCTCAGGCAGATCACCGGCGCTTTTCTGAAGTTCTCTTTGTATTCAGGTGACTTCACAAAGTGGCGGAAAATATTGCCGTGCAGTTCGCCAAACTTTTCCGGAATGCTGAAGTGCTGCTGGTTCTTGTTGTGCTCCAGCAGCAGCACGCTGAAATCGTAATCCCGCACGTAAGACGAGAAGTTATTCCCGACGATACCTTGAATACGCTGGTTGTTTTTTTTGTCGACAATATAGGTTTGCAGTATCTCGATGGCCGGGAACGGTTTTTCCGCGCCAATGTTCAGGTCGACCGAAATAATTTCAAGCTCAACCGCGTAGCGATCGGCATTGGGGTTATCCCAGCGCGCCAGGGCGTTAAAGCGGTTATTGATCATCACCAGCGTGTTGCGCAGGTTTTCCTGACGCTTTTCCCCGCGCGCCAGGTTGGCAAAGTTGGTGGTCGTACGCGTATTTTCTGACGGGTTGTAATTCTCATCGAAGCAACTGCGCTTAAGGGTATATGTGAAAGCTTTGCTCATTGTGGTTATGCATCCTAAGTTCATGTTGCTAAGAAGTTACCGATGCATAATTTATGCCTGAGCCCGCGGCGCAGGGGAAGTGACTTAATTTCAACGCAACATGAGCGAACTTCATGATGTTGATCACATATTCTGACCGCGTTAGATCATCATGAATTTTTTAGCGAAACAAACGGCTTCGTGCCTGCCGATGTAGGGTCCGTAGTTGTCGATTACGCTGTAGCCATTTCGCTCATAGAAATTCACGGCGCGCCTGTTCACTTTTCGTGTTTCAAGCCAGATTTCACCGTAGCCTAAACGTTGCGCAGAGGCTTCAAGGAAAGCCAGTAATGCCTGACCAATACCGGGTTCGCTTCCGTCGGAGTACATTCGCTTAAGTTCGGCAACCTGCCCGGAGATCGGGCGCAATGCCGCACATCCCACGGCGTCACCTTTGGCGTTTTTAGCGACAACCCACAGCGTGCGTTCGGCCGCCATCGCGTCGACGTTAAAATGTCGCGTACCGCCATCCCCGGTAATTGCCGCCAGTTCTGATGACAGATTTTCAATGAGGCGTTGGGATTCGGGCGCGTACAGGTCGGCGGCTATAATCGTTATCATGGGTGTTTCCCGTGTGCTTTATTTGGCAGCAGCCAAATTATCAGACAGTTAAGGTGCGCTGTCCTATGTTTTACTTATGTTTCGGCACGGGCTTAATGACGGTATAATCCCCAAAATTTCCAACCGGTTTAGAAAGATCATGACAAAACTCACCTTACAAGAGCAGATGCTCAAAGCGGGCCTGGTCAGCAGCAAAAAGGCGGCGAAGGTTCAGCGCACGGCAAAGAAATCACGCGTTCAGGCACGTGAAGCTCGGGAAGCGGTAGAAGAAAACAAGAAAGCGCAGATCGAGCGCGACAAGCTGCTGAGCGAGCAGCAGAAGCAGGCCGTGCTGGCGAAAGAGTTTAAGGCGCAGGTGAAGCAGCTGATTGAGATGAACCGCATCACCGTCTCAAGGGGCAACATCACCTTTAACTTCACCGACGGTAATCTGATCAAAAAAATTGAGGTCGACAAGCAAACCCAGGCTCAGCTTATCAACGGCCGTCTGGCGATTGCCCGCCTGGTCATCAACGCCAGCGGCGACTGTGAATACGCGATTATCCCGGCGGTGGTGGCGGACAAAATTGCCCAGCGCGATGCCGACAGCATCGTATTAAACAGCGCGCTCAGCCAGGAAGAGCAGGACGAGGACGATCCGTACGCGGATTTCAAAATCCCGGACGATTTGATGTGGTAATCCCCTTCAGAACGGGGCGGCGTGGCGGGCGTTAACCGGCTCTCCGCTCACGGGATGAATAAAATTCAACTCGCTGGCATGCAGCATCAGCCGGGGCGCGTCTTCCGCCCCCGGCGATTCAAGACCGCCGTACAGATCGCAACCCAGAATCGGGTGTCCCAGCTGCTGGCAGTGAATACGCAGCTGATGGGTTCGCCCGGTTTCTGGGGTAAGCATCACCCGCGTTAACGGCAGATCTGCACCCTGATAAAAACGTTCCAGGACCCGGTAGCGGGAGCGTGCCGGCTTTCCGCTGATGGCGCAGATCGACATCAGCGGAAACAGCGCCGGATCTTTGGCAATCGGCGCGTCTATGACTCCCTCATCGTTTTCCAGATGTCCGCAAAGCAGGGCGCTATAACCTTTCTCCACGCTGCGCTGGCTGAACTGCTGGCAGAGCGCGGCGTTGATGGCCTTATTGCGTGCAACCACCATCAGCCCGGACGTGCCGAAATCCAGACGATGCACCAGCGTGCAGCCGGGGAAGTTCTGGACCAGACGATAGTGGACGGAATCGAGGTTTTGCGGATTTTTGCCCGAGAGGCTGAGCAGGCCGGAAGGCTTATTGATGAGCAGCAGATGTTCATCCTGCCAGAGGATCTCAATGTCGTCGTGACACGGTGGGGCAATAAAAGAATCAATAATCGCAGACATCAGGCCGCCCGGCTGGAGAATGGGAGCGGATAATAACGAAATGCGGGGGAAAAGAAAAACCCTCCCACCGGGCGGTGAGAGGGCGAAGTCTTACGCTGCAACCAGGCTGTCGATGGCGGCTTTCGCGTCGGTCTGCGCTTTAGTCGCCACTTCAGGACCGTAAGCGATGCCTTCAGCGAACACGAAGTTCACGTCAGTGATGCCGATGAAGCCCAGGAACAGGCTCAGGTACGGTGCAACCAGGTCGGTTGGGGTATCCTTATGGATACCGCCGCGGCTGGTCAGCACGATAGCGCGTTTGCCTTTTACCAGACCTTCAGGGCCATTCTCGGTGTAACGGAAGGTTACGCCAGCGCGAGCCACCAGGTCGAAGTAGTTCTTCAGCTGGGTAGGGATGTTGAAGTTGTACATTGGGGCGTTGATCACGATAACGTCGTGCGCCTGCAGCTCAGCAATCAGCTCGTCGGACAGGGCCAGGGCTTCCTGCTGACGCGGGCTCAGCGGTGCATCGCCAGGACGCAGCGCGCCAACCAGCTCGCCATCCAGCACAGGAATCGGGTTTGCAGCCAGGTCACGCACGGTGATTTCGTCAGCAGAATGCTGTTCACGCCACTGTTCAACGAAGTAATCAGACAGCTGACCAGACTGAGAGTACCCTGCCAGAATACTGGATTTCAAAACTAATACTTTGCTCATGGGTGATTCCTGTTGTTGCATTTGATTGAAGGGGGTTGCCCCGTTGCTTGTTGACACTCTATTCACAATCCTGCCACAGAGATAGCGCAATATATCGAAGCCTATGTTCGAATTTTTTGAATAAGGCGCGAAAGGCGTCAATGTGGTACTCTATAGCAATCATTAAAAAGAGAGTTTATCAGGGCGTGTACTGCCCTTTAACGCTATGACAGAACAACAAAAATTAACCTTCCCGATGCTCCTGCAACAGCTTGATTCTCTGACGCTGCGCGATAAACAGCGCTTCGCCCGCCGTCTGCACGGGGTGAAGAAGGTTAAAAATCCTGATGCACAACAGGCCATTTACCAGGAGATGGCGAAAGAGATTGAACAGGCGGCAGGGAAAGTTGTGCTGCGCGAAGCCGCGCGTCCGGCGATTACCTACCCGGAAAACCTGCCCGTCAGCCAGAAGAAACAGGACATCCTCGAGGCCGTGCGCGACCACCAGGTGGTGATTGTCGCGGGCGAAACCGGTTCGGGGAAAACCACCCAGCTGCCGAAAATCTGCATGGAGCTCGGCCGCGGGATCAAAGGGCTGATTGGCCACACTCAGCCGCGTCGTCTGGCGGCGCGTACCGTGGCGAACCGTATTGCCGAAGAGCTGCAGACGGAGCCGGGCGGCTGCATCGGTTATAAGGTGCGATTCAGCGACCACGTTAGCGACAACACCATGGTCAAGCTGATGACCGACGGTATTCTGCTGGCGGAGATCCAGCAGGATCGCCTGCTGATGCAGTACGACACCATCATCATTGACGAAGCGCACGAGCGTAGCCTGAACATCGACTTTCTGCTCGGCTACCTGAAAGAGCTGCTGCCGCGTCGTCCGGATCTGAAAATCATCATCACCTCCGCGACCATCGATCCGGAGCGCTTCTCGAAGCATTTCAACAATGCGCCGATTATCGAGGTGTCAGGACGCACGTATCCCGTGGAGGTACGCTATCGCCCGATTGTTGAAGAGGCGGATGATACCGAACGCGACCAGCTGCAGGCCATTTTTGATGCCGTTGACGAGCTGGGCAACGAAAGCGCGGGCGACATTCTGATCTTCATGAGCGGCGAGCGCGAAATCCGCGATACCGCCGACGCGCTTAGCAAGCGCGACCTGCGCCACACCGAAATTCTGCCGCTGTATGCCCGTCTGTCGAACAGCGAGCAAAACCGCGTCTTCCAGCCGCACGGCGGGCGTCGCATTGTGCTGGCGACCAACGTGGCGGAAACCTCGCTGACCGTGCCGGGGATCAAATACGTTATTGACCCGGGCACGGCGCGCATCAGCCGCTATAGCTACCGCACCAAGGTCCAGCGTCTGCCAATTGAGCCGGTCTCTCAGGCGTCCGCCAACCAGCGTAAAGGCCGCTGCGGCCGCGTGTCGGAAGGGATCTGTATTCGCCTCTATTCCGAAGACGATTTCCTGTCGCGCCCGGAGTTTACCGACCCGGAAATTCTGCGCACCAACCTCGCGTCCGTTATCCTGCAGATGACCGCGCTGGGGCTGGGCGACATCGCGGCGTTTCCGTTCGTTGAAGCGCCGGACAAACGCAACATTCAGGACGGCGTACGTCTGCTGGAAGAGCTCGGAGCCATTACCACCGACGAGCAGGCGACGGTCTATAGGCTGACGCCGCTGGGCCGCCAGCTCAGCCAGCTGCCGGTCGACCCGCGCCTGGCGCGTATGGTGCTGGAAGCGCAAAAGCACGGCTGTGTGCGCGAGGCGATGATCATTACCTCGGCGCTCTCCATTCAGGACCCGCGCGAGCGTCCGATGGACAAACAGCAGGCGTCTGACGAAAAGCACCGTCGCTTCCACGACAAAGAGTCCGATTTCCTCGCCTTCGTAAACCTGTGGAACTACCTCGGCGAGCAGCAGAAAGCGCTCTCCTCGAACCAGTTCCGCCGCCAGTGCCGCGTGGATTTTCTCAACTACCTGCGCGTGCGCGAGTGGCAGGATATCTACACCCAGCTTCGCCAGGTGGTGAAAGAGCTGGGGATTCCGGTCAACAGCGAGCCGGCGGAGTACCGCGAAGTGCATATCGCACTCCTGACCGGCCTGTTGTCCCACATTGGGATGAAGGATGCAGAGAAGCAGGAGTATACCGGCGCGCGCAACGCCCGTTTCTCCATCTTCCCGGGTTCCGGCTTATTTAAGAAGCCGCCGAAATGGACCATGGTCGCGGAGCTGGTGGAAACCAGCCGCCTGTGGGGACGCATCGCCGCGCGTATCGATCCGGAATGGGTCGAGCCGGTGGCACAGCACCTGCTGAAGCGTTCGTACAGCGAGCCGCACTGGGAGCGCGCGCAGGGCGCGGTGATGGCAACCGAGAAGGTGACGGTTTACGGCCTGCCGGTGGTGGCCGCGCGTAAGGTAAACTACAGCCAGATCGATCCGGCGCTCAGCCGCGAGCTGTTTATCCGCCACGCGCTGGTGGAGGGCGACTGGCAGACGCGCCACGCGTTCTTCCGCGAAAACCTGAAGCTGCGCGCCGAAGTGGAAGAGCTTGAGCATAAGTCCCGCCGCCGCGACATTCTGGTGGACGACGAGGCGCTGTTTGAGTTTTACGACCAGCGCATCAGCCACGAAGCGATCTCCGCCCGCCACTTTGACAGCTGGTGGAAGAAGGCCAGCAAAGAGACGCCGGACCTGCTCAACTTCGAAAAGAGCATGCTGATTAAAGAGGGAGCGGAGTCGGTCAGCAAGCTCGACTACCCGAACTTCTGGCATCAGGGCAACCTCAAGCTGCGTTTGACCTATCAGTTTGAGCCGGGGGCCGACGCGGATGGCGTGACCGTTCACATTCCGCTGCCGCTGCTGAACCAGGTGGATGAGAGCGGGTTTGAGTGGCAGATCCCAGGCCTGCGCCGCGAGCTGGTGATTGCGCTGATCAAATCCCTGCCGAAACCGGTGCGCCGTAACTTTGTTCCCGCGCCAAACTATGCAGAAGCCTTTTTAGGCCGCGTCACGCCGCTGGAGCTGCCGCTGCTGGATGCGCTGGAGCGCGAGTTCCGCCGCATGACCGGCACCACGATTGACCGCGATGACTGGAACTGGGATCAGGTGCCCGATCACCTGAAAATCAGCTTCCGCGTGGTGGACGATAAAAGCAAAAAGCTGCTGGAAGGGCGATCCCTGAGCGAGCTGAAAGAGGCGCTGAAAGGCAAAGTTCAGGAGACCTTATCCGCCGTGGCGGATGACGGCATTGAGCAGAGCGGGCTGCACATCTGGAGCTTTGGTCAGCTTCCGGAAAGCTACGAGCAGAAGCGCGGCAACTATAAGGTCAAAGCCTGGCCGGCGCTGGTGGACGAGCGCGACAGCGTGGCGATCCGGCTGTTTGATAACCCGCAGGAACAGCAGCAGATGATGTGGCGCGGGCTGCGTCGCCTGCTGCTGCTCAACATCCCGTCGCCGATCAAGTATCTGCACGAGAAGCTGCCGAACAAAGCCAAGCTGGGGCTGTACTTTAACCCGTACGGCAAGGTGCTGGATCTGATTGACGACTGCATCTCCTGCGGCGTGGACAAACTCATCCACGAGGCGGGCGGCCCGGTCTGGACGGAAGAGGGCTTTGCACAGCTTCATGAAAAGGTGCGCGCGGAGCTGAACGATACTGTGGTGGAGATTGCCAAACAGGTTGAGCAGATCCTCACCGCCGTGTTCAACATCAACAAGCGCCTGAAAGGGCGCGTGGATATGACCATGGCGCTGGGGCTGTCGGACGTGAAGGCGCAGATGGCGGGGCTGGTGTATCGCGGCTTTGTCACCGGCAACGGCTTCAACCGTCTCGGCGATACGCTGCGCTATCTGCAGGCAATTGAAAAACGTCTGGAGAAAATGGCCATCGATCCGCACCGCGATCGCGCGCAGATGCTGAAAGTGGAAAGCGTGCAGCAGGCGTGGCAGCAGTGGCTTAACAAGCTGCCGCCAGCGCGCCGCGACGATGAAGACGTTCAGGCGATCCGCTGGATGATCGAGGAGCTGCGCGTCAGCTTCTTTGCCCAGCAGCTCGGTACGCCGTATCCGATTTCGGATAAGCGCATTCTGCAGGCGATGGAGCAGGTTTCCGCTTAAACCCCGGTTTTCTCCCTCTCCCTGTGGGAGAGGGCTGGGGTGAGGGCATCAGGCCGCACAGGCCTCACCCGTTCACTATCGCCAGCGTAAACCCATCCCAACCCTTAACCCCCACCGTTTGCAGCGCGGTGGCGGTTAGGCGCGGGTTATCCCCAATCATCTCGATAAACCGACGCACGCCCTGCACGCGCGCGTCGTCGCTTTGCCCGTTAACCACTTCTCCTTCGCGCACCACGTTATCGCCGATGATCAACGTCCCTGGACGGGAATAGTGCAGCGCCCACTCCAGATAGCCGGGATTGTTTGGCTTATCGGCATCAATAAAGATCAGGTCGAACGGCGGAACGTTACCGAAATTCTCAAGAGAGTTCAGGGCCGGCCCTTCAATCAGTTCAATGCGCTCATTCAGCCCCGCGAGGTGGATATTCTGGCGCGCAACGTCGGCATGCGTGGGATCGGCCTCCAGCGTGATCAGCTTTCCGTCCGGCGGCAGCGCGCGCGCCATCCAGATGGAGCTGTAAGCACCCAGCGTGCCGATCTCAAGAACGCGCCGCGCCTGCGTCATGCGCACGAACAGCGCCAGCAGCTGCCCCTGATTAGCCGCAACGTCGTGTTCGGGCAGCCCGGCGCGCTTGTTGTTTTCCAGGACCTGACTCAGTACGTCATCTTCAGGAATAAGCGAAGAAATCATGAAATTATCGACTGCAGACCACTGTTGTTGCATAGCGTGACTCCTTAGGAATAAGCGCCACCGGGCAGGTTTTCAGGCACTGGCCCAGCCGCCGCCCAGCGCTTTATACAAATCAATCTGCGCCAGCAGCAGGTTATTTTTCACCTGCACGACGCTGGTCTGGACCGAGAACAGCGTGCGCTGCGCGTCCAGCACGTCCAGGTAGGATGAATAGCCGTTGCGATAGCGATTCTGCGCAATGCGCAGCGTCTCCTGGGCCACATCCTGCTGGGCAAGCAGCTCCGTCAGCTGTTCCTGATAGCGCGTAATGGCATCAAGGCTGTTGTTCACTTCGGCAAACGCGTTACGCACGGTTTTCTCGTAGCTGTACAGCGCCTGGTTACGCTGGGACTGCGAAATATCCACCTGCGCATTGAGCGCCTGGCGGTTAAGGAGCGGGGCGAGAAGACTTCCCCCTGCGCTCCAGAGCTGAAGCGGGTTGTCCAGCAGGCCTGAAAGGGTACGATCCTGAATCGATCCGGTTGCGGTCAGGTTGATCGACGGCAGCAGGCTGGCGCGCGACGCGGCAAGCGAAGCGTCCGCGGCCACCAGCTGTCGCTCGGCCTGCACGATATCCGGCCGGCGGTTCAGAAGCGTAGAAGGCAGCAGCGACGGCAGCTTCAGCGGCGTCAGCGCCGCAAAGCTTTCGCTGCGCGCCACGTTGCCCGGGTTGCTTCCCAGCAGCAGGCTCAGGGCATTCTCCTGCTGTGCAATCTGGTGCTGCAGCACCGGAACCTGCGCCCGGGTTGAGCGGAGTTCGGAATCCGATTGCATCAGCTCCAGGCGGGAGCTGTAGCCCGTCTCAAACTGGCGTTTCGCGAGGTTAAAAGCCTCTTCGCGCGATTTCAGCGTGGACTGGGTCACGCGCAGCTGTTCATCAAGCGAAAGCAGGGTGACATACCCGGATGCCACGGACGAGGCGACGGTTAAATCCGCGGCGCCTGCGGCGGCTTTTTGCGCCTCCAGCGAGGCTTCGGCAGCGCGGGAGGTGCTGCGGTTGACGCCCCAGATATCAACGTCATAGCTTGCCGTCAGGCTTCCTCTGTACAGCGTGCCGTAGACCGGCAGACCGGTTGCGGCGGATTGCGAACGGGCGCGCGTCCCCGTTACGCCCGCGTCGAGCGAGGGGAACAGGCTGCCGTCGGCCGCAAAGACCCGCGCCTGATACTCGTTTATCCGTTCGCGGGCGATCAGGACATCGCTGTTATGCCCGAGCGCCTGGTCCACGTAGCGGTTCAGATTGTTGTCATGAAAATTGCGCCACCAGAGCTGCTCCGTCGGGCTGGCAGGGCCTGAGGCGGCGCGCCACTGCGTGGGGATTTGCAGCGTCGGCTGCGCCGGTTTGACATCGACGGACTGGCAGCCGGCCAGCATGACCGCCACCACCAGCGCGGCTATCGGGCGAAGGGTCATTGCTTCGCCTCCCGCGTATCAATGGTCACCTGCACCGACATGCCCGGACGCAGCAGCGCGGACGCCTCTGGCTTGCCGAGCACCTCAATGCGTACCGGAATACGCTGGGCGATTTTGACAAAGTTACCGGTGGCGTTATCCGGCGTGATGGCGCTGAATTCAACGCCGGTCGCCGGAGAGATACTCTCCACGCGGCCCTGATACGCTTTGTTATTGAGGGCATCGACGGTGAATTTCACCGGCTGTCCGACGCGCAGCTCCGCGAGCTGGGTCTCTTTAATATTGGCGATCACCCAGTGCTGAGGGGGCACAAGAGTGGTGAGGTGGGTCCCGGCGGTCACATACGCCCCGAGACGTACGGCAATCTGGCCGAGCTGGCCGTCGCGCGGGGCCACGATACGCGTGTTTTGCAGGTCGATCTGCGCCAGCTCCAGCGCCGCCTTAGCGTTTTCTACATCCGCTTCCAGCGCACCGCGGTTCACAATCACCGTCTGGAGATCCTGACGCGACATCTCGAGCGCGGCTTTCGCCTGGTCGATATCCGCGCTGCCCTGGGCTGCGCTGGCCAGCGCCGCGTCGCGTTCGCGAATGGAGAGCGAGCCATCTGACGTCAGCTCTTTTACCCGCTTTAAATCCGCCTGGGTTTTCAGGCTCTGGGCGCGGGCATTTTTCAGCGCGGCGTCATTTTTTGCGATGACGGCCTCAGCGCTTTTACGCTGCTGCAGGTTGTTATTCAGGGCGGCAATTTTCATCGCCAGCTGCGCCTCGGCCTGATGCACCCGCTGACGATAGATACGGTCATCGATCTGCATCAGCAGGTCGCCTTTTTTAACCTGCACAAAGTCCTGAACATTCACCTCAGTAATGTAGCCGTTGACCTGCGGGCTGATAAACGTCGTCTGGCCGCGCACGTAGGCGTTGTCGGTAAACTGCGCGTGGCGGGTGAACGGCGGAAGCTGCCATGCGTATAGGATCGCCAGTACGCCGACAATACCGATGGCAGCGGCGGTGAAAACGGAAACAATGCGCACATTTTTGCGGGTGTTGGCCTGCTCTTTGGCGGCATCCTGCTGACTCATAAACTCTCCAGAACTATTTCAATTATTTGTTGCCGGTGGCGTTCTTCAGCGCCATACGGGCAGTAATGCGCAGGCGCAGCAAGCGCCATAAAATCCAGACCAGCGTGGCGGCAGCGATACTTGCCGTCAGAAGATAAGTATCGTTATAAGCCAGAATATTCGCCTCCAGCGCGGTGACCGTTTGCAGCTGGGTTATCGCCTGGGTGCCCAGCAGCGCGCTATCGCCAATCAGGCTTTTGTACATCTGGGTATAAAGCTGAATCCGCTCGTTGACCAGCGGATTCAGCGTGGTGAGCTGGTCCGCCAGCAGGCTGGAGTGGTACTTCTCGCGCCAGGTCTGGAAGGTGCCGAGGATAGCGGAGCCCAGCAGGCCGCCGAGGTTCTGGCTCATGCCAAACATCACCGAGAAGCTGACCAGGTTACGCGGGTCGGCGATCACCCCGCCAATGGCGGCCAGCATGGCGGGCGCCAGGAAGAAGGCGCTGCCGAAGCCCAGCAGGAACTGGCTTAGCATCAGCTGATCCGGCCGGGTCAGGTTATTGGACTGGCTGTCGAGCAGCGAGGCAACAATCATCAGCGCCAGCGAGGTGATTATCGGCCACGCCAGTTTCGTCGGCTTGATGGTCAGACAGCTGGTGACGATCCCGCAGACGATCCCGGCGAAAATGGACCACGCCAGATGCGTCATCTGTTCGTTCTGTAACCCGACGTACTGCAGCCAGCCGATGACGCCGGTGTTTTGCTCCGCCAGAACGATACGGATCAGCAGCATGATCAGCCCCAGACGAACGATGCTGCCGCTCGACAGCCAGCGGGTGTTTAGCAGCGGGTTGGTGCGGTTATGTTCAAAGACGATGGCCGCCACAATGAGTATCAGCGATAGCGCCAGGGACCAGCCGATCCACGCCGCCTCGAACCACCAGTCAAGACGGCCTAAAGAGAGCACGGCGCAGAGCAGGGCCATTCCCGGGGCCATCAAAAAGAAGGTGATAAAGTCTTTTTTCTCAAAGACCTTACGCCGGTCGCCCGGCGGCAGCTTTAAGGCGATCACGCAGGCCAGGGAGATCAGCGCCAGCCCCAGCTCGAAGAAATAGAGCCCGCGCCACTCGTCCAGCTGCAGCAGTTCGGTTGAGAAAAGGCGGGCCAGCGGGATGGCGAGCGACGATCCGGTGATGCCAATGGTCAGCGCCTTCAGGCGATGCTTCGCCGGCCAGGCCTGGATCTGATAGTAAATCCCCAACGAGCTGAGCGCGGCGGCCACCATCCCGTGCGCGGCGCGTACCATCAGCGCCGAGCTCAGGTCGTTAACGAACAGGTGGAAAAAGGTGACCAGCACGTACAGCACCAGAAAACCTTCGGTGAAGGCGCGCAGACCGTACTGCTGGCGAAACTTAACCAGCAGCAGGTTAATGGAGATGTTGGTCATAACATAGACTGCCGGCAGCCAGGCAATTTCCGTTGACCAGGCGCCGAAGGTCCCCTGCAAATTTTGCAGGTTGGCGGTGACGACCGCATTCCCCAGGGCTCCCGTCAGGCAGACCAGCAGGCCAACGACGCCGTAAGCGATCCGCTTTGGCGTGGAATGTTCCGGAGTGGAGGGGGAGCCCAGCAGAGCGGGCTTCTCATGTGGCTGCCACTCGCGAGGAGCATAAGGATCGCGTTCGGGCAGGCGCATTACGTTGTTTACCTTTGAAAAAATTGAAAAATTAGCAGGCACGCGATTCTACGTCTGCCGCAAATCATAATTCAAGTGAATATGATTTATGCATGTTAATCAAATGTTGAAAGGAAAGTGTAAGGAAAAAGAGCGGCCCGAAAGTCGGGCCGGGAACGGTCAGCGTTGTTCGGGCTGCGCCTGCATGATGGAGACTCGCTTAACGCGGCTGGCGCAAAGAATCGCGATTAAGGAAATGACCACCGTGACGGCAAGATACCAGGCCACCGGAACCCAGTCGCCGTCGTATTTTGCCAGCAGTCCTGTCGCAATCAGCGGCGCTGTACCGCCTGCCAGCGCGGCACCCAGCTGATAACCAAGAGTAATGCCGGTGTAGCGCACGTTAGCACTAAAAATTTCGGAGCACAGGGTGCCGAGTACCGCCGTGACAGGGGCCCATAACACGCCAAAGGCGATGACCGTCGCAAGGACTATGCCCCAGGTTGTACCGGTATTGAGCAGCATAAACCACGGTACGATAAACAAACCCAGGATGAAGACGCTGGTGGCATACATACGCTGGCGGCCAACTTTATCCGAAAGCAGCCCCATTAACGGGATCAAAACGGTGGCCACCAGGGCCCCCAGCGTCACGGCTTCCAGCGCCTGCGATTTCTGATAGCTCAGCGTGCTGGTGGCATAGCTCACCACGAACGTTGAGAAAATATAGAACGGAGCGGTTTCCACGACTTTTAAACCGGCGGCGATCAGCACTTCGCGCCAGTGATGCTTCAACGTATCGCGTAAGGGGGCTTTAGCCACCTGACCGGACGCTTTGACTTTCTGAAAATCAGGCGTTTCGTCAATATCTTTACGGATCCATAGGCCGATGAATACCAGCACCGAGCTCATCAGGAACGGAATTCGCCAGCCCCAGGAGAGGAAATCCGCCTCACTGAACAGGGTCATCAGAGAAACCATAAAGGTTGCCATCAGCATGCCGATAGTGACGCCCGCCTGCGGAATACTGCCGAAGAAGCCCTTACGTTTTTCTGGCGCGTATTCATAGGCCAGCAACAGCGCGCCGCCCCATTCGCCGCCGATGCCCATCCCCTGAATGATGCGCATCAGGATCAGCAGAGCGGGTGCCCACAGGCCAATCATCTCATACGTGGGCAGCAGGCCAATCATAACGGTTGCACCTCCCATCAAAGAGAGGGTCAGCACAAGGGTTTTTTTCCGTCCGATGCGGTCGCCAATGTGGGCGAAAAGTACCCCGCCAATGGGGCGGATAAAGAAGGTTAATGAGAAAGAGAGATAAGAGAGTATGAGTCCGATCACCGGATCGACCATCGGGAAAAAGATCTTATTGAAGACCAGCGCGGCCGCCGTACCGTAGAGAAAATAGTCAAACCATTCAATGGCGCTCCCGGTAAGGCTGGCGATTAACACTTTTTTATTTTTTCGTAATACCGTTGTCGTACTTTCATGTTCTGTCATGACCTGAAACCCCGCCACGTTGATGATGAGAGAGGTGTCACCTGGCGCGCTTCAGGTGCAACCTGCGATGATGAAAAGGTTGTGAAATTGTTAAGCAACTTAGGGTTGGATGTTGCTTTTGGCAAGCGCAGGGGGGATAAAACTGGTCAGATCACGGTGAAATAAGCAGCGCTGGGTGCTTTTTCATGACGCCTGAACAATACAATGTTTTGTAAGGCTGAAAATCAAAAGCATAATAGGCAGGTGCAACCCGATGACTTTTGGATGTTTCTGGTTATTTCAGAAAAATGATAAATTCGGCGATTCAACAACGTGAGGAGTTCACCATGGTTCAGCCCCATTTTCCCATCCTGCCGGATGTCACGTTGGCGGCCATCAATACTGTCGGTGAATGGCTGGCACAGGATGACCTGAGTGCGACCTGTCCAATCCCGGAAGTCGATACGGTGATCCTGGCAGGGAACGCGGCGATCCCAACCATTGACGCGGCCTGCCGTATTGCCTCAGGGAAAAACGTACCGCTTCTGATTAGCGGCGGCATCGGGCATTCGACCTCCTTTTTATACGCAGCCATCGGCAGTCATCCGCGTTATCACACCGTTCAGGTCAAAGAGCGGGCTGAAGCGAGCATTCTTGCCGACATTGCGCGGGAGTTCTGGCAGATCCCCGAGGCGCATCTGTGGGTTGAGGAGCAATCTACCAACTGCGGTGAAAACGCGCGCTTCAGCTGGAACATGCTGAAACAGTACCATCGAACGTCCGGGCGGGTGCTGGTGGTGCAGGACCCGACCATGCAGCGCCGCACGATGGCAACGTTTGCTCGCGTATGCCGGGACGAACCCGTTTCGCCAGAGTGGGTCAGCCATCCTGGGTTTACCCCGACCCTGCAAAACGGAAAGGATGGCTTGGAATTTAGCGAGGGCAACACTGGACTATGGCCCATTGACCGTTATCTTTCACTGATTATGGGGGAGCTGCCGCGTCTGCATGATGACGCTAACGGTTATGGTCCTGCCGGACGGGATTTTATTGCTCACGTTGACTTTCCTGAGGCCGTCACCGCCGCATGGAAACAGCTGCAGCAGGATCCGGTCCTGAAGGTGGCGCGAAAAATCATCTGAGAATGTAGCATTCCCCTCGCCCCTTTGGGGAGAGGGGGGAAGAAAATCACAGCGCCGCAAACTTATCCAGCGTCCGCACCAACTGCGTGACGAAACCATACTCGTTGTCGTACCAGGCAACGGCCTTCACCAGCTGCAGATCGCCAGCTTCGCTGACCTCCGTCTGCGTGGCGTCAAACACTGAACCGTAATGCGAGCCGATGACATCCGACGACACAATCTCTTCATCGGTATAGCCAAAAGATTTATTGCCCTGGGTCGCTTTTTTCAGTGCGGCATTGATCTCCTCAACGGTCACTTTCTTGCCAAGAATCGCCACCAGCTCGGTCACCGAACCCGTTTTCACCGGCACGCGCTGGGCGTGGCCTTTCAGCTTGCCGCTGAGGGCTGGGATCACGAGGCCAATGGCTTTCGCGGCACCCGTGGTGTGGGGAATGATGTTCTCTGCCGCCGCGCGCGAGGCACGAAGATCTTTCCCGCGTGGGCCATCCACCAGCGCCTGCGTACCGGTATAGGCGTGAATGGTGGTCATGGTGCCGACTTTAATTTCAAAGGCGTCGTGCAGGGCTTTTGCCAGCGGGGCGAGGCAGTTGGTGGTGCAGGAGGCGACGGATATGATGGTGTCACCGGCGTCAATGGTGTCGTCATTCACGTTAAACACAATGGTTTTCATCTCACCAGCAGGCGCGGAGATCAGCACTTTTTTGGCGCCCGCATCCAGATGCGCTCGGGATTTCTCTTCAGAGGTATAAAAACCGGTGCATTCAACGACGATATCCACGCCTGCGGTTTTCCACGGAATATGTTTGGCCTCTTTTTCGGCGTATACCGCGATCGTTTTGCCATCCACAATCAACGCGTCTTCGGTGAAATCCACGCTCCACGGGAAGCCTCCGTAGTTTGAATCATGCCTCAGCAGATAGGCCAGCACTTTGGGCGAGGTGAGGTCGTTGATGGCGACGACGGTGTTGCTGTCATGGGTTTCAAGAAGGCGACGCAGTACAAGGCGTCCGATGCGTCCAAATCCGTTAATACCAATTTTACTCATGGGGTTCTCCTGTAAACGTGTCGATGCGACAGTTTGAACTCATCCAGGCTTAGACCATGACGGACAGGGCGGCAATTGAAGATGATTCATGCGGGGGGGAAGTATTTGAAAAACCATACAGAAAAGTTAATGAATTTTTAAGGAAAGGGGATTATGTTGGCGCGGTTACTGTTATTAATCGGAAAATCTCATGCGCACTAAATATACAAGCCTGCAAATTGGCATCCACTGGCTGGTGTTTCTGTTAATCATCGTCGCCTACTGCGCCATGGAGTTCAGAGGTTTCTTCCCGCGCACCGCCCGTCCGGCGATCAACATGATCCACGTCTCGTGCGGTATCAGCATTCTGGTGCTGATGGTGACGCGTCTGCTGGTGCGCCTGAAATTCCGCGCGCCGCCGATTCAACCGAAGCCGAAAGCCATGGTAACGGGCATGTCTCATCTGGGGCATCTGGTGGTGTATCTGCTGTTTATTGCGCTGCCGCTGATTGGCATTGTGATGATGTACAACCGGGGCAGCGACTGGTTTGCTTTTGGCCTGGTGATGCCGCATGCGGCGGAGTCCAATTTTGACCTGGTGGATACGCTAAAAGAGTGGCACGAGACGCTGGCGAACCTGGGCTATTTTGTGATTGGTCTGCACGCGGCGGCGGCGCTGATGCATCACTACTTCTGGAAAGATAATACCCTCCTGCGCATGATGCCGAAAAAGCGTCAGTAGTCTTTAACGCTTTCCGGGTGGCGCTGTGCCACCCGGCTTGTTCTTTAACGCAGCAGAGCACGCTCTTCAGCCGTTAACGCCAGCGGCTGCGTTGTCCCGTTCTCCGACGATTTCACCGCCGCCTCCAGCACGGCCATCACCGCTAATGCCTCAACAGGGTGGACAGGATTGGTAATTTCCCCACGTAACGCATCGCGCACGTTGATGTAATACTGGCGCTGATCCCCTTTCGGCGTGGCAATCGTCTGCGGCGCGCCGTCAGCCCCATAGAACACCATACTGTCGCTGTCTTCGCCCCAGGCTTCACTGCCGGGAATAACGCCTGAGAGCAGCTGCGCTTCCTGCTGGTCGATTCTGGCCTTCACCACGCTGCCCTTGTCCCCGTGGACGGTAAAGCGTGCCGTACCGCCAGCCACCAGCATGCTGGCGTGAAGAATAACCTTGTGCTCCGGGTAGTTTAAGACAACGTGCGCCCAGTCGTTAATTTCCGCGCCGTCGCGCAGCGTTGCGATATTCCCCTGCACCGACTGCGGCAGGCCAAAGAGCTGCAGCGTCTGGTCGATCAGGTGAGGGCCCAGATCAAACCACAGGCCGCTCCCCGGGACATTCTGCTCGCGCCAGCGCACGCGGACTTCCGGGCGGAAGCGGTCAATATGCGACTCCAGGTGCTTAACCTTGCCGATCGTGCCTTGCTCGATTATCTGCTTAATGCCGAGGAAATCGCTGTCCCAGCGGCGGTTGTGAAAGACGGAAAGCAGAAGCTGCTTTTCATCCGCCAGCGCGATCAGGTCGCGGGCTTCCTGCATTTCGAGAGTAAAAGGCTTATCTACGACCACGTGTTTGCCTGCGTTGAGGGCGAGCGTCGCCAGCGGGGCGTGCGTCGCGTTGGGGGAGGCGATCACCACCAAATCGATATCAGGATGCTGAATGGCCTCTTCCGGGGTCGCCACCACCTGTACGTCCGGAAGATCGCGTTTGACCTTCTCTTCATCCCGGGAAGAGACGACGGCCAGCTTAAGCCCGTCCACGGACTGGAGCAGCGGAGCATGGAAGGTTTTACCCACAAATCCATACCCGATCAGCCCAACGTTGATTGTTTGAACTTTACTCATGACCTTCTCCACGTTATTGCGCGCACACCGTGACCTGCAGTGCGCTATGGTCCCCAAGCTCGGGCCAGGGACGATCTAAAAAGAGTTGTTGAAGGGTGGATAACCCGGAAACCAGATACGGTTCGCAGCGGTTGACTTTCAGGTGGTCGGCGACAATCCAGCGCTCACGGCTGGCGGCGAGCATTGCGCGTTTAACCTCGGCGTCCGCTTCTTTACCGGCACTCAGGCCGAGCTCGGCATGAATGGCGCACGCCCCGAGAATGGCAATATCTGCGCGATACCGGGACAGCAGCGACAAGGTGGCGCTTCCGGCAAACAGGCGCTGCTTTTGGTCCCACTTCCCGCCGAGCAGGATCAGCTCAATATCTTCCCGGTCGCTAAAATGCTGGGCGATATCCAGGGAAGGGGTAATGACATTAAGCGGCCCCTTAAGAAAGGTGGCGACCGCCATCACCGTGCTTCCGGCATCCAGAAACAGGGTAGAGCCCGGGGGAACCTGCTGTGCGACCTGTTTTCCTAAACGCTGTTTGGCATCCGGCAGCAGCGTATTGCGGCCCTGACGATTCATGGCGGAAAGATTCAGCGCGATGGCCCCGCCGTGGTTCTTCTGCGCGAGGCCCTGGTTTTCCAGATCGGTCAGATCCCGACGGATGGTATCCGCTGAGACCTGAAGCTTCTCTGCCAGTTCGGTAATGCTGGCCTGACCTTGCTCGCTGAGGATGTCCAGGACGTAGCGTTGACGTGCGGTTTTGTGCATGGGGCTGTAATCCTGCAGAATGTCGCAATAATTTGCATAATACAGCATTTTGCCGCAGAAGGAAGCACAACTCGGCGTCAGAGAAGGGCGTGCAGGAGAAAATGTCCACTGAGTGATTATTAAAATTATATTGATCAAGTATCATTAATGCGTTTTGGAATGTGAACCACAATGTTAATGTTATGTTTTTCTAAGCTATTTGGGCTAAATAACCATCATAACGACTGAATTAAGTATAAAAATCCATATTAAAATTTAATTTTGAAGTTAAATTTCGCTGTTATGTAATTATTTGAGATTTAATATCGCAAATGAGAGGCTAATTACGTAAGTTGACAGTTCTTTGAAAATCTTTGTGTCTGACCCGCATTGAAATTAACGCAAATATGTACACCTGCCGATTTTGAAATTTAATTTAGATAACAATGACTTTATTTATTTTATTTGAAATGCATCTTAAGTGGATTTGTTCAGAAACCGCATCATTTTTCTTATTTGTAACACCACATTAACATTATGGGTGTAGTTGCCTATACCACATTTTGTTATGCTGCGAACCAGATTAAAAAGTAAGTAAATTCCTAAATTCATATAGGGCTTCGGCTGATTCTCATTTTCTGTGGAAATGGGCAGGGAAGCTTATATCTGAAATTCGACGCGGGAGATAAAAAAGATATTTGTCTGATTATCCATACCTCTTTTGGGTTACGTGTTTGAGCCTCACTCAGAGTAAAGAGATAAAATGACTATATTTCGACATTATATGTTAATCAGATTTCCAGCTGCGCTGGCGTTATTTTCTCTGGCCATGAATATGGCTACCGCCAATATCGGTGAGTCTGGCTTTGCTCCGGTTGCCTCGATTACGTTAAAGGAGAGCATTCTTTTTGCCATCGATCGCGATCCGTCGGTGAGCCAACAGGCTGCCCGGCTGGGAATAGGTCAGGCACAAATAGATGAAGCGCGCAGTGGCTGGATGCCGCAAATATCCTTAAACGGCAGTACGGGCCACAGTCAGACGACAGATTCCAGCGGATCGCTGCGAAATTCAGCGGCCTGGGGGTTGAGCCTGACCCAGCTGGTCTACGATTTTGGCAAGACCAACAACAGTATCAGTGAGTCTACGGCTCAGCGTGATAGCTACCGTTTCCAGCTAATGAGCACGCTGTCTGATGTGGCGGAGAAAACGGCCCTCAGCTATGTGGAAGTGAAACGCTATAGCGATCTGCTACAGGCAGCGAAAGAAAACGTTCAGGCGCTGAAAAACGTTGAGCAGCTGGCCACGCTCCGCGCGGATGCCGGCGTGAGCTCCACTTCCGATGAGCTCCAGACCCGCACGCGTATCGCTGGAATGCAGGCAACGGTTGCGCAATATAACGCCGCGCTCAGCAGCGCCCGCGCCAGGCTTGCGGTGTTGACCGGTATGCAGGCTGACAGGTACGCCCCGGTGCCGGAGACGCTTGCCGTCGAACAAGACTCGCTCAACCGCATCGATTATGCCGCGATTCCGGCGGTGATGGCGGCGCAGAACATGGAGCGATCGGCGCAGTATGGTGTGGAAACGGCTAAATCTCAGCACTGGCCCACGCTAAGCCTCAAAGGAGGACGTACCCGCTATGAGTCGGATAACCGGTCATACTGGGACGACCAGATACAGCTCAATATTGACGCGCCGCTGTATCAGGGGGGCGCGGTATCCGCACGCGTGCGTCAGGCCGAAGGGGCGCGGGCCATGGCATCGTCTCAGGTCGACCAGGCGCGATTTGATGTTTTGCAAAAAGCCTCCGTTGCGCAGGCCGACTGGGTGGGTGCGCGCGGGAGAATGGAAGCCGGCACGTTACAGCTTGAAAATGCGTTACGCGCCCGCGCTGTCTATAAAAATGAATATACCCTGAGCAAGCGGAGCATTAACGATCTGCTCAGCGTTGAGCAGGATGTATGGCAAGCCACCTCGGCGAAAATAATGGCTGAATATGATGGCTGGAGCTCGGCGATTAATTACGCAGCTGCGATAGATAATCTTATGCCGCTTATTGGAATTGAAAAAAGCGCCGCCGAGAAATTGCCCGATTTGAGTTAAAAAAAGACGCGCCTTTCTGCGCGAAATAAGTCTGATAATAATGGGTGATTTTCCCAGGGATAGCTACATCCATCTTGTGGACATATCCACAGGGATCCGTGCACCTGCAAGGAGAGAAATATGAGTAACGTAAAAGTTGTTGATGTCATCATTCGCAAAACGGCGGAGAAAACGAAATTAACCGGCGAGGGAAATCTGTCGGTGTCTATTTCCTCTCCAAGCGTGATTGAAATCCAGGGTTCGGCTCAGGATGTTGCGCGCTATGTCCGCCAGGGGAAAGACCTCCTCATTTATATGAAAGATGGCAGCGTAATTCGCTGCAATAACTATTTTGTTGAAGATCCAGAAACGCATAATCAGTCAGAGCTGGTATTCAACGACCGTCAGGAACTCACGCATATTTCTTTTGCCGATGCCGGGGAAGCGTCAGGCGCAGCGGTGACCGAGCTTACCGCACAGGCCACACCGATTAGCAGCATTGAACCTTTCCTCGAGCAGGGAAGTGTCTTAAGCGACGCGCCGTGGGGCTGGATAGCGGGCGCTGCGTTAGGCGGCGGTGCCATCGGGGCACTGCTGGCGCACGGTGGGGACGGCGAAACGAAAACTAAAGTCATTGATAATACCAAAGAAGTCGAAAGCGCCACGCCGACCTTCCTGCTGACGGACGGTGCGGGCGACAGGCAGGGCGTGCTGAGTGCAAACGCGGTCACGGACGATAACACCCCGACCTTTAGCGGAACCGGCCAGCCGGGCGCGACCATCCAGATCAAAGACAGCAGCGGAAGCACCATCGCCAGCGCGATGGTCGGTAAAGACGGCGCCTGGACGGTAAAATTACCGACCCAGACCGACGGAGAGCATACCTTGTCGGTAGTGCAGATCGACGGCAGTAAAACGACCTCTGCAGGCAGCATCACCGTGACGGTCTCGACCGCCGAAGCCGCGATTACGCTGGCGACCACGGCGGGGGATAACGTGCTTAACGCCAGCGAGCAATCCGCGGGCTTTACGCTCTCCGGCGCCAGTAAAAATCTGGCGCAGGGTACTGAACTGACCGTCACCCTGAACGGCAAATCCTATACGGCTGAAGTGGGTGCAAACGGCGCATGGAGCGTGAAGGTGCCTGCGGCAGACGCGCAGGCGCTGGCCGACGGCACCTGGACGGTCAACGTGAGCGGCAAAGACGCGGCAGGTAATATCGTGAGCGGTAGTCAGACGATTGGCGTCGATACCGTTGCGCCTGCGCTCTCCGTGAACGCAATCGCGCAGGACAATATCATTAACGCCGCTGAACATAATCAGCCGCTGACGATCAGCGGTAAAACCGATGCGGAAGCGGGCCAGATTGTGACGGTCACGCTGAACGGTAAAAATCACACGGCGACCGTGGCCAGCGACGGCACCTGGTCCGTCACGCTTCCTGCCGGTGAAGTACAGGCGATGGCTAACGGCGGACACACCCTGACGGTCAACGTCAGCGACAAAGCGGGCAACGGGTCATCCACGACTGCCGACTTCACCGTCGATACGACCGCTCCCGTTGTGACAATCAATACCGTCGCGGGTGACGACATTCTGAACACCAGCGAGCAGGGCCAGGCGCAGATTATTTCCGGCCAGGCGGCCGGTGCCGTCGCGGGCGATGTGGTTACCGTGACCGTTGGCGGCCAGACCTTTACCGGCGTGGTGCTGGCGGACGGCAGCTGGAGCGTGGGCGTGCCTGCGTCGGTGCTGGGCGCGCTGGGGGAAGGCAGCCACACCATTTCGGTTTCCGTGACCGACGCGGCGGGCAACACCGGTAGCGCCACGCACGGCATTACGCTGAGCGGCAACCCGCCGGAATTTACGATTGACGCCATCAGCCAGGATAACGTTCTGAATGCCCGGGAGGCGATGCAGCCCCTGAGCCTGACCGGCAGCAGCAGCCTGCCGGACGGCAGCGCCATCACCGTGACGCTTAACAACGTCAGCTATCAGGCCACCGTCGAAAACGGCATCTGGGCGGTGCAGGTACCGGTTTCCGACGTCCTGAACCTGGCGAACACGCTTTATACCGTCAGCGTCAGCGGAACCGACAGCGTCGGAAACAGCGGCTCAGCCGGGGCAACACTGCTGGTTGATACCGTTCTTCCCCAGGTGATTATCAATACCTTTGCGGGCGATAACCGGGTCAACAATGCCGAAGCAGGCGTGGATCAGACCCTCAGCGGTCGCGTTACCGGCGCGGCGGCGGGCGATACGGTGTCTATTTCAGTGGGCGGTAAGAGCTACACCGCCACGGTGGGTAACGATCTGACCTGGAGCGTGACCATACCGTCAGCCGATCTCAACGCGTTTGGCGACGGCGATCTGACCTTCACCGCGTCGGTGACCAACGGGCACGGCAACACCGGCACTGGCGAGCGTGATATCAATATCAACGCCGAGCTGCCGGGCCTGCGTGTCGACACCATTTCCGGCGATGACGTGATCAACGCCATCGAACAGCAGCAGGATCTGACCGTTACCGGCTCCAGCACTCATCTGGCGGCGGGCACGCAGGTTACCGTTACCATCAACGGCGTCGATTACGCCGCTGTGGTCAACGCCAGCGGCAGCTGGCAAATCGGCGTACCGGCCTCTGACCTGCAGGCCTGGACGGCGGGCGGGATGACGGTGAACGTCAGCGCGGTAGATGCCTGGGGCAATACCGTTGCGGCTGAACACCCGATCGAACTCGATCTGAACGCCGTGGCGGTCACCATTGATACCGTCTCCGGCGACGATCTGCTGAATGCGGCTGAAAAAGGCGCGGACTTAACCCTTTCCGGCCAGACGCAGGGCGTGGAAGCCGGGCAGACCGTGGTAGTAAAATTCGCCGACCAGACCTTTACCGCGCAGGTGCAGCAGGATGGTACCTGGAGCCTGAACGTGCCCGCCAGCGCCATGGAAACCCTGATCGACGGGCGTGCGCAGGTGAGCGTCAGCGTCACGAACGTCAACGGCAACAGCGCCGACGCGTCGCGCGTGGTGACGGTCGATACGCTTCCTCCGGTGATTACGCTCGATAATCTGACCGCCGACAACATCATCAACGCGGCTGAAGCGCAGCAGGATTTAGCGTTAAGCGGCAGCAGCACCGCGGAAGCCGGCCAGACGGTCACCGTGACGCTGAACGGCAAAACGTATCAGACCACGGTTCAGACGGACGGTACCTGGCAGCTGAGCGTACCGGCGGCGGACGTTGGTGCCCTTGCCGATGGCATCGTTACCGTGACCGCAACCGTGAGCGACGTGGCGGGCAACGCCAGCAGCGCCGACCGCGTCGCGCTGGTGGACGCGACCGTTCCGCAGGTGACCATTAACGACTTCGTCACCGATACCAACACCGTTAACCAGCTCGCCCATTCGCAGGCGCAGATCCTGAGCGGCTCCGTCACCGGTGCAGCAGCGGGTGATTTGGTCACCGTCACCGTTAACGGCGTGGATTACACCACCGTGGTGGATGCGGCGGGGAACTGGAGCCTTGGCCTGCCGGCGTCTGTGGTGCAGGGTCTGGCGGACGGCACCTGGACGATCGACGTCTCCGTGACCGACCGGTCCGGCAACACCGGAAGCAGTTCCCTGGATGTGGTGGTCAATACCGTGACGCCTGTCATCGGTATCAACACGCTGGCGGCGGACGACGTAATTAACGCGACCGAGAAGGGTGAAGATCTGCTGCTCTCCGGCACCAGCAACCAGCCGGAAGGCACGAGCATTACGGTGACCCTGAACGGCATTAATTACACGGCCACCGCTGACGCCAGCGGCAGCTGGAGCGTCACCGTACCGGCTTCGGCCGTAAGCGCGCTGGGAGAAGCCCATTACACCGTGACGGCGAGCGTCACGGATAACGTCGGCAACAGCGCGTCAACCTCACACGATGTGCTGGTTGACAGCTCGCTGCCGGTGGTGACGATTAATACGCTGGCGGGCGATAATATCGTCAACGCGGCGGAAGTGGCGGCAGGGCAAACCCTGAGCGGCAAGGTAGCTAACGCCGCTGCGGGCGATATCGTCACGATTATCCTCGGCGGCCAGACGTACACCGCTACCGTGCAGGACGATCTGACCTGGAGCCTGCCGTTAAGCGAGAGCCAGCTGACCGCGCTCGGCAACGGCGACCTGACCGTATCCGCCAGCGTGACCAACGCGCACGGCAATACCGGCTCGTCTTCTCTCGACTTCACCATTGACGCCCAGCTTCCGGGCCTGCGGATTGATACCGTGGCGGGCGATGACGTGATTAACGTCATCGAACACGCTCAGAACCTGATCGTGTCCGGCACCAGCACCGATCTGGCGGCGGGCAGCACCGTCACCGTCACTATTAACGGCAAGGATTATTCTGCCTCGGTACTGGCGGACGGCACCTGGCAGGCGGCCGTGCCTGCGGCAGACGTCTCGCAGTGGGCCGACGGCTCGCTGAACATCAGCGCCAGCGCGCAGGACGCCTCCGGCAACCCGGTCACTATCGGGACCGTCGTGGATGTCGATCTCGCGCCTGTCGCCATCAGCATCAGCAGCGTGACCGACGATAACGTGCTCAACGCGGCGGAAACGGGCCAGGATCTGGTGCTTTCCGGTACCACCTCGAACGTTGAAGCAGGTCAGACCGTGACCATCACCTTCGCGGGTAAAACCTACACCACCACGGTAGACGCCAACGGCGACTGGACCTGGACCGTTCCGGCAGCTGATTTAAGCGGCCTGAAGGACGGCGACGCCAGCGTGCAGGTGAGCGTCACCAACGTGAACGGCAACGCGGCGTCTTCCGCGCAGGAATTCAGCGTCGATATCTCCGCGCCGACGGTGACTATCAATACCATCAGTAGCGACAATATGCTGAATGCGGCAGAGGCGGCGCAGGACCTGACGCTGAGCGGTACGTCTACTGCCGAAGCCGGCCAGACGGTCACCGTGAGTTTCAACGGCAACACCTACACCGCGCAGGTGCAGGCGGACGGCAGCTGGACGCTCGACGTCCCTGCGGCAGACATGGCGGGCATCGCCGACGGTAATGCCTCCGTGACGGCAACGGTTGCCGATAAGGCGGGCAACCCGGCGAGCGCGAGCGCCTCGGTGCTGGTCGACACCACCGTACCGCAGATTACCTTTAACATCGTTGCGGGCGACGACGTCGTGAATATTGCCGAGCACGGCCAGGCGCTGATCGTTTCCGGTAAGGTCACGGGCGCGCAGGCAGGCGATGTCATTACCGTCACCCTGAACGGTAAAGACTACACCGCCATGCTGGATGCGTCCGGCAACTGGAGCGTGGGTGTGCCGGCAGCGGACGTGGGCGCGCTGGCAAACGGCGACCAGACGATTTCGGCGACCCTTACCGATAAAGCCGGCAACAGCACCACCGCCACGCATGAATTTGACGTCTCGCTGACCGCGCCGACGATCGCCATCAATACCCTGGCGGGTGATGACGTGATCAATGCGGTAGAGAAAGGCCAGGACCTGCTCCTCTCCGGCACCAGCAACCAGCCGGAAGGCACCACCATTACGGTGATCCTGAACGGCATCAGCTATACGGCCACCGCTGACGCCAGCGGCAGCTGGAGCCTCACCGTTCCGGCGGCAAACGTCTCGGCGCTGGGCGAAGCAAGCTACGTCGTGACGGCGAGCGTAACCGACGCTGCAGGCAACAGTGCGAGCACCGACCACAGCGTGTTGGTCGACAGCGCGCTGCCGCAGGTCACCATTAACCCTGTCGCCACCGACGACGTCATTAACGCGGCGGAAGTCGCATCCGGACAAACCCTGAGCGGCAACGTGAGCGGCGCGGCGAGCGGTGACACTGTCACTATTTCAGTCGGCGGCAATACCTATACCGCGACGGTTCAGGACGATCTGAGCTGGTCGGTGAACGTGCCGTCTACGGTTTTAACCGCCATCGGTAACGGCGATCTCACCGTAACGGCGAGCGTCACCAACGGCCACGGCAATACCGGCACCGGCGAGCGCGACATTACTATTGATGCCAACCTGCCGGGGCTGCGCGTGGATACCGTGGCGGGCGACGATGTGATCAACAGCATCGAACATACTCAAAACCTGATTATCACCGGCTCCAGCGACGGGCTGGCGAGCGGCTCGGCGCTGACGGTCACCGTCAACGGCAAAACCTACGCGGCAACCGTGCTGGCGGACGGGACATGGAGTGCAGCCATTCCGGCGGCTGACGTCAGTGCGCTGAATGCGGGCACGGTCACCGTGACCGTGGAAGGCCAGAGCGCGGCGGGCAATCCGGTTTCCATCGGCCACGACGTGAAGGTGGATCTGGCGACCGTTGCCATAAGCATCAACGCCATCGCCACCGACGACGTAATCAACGCGGCCGAGAAAGGCGCGGACCTGGTGCTGTCCGGCACAACCACTAACGTGGAAGAAAACCAGACGGTTCACATTACCTTCGGCGGCAAGTCGTACACCGCGACGGTGGATGCCAGCGGCCACTGGACCGCAACCGTGCCATCTGCGGATCTGGCGGGCCTGAAAGACGGCGACGCCAGCGTGCAGGTGAGCGTCACTAACGTGAACGGCAACGGCGCCTCAGCAGGGCGCGAATATAGCGTGGATGCAACCGCGCCAGCGGTATCCATTGATATCGTCAGCGACAACAACATCATCAATGCGGCCGAAGCGCAGCAGGATCTGGTCGTTAACGGCGTGACTAACGCCGAAGCGGGCCAGACCGTTACCGTGACGCTGAACGGCGAGACTTACACCACCGCCGTGCAGGCAAACGGCAGCTGGAGCGTCACCGTGCCGTCTGCGGATCTCGGCGCGATTGCCGACGGCAACTACACCATCAGCGCCGCCGTGTCTGATAAGGCGGGCAACCCGGCCTCAGCGGATCGTGACGTGCTGGTCGATACCACCGTCCCGCAGCTGACCATTAACACCGTTTCCGACGACGACGTGATCAACAGCGCCGAGCATGTTCAGGCCCTGATTGTCACCGGTTCCGTGACCGACGCGGCGGCGGGCGACGTGGTCACCGTTACCCTCAACGGCAAATCCTACACCGCCACCCTGGACGCGTCCGGCAACTGGAGCGTGGGCGTGCCTGCGGCGGACGTCACCGCGCTGGCCGCCGGGGATTACACCATTACCGCGGCGCTGACCGATAAAGCGGGCAACAGCAACAGCGCCACGCACGGCGTGGAGGTGAACCTGACCGCGCCGGTGCTGACCATTGACACCGTTTCCGGCGACGACGTGATCAACAGCACCGAGAAAATCCAGGATCTGACGATCTCCGGTACGGCTTCCGGCCTGGCGGCAGGCGCGGTGGTTACCGTGATGCTGAACGGCAAAGCGTACAGCGCGATGGTCGATAGCAACGGGAAATGGACCACCACCGTTCCGGCGGACCAGGTGGGACAACTGGGTGAAGCGTTGTACACCGTTACCGCATCGGCAACGGACAGCGTCGGCAACACTACCAGCACGTCACACACCGTGAACGTGGAATCCGTTCTGCCGGGGGTAATCGTCAACACCATTGCAGGTGACGACGTCATCAACGCCGCCGAGCTGGCAGCCGGCCAGACCATCAGCGGTAAGGTGGTGAATGCCGAAGCGGGCAACACCGTGACCGTGACCATTGGCGGTAACAGCTACACCGCAACGGTGCAAAGCGATCTCAGCTGGTCCGTTAACGTGCCGTCTGACGTCCTGACCGCGCTGGGTAACGGTAATTTGACCGTGACCGCCAGCGTCACCAACGGCGCGGGCAACAGCGGCACCGGCGAGCGCGAAATCGTTATAGACGCGAACCTGCCGGGCCTGCGCGTGGATACCGTGGCGGGCGATGACGTGATCAACAGCATCGAACACGGGCAGAATCTGATCGTTACCGGCTCCAGCGATGGCCTGGCCGCAGGCACCGCGCTGACCGTGACCGTGAACGGCAAAACCTATGCGGCTACCGTACTGGCAGACGGCACCTGGAGCGCCGCGATCCCGTCGGCAGACGTGAGTGCTCTCGCAGCAGGCACGATCACCGTCACCGTTGTCGGCCAGAGCAGCGCCGGTAACCCGGTATCCATCAGCCACGATGTGACTGTCGACCTGACGAACGTCGCCATTAGCATTGACGCGATTGCGTCAGACGACGTGATCAACGCGGCCGAGAAGGGCGCGGATCTGGTGCTCTCCGGCACCACTTCGAACGTGGAAGAAAACCAGACCGTCACCATCACCTTCGGCGGCAAGAATTACACCGCCACGGTCGGTGCCGACGGTAAATGGACTGCCACGGTGCCAGCGGCCGATCTGGCGGGCCTGAAGGACGGCGACGCCAGCGTGCAGGTCAGCGTGACCAACGTCAACGGCAACAGCGCGTCCGCGGGCCGCGAGTACAGCGTGGATGCGACCGCGCCGTCCGTGACCATCAATACGATTGCCGCTGACGATGTCCTGAACGCGACAGAAGCGCAGTCCGATCTGACCGTCTCCGGCACCAGCACCGCCGAAGCGGGCCAGACGGTGACCGTCTCGCTGAACGGCAAAGACTATACCGCCACGGTAAGCGCTGACGGCAACTGGACGCTGGACGTTCCGGCTGCCGATCTTGCGGGTCTGACCGACGGTAGCGTGACGGTGACGGCCTCCGTGAGCGATAAAGCGGGTAACCCGGCGTCCGTTAACCACAACCTGACGGTGGACGTGACCGTTCCTGCGGTGACCATCAACGCCGTGGCGGACGATGACGTCATTAACGTGGCGGAACACGGTCAGGCGCAGATTATCAGCGGTACCGCCACCGGCGCGGCGGCGGGCGATAAGGTTACCGTCACGATTGGTGGCCAGACTTACACCACCGTGCTTGACGCGGCGGGCAACTGGAGCGTGGGCGTACCGGCGAGCGTGATTTCCGGCCTCAGCGACGGCACCGTGACCGTGACAGCATCAGTCACCGACGCGGCGGGCAACACCGGTACCGGCAGCCATGATGTGACCGTCGATACCGGCCTGCCATCGGTAGCCTTCAACGCCATCAGCGATGACAACGTCCTGAACGCGGTGGAAAAGGGTCAGGATCTGAGCGTCAGCGGCACCAGCGCCAACCTCGCGGAGGGCACCGTGGTGACCGTAACCCTGAACGGTAAAAACTACACCGCGTCGACGGCGGCGGACGGCACCTGGAGCCTGACCGTTCCGGCCGGGGATCTGGCCGGTCTCGGTCAGGCCAGCTACACCCTTAACGCGACCGCCACCAACGGCGTGGGCAATAGCGTCAGCAACACCGCGAACCTGCTGGTGGACACCGCGCTGCCAACCGTCACCATCAATACCGTGGCGGGCGACAACGTCATCAACGCGGCGGAAGTGGCGGCAGGCCAGATCCTGAGCGGCACCGTGGCGAATGCCGAAGCGGGCAATACCGTCACCGTCACCATTGGCGGCAACAGCTACACCGCAACGGTGCAGAACGATCTGACCTGGTCCGTGAACGTGCCGTCTGACGTGCTGACCGCGCTGGGCAACGGCAGCCTGAGCGTGACGGCGACCGTGACCAACGGCCACGGCAACACCGGCACCGGCGAGCGCGAGATCGCTATCGACGCTAACCTGCCGGGCCTGCGCGTGGATACCGTGGCGGGCGACAATGTCGTCAACAGCATCGAGCACGCGCAGAATCTGATCGTCACCGGCTCCAGCGACGGGCTGGCGCCGGGCACGATGCTGACCGTCACCGTCAACGGTAAAGACTATGCAGCGACGGTGCTGGCGGACGGCACCTGGAGCGCGGCGATCCCGTCCACCGACGTGAGCGCGTGGCCGGAAGGCACCGTCAAAATCAGCGTTACCGGCGACAGTTCAGCGGGTAACCCGATTACCATCAGCCACGATGTGACGGTGGATCTGGCGACCGTTGCCATCAGCATCAATGCCATCGCCACCGACGACGTGATTAACGCGGCGGAGAAGGGCGCGGATCTGGTGCTGTCCGGTGCGACCACCAACGTGGAAGCCGGCCAAACCGTGACCATCAGCCTGAACGGCAAAATCTATTCCGCGACAGTAGACGACAGCGGCAACTGGACCTGGACCGTGCCGTCAGCGGATCTGGCTGGCCTGAAGGACGGCGACGCCAGCGTGCAGGTGAGCGTCACCAACGTGAACGGCAACAGCGCCTCGGCGGGGCGCGAGTACAGCGTGGATGCGACCGCGCCGTCCGTGACCATCAACACCCTGGCGACCGACGATATTCTGAACGCCGCTGAAGCGCAGTCCGATCTGACCGTGTCCGGCACCACCACCGCCGAAGCGGGCCAGACCGTGAGCGTGACGCTGAACGGCAAAGACTACACCACAACCGCAGGCGCGGACGGCAGCTGGACGCTGAGCGTTCCGGCGGCGGATCTGGCGGCGCTCGGCGACGGCAGCGTGACCGTGACGGCCTCCGTCAGCGATAAAGCCGGCAACCCGGCGTCCATTGACCACAACCTGACGGTGGACGTGACCGTGCCTGCGGTGACCATCAACGCCGTGGCGGGCGATGACGTCATTAACGTCACCGAGCACGCTCAGGCGCAAATCATCAGCGGCACCGCTACCGGCGCGGCAGCGGGCGATAAGGTCACCGTCACCATCGGCGGCCAGACTTACACCACCGTGCTGGACGCGGCGGGCAACTGGAGCGTGGGCGTACCGGCGAGCGTGATTTCCGGCCTCAGCGACGGCACCGTGACCGTCACGGCGTCCGTCACCGACGCGGCGGGCAATACCGGTACCGGCAGCCATAACGTGACCGTCGATACCGGCCTGCCGTCCGTAGCTTTCAACACCATCAGCGGCGATAACGTGCTGAACGCGGTGGAAAAAGGTCAGGACCTGAGCGTGAGCGGCACCAGCGCCAACCTCGCGGAAGGCACCGTGGTGACCGTGACCCTCAACGGCAAAAACTACACGGCGACGACCGCAGCAGATGGCACCTGGAGCCTGACCGTTCCGGCAGCGGATCTGGCGGGTCTGGGCGAAGCGAACTATACCCTGAGCGCCGCCGCGACCAACGACGTGGGCAACAGCGTGAATAACACCGCGAACCTGCAGGTAGACACCGCGCTGCCGACCGTCACCATCAACACCGTGGCGGGCGACAACGTCATCAACGCGGCGGAAGTGGCCGCGGGCCAGACCCTCAGCGGCAAGGTAGCAAACGCGGAAGCGGGGAATACCGTCACCGTCACCCTCGGTGGCAACAGCTACACGGCCACCGTTCAGGATGATCTGACCTGGTCCGTGAGCGTGCCGGAATCGGTCCTGACGGCGCTGGGCAATGGCGACCTGACGGTATCTGCGACGGTGACCAACGGCCACGGCAACACGGGAACGGGCGAGCGCGAAATCGCTATAGACGCCAGCCTGCCGGGCCTGCGTATTGATACCGTGGCGGGAGATGACGTGATCAACAGCATCGAACATAATCAAAACCTGATTATCACCGGCTCCAGCGACGGGCTGGCGGTGGGCACCACGCTTGCCGTGACCGTCAACGGCAAAACCTATGCGGCCTCCGTGCTGGCTGACGGCACATGGAGCGCGGCGATCCCGGCGGCAGACGTCGGGAACCTGGCAGCAGGTACGGTCACCGTGACCGTTGCAGGCCAGAGCAGCGCGGGCAACCCGGTCTCCATCAGCCACGATGTCACCGTGGATCTGGCGGCGGTGGCTATTAGCATCGATGCGATTGCCACCGACGACGTGATCAACGCGGCGGAGAAAGGCGCGGATTTGGTGCTGTCAGGCAGCACCTCGAACGTGGAGGAAAATCAGAACGTCACCATCACCTTCGCCGGGAAGACCTATACCGCGAAAGTGGATGCTGACGGTAACTGGACCGCAACCGTACCTTCTGCGGATCTGGCGGGTCTGAAAGACGGCGATGCCAGCGTTCAGGTGAACGTGACCAACGTCAACGGCAACAGCGCCTCGGCGGGCCGCGAGTACAGCGTGGACGCTACTGCGCCAGCCGTAACCATTGATACGGTCGCAGGCGACAACGTGATCAACGCCAGCGAGGCGTCCGCAGGCGTGGCCCTCTCCGGCACCACCACGGCAGAAGTCGGGCAGACGGTGACCGTGACGCTGGGCGGTAAGAGCTATACCGCGCAGGTGCAGCAGGGTGGCATCTGGAGCGTCAATGTTCCTGGCACCGATCTGTCTGCCCTGGCGGATAACGGCTACACCGTACAGGTCAGCGTGAGCGATGCCGCGGGTAACCCGGGCAGCGCGGACAAAGCCATTACGCTTGATACCACGCCGCCGACCGTCAGCTTTAACGTCGTGGCGGGCGATAACGTCATCAACAGCGTGGAGCACGAGCAGGCGCAGATTGTCAGCGGCACCGCAATCGGCGCGAACGTCGGCGATAAGGTGGTTATCACCATCGGTTCGAACCAGTACACCACTACCGTTGACGCCAGCGGTAAGTGGATCGTGGGTGTCCCGGCCAGCGTGATTTCCGCCCTGACCGATGGCACCGTGACCCTCAGCGCGACCATCACCGACAGCGCGGGCAACAGCAGCACCCAGACCCACGATGTCCTTGTGAACACCGCCTCCGTGGCGCTGACGGTTAACACCCTTAGCGACGATGACGTCATCAACGCGGCAGAGGCGGGCGCCTCGCTGGTGATTAACGGCTCCAGCGCGCAGTTCGCCAGCGGCACGCAGGTCACCGTCACCCTGAACGGTAAAAGCTACACGGCCACCATTCAGAGCGACGGCTCATGGACCACAACCGTTCCGGCCGCCGATGTGGGCGCGCTGGCCGACGGCGCGAGCTATCAGGTGTCCGTGTCGGCGCAGGACAGCGCGGGCAACAGCGCCTCGGCAACGCATACCATCAGCGTGGATACCACTTCGCCGGTGGTAAGCATTGCCACGCTGTCCGGCGACGACGTTCTGAACGCGGCGGAAGCGCAGCAGCCGCTCACCGTACACGGCTCCTCCAGCGCGGAAGCGGGTCAGACCGTCACCGTGACGCTGGGCGGCAAAACCTACACTGCGGTCGTGGCAAAAGACGGCACCTGGACGCTCGACGTTCCTGCCGCCGACCTGGCGGCCCTGAGTCAGGGCGCGCTGACGGTCACCGCGTCGGTGAACGACAAAGCGGGTAATAACGGTCAAACCACGCATACCTTAACGGTAGATACCGTCGCGCCAACCGTGACCATCAGTACCGTGGCCGATGACGATATCGTCAACAACGCGGAGCAGCTGGCGGGCCAGGCAATCCGTGGCACCACCACGGCGGAACAGGGCCAGACGGTGACCGTTTCCTTCAACGGGCACAGCTATCAGGCGACCGTCGGGGCGGACGGATCCTGGTCGGTCTTCGTGCCGGGCCGTGATTTCCTCGGCCTGAGCGACGGGGATTACACCATTACGGCTACGGTGAGCGATAAGGCGGGTAACCCGGGCAGCGCAACGCACGACGTGACGCTGAACGGCGATGTCCCAACCCTCACCATTAACACCTTTGCGCAGGACGATATCGTCAACGCGGCCGAGCACGGCACGCCGCTGACTGTCAGCGGCACCACCGACGCCCCGGCGGGCCAGACGGTGACCATTACGCTGAACGGTAAAACCTATACGGCGACCGTGCAGAATGACGGCACCTGGCGCTATACGGTCGGCAGCGCAGACGTGACCGCGCTGGCGGACGGCGGTTCGTACGTGATTAACGCGCAGGTCAGCAATACCATCGGCAACAGCGCCAGCGATAACCACACCGTGACCGTGGATCTCACCGCGCCGTCGATGGGAATTACGATTGATTCGCTGCAAAACGACACCGGCCTGAGCGCGAGTGATTTCATCACCAACGACGGCCACGTTGTGGTCAACGGCTCCCTGACCGCGCAGCTCGGCAATAACGAGAAGGCGCAGATCAGCCTCGACGGCGGTACCACCTGGATTGACCTGACGGTGACCGGCACCACCTGGCGCTACACCGATGGCCGCACCCTGACCGACGGTACGTACCAGTACCAGGTGCGCGTGATCGATAACGCCGGGAACGTGGGGGCCACCGACAGTCAGGACGTGGTGATTGACCTGACGAAGCCTGCGGCGACGACGATTACGGTCGATTCCATCACCCAGGATACCGGCCTGTCCGGCAGCGACTTTATCACCAGCGACAACCAGATCAGCCTGAAAGGGACGCTCGGCGCGGCGCTCGGCAGCAGCGACCACGCGCAGATCAGCCTCGACGGTGGCGTGACCTGGACCGACGTCAGCGTCAGCGGCCTGAGCTGGACGTACGTCGACGGCCGTACGCTGGCCGACGGGGATTACAACTACCAGCTGCGCGTGATTGACGACGCGGGCAATATCAGCGCCACCGCCAGCCAGGTGGTGACCATTGATACGGTTGCACCTTACGCCAGCAAAACGATCGCCATCGACAGCATCAGTGACGATACCGGCCTGAGCAGCAGCGACTTTATCACCAACGATACGTCCCTGACGCTGCACGGCTCGCTCGGCGCGACGCTGGCCGACGGGGAATACGCACAGATCAGCATCGACGGCGGCGTGACCTGGCAGAACGTCATCGTCACCGGCAACAGCTGGTACTACGTGGACGGCCGCACGCTGGGTAACCAGACCTATGACTACTACGTTCGCGTGGTGGATGCCGCCGGTAACGTGGGCGCCAGCGCTCATCAGCAGGTGACCGTCGATACGGTCGCCCCGGATGCGGCGATTACGGTGACCGTGGATAACATCACCGTGGATACCGGCTTCGACAATAACGACTTCCTGACCAGTTCGACCTCGTACACGCTGCACGGAACGCTCGGCGCAGAACTCGGCGCAGGTGAATACGTTCAGGTGAGCATGGACGGTGGCAGCACCTGGGTTTACGCCACCGTAAGCGGTACGCAGTGGAGCTACAGCGACACGCGTACGCTGACCGACGGCAGCCATAACTATCAGGTGCGGGTCGTTGACCAGGCGGGGAACGTCGGGGCCACCACCGCGCAGGCGGTGACGGTGGATACCCAGTCGCCGCAGTACGGCGTTACCATCGACAGCATCAGCGACGATACCGGCCAGTCCGGCAGTGATTTCATCACCATGGACACCACGCTGACCATCAACGGTTCGCTGGGCAGCGTGCTGGCAAGCGACGAGCGCGTACAGATCAGCCTGGACGGCGGGAATACCTGGCTCGATACCACGGTCACCAACCAGCGCTGGAGCTACACCGATACCCGCGATCTGCCTGACGGAGACTACACCTACCAGGTGCGGATTATCGACCAGGCGGGCAACGTCGGCTCCACCGCCTCTCAGGTGGTGACGGTGGACACCACGCCGCCAACCACCGTAGGCACGGTAGTGAGCTATACCGACGGTGAAGGCGAGCGTCAGGGGACCTTTGGCAGTACGGTGGCAACGGACGATAACTCGCCGCTGATCAACGGCACGCTTAACCGCGCCCCGGACGACGGTGAAATTGTGCAGCTCTATCGTGACGGCGTCCTGCTCGGTCAGGTGACCATGAACGGCAGCGCAAGCTGGTCATTCCAGGACAACGGCCTGAGCGACGGCAACCACACCTACATCGTGCGCGTCACCGACAGGGCCGGTAACTACACGGAGTCGGACGGGTTTGTGCTGAACGTCGATACCAGCATCCCGACCACCACGGCGGCGATTGCCGCGCAGACCACGTCGGATACCACGCCGATTGTCAGCGGTACCGTCTCCGCTGACCTGGTGAACGGTGAATACCTGGTGGTAACGGTGAACGGAAAGACCTACACCTCCCAGACCGGCGGCGCGGTGGTAGTCGACCCGGATCACAACACCTGGTATCTGCAGATCCCGGACGGCGATGCGCTGAGCGTGTCGAGCTACAGCGTGACGGCGCAGGTGAAGAGCAGCGCGGGTAACGGCAATACCACCGGTACGGCGACAGGCAGCCTGGTGATTGACACCACCTCGGTGAATACCGACTGGGCGACCACGGCAGGGAACAGCAACAACTCCACCATGACCCTCGGCATGAACAGCAGCGGCCTGTGGAATATCATTGCTAACGGACAGTCTTACTCCAGCAGTGATAGCTCGACCTATGCCGGCAATACGCTCACCAACACCCGCGGCTACTACGTGGTGAGCCAGACCGCCGCCGACTTTGACCGTAACGGCACGCAGGATATCTTCGCGACCGAGAACACCTACGCAGGTTCAACGCAGGTCATGTGGACCTACGATGGCAGCACCTATAACGCCAGCCAGCTGGCGATGGGGACCACCATCTGGTACGGCGGCGTGATTGCCTACGATAAAACCGGGGATGGCTATCTGGACCTGGCGTACGGCGATGCCGGTATGGATTCCCTGACCTACCTGGTGAACAACAACGGCGTCCTCTCGCCGGACGGTACGGGCGGGGAAGGCGGCTTCTACGGCCAGTTTGACTCCGGGCGTGAAATCTCCGGCGTCGATCTGAACAACGACGGCACCGTGGATATTGTGCAGCACACCAACCGCAGCGGCGCGTACTCGCTGACCGTGATCAACAATAACGGCAACGGCACGCTGTCCATCGGCCAGAACCTGACCAACGTGTTTGTAGGGAACGCCTCGAATACCACCACGGCGGCGTCCATGACGTGGGCGGACTTCAACGGTGATGGCTACATGGATCTGTACCTGGGCAGCAGCTACAACAACAACGGCGGGGTGATCTACTACAACGACGGTACCGGAAAGCTCTCAGCCACCAAGAGCGCGGTGGAGGCCTCTAACGCTACGGCGGGTTATCTGTCGGTGGCGGTGGACTGGAACGGCGACGGGCAGATGGACATCGTCAAGCTCAGTTCCTACGGCGGCTCACAGACGGCAACCCTGTTCACCAACAACGGTTTCGGTTCCACCTGGACCTCAAGCCAGCTGGCTTCTGGCCTGGCGAACGTCACCGGCGTGGCGGCAGTGGACTACAACTGGGACGGCGCGCAGGATCTGCTGGTATCGCAGCAGAACGGCAAGGTGGTGCTGGTGCAAAACAGCAAAACCATTGCTGACGGCACCGCGATGCATCTGCACATTGTCGACAGCGAGGGCATCAACGCCTACTACGGCAACACGGTCAATCTGTATAACGCCGCGGGCGTGCTGGTGGCGTCGCAGATCATCAACGCCCAGTCCGGTATCGGGTCGAACGATACTTCCGCCCTGGTGAGCTTCTACGGTCTGGAGCCGAACGAAACCTATTCGGCAGAGATTGTGAAAATCACCAACGGCGTGTCGGATAACGTCACCTGGAGCGGTCTGGAAGCGGGTAACGGCAAAGAGGGCTACGTCTTGACGGCCGAGGCAGCCACCGGCGGCCACAGCGGGACTATCACCGGCACCGGGTATAACGACACCTTTATCGCAGAGGACGGCACCTATACCTATAACGGTTCCGGCGGCTGGAATACCCATTCCGACTACGACACCTGGAGCAACACCGGCGGCATGGACGTGGTGGATTACCGCAATGCGACCTCCGGCGTGACCGTTGACCTGCGCCTCTCTACCGCGCAGGACACCGGGTTCGGGACGTCACGACTGCTCAACATTGAGGGAATTAACGGCTCGAACTTCGACGACGTCATTACCGGCAACAGCGGTGATAACCGGTTCGAAGGCCGCGGCGGGAACGACACCTTCAACATCGGCAGCGGCGGTCACGATACGTTGCTCTACAAGCTGATCAACGCGACGGATGCGACGGGCGGTAACGGTCACGACGTGGTGAACGGCTTTACGGTCGGCACCTGGGAAGGGACGGCGGACACGGATCGTATCGACCTGCGCGATCTGCTCTCCGGCAGCGGCTATACCGGCACGGGCTCGGCGAGCTACGTGAACGGCGTGGCCACGCTGGACAGCAGCGCGGGCAATATCAGCGACTACATCCGCGTGGTGCAGAACGGCAGCAACACCGAAATCCAGGTGGATCTGGACGGTACCGGCGGCCAGTTCTCGCCAACCGCCCTGGTGACGCTGAACGGTGTGCAGACGGATCTGGCGACGCTGCTGGCAAATCATCAGCTGTTAATTGCGTAAAACAACGCCGCGGGGAGCGATCCCCGCGGCCTTTTGCGTTTCTTTACACGAATAGCCATAACCCTATATTTCACAAGATTATTTTGCGGGCTCGTTTATAAAGTGTTCGATTTTTAATCATCCCGTGAAGGTATCATTTCAGTGCGAAATTATCGCCCTGAACAGGACGTAGCATTATGAAGACACATCCACAGTACGAACCCTGGCTGCAGGGCATGCTCATCATCGCGAAGCACTATCGGCTGGACTTTTCGGCGGAGCATGTTCGGGTCACGATTAACCATGAAAGCCAGTCTCCGCGCCAGCTGGTGCTGGAGGAGATGGCGCGCCAGCTTGGGCTGGGGATGCGTGTGGTGGCGGCTGAAGCGGTATCTCTCGATCCGTGGCGCCTGCCGCTGCTGGCGGAATTCACCGGCGGGCAGATTGCGGTCATTAACCGCATGGACAGCGAAGGCAACGTCAGCCTGCAGTTCAGCGGCGACGCGGGGCTGGAGACGACGCTGACGCGTGAGGAGCTTGGGCCACGGCTAAAGGGGGTGATGGTGCTGCGCCCGCTCGAGTCCACGCCGGATGCCCGCGTGGATGACTACATCAAACCCTACGAGAAAAACTGGTTCTGGCAGCTGGCGCTGAAGGACTGGCGACGCTACAGCGACATTATGCTGGTGGCGCTGGTCGCCAACGTGCTGGCGCTCTCCGGCATGGTCTTCTCCATGCAGGTATACGACAGGGTCGTCCCGTCGCAGTCGGAGGCCACGCTGTGGGTGCTGTTCGGCGGCGTGATGATTGCCATTCTGTTTGAATTCATCATGCGCATGCTGCGCGTACATATTTCTGACGTGGTGGGAAAACGCGCCGACCTGCGCATCTCCGAACGCGTCTTTGCCCACGCGCTGCGGATCAAAAACGGCGCGCGTTCGAAATCAACCGGATCGTTTATCGCTCAAATTCGCGAGCTGGAGTCGGTGCGCGAGTTGATTACCTCCACCACCATCGCGGCGATTTCCGACCTGCCGTTCTTCCTGCTGTTCGTCTTTATTCTGTGGATGATTGGCGGTCCGCTGGTGCTGGTGGTTCTGCTCGCCGTGCCGCTGCTGCTCATTCCGGGCCTGCTGGTGCAGCGTCCGCTGGGCAAGCTTTCCAGCGAAGGGATGCGCGAATCCGCCATTCGTAACGCTACCCTGGTGGAGGCGGTGCAGGGCATTGAAGACATCAAGCTGATGCGCGCCGAGCAGCGCTTTCAGAACCAGTGGAATAACACCAACGACGTCGCCGCCAGCGTCGGCATGAAGCAGCGCTGGCTGACGGGCCTGCTGCTCACGTGGACGCAGGAAGTGCAGTCAATCGTCTATGCGGTGGTACTGCTGGTCGGCTGTTACCTGGTTATCAGCGGCGACATGACCACCGGTGCGCTGGTAGGGACCTCGATTCTGGCGTCGCGGACCATCGCGCCGCTGTCGCAGATTTCAGGCGTGCTCTCGCGCTGGCAGTCGGCAAAAGTGGCCCGCAAGGGGCTGGACGACCTGATGCAGCGCCCGATTGACGACCCGCAGCACGGTAAGAAGGTGCACAAGGCTCACCTGCGCGGCGACTATAGCCTTGAGGACGTCGGGTTTTACTACGACGAGGAAGAGAAACTCACCGTGCTCAACATCAGCAAGCTGCAGATCCGCGCCGGGGAGCGCGTGGCGGTGCTTGGGCGTAATGGCTCCGGTAAAAGCACGCTGTTACAGATTCTGGCGGGCATGCAGGAGCCGCAGCAGGGGAGCATTCTGCTGGACGATATTGCCCTTAATCATCTGGACCCGGCCGACGTGCGTCGCGACATGCAGCTGCTGAGCCAGCAGGCCCGGCTGTTCTTTGGCTCCGTTCGCGACAACATTGTGATGGGCAACCCGCTCGCCACCGACGATGACATTCATCAGGCGCTGGTCAACAGCGGCGCGCTGGAGTTTGTGCGTAAGCAGAAAATGGGGCTGAACTATATCATCAACGAGGGGGGCGCAGGCCTGTCCGGCGGCCAGCGTCAGGCGCTGCTGCTGGCGCGCGCCCTGATTACCTCACCGAATATTCTGCTGCTGGACGAGCCTACCGCCTGGCTGGATGAAATGAGCGAGAAGCAGTTTATTCAGCACCTCCACCAGTGGCTGGGTAAACGCCGGACGCTGGTTGTGGCGACGCATCGCCTGCCGATACTGGACCTGGTCGACCGCATCATTGTGCTGGAAAACGGCAGGGTGGTGATGGACGGCCCGCGCGACGCGATCCTGCACCAGCACGGTATGGCACCGCAGAAAGCCGTACAGCGTACCGTCACCATGAAAACGGAGGGCGTGGCATGAATGATTTCTCTCGCTTTAACAGCCGTCTGAAAGAGCCGCGCCTGCCGCGATCTACCCTGGTAGCATGGTCGCTGTTCGCCCTGCTGGCGGTCTTTATCACCTGGGCGAGCCTGTTCAAGCTGGATGAGGTGACGACCGGCAGCGGTAAGGTGATCCCATCCTCCCACGAGCAGGTAATCCAGTCCCTGGAAGGGGGGATTATTCACAGTCTGATGGTGCGCGAAGGCGATATCGTCGAACGCGGACAGCAGCTCGCGCAGCTCGACAGGACGAAAACCGAGTCAAGCGTGCTGGAGAGCGAGTCTCGTCTGAATGCCGCGCTGGCTACGGCCGCACGCCTGAAGGCCGAGGTGAACGACACGGAACTCGCGTTCCCCGACGAGCTGGATGACGACGTTGAGCTGGTCAAACAGGAAACGGCGCTCTACCAGTCCCGTCGTGAGAGCCTCGAAAAAGGGCTGGCCGGCTTACGTCAGGGGGCCGAACTGGTGCAGCGCGAGCTGTCGTTGACCCGTCCGCTGGTGACCCAGGGGGCGGCGAGCAAGGTTGAGGTGTTACGTCTTGAGCGTCAAAAAAACGAGCTTGAGAATAAAATCACCGAGATGAAAAACCAGTATTACGTTCGCGCCCGCGAAGAGCTGGCGAAAGCCAACGCGGAGATTGAAGCCCAGCGTTCGGTGATGAAAGGGCGCGAAGACTCGCTGACCAGGCTGACTTTTAATGCCCCGGTGCGTGGGATCGTGAAGGATATTGACGTCACCACCGTGGGCGGCGTTATCCCCCCGAACGGCAAGCTGATGAGCCTGGTCCCGTTAGACGACCAGATGGTGGTGGAAGCGAAAATTTCGCCGCGCGACGTGGCGTTTATCCATCCAGGCCAAAAAGCGCTGGTCAAAATTACGGCCTATGACTACTCCATTTATGGCGGGCTGGAAGGAGAAGTGACCATGATTTCCCCGGACACCCTGCAGGACGAGGTGAAGAGAGATGTTTATTACTATCGCGTCTATATCCGTACCGACAGCAACCATCTGACCAATAAGCAGGGAAAAGACTTCCCCGTCTTTCCGGGCATGATTGCCACCGTTGATATAAAAACGGGCAGCAAAACGATTCTGGATTATCTGTTGAAACCGCTGAATAAGGCTAAAGAGGCGCTGCGGGAAAGGTAGGGAAACGGCGTTCGGGATCCCGAACGCCTGCTGGCTTATACCGTCGACGTCACGTGATTTGCATGGCGTCGCTCTTTAGGTACAACGTTAATGTAGTGCGTGACGTACGCAAAATACAATCCAGCGTAATTTTCGACCAGTTCGATAAACGCCGGATATATCGACATCCGACCATCGCCGCGGTCTTTCAGATAACCCGCCTCCTGTGCCGATTTAATAATTCGGTTGACGTGGATGCGCGAAACAAAAAATTCTTTTGCCAGCGTGCTGGCTGAATACGCAATGATCGCACCGTGTGCGGATTTGTTTTTCATAGCCTGCAGGTAAATATAGAGCATAATCATTCGCCCTCCGTCTTTATCGATAAACAACCCCACCTCAGGTAAAATTTTTCTGAAGGTTAATCCCCTAAAGAGATATTCAGCCGCGCGGCGGAAGAAGTTATTTCTCAATGCGTCATTATCCAGCAGGTTAACATTGATATTAAATGTCGGGTAAAGAATACTCACCGGCAAAAATGCGCCGGACATATAACGCTTAAGTTCATTCAATCCTTTCTCGGTTGGGGCGATTCGGGTTTTACGTCGGTCTTCCGTGCAGCGCCAGGTCCGGATGCGCCCGGTGGTTCTGAGTATGGTAATGATCGCAATAACGCTGTTGGGGCTGGCTATTTTATAGCGAGAACATAACTCTTTAATTTCTGAAACGGATTCGGCCTGATTGCCAAAAATAAAGCAGCACATGGAGAGAATAATGTTGAATCGTGATTCCTGCAGCATTGTCTTGTAGAACAAAGGTTGTTTTTTGTAGATGGCGTCATTAATTGTGTAGTGCTCTAATATTGCCTCGCCGAATCGCGGGTTGTTCTTAATGACATCCCTTCGATGTAGCAAGGCCCTGGATGAGATATGATTATCCATAGCATTTTTCTCGTATTTGATTGAGCCGATAGATGAAGTATCCAGTCTTCTTTTTCGGAATTTTCATTATACCCTGAGAATGACGTAATTACTGAGGTTATTTGAAAAGAAAAGTATATTTACGGGTTGTATGGCATTGGGTGATAAACGCAAAGATGTTCCGCTGGGAACTGTTTCTTACCCGGCGGTGGTACGCTAAAATTAATATTCACAGCAGGTGCATTAAATTTTACGCATTCAAAATTAGCAATGGCGCTTTGGTGCCCAGGAGCAGGTTATGACCCACAATTTTTCTCTCGGAAATGGGGCTTGCGATGAACACTCATTTGTCATCTCAGCCTGCGGCTTTACGTTCCAGGGATATAGTCTGATGCTTAACAAGTACGGAATACAGGCGTCGCATATTCACTTTGAAGAAGATGTGGTATCTCCACAGGATGTGCAAAATATCCTTGTAAATCATAACGCTCACATCGTCACGTTTCTCGGGAAAGGTATCACCGGTCTTCTGGAGAGCCTGACGCGGCTGGCTTCCGTACTTAATGCGCTTCCGGTAATTCGACGCGTCACGCTGTATGGTGATATACCTGACGGCTGGTTATACCGCACGCTGGGCAGTCTTTTAAATAACAACCATCAATTATCATTAATTCGTATTGCCAGCATTTCTGATATTATAAGCTGTTTCGAGACGCACCATAATGGCTTCAAAGACCGCTCGCGCTTATTACGCGATTACAATAAGGATATGTCTGCGCAAGAAAATTTAAAATGGTTAACAAGAAGAGAGATAGACGTTTTATTACATTTCTACCGCGGTATGTCGGTCAAAGAACTTTGCGACAAAATGGCGCTTTCCAATAAAACGGTATATACCCATCGCAAGGAAGGCGTGTTGAAATTACATTTGATTAAACGCTGGCTGCACGATCCTCACAACTTCAAAGCGGAAGGTAGCTTTAAACGTCAGAGTCAAAATGCGGGTTTTACGGATAAAGAAGTAGAGATTTTTAAAGCATTACATAACAAAGAGATATTCCCTGCCTATCAGATCATTACCGATCGTGATAAGAAAGGGGTAGGGTTTGAAATTCTTATTCGCTGGAATAAAAACGGTAAAATTGTCAAGCCTGCCAGTTTTTTGTTCGATATTTCTAATTATGAAATATGGCTAAAAATGACGGCGTTAGTCATTCACGCTGCCGTATCAGGGATTAATAAATATAACGGAAAATATTATTTTTCGGTTAACATTCCCCCTCGGTTAGCTTCCGGAAGTGCCTTGCCGGATATGGCACGTAAAGCCATCAGTATGTTGCTCAAACCACAATGGGCCGAAAAGCTGGTCTTTGAATTTGCAGAGGATATTGACGTCACGAAGGACAAGAGGATCCCGGAAACCATGCGGCATTTACGCAATACGGGGTGTAGATTGTTTCTGGATGACTGCTTCTCTAATCACCAAACCATGTTTCCGGTGCGGCAGGTACATTTCGACGGGCTCAAACTGGACAGGGACATCGTCGAGCATTTTGTGGCAAATGACAACGACTATAATCTGATTAAAGCGATACAGCTTTATAGCGACATGACCGGAACGGACTGCATTGCAGAAGGGGTAGATAGTGAAGAAAAGTTTGATAAATTAGTCGCGATGGGGGTCAAGAACTTTCAGGGCTATTATTTATCACGAGCCGTGAAGGAGGAAGAGCTGGACCGCATGGTGCGGTTATTCAGCTAAGAATAAAATAAAGCCCCGAAGGGCCTTTATTTATTTTCGACCCAGCAGCAGGCCGAGAACGATACCCACAGCACCCGCTGCAACGAGGCCGGTGAGGGGGTTGTTTCTGACCGCTTCAGTAACATCAGAAACGGCGTCGCTGGCCTGGGCTGCATATTTTTTTGCCGCGCCTTTTACCTGATGCTTTGGTGAATCTACAAATTCACCAAACTGCTGCTGCGCTGAGCCGGCAAGTTCATCAAGTTTATTTTTTGCTTTGTCTTCAGCAAACTGAGTGTTTTTATCGGTACCGAAATCAGACATTTTTGCCTCCTTGTGATGATACTTAAAGGATAGCCTCTCTTCGCAGATATGTGAGACGAAAGGCTAATTTCGGCATCCGATACGGCGGTTTTCGGATATATCTCTATACCGCAAACCCGTTATTTCTCATTCTCATCCTGACCGTAATACAGGGTGCCAATGCGGATAAGCGGGCGGCCCTGAGACTTGCGGTGCAGGTTACTGTCCCTGAGCGAATAAACGCATCCGCAATACTCCTGCTGGTAAAACTGCTCCCGCTTGCTGATCTCAATCATGCGGGATGAACCGCCCTGTTTGCGCCAGTTATAGTCCCAGTAGACCATGCCCGGATAGCGCGCTGCGGCACGCTGGCCGCAGTCGTTTATTTGCTGCATGTTCTTCCAGCGGGAGATCCCCAGCGAGCTGCTGATGACGCTAAAGCCATTTTCTGCCGCATAGAGCGCCGTGCGCTCGAAGCGCATATCGAAGCACATGGTGCAGCGGACGCCGCGCTCGGGTTCCCACTCCATGCCTTTCGCACGCTCAAACCAGTTATCGGTGTCGTAATCGGCATCAACAAAGGGCACGCCGTGTTTTTCCGCAAACCGAATATTCTCCTCCTTGCGGATGAGGTATTCCTTTTGTGGATGGATATTGGGGTTATAGAAAAAAATAGTGTAGTCAATTCCCGAGGCCTGGATGGCCTCCATGACTTCACCCGAGCAGGGGGCGCAGCAGGAGTGCAGCAGCAGTTTGTCGGCACCGTCTGGTAGGGTGAGCTGAGGGCGGATAAAGGGGGCTGTCGTCATGGCGTTCTGCAATATGTTGATGAAATTTATGGAATGGTAGCACAGACTCAGCATCTTTTAAGGCGGCACGGACGGGGCGCGCAGGAAAGATCCCGCCCGGCCGGGATCTTCTCGCAGAGTGGGGCTGTTATTCGGCAAATTTCAGCAGCGCTTCACCATCAAGACGATAGCGTACCCATTCGGACTGCGGCAGTGCGCCAATGCTCAGGTAAAAGTCGATGGCGGGCTGGTTCCAGTCGAGCACGCTCCATTCAAGGCGACCGCACTGCCGCGTTACCGCCAGCTGCGCAATATGTTTCAGCAGCGCTCTGCCCGCGCCTTTACCGCGATACTCCGGAGAAACGTACAGGTCTTCCATATAAATCCCGTTGCGTCCCAGCCAGGTTGAATAGCTGGTAAAGAACACGGCATAGCCGGCAGTCCTGCCGTCAAACTCCGCGATCAACGCCTCGGTTTTAGTGCCTGCGCCAAAGAGCGTTTCCCGGATCTCTTGCGGCGTGGTAACCACTTCTTCCGGCGCTTTTTCATACACCGCCAGCTCGTAAATCATGGCGTATATCGCCGCTGCATCTTCGGGGCGGGCCTGACGAATGGTGATGCTCATTGTTTGTCCTGTTTTTTGCGTGCGTTTCGATTGATGGCGTTAAGCATACGGAGTATTGTCCGAAGAATTAAGTGCAATGAAATCAACAAATGATGAATATTATGCATCCAGCGCTGAGACGCCTTGATCTAAACCTGCTGCCCGTTTTCGATGCCATCTACCGCCACCGTTCCGTTCGGCATGCCGCTGACGAGCTGGCGATGAGCACATCCGCGCTCAGCCACGCGCTCTCGCGCTTGCGCGCTACCCTGAATGACCCGCTGTTTTTTCGGGAAGGGCATCGCATGTCCCCCAGCGTGTATGCCACTCAGCTTGCGCCCTCCATTGCTTCCGCACTGTCTTTTCTTAATCACGAGCTGGCCCCGCAGCCGGAGTTTGACGCGGCCAGCAGCACCGAGAGCTTGCAGATTGCGATTACGGATTTTACCGCGCTTTGCATTTTTCCGGCCCTGATGCACAGGCTGCAGCTTGCAGCCCCGGGTTTGCGTTTTGAACTGCGCTATCTGCCGCACAGCCCGGCGCTGACGGAGCTGCTGGCGGGCGAGGTGGATCTGGCGCTGGGTTTCAGCACCGAGGATGATATCCGCCATCCGGAACTGGAAGAGATCGGCTGGTTTGAAGATGAGTATGTGGTCATCAGCAACGCAAGCCGGACGAGGCTGACGCTGGAGGATTATCTCGCGGCCCGCCACCTGGTGGTGACGCCGTGGAATGAGAAGCAGGGCGTTCTGGATGTGCGGCTCGAGCAGCTGGGGTATACCCGACAAATCGCGATCAAAACGCCGTCGATGCTCAGCGCGCCGTTTACCGTGGCGGAAAGCGATCTGCTGATGGCGATCCCCCGGTATGCCGCTGAGAAGCTGATGGCAGCAGCGGATCTCAGGATATTTGCCTTACCGTTCCCGATACGCACGTTTGAAGTGAAAATTTACTCGCATAAACGCAGCGGCCAGCGGGGCGCGACCCGCTGGCTTAAGGAGGAGCTGCAGGCGCTGGCGCAACAGGGTGATAAATAATTAATGGTATACGTATTAAGAAATGACTTCGCGCCTTCCGCAAGCGACCGTTAATGCATTAAATGATTAGCTATCGCGGGGAACTCTTATTATCAAAGGGGTGGTCTCAAATCCGTGCGGGCATTTGCGCGCATTGCAATACTCAGCGTATGAGCAGCATTCCGCATCCAGGTTCTTATTAAACGGGCAGGCCATTTTGTTTTTTATCTCATTCCAAAGGTTCTCATTGTATGGCGAGACGTTATAAAGGGATATTTGGTTGAATACGCCATTTACAAAAATTCCATTTTTTGTCGTATGTATTCTGTCTCCGGGCAAAAGATAGATGTCACTCTCGTACCAAATTATTAATCTTAATAATTTCAAGCCAACAATGTGCGAATAAACGATTCCTGTGTTAGGGCAAATGACAGAACTTAATACTCGCCACGACATCATGCTTTTCTCCATAAGATATTTTTACCTGGATTTAGGTTTAGCACGCGAACAGGCATTGATCAATGACGTAACCCATTGATATTGATCGTTATTTTATGGTTGTGTGATTTTTATCTATATATAACAATAGCTTGCGCAATATGGCTTCGATAATTGTTTTGAATTATTTACCTGACTTGAGCGAGGAGTGGTTTGATTTTGACCGCTTACAGATTATGAATGCGTAAAATAAGGTTTCGTATAGACCCGGATTATTAAGGAAAATTTAATCATGAGTGAAACCATTTCATTTCAACACGTTACCTGGTTTAAGATTCATAAGGATTTTTGCATTATTATTAATATTGCTTATCGATTCCTTCGAATAAGGGTTACTACAGGCAGCTTCTTTTTGCTTTGCTATAGAAAATGGCTAAATTCGAATTTGTATGCCAGCATTCCGGAGGGAAACTATTCAGATTTACTTATGTAAGATAATGCCCGGTCCTGGATTCGATGAAGCTCAGGATACTGCCGGGCAAGCGCAGCGCTACCCGGCAGAAAGGGTGGTGAGCAAGGGATTATCAATCTAACGGCAGGTAGATATCCGTTTGCAGCGCATGTTCCGGCACCTCGTGAATAAAATTGAGGTAATGGAAGAACACTGGTGCATCACGCAGCGTTTCGCCGCTTGCAGGCAGCCAGTCCCGGAACATCGCCCACACCGTGGTGGATATGTTATCCAGCGAGCCAGAATGACGCCCAACGGCATAACGGCCTCCATCAATTACACCGTTGCAAACCCCAAACGTATTTTCCGGTATCGCTTCAAAAACGCTGCCGCATATATCGAAACGAAAGGCTTCTTCAGGCGTAGTCGCCGGGTCGTCCCACGCTATACCAAACGTGCTGCTTTCGCGTACTGGCGATAAGCCAGTGGCTTTACGCCAGGCGATGAATTTCGCCGCGCTGTCATTAACCCGATTGGGACTGCCACGGTGCTGCAGCATCGCTACCCGGGTTTGGGGAAAATCAACAATCTTTACTTCCATCGTTTTTTGCTCCTGAAAGGTCATTTTCGGTACGCGCTCGTGCCAGCTTAGCCAGTCCGGCTGTTGCCGAAACTGACGCGGGCTTTTTCCAAACGCGTTTCTGAAGGCACGGCTGAACGATTCAGGGCTCTGAAATCCAGCATCGAGCGCAATATCAATCACCTTATCCTGTGGATTAAACGCCAGTCGCCATGAAGCGCGACGCAGGCGTAGCCACTGGATATAGCGATACAGCGGCAGGCCGCTGAACGCCAGAAACTGTCGGTGAAAATGATAGGGTGAACAGCAGGCTAACGCGCTGAGCTTCTCCAGCGTGAGCGCTTCATCGAGATGGAGGGCGATATAGTCGCATACCATCGTGAAGCGCTCGCGGTACGCCATATTGTTTGCATCGTTCATTGCATCCTCCTGATGACCCACTTTGCCTGACCGGTCGGCCAGAATCCTGACCGATCTTGCTAATCAAATTCATTACTGGCGACGTTTTTCCTTAGCTGTAGCGATCGTGTTCTGGCTCTAACCTGTTTAACCGAGCAATGAGTTCAGGAAGGGAGGCCGGATACAAATGCCAGGTCAATGCCCTGGCATTGCATAAGGCAGAGTGATTATGGGGAGGATATACTGGCAGCATATCGTTGTGCGGCCGCAATAGCCTTCTCATCAAAAATATACTGTTCGAAATGATGGCTCTCATCGGTCACGCGATACATTTTCCATTTACCGTCTTCATTGCGCAGAAACACGTTTAACTGCGTTTTCTCTCCATTACCCGTACTCAGGTCAACGTTGACAACTTTTCCGGACGCATAATTTATCGCTTTACTTACGTTTAGGTCAGGGATCCACTCCGCTGCATAGTCCTGTGTATAGGTAAAATAGTCGGAATCGATAATTTCCTGCTCATAGATAGAAAGAATTTTCTGTAGTCGGGAGAGGGTATCTCGCGCGATATACTCATGCATTTTTGGCGAATCGAGCTCATCTTCTTTGCTGTTAGTAACAAAGGCTGTGAGGTAGAAAGTATAGAAATCATGAGTACGTTTTTCCGGCGTATCCACCTGGGGTGCACAGCCTGTCAGTAACAGGCCTATCAAAAGAACATAACGCATCAGTTTTTCCTGTAAAGTTTGTAAGCAGGGTGCGCAGAACGATATCCAGGACCAGACCACATATCTCGTTGTCTGAAATCAGAGTACCAGTTAATGCCATCATAAATTGCCATGTGACCTGCAGGGTTTCCTCCATCATAAGGCTGAATAACAACCACATCGCCTTCCTGTAATGTTTCGCCTTGCCCTAAGACACGAAATCCTGCCCGTTCAAGGTTATTGCCATAGTCTTTAGCGTAAGGTGCATTTCCTATATCAATTCCACCTGCCCGAATTGCCTTACGAGTAAATTCCCCACAGCGTTTTTGCGATGAAATGCCGGCATTCTGGCGTGCATGCACGGCTGCTGCGTGTTTGTTCCATGCCATGTGCTAACTCCTGTTGTAGATGAAAGCGTCAATAGACAACGAGAGATTCAATTCTGTTAGGCAATTAATGTTATTAAAAGATGATATATTTCAGTTGGTTATTTGTTTATTTGTTTTATTAGTGTGGTCGATGGATTTCCGAAGATGTGCTGTTGTTATCGCAACTCAACCTGGAAGGTTTACATAATGAGGCAACTGAAATACCATACCCCCCTATAGTATCAGGAGGGCGTATGCCGCATTCACCCGAAGATAAAAAACGTATTCTGACTCGCGTCCGCCGCATTCGCGGGCAGGTTGATGCCCTTGAACGCGCGCTGGAGTCGGGCGACCCCTGTCTGGCCATCCTGCAGCAAATTGCCGCCGTGCGCGGGGCTGCGAATGGCCTGATGGGCGAAATGGTCGAAATTCACCTCAAAGACGAGCTGGTAACGGGGGAAACGACGCCGGATCAGCGGGCCGTACGCATGGCAGAAGTCGGCCATTTGCTGCGCTCTTATCTAAAATAAACCCACACATCTCACAATAAGGGAAGACAATATGAAATCTCGCGCTGCAGTTGCATTTGGTCCCGGCCAGCCGCTCAAAATTGTTGAAATCGACGTGGCACCGCCGAAGAAAGGCGAAGTGCTGATCAAAATCACCCATACCGGCGTATGCCATACCGATGCGTTTACGCTGTCGGGTGACGACCCGGAAGGCGTCTTCCCGGCGGTGCTCGGTCATGAAGGGGGCGGTGTTGTTGTGGAAGTGGGCGAGGGCGTGACCAGCCTGAAGCCCGGCGATCACGTGATCCCGCTGTACACCGCGGAGTGCGGCGAGTGTAAGTTCTGTAAATCCGGTAAGACTAACCTCTGTCAGGCGGTTCGCGCCACTCAGGGGAAAGGGCTGATGCCGGACGGTACCACCCGCTTCTCGTACAACGGCGAGCCTGTTTATCACTACATGGGCACCAGCACCTTCAGCGAATACACCGTTTGCGCGGAGATCTCGCTGGCGAAGGTGAACCCGCAGGCGCCGCTGGATAAAGTCTGCCTGCTGGGCTGCGGCGTAACCACCGGCATCGGCGCGGTGCACAACACGGCTAAAGTCAAAGAGGGCGATACCGTGGCGGTGTTCGGTCTCGGCGGTATTGGCCTGGCGGTGATTCAGGGCGCGGTCCAGGCGAAGGCCGGTCGTATCATCGCGGTCGACACCAACCCGGAGAAATTCAAGCTGGCGGGTGAAATGGGCGCGACCGATTTCGTGAACCCGAAAGATCACGAAAAGCCGGTGCAGGACGTGATTGTTGAGCTCACCGACGGTGGCGTTGATTTTAGCTTCGAATGCATCGGCAACGTGAACGTGATGCGTTCCGCGCTGGAGTGCTGCCACAAGGGCTGGGGCGAGAGCATCATCATCGGCGTGGCCGGTGCGGGTCAGGAGATTAAAACCCGTCCCTTCCAGCTGGTCACCGGGCGCGTGTGGCGCGGTTCCGCCTTTGGCGGCGTGAAGGGCCGTACCCAGCTTCCGGGTATGGTTGACGATGCCATGGCCGGGAAGATTCAGCTCGATCCGTTCATTACCCACCGTTTACCGCTGGAGCAGATCAATGACGCGTTCGATCTGATGCACGAAGGAAAATCCATCCGCACCGTTATTCATTTCGGCGACAAGTAACTCTTCTGCCAGCGGTTTTTAGCCGCTGGCGTTTCTTTAATAATCTTCTCTAAAGTGTGACCAGTGCGGCGTTTTTAGCCGTAATCTAAATCCCAACCGTGCCGATGACTATCTGACAGGCGTGTTTTTACGCATCTTACCTACAAGAGAGTCGACGGTCATGGACAACACTACTTCGATGCCGGCGCAGCGCAAGCTGGGCTTCTTGCATCACATCAGGCTGGTTCCGCTGTTTTCCTCCATTCTCGGTGGCATTATTCTGCTCTTTGCCTTGAGCTCGGGCCTGGCGGGGTATTTCCTGCTGCAGGCCGATCGCGATCAGCAGGATGTCACATCCGAAATTCAGGTGCGTATGGGGCTCTCCAACAGCTCAAACCATCTGCGAACCGCGCGTATCAATCTGATCCACGCCGGTGCGGCAAGCCGTATCGCGGAGATGGATGCCATGAAGCAGAACATCAGCGAGGCGGAAACGCGGATTAAACAGTCCCAGGATAGCTTTACCGCCTATATGAATCGTGCCGTGCGTACCGCTGAGGGCCAGGCGCTGGATGCGGATCTCAAGGCGCGCTACGACGCCTATGTGGCGGGCATGCAGCCGATGGTGAAATTCGCCAAAAACGGCATGTTCGAAGCGATCATCAACCACGAAAACGAAACGGCGCGTCCGCTGGATGACGCGTACAACGCCGTGCTGCTGAAGGCGATTAAGATCCGTACCGACCGCGCCAGCGCGCTGACCGCGCAGGCGCACAACCGCACGCAGCTGGGCCTGATGTTTATGGTGGGCGCGTTTGCGCTGGCGCTGGTGCTGACGGCAATGACCTTTGTTGTGCTGCGCCGCACGGTGATCAATCCGCTGCAGCGCGCCGCGAAGCGCATCGAAAATATCGCCAAAGGCGACCTGACGATGGCGGACGACGTAGCCGGGCGCAGCGAAATTGGCCGCCTGACGCGCGATCTGCAAACCATGCAGCATTCGCTTGAAAATACCGTCGGCACCGTGCGTCAGGGTGCAGAGGAGATCTACCGTGGTACCAGCGAGATTTCTGCCGGTAACACCGATCTCTCTTCGCGCACCGAGCAGCAGGCTGCGGCGATTGAGCAAACCGCCGCGAGCATGGAGCAGCTGACCGCGACGGTGAAGCAAAACGCCGATAACGCCCACCATGCCAGCAAGCTGGCGGAAGATGCCTCCGGGAAAGCCAGCCGCGGCGGTCAGATGGTCTCCGGCGTGGTTAAAACCATGGGCAATATCTCCAGCAGTTCGAAGAAGATCTCTGAGATTACCGCCGTGATTAACAGCATCGCGTTCCAGACCAATATCCTGGCGCTTAACGCGGCGGTCGAAGCGGCGCGCGCGGGCGAGCAGGGGCGCGGGTTTGCCGTGGTGGCAAGTGAAGTGCGTACCCTGGCAAGCCGCAGTGCGAATGCCGCAAAAGAGATTGAAGGCCTGATCAACGAATCGGTATCGCTGATCGACCAGGGCTCCGGTGAAGTTGTCGCCGCCGGTCATACCATGAATGAGATCGTCGATGCGGTTAAACGCGTGACCGACATCATGCTGGAGATTGCCGCCGCGTCCGACGAGCAGAGCCGCGGTATCGTGCAGGTTAGCCAGGCGATTTCCGAGATGGATAAGGTCACCCAGCAGAACGCCTCGCTGGTGGAAGAAGCCTCCGCCGCCGCCGCGTCTCTGGAAGAGCAGGGTGCGCGCCTGACCGAGGCGGTCGGCGCGTTTCGTCTGAGCGGCGCGAAGCAAAGCCGCGCGGTAACGTCTGCGCCAGTGGCGAAGAACGCGCCGCTGCGTCCGGCGGCAGCGGTTTCCGGGGATAACTGGGAAACGTTCTGAGTCGCCACCGGGCATAGAAAAGGGACCTTTCGGTCCCTTTTTCATCCGTTACTTCTTATCGGGTAACGCATAGGCGATAACGTAATCACCGCGATCCGGCGACTGACGAGCGCCGCCGGCGTTAATGATGATGTACTGTTTACCGGTTTTCGGCGATACGTAGGTCATCGGACCGGACTGGCTGCCGACCGGCAGACGGTCTTTCCAGATCTCTTTTCCGGTGGCGGTATCAAACGCGCGCAGGTAGAAGTCCTGCGTGCCCGCGAAGAACAGCAGGCCGGACTGGGTAGAGAGCGATGCGCCCAGCGTCGGCATCCCGATAGGGATTGGCATGTGCATGCGAATGCCGAGCGGGCCGGTATCTTCCACCGTGCCGACAGGAACCTGCCACACCAGCTTGCCGGTTTTCAGGTCAACGGCCGACATGGTGCCAAACGGCGGCTTCTGGCAAGGAATGCCCAGCGGCGACAGGAAGCGTTCGCGCATTGCGCCGAACGGCGTGCCGTCCATCGGAACGATACCCATCTCGATGCCGCTGGCGTTTTTCGCTACGTTAGCGCGCGGCACCATGTAGTTTGCCAGCCCCAGGCGCATATCGTTGACGAACATCAGGCTGTTGTTCGGGTCAACGGAGACGCTGCCCCAGTTCATCCCGCCCAGAGAGCCGGGGTACTGCAGGGAACGGTCGAGGCCCGGCGGGGTGAAGACGCCCTGATGACGCATCTCTTTAAACTGAATGCGGCACAGCAGCAGGTCGACAGGCGTCGCTCCCCACATGTCGGACTCGGTCAGCGTCTGGTTGCCGATCATCGGCATGCCAACGGAATACGGCTGGGTTGGAGAGTAGCGTTCACCTTCAACGTTACCCGCCGGAACGGGACGTTCCTCAACCTTCGCCACCGGCTTACCGGTTTCGCGGTTAAGCATGAAAATCATGCCCTGCTTGCTGGTCTGCACCAGCACAGGCGTGGTTCCGCCTTTACCGTCCGGCAGGTCGTACAGCAGCGGCTGGGAAGGCAGGTCGAAGTCCCACAGGTCGTGGTGGGTGGTCTGGAAATGCCAGCGGACCTGACCGGTGGTCGCGTCAACGGCGACGATGGACGAACTGTACTTATCGTCCAGCGCGGTGCGCTCGCCCGCCCAGAAATCCGGGGTGGCGTTGCCGGTTGGCAGGTAGATCAGGTTCAGCTTAGCGTCGTAAGACATGGCAGACCAGACGTTCGGCGTACCGCGCGTATAGGTCTGGCCTTCCGGCGGCAGGCCGGTCAGGTTCGGGTTACCCGGATCCCACGCCCAGGCCAGCTTGCCGGTGTGAACGTCATAGGCACGCACCACGCCCGGCGGTTCACCGGTGGAGAAGTTATCCGCCACGCGTCCGCCGACGACAACGACATTTCCGGCAACCAGCGGCGTGGAGGTCTGCTGATAATACCCGGGCTTGATCTCGCCCATGCCGACGCTGAGGTCAACGGTACCATGGTCGCCAAAGTCTTCACAGACCTTGCCGGTATCCGCGTTGATCGCAATCAGGCGGGCGTCGGTGGTCGGCAGGAACAGGCGGCGAGGGCAGGCCGCAGGCTGCGTTTCTGCCTGTGACGTTGTCACGTTTGAGTTGTCTTCGAAATAGCCCAGACCGCGGCAGCGCTGCCAGTTAGGCGCCGTGGCTTTTGAATCGTAGCGCCATTTTTCTTTACCGGAGTCCACGTCCAGCGCCAGCACTTTGCTGTACGGGGTACAGACATAGAGCGTGTCGCCAACCTGCAACGGGGTGTTCTGATCTTCCGCGCCGGAGCCGTTGCTCTGCGGAATATCGCCGGTGTGCGCAACCCAGGCGACCTTCAGGTCGTTGACGTTTTGCTTGTTAATCTGGTCCAGCGCGGCGAAGCGGTCGCCGTGCGTGGTGTTGCCCCAATGCTCCCAATTTTTCTGCTGCTCGCCGGGCGCGACGGGTTTAACCGGCACGGGCTCGTTCGCTGCCACGAGGGTTTGCGGCTTAAACATCCAGCCCAGGCTGACCAGCATGACCACGGCCAGCACGGCAGCGATCCCAAAGGCTGGCGCTTTGTTCACCGCGGTGCCGGTATTCGCGGCGCGCAGGAAAGGCCAGACGATGGCGCAGAGGAAGGCCAGAACGGCAAAGGTAAACAGGCGAGAGAAGAGCGGCCAGAAATCCCAGCCCGCATCGCTTACCGCCCAGAACAGCGAGGCAATAAAGGCGATGCCGTAAAGCACGATCCCGCTGGTGCGATTGAGGAAAATCAGGATCGCGGCAATTACCATCACCACGCCCATAATCAGGAAGTAACTACTTCCACCCACGGTGGCGAGCTTAAAGCCCAACCCGCCGACGGCCAGACCGATGAGTATCATCAGTCCGGCAAGAAGCCACTGCAGAATACGAGGTATCCCGCGCGGCGCGTTGCCAAATGCCATTTCTGTCTCCTTAAACCCCCCGATGTATCAGAACTGTGCTGGTGTGTACCAATTGGGTAATAAGATGTCGGGGGATAATACTTTTTACGGTGTTATACGCATCTATTGCGGTTGAAATCACCTTAAACAAATAGCGTGCGAACCATTTGGTGAATTCGCGGCTATGATAAAGCTGTTAAATTGTTTTACGCAATTGTTAATGAATGATTTCGCATTATTTGATTAGAGGATGGAGCAGTTCCCTCGCCCCGGTGGGTGAGGGTTAGGGTGAGGGGAAATCTCAGACCGGCATCGATTTACGAATGGCGCTCAGCAGCGTTTGCGCACCAACAGAAAGCGGGGTATCCACCCGGGTCAAAATACCGATAGGTTCACCGGCACCGGGGGCGGTCACCGGCAGGGCGGTCAGCGTTCCCTGACGCAAATCGTCTTTCACCGCCCCGGAGGGGACGAACCAGACGTAGTCATAATCCAGCGTGAGCTGGCGTGAAAGCGAGGCCGAAAGCGTTTCGATACAGCCTGAAGGCAGTGTACATCCCTGCATCTGCAGCAATGTTTCTGCGGCCTGGCGCGGGACGGTTCCCTTTGGGCAAACCACAACGGGCCACTCCGTAACGCGGCTTAGCGTGACGGTATCCTGTAAAAGAGGGTGATCGGGACGCACCACCAGCTTCAGGGACTCCAGGAACAGCAGTTCGTAATTGAGACCGCCCATCAGTTCCGGGTCGGACATTCGGCCGATACCGAGATCCAGCTCGCCCGATTTCAGCCCCGCGAGCAGCATAGTGTTGTTCATAGTGGCAACCTGAATGGTGGTATGCCGCTGCTGCTTGTGGAACTGGCCGATGACCGGTGGAAGAATGCCCAGCGCCGCGGTAGGCAGAGCCCCCACGCGCACGACCTCGCTGGCCTGCTCTGCTTTTCGGTGCAGCGACTGACCTGCGGTATTGAGCGCATCCAGAACTTTGACGGCGTGGGTGAGGAACTGTTCGCCCACGAGCGTTAGCTGCGCCCCCAGCCGACCGCGGTCAAAAAGACGGGCACCGGTAAGCTGTTCCAGCTCGTTGAGGGTTTTAGAGAGCGCGGGCTGGCTCAGGTTAAGAGTTTCAGCCGCACGCCCCAGCGTTCCCTGTTGAGCGACGGCCACAAATGTATGCAAATGGCGCAAGCGTATGCGCTGACTGAACAGACCATTTTTTTCCATAGGCGATGTTAAAAACAGAGCGATGCGGGTGACAAGTTAAGTTGTTTAATTTTGATAACCTGATAGCAAAATATTTTTAACATTTGATCTGTTTGAGTTACAACAAATTTTTCGGCAGGGGAGAAAAGCGAACGTCCTTGTTCATTTATTGCTCATTGCAGAGGGGGGGAATAGCTAAGCGGTTTAGATCACGCCGTCACCGCCGTCAGAACACCACACCTGACCGGAGGTAAAGGAACATTCATCCGAGGCCAGCGTGACGTACAGCGGAGCAATCTCAACGGGCTGACCCGGACGTCCCAGCGGCGTATCGCCCCCGAACTCCTTCACTTTTTCCATCGGCTGGCCGCCGCTGGATTGCAGTACCGTCCAGTAAGGGCCAGGGGCGACCGCGTTAACGCGAATGCCTTTCGGGCCCAGCTGTTTGGCTAAGGATTTGGTAAATACCGCGAGACAGGCTTTCGTCTGGGCATAGTCCAGCAGGACGGGGCTGGGCTTCACCGCCTGAACGGAGGAGGTATTAATGATAACGGACGACGCTTTTAGATGGCGCAGCGCCGCCTTCGTGATCCAGAAAGGCGCATACACGTTGGTTTTGAACGTCGCGTCAAAATCTTCGGTGGTCAGCTCTTCTAACGATTCCCGGAACTGCTGGCGGCCGGCGTTATTGACCAGAATGTCCAGCCCGCCCAGCTTTGAGACGGCTTGTTCGACAAGATTCTGACAGAAGGTTTCGTCCCGGATGTCCCCCGGCAGCGCGACGGCCGTGCGGCCTTCCGCTTTGATGAGGTCAATGACTTCAACCGCGTCTTTTTCTTCTTCCGGCAGATAGTTGATGGCCACGTCAGCCCCTTCACGGGCATAGGCGATCGCCACCGCGCGACCAATACCGGAATCGCCACCGGTAATCAGCGCTTTTTTGCCAGCAAGACGGCCATGCCCTTTGTAACTTGTTTCCCCGTGATCGGGTACAGGCTGCATTTCGGATGCCAGTCCCGGCGGCGTTTGCGGCTGTTCCGGGAACGGGGGCTGCGGGTAAGCGTTCTTACGTTGTGTATCACTCATAGCTGACTCCTTAAGCCAAGGGGTGAGATTTGATGGATAGTTGCAGCGTTAACGCTTCGCTGAATTATTTCTGCAAACGATCGACACGGACGACGGCAGGGGATGATTTTTTATCAAGCGAACCGTTGATGCTGATCATCTGATCGGGTTTTACCGTTCTGCCGTCGAAAACTGCCTGGGGAATAATAACGTCGATTTTTCCGGTTTTATCCTGAAATACAAACTTATCGCCGCTACCATCAATAAGATTACCGCGCAGTGAAATTGTTGCACCATCGTGCAGTTGTTTTGCCTGATCGATGGTCATAATACGCGCGTCGTCGGTTCCGCGATATCCGCTGTCGAGAGCGTGCGGTGGCGGTGGTGCTTCACCTTTTTGTAACCCGCCGTTATTATCTGCCCATGCGGCCGGAACCAGAAATATCAAAAAAGCGGAAATAAGCGATAATTTCATCTGATATCCTTCATTTTGGTTGTCTTGACTTATTAAGTATTGTTGCTATTCCTTTATGTGGCAAATGTGATAAGTCCTAAAAACATTCGCGTTAGAAATCAAAATTATCGGATAATAAGCGAAACGGTGACGACGGCCATGAAGCGTGATAATGAAAAGTTACCCGGGATAGATGAAAGTTATCGTTTACTGACGTTTGAATACGCATTTCGTCAGGTTGGTTTTATTGTTCTGTTGGGGATTATCGTCGCCGCCATTGCCGGTCTGTTTTCAAGCGGAATGGTGAGCGATACGGCAAAAAAAAATTCCGCGAAGTCGCTGACCATAAACTATGAGCGCTTTGGTCGACGGGAGACCGAGACGCGGATGCAGCTGACGTTTCCGGTGCAAGCGGAGGGGAAGTATACCCTCAGCATAACCAGCGAGAGCAGCGAAGCGTATGAGCCGGGAAGCGTCTGGCCGCAGCCGGACAACATGTTCAGCCGCGGGAATACCCTCTATTTTGTCTATAACAACCTGAAAAAGACGGACACCTTCTCTGTGTTGTTCTTTACGACGCCTTCCATCGCCGGTAAATGGAACACCGTCATCCGCATCAACGACGAGCCGGAATTGACCATCTGGCAGTTTATTTACCCGTAGGAGGCTGATATGGATATGGTCTTTCGCGCGCTGGCTATTTATCTGTTCCTCATGGTGGTATTTAAAGTGGCCGGGAGACGCGCCCTGCTGCAGATGACCAGCTTTGATCTCATTTTGCTCTAGATTATTAGCGAGGCCACGCAGCAGGCGCTTCTGGGTCAAGATTTTTCCGTCACCGGCGCGATGATTACGATTACCACCCTGGTGGTAGTTGATATTATATTCGGACTCATGAATAAATATTTTTCCCCGGTAGAGAATATACTTGATGGCACCCCCGTGATTCTGGTTGAGAACGGCGTTCCATTAGCAGATAAACTTAAAAAAGTCGATGTGTCTTGCGATGATATTCTGGTGTCAGCGCGTCAGAATAATGGCATTACGGAAATGAGCAAAATAAAATATGCCATACTTGAGCGCAATGGACATATTTCAATCATTCCTTTCGAGAAATAAGAGGCGGCAAGATGAGCAATCTTTTTCACGACAACAATAATACCGTGGGTGAACTGACAAAAAAGCTGGCGAGCAAATTAACCGACCTCGGTCTTCGCTTAACCACGGCGGAATCCTGTACGGGAGGAAAGCTCTCGGTGGCGCTTTGTGCGGAAGAGAACACCGCCGATTTTTATGACGTCGGCCTGGTCGCGTTCAGCGATGCCGCGAAAGAGCGGATCCTCAACGTTCGCCCTGAGACGCTCGCGCGGTATACCGCCGTCAGCGAACAGACCGTCACCGAGATGGCCGCCAGTATTCGCGACATTGCCGAGGCTGATATCAGCATTGCCATCAGCGGCTACGCAGGCCCGGAAGGGGGCGACGATGGAACGGCGGCGGGAACGGTCTGCTTTGCCTGGAATATACGTGGCCAGACGAAAACCCGCACCGTACTGTTCTCCGGCGACTGTCAGGACGTGGTGGAAAAAGCGGTACATTTTTCGCTGGCTGAACTGGTGACAACGTTGTCGGATGGGAATAACGGCTAAACGCACGCGGAGGTTGTATGGCTGTAATAGTGATTACCGGCGGAACGGCGGGCGTGGGAAAAGCCACGGCGCTGCGCTTTGCAAAGGCAGGTTACGACGTGGGGCTTATCGCCCGGGATGAAGCAAGCCTGTACTCCACGCAGGAAGAGCTACGGCGCTTTGGCGTCAATGCACACGCCGTGCAGGCGGATGTCGCCGACAGCCAGGCGGTGGTGGATGCCGCTAATGAGATTGAGTATCGTCTCGGCGCGATTGATGTCTGGGTGAATAATGCCATGGGGGCGGTCCTGGCGCCGTTTCGTACCCTCACGCCGGACGAGTTTCGCCGCGTCACTGACGTGACGTACCTCGGCTACGTGAACGGCACCCGCGCCGCCCTGGAGCTGATGATTCCCCGCGACAGGGGCGTGATTATCCAGGTGGGTTCGGCGCTGGCCTACCGTTCCATTCCGCTGCAGTCCGCCTACTGCGGGGCCAAGGCGGCGATCCGCGGGTTTACCGATGCGGTGCGTACCGAGCTGATGCATGAGAACAGCCGGGTTCAGCTTTCGATGGTCCAGATGCCGGGGCTCAATACTCCGCAGTTCGAATGGGCGCGGAATAAGTTCGCCTGGGCGATGCGCCCGGTGCCGCCGGTATTTGAGCCTGAGGTCGCCGCCAGCGCTATTTTCAGGGTGGCGCAAAAACCGGTACGGGAGCTGTGGGTGGGCAGCAGCACCATCCAGTCGATTGTCGGTCAGTTTCTCTTCCCCGGTTTTCTTGACCGGCTGATGGTGAAAAAAGCCTGGGAAGGCCAGATGACCGACGATCTGAACGCGCCGGATCGCCAGGACTATCTCGATCGGCCGGTTAACGACCTGCACAAAATCCATGGCCGCTTCACCGACGAGGCGAAAAACCGCGCGTCGTCCGTCACCTCCGATATGCCGGGTAAAGTGGCGTTAGGAGCCCTCGCGGTGGCGGGGATTGTGCTAACGCGCCTGATCGCCCGCCGGAAATAATTAGCGCAGCGCGCTACGGTGCGTCCAGAACCAGCGATAGCCGTAGCCGCCAAGCGTGAGCTGAACGGTTTTGCCGCAAATCAGCGCATCATCGTAGCGCTTGTCCGCGAGACAGGCGGTCCAGGTGGCGTTGCGGATCCCCTTTGCGCTGAACTGCACCGGCTCGTCGCTGAAGTTAACGAAGGTCAGGATGCTGCGTTCGTCGGTCTCGTAGTGGATCCCCAGCACCGCGTCATTATCGATCGTGATGAGACGAAAGGGCGCAATGGCAATCTCGGGAAACTCCGAGCGGGTATTGGCAATATCAATAATCCGGTGCAGGAGCGAGTTGCGGTGGAGCAGCGAATCGGCGACGTTGATTTTCTGGTAGCGGTAGGGGCCGTGGTCGATAATCGGGGCAATAAATTTATCCGGATCGGCGGCGGAAAAACCACCCCCCTGTGACCCTGCCCACTGCATGGGGGTGCGCACGGCATAGCGCTCCTCCAGCTCCAGATCGTCCCCCATGCCTATCTCATCGCCGTAGCGCATCACCGGGACGCCCGGCAGGGAAAAGAGCACGGCGTGGCAGAACGCCAGTCGCTTCCGATCGCCGTTCAGCATCGGCGCCAGGCGGCGGCGGATCCCGCGCTGGTAGACGTTCATCTCTTCATCTGGGGCGAAGGTGTCGAGCACAAACTGCTTATCCTTCTGGCTAATCCCTTCCAGGTCCAGCTCGTCATGGTTGCGCAGCCAGTTGGCAAAACAGCAGGAGTCGGGCGGGACGATCATTTTCTTTACCGCATTGCGCAGCGGCCGGGCGCTTTTCTTCGCCAGGCTGACGTAGAAATACTTGTTGAGCCAGAAGTTCAGCACCAGGTTCAGGCGGTCATTATTGCCGAAGTAGTCCCGATAGGTTTCCACCTCGACGTCAACTTCACCCAGCAGGATCGCCTCCGGATTATGCTGCTCAATAAGACGGCGCATATGTTCGAGGATCCACAGGCCTTTTTTTTCATCACCGTTTCCCGCCTGCGTGGTGAGGTGGGAGGCGGCATCCAGGCGAAAACCCGACACGCCCAGCTTGAGCCAGAAAAGAATGATGTTCTCAATCTCTTTCAGCACCGCGGGTGAGGTCAGGTTCAGATCCGGCTCGTGACGATAGAACATGTGCCGATAGTATTGTCCCGCCTCGTCGTCCCAGGTCCAGATGCTTTTTTCCACGCCGGGGAACATGGGCGGCGTGTCGTCCTCGTCGTGATCCGACCACAGGTAATAATCACGATAGGGCGAAGCCGGGCTGCGGCGGGCCTGCTGGAACCAGGGATGTGCATCGGAGGTGTGCTGGATCAGCAGCTCAATAATGACCTGCATGCCCAGCTCCCGGGCCTGCTCGATAAAGGCGATGATATCCGCCAGTTTTCCGAAGCGGGGGTCCACCTGGAGATGGTCGCTAACGTCGTAGCCTTCGTCGAGAAAGGGGGTGAGGTAAAACGGGGTGATCCAGATAACCGTCGCCCCCATGCGGCGAATATAGCGCAGCTTGGCCGCTATTCCGGCGATGTCCCCGCAGCCATCGCCGTTCAAATCATAAAATAGTGCGGTATCAATCTGATAAATAATGGCTCGCGTATGCCAGTCCGTCATAGCATCCCTCAGTGATAACCTTCAGTATCGGAGACTTTGCCCCGAAAGACGTAGTAGCTCCAGGCGGTGTAGACCAGAATCACCGGAATAATCAGTAATGTCCCAACCAGCATAAACAGCTGGCTGGCTGGCGGCGCCGCGGCTTCCCACAGAGTGATGCGCGGCGGAATTATGTTCGGCCACAGGCTGATGCCAAGACCGCTAAACCCGAGGAAGATCAGCCCCAGCGTCAGCAGGAAGGGGCGCGCGTGGCTCTCCGGGTTGCGCGTCAGGCGCCAGATCAGCACGCTGAAGAGCGCGACCAGCAGAGGAACCGGCAGGAACCAGAAGAAGTTGGGGAAGGTGAACCAGCGGTCGGCCACGTACTGCCAGCCGAGCGGGGTCCAGATGCTCACCACGGCGATAACCACCACCAGCGCCAGCAGTACGTGGCGGGTCAGCTCGCGCATGCGGGCCTGCAGCGCGCCTTCGCTTTTCATGATGAGCCACGTGGTGCCCAGCAGCGCGTAAGCGACAACCAGCCCGATACCGCAGAAGAGGTTGAAGGGGGTGAGCCAGTCAAGCGCAGAGCCGACGAACCGCCGCCCCTCAACGTCGAAGCCGTTAATCACGGCGCCCACCACCACCCCCTGGCTGAAGGTGGCGAGCAGGGAGCCGCCGGCAAAGGAGTAGTCCCAGAATTTGCGGTGGGAGGGCGTGGCTTTAAAGCGGAACTCAAAGGCGACACCGCGAAAGATAAGGCCGATCAGCATCGCGGTGAGGGGGATGGTCAGCGCATCAATAATTACCGCATAGGCCAGCGGAAACGCGCCGAACAGCCCCGCGCCGCCGAGCACCAGCCAGGTTTCGTTACCGTCCCAGACCGGCGCCACGCTGTTGACCATCACGTCACGCTCTCTGGCATCGCCCACGAAGTTAAACAGCAGGCCGATCCCCAAATCAAAGCCATCCATGATGATGTACATCAGCGTGGCAAACACGATGATGGCAAACCAGATAACTGAGATATCGACGCCCATCAGATTTTCTCCTCTTCCGGAACAGACTCGGCGGCAGACAGCGGACGCGCGGGCGTGCCCGAGGTGTTTGACGTCAGCGTATCAACAGGCTGAGGGCCTTTCTTAATCAGCCGGATGAGGTAAACATAGCCCACGCCGAACACCGACGAGTAGACGACGAAGAACGCCAGCAGGCTAATGCTCATCTGCAGAGTGCTGTGCAGCGAGACCGCGTCGATCGTGCGCAGATAGCCATAGACGACCCACGGCTGACGGCCCACTTCGGTGGTCACCCAGCCCGCCAGCAGCGCCAGCAGACCGGCGGGCCCCATGCAGAGGGCAAACCAGTGGAACGGGCGCGAGTGGTAAAGTCGATGGCGATAGCGCAGCCAGACGCTGACCAGACCCAGGGTAATCATCAGCAGCCCCATACCAACCATAACGCGGAAGGACCAGAAAACGATGGTCGAGTTTGGACGATCCTCTTTCGGGAAGTCCTTCAGCGCCGGGACCTGCTTATCGAGGCTGTGCGTCAGGATAAGGCTGCCGAGGGCGGGGATCTCCAGCCCGTATTTGGTGCGCTCTTCTTCCATATCCGGCAGGCCAAACAGCAGCAGCGGGGTGGCCTCGCCGGGCGGATTTTCCCAGTGCCCCTCAATGGCGGCAATTTTGGCCGGCTGATGCTCAAGGGTGTTCAGGCCGTGCATATCACCCACGACGGCCTGGATGGGGGCGACCAGCAGCGCCATCCACATCGCCATGGAGAACATGGTCCGGATGGCGGGGGTATCGTTACCGCGCAGCAGGTGCCACGCGCCCGATGCGCCGACAAACAGCGCGCTGCTCAGGAAGGCGGCGATAGCCATATGGATCAGACGGTACGGGAAGGAGGGGTTGAAAATGATGGCCAGCCAGTCTTCAGGGATAACCTGGCCGTTCTGAATGGTGAAGCCCTGCGGCGTGTGCATCCAGCTGTTGGAGGCGAGGATCCAGAAGGTCGACATTAGCGTGCCGAGCGCCACCATGCAGGTCGAGAAGAAATGCAGGCCCGGACCAACCTTATTCCAGCCGAACATCATCACGCCGAGGAAGCCGGCCTCCAGGAAGAAGGCGGTTAACACTTCATACGTCAGTAGCGGGCCGGTAATACTGCCCGCGAACTGGGAGAAGCCGCTCCAGTTGGTGCCAAACTGGTACGCCATGACCAGCCCGGAGACGACGCCCATACCGAAGTTAACGGCGAATATCTTTAGCCAGAAGTGGTACAGCGAACGCCAGACGTCGTTTCTGGTGCGCAGCCACATACCTTCCAGCACCACCAGATAGCTGGCGAGCCCGATAGTGATGGCGGGAAAGAGGATATGGAACGAGACGGTAAAAGCGAACTGAATTCTGGCCAGATGAAATGCATCGAGTTCGAACATGGTCCGTACCTCTGAAACAATGGGGCACGAGAATTGCCGGGCAGCTTAGGGCTGCCCGGCAAAACCGATTACGGTTTTTGCTTACCGGCGCCCAGCTCGGCACCGGTCATCGGGTCGGCGTGTGGATCGGACTTCGTGCGGGCAGACATCGCCTTGACCAGGGTTGCCTGTTCGGTCGTCAGCGTCACGCTTGCGCTACCGTCTCCGCCATCAACGGCAGGCTGGGGGGACTCAACGTAATCGAAATGTTTATCGCTGTTCCAGCTTCCGCGAACCTCTCCACCTTCAGACATATTGTAGTACTTGTTGGTGAATTCCTCGATTGGCGGCAGTTTTCCCGGTGGGAAGTTATTACGAATGGACTGCAGCGCCTTCTCAAAGGAGAGCTGGTGCGCCGCCTCGCGCGTCATCAGAAACGCCAGCGCATCCTTGACGCCGGGATCGTCGGTCACGTTGATCAGTCGTTCATAGATGATCTTCGCCCGGGCCTCGGCGGCCACGTTAGAGCGCAAATCCGCTGTGGGCTCGCCGATGGTGTCGACGTAGGCCGCCGTCCACGGCACGCCCGCAGAGTTGGTCAGCGGGGTGCCGCCACCGTAAAGCAGGGAGGTGATGTGGCTGTCGTTACCGTTTTCGGTCATCGACCGGTACAGCTCGGCCTCATTCTCCACCCCTTCCGCCAGCGCGCCTTTCGCGCCTTTATTCAGCATACCGACCAGGGTACCGATGATTTCGAGGTGGCTTAGCTCCTCGGTCGCGATATCCATCAGCATATCTTTACGGCCCGGGTCGTCATCGCTCAGGCCTTGCGTAAAGTAGCGGCAGGCGGCGGCCAGCTCGCCCTGCGGTCCGCCAAACTGTTCCAGTAAAAGATTAGCCAGGCCAGGGTTGGGTTCAGCAACGCGAACCGTGTATTGCAACTGTTTTACGTGTCGAAACATGCTCACTCTCCTGTGGGTTATTTTTTCGCTTCGACACCCGACGCGTCTGAACGCAGCAGGAACTGTTCTGTCGTTTCCGGGATATGTCGGATCAGCCAGTCGGCCATTTCGCGCTCTTCCGCCAGAATGGTCTCGATGGCAGGCACTGAAGCGTGATCGCCCGCTTTTTTGGCCGCCGCCAGCAGGGAGGTATAACAGGCGATTTCAAACTGCTCGAACACGTAGCCGCTGATCGAACCCTTCACGATTTCGTCAGAAGGGAACATGCCGCCGATGGACTGACCCAGCGCCGCCATTTTGCTCATTGAGTCTTTTAAAACCGAACGAGAAATATCATTACGGTCGAGGATTTCCTCCAGCAATGTAATTTGCCGTTTTGTCTCATTAATATGTTGCTCAATTCTTGCGCGAACATCAGGATAATTATCGATACGGCTGGCCATGGATTCCAGCATAGATTCGGCTTGCTTTTCCATCGCATGGGCATCGCGTAGCCAGTCATGGTAGTGTTCTACGTGATTCATCATTGTATCCTCATAATGGGTTCGCTTATTTGGTCTCACTTTCAGCAGCCTGATCGGCACGCGCGGCACTGTAGCCAGATAAGTGGCCGACAATATTAGCGTAAATACTGATAATAATGACCCACAGCACGCTGTTCTTCCACCATATTACGGAAGGGATAGCGAGAATGAACCATATTATAGCTGCCGTTAAATGGCACCGTTTAATTGTCCTGGGACTGATGCTCATTTTATTTAACCTGTGTTACAGCGTCATTTTTGCGCTTTTTGGTTAATGTTTCCAACGGCCAGATCGGTGAGTTTAAGATCGGTTTCTTTTTCTTCTTCCAGCGTTTCGGCGAGAAGTTTAACGGCTTTTTTATAGCCCAGTTGTTCAGCAAGTGTGGCAAGGGTACCGTAGCTGGCTATTTCGTAATGCTCTACTTTTTGCGCAGCGGCAATTAACGCGGCATCACGTACTTCATTCTTTTCCGTACTTTCAATGACTTCATTGGCTTCCTCTATTAAGCCTTCCATCGCTACGCATTTCATACGCTTGATCTTGATGCCGTCTTCCTGTTCGACAATCTGGTCAATACGTTCGATTTGACCCTGCGTCTCTTCAAGGTGTGCGGTAAAGGCTGCGCTCAGCTTCTCGCTCGACGCGGCGCGGGCAAGCTTGCTCAGCGCGCGGGTAAGCTGTTTTTCCGCGCTGTAGGTATCCGACAGAAGATGAATAAAGACATCCTCGACGCTTTTCATATTCATAATAATTACGCTCCGTTAAAATAATGAAAGGGTACTGCGAGCTTTTCAGCCCGCAGCATGCTCTCTGGTATTATTAAAAGAGTTTTAAATAAGATCAGGAGTTATCAGATTTACGGCCTCCGCCGTGACTGTTCTGTCCCCCTTTCTTACCCGCTTCAGATGCGCGTTGCGGATCGTTTTTAAAATTACCACCGCTATGCTGGCCACCTTTACGTCCAGCTTCTGATGCTTTTTCACGGTCTTCAGCGAAATTACCGGAACCACCACGATGCTCTGCCATATTAAACCTCACAGTAATATATTGGTTATGTCAGTTCGATACGAAAATATTCCGTATCACTCGTCGTTCGAGTAATAACTTTAGTCGCTATGCGTCATCCGTCAAACGCGTTTTGCTATTTGCGGTTACGTTATTTTTAAATATTTGTAAATTTGCGCTTCGCTTGAAATGGAAATACGGTTAGGCAGGAAGGACTTGTAATCAACCACTCGGATTAATCCTAACTTTGAGCTAAAAATTTGAAAGATGAGGATAAAAATAATGGCATGTCAGATGGAGTTAATTTGCAGTCAGGCGAAAATGAAAAAATACTCCTTTATAGCTAGAAGGCGGAACCATAAATAATTATAAGGAAAATCCTGGATGAAAGCGCCTGGGTTGAAATGGCGGTTTCGTTCGGGCCTGTTCAGAGAGCGGTAGCACACGGTTTGACCACTGTCGTCTTAAGATCACAATTCAGAAATTCTTCCCCCCGGAAGGAACGGGTTTCTCTACACTCCAGGTAATATTCACTGGAGGCATGACATCATGGCGAACACCATCACGGCTGATGACATTCGGGAACACTTTTCGCAGGCTATGTCGGCGATGTACCAGCAGGAAGTTCCGCAGTACGGCACCTTGCTTGAACTGGTTGCGGACGTCAACCTGGCGGTTCTGGAAAACAACCCACTATTACACGAACACCTGGCAAACGCCGATGAGCTTGCGCGCCTGAACGTGGAGCGTCATGGGGCGATCCGCGTTGGCACGGCGCAGGAACTGTCTACCCTGAGACGGATATTTGCTATTATGGGCATGTACCCGGTCAGCTATTACGATCTCTCCCAGGCAGGGGTGCCGGTTCACTCCACGGCGTTTCGCCCGATTGATGATGCCGCGCTGTGCCGTAACCCGTTTCGTATCTTTACCTCACTGCTGCGCCTCGAACTGATTGAGAACGTCGCGCTGCGCGAGCGTGCCGCGGAGATCCTGTCTCACCGCACCATATTTACCCCGCGCTGTCTGGCGCTTATCGACCTGTATGAAGCAGAAGGGCAGTTCACTGACGCGCAGGCGCACGAGTTTGTGCAGGAAGCGCTGGAAACCTTCCGCTGGCACCGTCATGCGACCGTCGATCGGGAAACCTATCAGGCGCTGCACAATGAGCACCGTCTAATTGCCGATGTGGTCTGCTTCCCGGGTTGCCACATTAACCACCTCACGCCGCGCACGCTGGATATTGACCGGGTGCAGGAGCTGATGCCGAAGTACGGCATAGAACCTAAAGTTCTGATTGAAGGGCCGCCGCGTCGCGAGGTTCCCGTCTTATTGCGTCAAACCAGCTTCAAGGCGCTGGAAGAGCCGGTGCTGTTTGCCGGTGAACATCACGGCACCCATACCGCCCGCTTCGGTGAGATTGAGCAGCGCGGCGTGGCGCTGACCCCGAAAGGCCGTGAGCTGTACGATAGCCTGCTCGCCCAGGCCGGCACCGGTAAAGATAACCTGACGCACCAGCTGCATCTGCGGGAGATTTTTAACGCCTTCCCGGACAGCGAGCTGTTAATGCGCCGTCAGGAACTGGCCTATTTCCGCTACCGTCTGACGCCTGCCGGGGAAGCCCATCGTCATGCGTTCCGTCCCGGCGACGATCCGCAGCCGCTGATCGAGCGCGGATGGGTGATTGCCCAGCCTGTCACCTACGAAGATTTCCTGCCGGTCAGCGCCGCCGGGATATTCCAGTCCAATCTCGGGAATGAAACCCAGGCGCGCAGCCACGGCAATGCCAGCCGCGATGCGTTTGAAGCGGCGCTCGGCTGCCCGGTGTATGACGAGTTTACCCTCTATGAGGAGGCTGAAACGCGCAGCAAACAGCGTTGCGGTTTGCTCTGAAATCGTTACTCTGCAGGGGTGTGATGGAAAAAATAAGGTCGTTATGCAAAATCCTTCCGCCCCTGTGGTTGAAACGCGCTGCGGCGCACTGGCTGGTTTTACTGATAAAGACGTTCATGCGTGGTACGGGATCCCTTACGCCGAGCCGCCCGTGGGTGAGTGGCGCTGGCGCTCGCCGCGGCCGCCTGCGCGCTGGGAGGGCCTTCGCGAGGCCACGGCTTTTTCGCCCTCAAGCTGGCAAAGCAGCGAGTATTGTCAGGCGCTGGGCGGCGGCGATCCGGGCCAGTTTTCTGAAGATTGTCTCTATCTTAACGTCTGGTCTCCCTCAGAGCGTGCGGAGCCGCTTCCGGTTATGGTCTGGCTGCACGGCGGCGGGTTTACCCTGGGCGCCGGTGGCCTGCCGCCGTATAACGGCAAAGCGCTGGCCACGCGCGGCGCGGTTGTCGTAACCCTCAATTACCGTCTCGGCCACCTCGGCTTTTTCGCTCATCCTGCTTTGGAAGGGGAAGAAGACCGCGTGGTGCATAATTTTGCCCTGCTGGATCAGATAGCCGCCCTCGAATGGGTGCGGGAGAATATCGCCGCGTTTGGTGGCGATCCTGCCAATATCACCCTGTTTGGCGAATCCGCCGGCGCGCGCAGCGTGCTCTCGCTGCTGGCATCGCCCCTCGCAAAAGGGTTGTTCCATAAGGCGATTGTGCAAAGCGGCTATACCTTGCCGGACACGCCGCGCGAGCAGGCGCTGCAGAAAGGAGAGGCCCTGGCCGCCCATTTTGGCCTGGAGAACGCAACGGCCGAGGAGCTGCGCGCCATTCCACCCGACGCGTTCTGGCCGTTGACCGCGCCGCTTAACGTTGCGCCGGCGCCTGTCGTCGGAGACTGCGTTCTGCCGGAGGCCATGCTGGACGTCTTTTTCGCCGCCCGCCAGCACCCCGTGCCGGTAATGATTGGCTCTAACAGCGATGAAGCCAGCGTGATGGCGGTGTTCGGCATCGATCTCGCGGGGCAAATCCAGAAGCTCCGGCGGGAGCGCCGCTTCGGGCTGGGGCTGATTAAGCTGCTCTATCCGGGCGTGAAGGGCGATGAAGAGCTGGGCAGGCAGGTGTGCCGCGACATGGCGTTTACGACGATGGGCTACGTGGTGATGCAGGCCCAGCAGCGCGTCGGCGGATTGTGCTGGCGCTACTGGTTTGACTATGTCGCCGAAGCGGAGCACGCCACCTATGTCAACGGCGCCTGGCACGGCAACGAGATCCCCTACGTCTTCGACACGCTTGGCCAGGTGGAACCCTCGCGCCAGTATGTTAATGCGCGGGATCTGGAGTTTGCAGCCCAGGTAGCCGATTACTGGGTGAGCTTTGCGCGCGAGGCGGGTCGTCGCGACAGCCTGCCGGGGCCGACGCACTGGCCCGCGTGTCGCAAAGGGCGGGACGTTCTGTTACGCATTGGTGTGAATAAACATGCAGGTTTCAGGCTTGAAAACCGCTTTATGCGCGCCCGCATGAGCCTCTTTAAGCGGGTGATGAAGCACCACGTCAGCCTCGATTAAGCAAACACGCGCGAAACGCCGCCAGCCCGTTTTCCTCGCCAGGCGTTTCGCGCAGCACCAGCCTGTAGCTTGCGCCTGTTTTTATGCTCGTCTCATAGGGCCGCATCAGCCTTCCGGCGCGGACATCTTCTGCCACCAGCGTTTCGTCGGCAATGGCGACGCCGAGCCCCTGAATGGCGGCCGTAATCGCCAGATCCATCGTGTCGAAGTGTTGATTTTTGTGCATGACAAAGCCGGGACCTTCCTGTTTCGTCAGCCACAGCGACCAGTCTGTCTTGTCCCTTGTCGGGTGAAGAAACGTTAACGATCCGAGCGCTGCACCTGCCCGCACCGGGCTTATCACCGGGGTGAGCGCCTCTTCGAACAGCAGATCGCCCGCACTCATGTGCGTACCGAACACGATGGCCGCGTCGTAGGATTCGGTTTTGAAATTGACGTTATGATCGGTGGTGGTGGTCAGCGCAATTTGCAGTTCCGGCTGCTCGCGCTCCACCTCCAGCAGGCGCGGCACCAGCCAGCGCATCGCGCAGGTGGGGGCCTTGAGCCGGATCACGGTTTGCTGGCTGCGGGCCTGATCGGCCACGGTCAGCAGGCGTTCGAAAGCCGACTGCAGTTCCGGCAGCAGGGCGCAGCCCTGCGAAGAGAGGCGTAAGCCGCGCGCGTGGCGTTCAAAAAGCGGAAAGCCAAACCACGCCTCAAGGGAGGCAATTTTGCGGCTCACGGCTCCCTGCGTGAGACAAAGCTCGGCGGCAGCATGGGTAAGATTCAGGTGACGCGCGGTGACTAAAAATGCGTCGATGGCATTGAGCGGGAGCGAACGGCGCGACATGGAAAACCCTCAGCTATGCATTTTTCTCATGGCTATTATGACAACAATTCGATTGTCCCGACAACGAACTTGTTGTTTGAATAGTTATGCAAAGACCATGAGAAGGGTAACAGGATGACTTTACGAACGCCGGTGCAAACGCGCTCCAAACTGCCAGATGTGGGAACCACCATTTTTACCGTTATCGGCCAGCTCTCGGCGCAGCATAACGCCATTAACCTTTCTCAGGGCGCACCCAATTTTTCCTGCGACCCGAAATTGATCGCGGGCGTCACCCGCGCAATGGAGGCGGGGCACAACCAGTATGCGGCGATGACCGGCCTGCAGCCGCTCAAAGAGCGTATTGCCGATAAAATTGCCACGCTCTACGGCACGCAGTACAACCCTGCCAGCGAGGTGCTGGTCACCGCCAGCGCCAGTGAAGGGCTCTATTCGGCGATTAGCGGGCTGGTGCATCCGGGCGATGAGGTGATCTACTTTGAGCCGTCATTTGACAGCTACGCGCCGATTGTTCGCCTGCAGGGGGCAACCCCGATTGCCATCAGGCTCACGGTGCCGGATTTTGCCGTCAACTGGGACGAGGTTCGCGCCGCGATCACCCCGCGCACGCGCATGATCATCATCAATACGCCGCATAACCCGAGCGGTCAGGTCTTCTCCGCCAACGATCTACAGCAGCTGGCGGCGCTGACGCGCAATACCGACATCATTATTTTGTCTGACGAAGTGTACGAACATGTAGTGTTTGACGGTGAGCCGCACCACGGGATGGCCACGCACCCGCAGCTGGCGGAGCGCAGCGTGATTATCTCATCTTTCGGAAAAACCTATCACGTCACCGGGTGGCGCGTGGGTTACTGTGTTGCTCCGGCGGTGCTGATGGACGAGATTTGTAAAGTCCATCAATTTCTAATGTTTTCTGCCGATACGCCAATGCAGCACGCGTTTGCTGAACATATGGTCGACCCGCAAACCTGGCTGTCGCTGTCGGCATTTTACCAGCGCAAGCGCGATCTGCTGCAGAGTTTGCTCGTCGATTCGCCGTTTACGCTGTTGCCGAGCGCAGGTTCGTTCTTCATGCTGGCGGACTATAGCCAGTTCAGCGACGAGCGCGACAGCGAGCTGGTGAAGCGGCTGATCGTTGAGTACGGCGTTGCCACCATCCCGCTTTCGGCGTTTTATGCGGACGGCACGGATAATAAATTGATTCGTCTCTCTTTTGCGAAAGATGAGGCGACGTTACGGGCAGGTGCCCAGGCCCTGTGTCGGGTTAAACCACGCTGAGGAGTATTAGATGAAATTACGCGCGTTAGTTGTCGGCATGGGATTGCTGTCTACGTTTTCCTCCTTCGCGGCCAGCGAGCTGCGTTACGGTCTGGAAGCGGAATACCCGCCGTTTGAGAGCCGCAATGCGGCCGGCGAACTGGAAGGGTTTGACGTTGAGCTGGGGAATGCCATTTGCAAAGCGGCTGCGCTGAAGTGCAGCTGGGTGGAAACCTCATTTGATGCGCTGATCCCGGGGCTGGTGGCGAAGAAATTTGACGCCATCAACTCGGCGATGAACATCACCGAGCAGCGCCGCAAGAGCATTGATTTTACCCAGCCGATTTACCGCATTCCGTCGCAGCTCGTCGGCAAGGCCGGCACGGCTGTCGAGGCGACGCCAGAAGGGCTGAAAGGCAAAACCATCGGCGTGCTGCAGGGATCCATCCAGGAAACCTATGCCAAAGAGCACTGGGAAAAGCAGGGTGTCACCGTGGTGTCTTATAAAGATCAGAATATGGCCTGGGGCGATCTGCTGAATGGCCGTATCGACGCCTCGCTGGTGATGTCCGCGGCCGGGCAGGCAGGTTTCCTCAGCAAGCCGCAGGGTAAAGGGTTTGGCTTTATCGGCAAACCGGTGTCAGACGATACTATCCTCGGCAGTGGGATCGGCTTTGGGCTGCGTAAAGGGGACGAGGCCACCAAAAAGCAGCTTGATGCCGCGATTGATAAAGTACGTGCCGACGGCACGATCGCAAAACTCGCTGATAAGTACTTCCCGGGTATCGATGTCAGCGTAAAATAACCGCCTCATTGGCCCCGTCAGCTGATGTCCTGACGGGGCATTTTTATACACATTTTCCAGGCTTTCTTTACACCACTTTCGGGCCGTTCTGGTCGACAGAAAATATTTCTCACTTTGTTCAGATAATCACCGGCCAACAATTGGATTCTTAACCATTTTTGTTTAGGCTGTGCGTTCTTTCTTGCCGTCATTTCGCCGCGCGCGAAACACATTCACACGACCATAAGGACGTTTTTCCAGGCATGAATCGCAGACGTTTTCTAAAAGGCTCGCTGGCAGTGGCAGCCCTGAGCGGCACATCCGGCCTTGCTTCCCTGTTTTCCAAAGCGGCATACGCTGCTGACTCTGATATCGCTGACGGTCAGAGCCGTCGTTTTGACTTCTCCGTACTGCAATCCATGGCGCATGACCTGGCGAAAACCCCATGGGGTGGCGCACCGCGCCCGCTGCCGGACACGCTGGCAACCATGACGCCGCAGGCGTACAACGCCATCCGGTACGATGAAAAGCAGTCTCTGTGGAACAACGTTGAAGGGCGTCAGCTGGACGTGCAGTTCTTCCATATGGGGATGGGCTTCCGCCGCCGCGTGCGTATGTTCTCTCTGGATCAATCCACCTCGATGGCGCGCGAGATCCACTTCCGCCCGGAGCTGTTCAGCTATGGTGAAACGAGCGTAGATACCAAACAGCTGGAGGGGCAAAGCGATCTCGGCTTTGCAGGCTTCCGCGCCTTTAAGGCGCCGGAGCTGGCGCGTCGCGATATCGTCTCTTTCCTGGGAGCGAGCTACTTCCGCGCGGTGGATGACACCTACCAGTACGGTCTTTCCGCACGCGGCCTGGCGGTTGATACCTTTACCGACACCCCGGAAGAGTTCCCGGACTTTACCTCTTTCTGGTTTGAAACCGTTAAGCCGGGTGATACCACGTTTACCGTCTATACGCTGCTCGACAGTCCAAGCATCACTGGTGCCTATAAGTTCGTGATCCACTGCGAGAAGAGCCAGGTGATCATGGAGGTGGAAAACCACCTCTACGCGCGTAAGGACATCAAACAGCTCGGCATCGCGCCGATGACCAGCATGTTCAGCTGCGGCAATAACGAACGACGCATGTGTGACACCATTCACCCGCAAATCCATGACTCCGATCGCCTGGCGATGTGGCGCGGCAACGGGGAGTGGATCTGCCGTCCGCTGAACAACCCGCAGAAGCTGCAGTTTAATGCCTACATGGATAAAAACCCGAAAGGGTTCGGTCTGCTGCAGCTCGATCGCGATTTTTCGCACTATCAGGACGTAATGGGCTGGTATAACAAGCGCCCGAGCCTGTGGGTTGAACCGCGCAACGACTGGGGGAAAGGCTCGGTTGGCCTGATGGAGATCCCGACGACGGGTGAAACCCTGGATAACGTGGTCTGCTTCTGGCAGCCGGAAAAAGCCGTCAAAGCGGGCGACGAGCTGGACTTCAAATATCGACTGTACTGGAGCGCCATGCCGCCGGTGCGTTCTCCGCTGGCCAACGTCTTTGCCACCCGCTCCGGTATGGGCGGGTTCCCGGAAGGCTGGGCGCCGGGCGAGAATTACCCGAAAGTGTGGGCCCGCCGCTTTGCCATCGACTTCGTCGGCGGCGACCTGAAGGCCGCTGCGCCGAAAGGTATCGAGCCGGTGATTACGCTCTCCAGCGGTGAAGCGAAGCAGGTTGAGATCCTCTACGTCGAGCCGTTTGACGGATACCGTATTCTGTTCGACTGGTACCCGACGTCGGATTCAACGGAGCCGGTGGATATGCGCCTGTTCCTGCGCTGCCAGGGCGATGCCATCAGTGAAACCTGGCTGTACCAGTATTTCCCGCCAGCGCCGGACAAACGTCAGTACGTTGACGACCGGGTAATGCGTTAACGATTGATTCCCTCTCCCTCCGGGAGAGGGTTAGGGTGAGGGGCAATGACCGCAGCAAAATCCGAAATTATCCCGGTCTCTGACGCTATCGAACTTCGCGCCGTCGAAGAGCGCTACACCGCCGAACTGCACAACCTCGTTGTCAAAAACAAAACCTGGCTGCAAACCGCCTTTGACTGGGCGCAGCACGCGGGCAGCGAGGACGATACCCGCCGTAACGTGCAGAGTAACCAGATGCTGCACCAGCGCGGCTACGCCAAAATGTTTCTGATCTTCAAGGATGATGCGCTGGTCGGCGTGCTGTCGTTCAACACGATTGAACCGACCAACAAAGCCGGGTACATCGGCTACTGGCTGGATGAAGACCATCAGGGGCAGGGCATTCTCTCTCGGTCGCTGCAGGCGTTTATGCGCTACTACGCCGAGCGCGGGGAGATCCGCCGTTTTGTGATTAAGTGTCGGGTCGCGAATCAGAGCAGCAACAGCGTTGCCCTGCGCAACGGCTTTACGCTGGAAGGGTGCCTGCGGGAAGCGGAATACCTTAATGGCCGCTTTGACGATGTGAACCTCTACGGGAAAATTTATACCCTATAACGCGCCCAGCAGCGGCGTGCGGGTGATGCGCTGAGCGCCGTTAACCACTTTTTCGCCGCGCAGGTGAATGCTCTCGCCGGCAAAGGCTTCAATCACCGCATCGTCGGTGATTTCAACCCGGTGCTCAATAAGCACATCGCCGCTGATCCGCGCGCGTCCCTGAATCACCACCTTATCGTCCAGCATGATCGGCCCGCCGCGCAGCCACGCCTGACCGCCAATCAGAACGTGGTGCTTGATGACGCAGTTGCCTTCCACCACCGCATTCTCCGTAATCTGCGAGCTGTAGCGCACCGTCGGGATGGCATCGTCGTCAAAACCGGCTATCACGCGGGCGTTGCCGTAAACTTTTGCGCAGTCGCACACCCAGACGTTATTCAGGTCGTTACCCTCGAGGATGGCGTTGTCGAATATTTCGGCGCGGTGCTCAACGAAGGCAAAATTAACCATCGCCTCGCCGTAGATTTGCGCCTGGTGCACAATGCGCGACTGGCTCACCGTCGCCTTATCGTAGATTTGCAGGATCTGTTCATGGTCCGGCGTCAGCCCTTTGGCCGCAATGACCACGCTGTGGTGCAGCACGCGAGCCTCGCCGCGAATATGGCACTCGCCGCGCACGCAGGATTGCTGAATGGTGACGTTGTCACTTATTCGCGCGCCGTGGCTGACCTCCGCGCCGTCCAGCCAGCAGCTGTCTCCGATATGCGCATCATGGCTAATGATGCAAGGCAAGGTAAGACGCGCGTTGCCGGACACGGCTGCGCCGGCGAATACCACGCTGTTTTCGTCGTAGATCCAGCAATTTCCGTCCTGTGAGAGGGCGCGCTCGTCGTCAATCCACCCGCCCTTCGTGCCGGCCACGACGTCGTTAAAATCGGCCGTGGCGATGATCTGCCGCAGCGTGGCGGAGTGGGAGGTCTCGCCGTTTTTCCACTGCCAGAGGCGGGTTTCATCGCTGAGTCGGTACTTTTTCATCGTGGGGTCTCTGATAGGCGTCTCAACTAAACGTAGCAAACTTTTGGCCTTTCGTTGTGCTGGCATCCGCCGGAGAAACCCCTTAAAATGGCATTTAAAATACATTTTAAAAATTAAAATTAATGAGCAAATTTAATACTCCCCAACAGGCGCTTAACTTGCCCGCCGGGTATTTTGGCATGGTGCTTGGCATCATCGGTATGGGCTTTGCCTGGCGCTACGCCAGCACCCTCTGGCCGGTAACGCGCTGGCCGGGGGAGAGCCTGGTTGCCCTTGCGGTGGCCTGCTGGTTTCTGTTAACGGTCGCGTTTTTGACGCGCGCGATCCGTTTCCCGCGCAGCGTGCTGGCAGAGATGCGGCACCCGGTGACGAGCAGTTTTGTCAGCCTTTTCCCGGCCACGACGATGCTGGTCGCCATCGGTTTCGTACCCTGGTTCCGCCCGGTCTCGCTGGCGTTGTTTGGCATTGGCGTGATGGTGCAGCTTGCGTACTCCGCCTGGCAAAGCGCCGGGCTATGGCGCGGGAAACATCCGCAAGAGGCGACCACGCCTGGATTATATCTGCCCACGGTGGCGAACAATTTTATCAGCGCGATGGCGTGCGGCGCCCTCGGGTTTCACGATGCGGGGCTGGTCTTTCTTGGCGCGGGCGTCTTTTCCTGGCTCAGCCTTGAGCCGGTCATTCTGCAGCGCCTTCGCAGCGCCGGAGAGCTGCCCGCCGGACTGCGCACGTCTCTCGGGATTCAGCTGGCGCCCGCGCTGGTGGCCTGTAGCGCCTGGTTCAGCGTGAATGGCGGTCAGGCGGATACGTTTGCGAAAATGCTGTTCGGCTATGGTCTGCTGCAGCTGCTGTTCATGTTGCGCCTGATGCCGTGGATCCTGTCCCAGCCGTTTAACGCCTCATTCTGGAGTTTCTCCTTTGGCGTATCGGCTCTGGCAACCACGGGTCTGCATCTGGGACATAACAGTCCGGCGGGCTTTTTCCACGCCATCGCCGTGCCGCTGTTTATCTTCACCAACGTCATTATTGGCTGGCTGTTGGTGCGTACATTGATTCTGCTGCTTCAGGGCAAACTGCTGGTTCGCACTGATAAAGCACTGCTTATGCAATCTGAGGAAAAATGATGACCGTTGATGAGAATTACTTCACCGAGAAATATGGCTTAACCCGCACGCACTCAGAGGTGCTGTTCAGTGCGGAAAAGGTTAAACCGGGCAAAACGCTGGACCTGGGCTGCGGCAACGGCCGTAACAGCCTGTACCTTGCGGCCAACGGTTACGACGTGACCGCGTGGGACAAGAACCCGATGAGCATCGACAATATCGAGCGCATCAAGGCGGCAGAAGGGATTGAGAATCTGCAGACCGCAATTAAAGATCTCAACAGCCTGAGCTTTGACGGCGAGTATGATTTTATTCTCTCCACCGTGGTGCTGATGTTCCTTGAAGCCAGCACCATCCCAGGCCTTATCGCCAATATGCAGCGCTGCACCCGGCCGGGCGGCTACAACCTTATTGTCGCCGCCATGGATACGGTGGATTACCCTTGCACCGTCGGCTTCCCGTTTGCGTTCAAAAGCGGTGAGCTGAGCAATTACTATGAAGGCTGGGAACTCATCAAGTACAACGAAGAGCCCGGCGAACTGCACCGCACCGACGAAAATGGGAACCGCATCAAACTGCGCTTTGCCACAATGCTGGCGCGCAAGCCCGCCTAACGTGCGGCCAGCAGGCAGAGCTGGAGGGCGGTGCGGTAAGACGCCTCGAACGACGACAGCGGCAGGAATTCAAACTTCGAGTGGAAGTTATGCGCGCCGGTGAAGAAGTTCGGCGTGAGTAGCCCTTTTGCCGAGAGCGCCGCGCCGTCGGTGCCGCCGCGCATGGGCGTCGGTTTTGGCGTGATGCCGAGCGATTCCATCGCCTCAAACATCAGGTCGATAGCGCGCCTGTCTTCGCCAATCGCATTGCTGATATTGCTGTAGGTATCTTCAATGCGATACTCCACGCTGGCCGTCGGGTGTTGGGCGGCAATCCGCGCGGCGACGTCGGCAATCTGCTGCTTGCGGGCAGCAAAGTTGTTCTTGTCGAAGTCCCGGATATTGGCCTTAAGAACGGCCTCGTTCTGCCCGGCCTGAATGCCGTTAAACCAGATATAGCCTTCACGCCCCTCGGTGCATTCCGGCGTCTGCTGACGGTCGAAATGGCTGATAAAGTCGGTTGCCATCAATAACGGGTTCACCAGCACCCCTTTGGCGGACATCGGGTGCGCCGTCACGCCGGTAAAGCGGATCTCAGCGGCTGCCGCATTAAAATTCTCGTAGACAATTTCGCCCAGCTCGCAGCAGTCGATGGTCCAGGCGAAGTCGACGTCGAAGCGCTTAAGATCCAGCGCCTTGGCGCCGTTCAGGCCGATCTCTTCGTCAGGTACAAATGCCACGACGATATCGCCATGCCGATGCTCCGCCGTCAGGTTTTCCAGCACCGTCATCACCACCGTGACCGCAGATTTATTATCGGCGCCTAATACGCTGGTCCCGTCGCTGAAAATAATCTCCTCGTTCGGGTAAGCCAGAATTTCGGGGTGCTCTTTCACCCGCAGCCAGATCTCTTTTTCTTTATTCAGACAGAGATCTTCACCGGTAAACGTTAATATTTGTGGATGAATATCCGGTGATAATCCCACGTCGACGGTATCAATATGGGTAATAAAGCCGATGCGCGGTGCGCCGGGTACGTTGCCTTTTTTGACCGCCGTCACCGTGGCGAATTCATCAATCACGATGTCGTCTACACCCAGCTGTGCCAGCTCCTGCGCCAGTTCCCGCGCCATGTCGTGCTGGCCCGGCGTTGAGGGCAGCGTTTTCACTTTAGGATCGCTCTGGCTGGTGATGGCGAGATAGCGGAAAAAACGGTGCGTTAATTGTCTGGAAAGCGGCGAGCCCATAGTGATTTGTTCCTTATTTATTTTTCGGGTGTTTGCCATCTCACTTTAATGTTATTTATGAAATGGCAAAAGAATTAATTAGCCGTCGAATTAAAAAGACAGGAATAAATGATGACAAGCAAACTCGCAACTTTCACGCTGGCGCTTGCTGCACTCACGGTCAGTTCCGCTGTCGCTGCAAAAACGCTGGTGTATTGCTCCGAAGGATCGCCGGAAAACTTCAATCCTCAGCTGTACACCTCGGGAACCAGCGTGGACGCCAGCGCCGTGCCGGTCTATAACCGGCTGGTCGATTTCAAACCCGGCACCACGGAGCTGGTGCCGAGCCTGGCAGAGCGCTGGGAGGTGAGCGACGACGGCAAGGTTTACACCTTCCATCTGCGCAAAGGCGTTAAGTTCCACAGCAACAAATCCTTCACGCCGACCCGCGACTTTAACGCCGATGACGTCATTTTCTCGTTTATGCGCCAGAAAGACGTCAACCATCCGTACCACAACGTCTCGAACGGCAGCTACTCCAACTTCGAAAGCCTGGAGTTTGGCAGCCTGATTACCGCCATTGATAAAGTGGATGACCACACCGTACGCTTTACCCTGGCGCACCCGGAGGCGCCGTTTGTCGCCGATCTGGCCTGGTATTTTGCCTCAATCCTTTCCGCGGAGTATGCCGACGCGATGCTGAAAGCGGGCACGCCGGAGAAGGTGGATATGGCGCCGATCGGCACCGGGCCGTTTAGGCTGGCGCAGTATCAGAAAGATTCCCGCATCCTGTTCACGGCGTTTGCCGACTACTGGCAGGGGAAATCGAAGCTGGATCGGCTGGTGTTTACCATCACGCCGGATGCCTCCGTGCGGTTTGCTAAAATTGAGAAGAACGAATGTCAGGTAATGCCGTTCCCGAACCCGGCCGACCTGCCGCGCATGAAGGCCAACCAAGATATCACGCTGATGAGCAAGCCCGGGCTGAACACCGGCTTCCTGGCGTTCAATACCCAAAAGCCGCCGCTGGATAACGTGAAGGTACGCCAGGCGCTGGCGATGGCCATCAATAAACCGGCCATTATTGACGCGGTGTTCCACGGCACCGGCACCGCGGCGAAGAACCTGCTGCCGCCGGGCGTCTGGAGCGCCGACAGCGAGCTTAAGGACGACGAGTACGATCCAGAAAAAGCCAAAGCGCTGCTGAAAGAGGCCGGTTTCGCCAACGGCATGAGCATCGATTTATGGGCAATGCCCGTCCAGCGGCCCTATAACCCGAATGCGAAACGCATGGCGGAGATGATACAGGCGGACTGGGCGAAGGTCGGGGTACAGACCAAAATTGTTACTTACGAGTGGGGTGAATACCTTAAGCGCGTGAAGGGCGGGGAGCATCAGGCCGCGCTGATGGGCTGGACGACCGCTACGGGCGATCCCGATAACTTCTTTGGTCCGCTGTTCACCTGCACCTCGGCAAACGGCGGGTCGAATTCGGCGAAATGGTGCTACAAACCGTTTGATAACATAATCGCCGAGGCGAGATCGATAACCGATCATGATAAACGCGTGGCGCTGTATAAACAGGCTCAGCAGATTATGCATGACCAGATGCCCGCGGTAATGATTGCGCATTCGACGATTTTCGAACCGGTGCGCAAGGAAGTGAAGGGCTATGAAATCGACCCGTTTGGCAAACATCTGTTCTGGCAGCTGGATATAAATCAGTAGTTTTTCACTGCCCGGCACGCATCCGGGCAGTCTTTTCGCAATTTGTGCTCCCGGCATCATTTTTTGTCACAACAAATGCGCCTGTCTTTTGCTATAACTTCAAATGCATACTTGCAGATAACATGGAAAACTATCATGCGTACTCAAACTTTTTTTAAAGTTGCAGTGCTTACTGGTCTGTTGGCGCTGGCGGGCTGTTCGTCTAAAGTCGCCGCTCCCGAACAATATTCTGGCTTTTTAAAAGACTACTCAGGATTACAGCAGACGACGTCTGCGACGGGTAAACCAACGCTGCGTTGGGTTGATCCTTCCTATAACGAAGCTAATTATGACAGTATTATCTGGACGCCGATTACCTATTATCCTGCGCCTAAGCCAACGACACAGATTGGTCAAAAAACGCTTGATGAGTTGTTGAATTACACCAATAACAAAATGAAAACCGCTATTGGTACCCGTAAGCCGATTGTCACCACGCCAGGTAAACATAGCCTGATTTTCCGCGGTGCCATTACGGGGGTGAGTTCGCAGAAAGAGGGGCTGCAGTTCTATGAAGTGGTGCCTGTTGCGCTGGTGGTTGCCGGCACGCAGATGGCAACCGGACATCGCACCATGGATACCCACCTTTACTTTGAAGGTGAGCTGATCGATGCGGCCACCAATAAGCCGGTCGTGAAGGTGGTGCGTAAAGGTGAAGGTAAAGAGCTGAATAACGCAAATACGCCGATGACCTTTGCGACGCTGAAGCAGGTTGTTGATGATATGGCGACCGACGCCACCATGTTTGATGTGAAAAAGACCGCAAAATAACGTAAAACGGCCTGCATAATGCAGGCCGTTTCATTTACGCCGTTCGCACGCGCCTGAACCAGGTTTCGGGTTTAGTAAACATCACCATATTTCCCCCCAGAATCAGCAAGAGCCCAACGATTCCGTTGATATGCCAGACATAGCCTTCATACACCGTGGAGATGGAGAGCGCCACCAGCGGGAAGAGCAGCGTACTGTAGGCCGCTTTGCCCGGGCCAATGCGTCCCACCAGCGTGAAGTAAGCGCCAAAGGCAATCACCGAGCCAAACAGGGCCAGGTAGAGCAGCGCGCCAATGTAGCTGGTGGTCCACTCCGGCGTGAAGCTGTCGCCTCTGAAGAGCGCAATGCAGCCCATCACCAGCGTGCCGTAGAGCATCGCCCAGGCGTTGGTGGTCATGGTTTCAAGGCCTCTGCGCTGATGGCGCATGCTGATCATATTGCCCAGCGAGAAGCCGTAGGTGCCGAGTGCGGAAAGCCCAATCCCGGTCAGGAGCGATGCGCTCCAGCCGCTGGCCAGCAGGTCGTCCCAGAAGAGGGTAATTATCCCGACCAGCCCCAGTGCCGCCGCCGTCCAGAACCGTGCCGGCGGGCGCTGCCCGAAGAAAATAAAGCTGTTAATGGCGTTATAGAGCACGGCCATGGAGAAGATCACCGATTCCAGCCCGGTGTTGATGTGCGAGGCTGCGGTGTAAAAACACCAGAAGTTAAAGCAGAAAACGCAGCATCCCTGGAGCATGCAAAAAAGGTGATCCCGCAGCGCCAGCGTGCGCAGGCGGCGCAGGGCGAGTAATACCACCATCATCGTCAGGCTGGCGACGGCGAAGCGCCAGAAAATAGAGACGGGCGCCGCCACGGGGCCCTGCTGCAGGAAAATGGCAATCCAGGTGGTTCCCCAGATAATGACCACCAGTCCGTATAGTAATGCGTTCATATTGTTCTCTTCTCAAACCACCGAAGCCCGCAGTATGGCGCTGCCTTTTATAAAGGGCTTGCACCCGCTTGCGGTGGACTTGCAAAATCTTGCGCTTTTTTCTTTCCCGGGGACTGGCAACGGAAGACAACTCTTCTTAGACTGACATTCCAGTCCATCACGCGCTAACGGTTATGTCTCACGCTTACGATACCTTTGAAACGCTTTGCCAACAGAATGCAGTCCTGCGGGAAACCGTCTCGCTGAATTCGGGTATTCAGCTGGCAGCGTGGTACAACAAGCACGATACGATAACGGTAAAAAGTAACCATCACACCCTGAGCTTGTACGTGGCGGACGGTTACGAAAGCTACCAAAAAACGCCGGGCGGCTGGAAAAACGGCGGGGGACCGGACCGTTTCTGTTTGATGCCCAAAGAGAGTGAATCAACGTGGGATATCCGGGACGATCTCTCGTTCGTGCATCTCTACTGTACCGATGAACACCTGCGCGACGTGGGCGAAAAAATCTGGGACAAGCGGCCGCTTTCGCTGACCCTGGACGAACGTATTTTTGGCAGCGATCCGAAGATCACCGCGCTGTATCGCCAGTTTTTGCTTGGCTGTGACTGGCAGCAGCACGCCAACCAGCTCACCCTGAGCACGGCCTCTACGCTGCTCCTGACCCATCTGCTGCAAAACTACTCAAACGTGCAGTGGAAGCTGCCGGTCGTCACCGGCGGGCTATCGCCGTTTGTTCTGCGTAACGTGCTGGCGTTTATCGAAGAGAACCTGGGCCAGCCCCTGACGCTGGCTGAACTGGCGGCCCAGGCCGCCCTCAGCGAATACCATTTTGCCCGCATGTTCCGCCAGTCGACGGGGCTGGCGCCGCATCAGTACGTGATGCAAAGGAGAATGGAAAAAGCGAAAGCCCTGGTGCAGCACACCTCAACGCCGCTGACGGACATCGCGCTGGCCTGCGGGTTTAACTCCGCCAGCCACTTCAGCAACCGCTTTCGCAGCGTGACGGGCATGACGCCGTCGCAGCTACGCGCGGCGAGCGCGTGAAAACAGGGCATAGCACACCCCGCCCAGCACCAGCCCCCAGAATGCCGATCCAATCCCCAGGATCGTGACGCCGCTTGCGGTCATCAGAAACGTGACGATAGCCGCGTCGCGCTCCGCTTCGTGATTTAGCGCCTGATATAAACTCCCGCTGATGGTTCCCAGCAGCGCCAGGCCGGCCAGCGTCTGGATCCAGCTGAGCGGCAGGGCGGCCATCAGCCCGGTAATAGAGCCGCCGAAAATCCCCGCCAGCAGATAGAACCCTCCGGCAGCGATGGCCGCCAGCCAGCGCTTTGCGGGATCCGGGTGCGCGTCCGGGCTTTGACAAATGGCGGCGGTGATCGCCGCAATGCAGATGGAAAAGACGCCAAAGGGCGAAAACAGCAGCGCCAGCCCACCGGTAACAATAATGAGCGGCGAAACCGCCAGCGGGTAACCGGAGGCTTTCATCGTGGCGAAGCCAGGCGCATTTTGCGAAGCCATGGTGACCAGGAAGAAGGGCACGCCAATGCTCACCAGGCTGGTGAAGTTGAAGGCGGGGGCAATAAATTCAGGCATTACCAGAGAGAGGGTAATTTTATTGGTGACAACGTCACCGCCCGCCCATGCCACGATACCGCCCACCAGCAGCGTAACCACGATGGCATAGCGCGGGACCAGCGCTTTTGCTATCAGCCATGCTGCAATCATGCTGCCGCACAGCAGAAAGTGTCCCTCCAGGTGCGCAAACGCGTGCAGGCCAAACTGCAGCAGCACGCCTGCCAGCATGGCGGCGGCCAGAGAATGGGGGATCAGCTTCATCAGTCTGGCGAATAAGCCGGTCATGCCACAGAGTAAAATGAGCGCATTGGCAAAGATGAATACGCCGATCGTTTCAGCCAGCGTCACGCCGTGCAGGCTGGTGGCGAGCAGCGCCGCGCCGGGCGTTGACCAGGCGGTCAGCACGGGCGCTTTATACCACCAGGAAAGCGCCAGCGTGCTGACGCCCATTCCAATCCCCAGCGCGGTCATCCAGCCCGCTATCTGCTGCGCGCTGGCCCCTGCCGCAGCCGCGGCCTGCCAGATGATGGCTGCCGAACTGGCGTAACCGACCAGAACGGCGACAAACCCGGCCAGTACGGCGGGAACAAAATGTAAGGAAGGGCGCATGAAAACTCCGTTGTGCGTTATAACGTCCACGCTAAGGTAACACTGTGCGCTATAGCGTACAAGTGGTATGCTACGCATCACCAGGAGGGAACATGGACATCACACTACACCTTGCAACAACGCTGAAAACGCTGCGTCAGGCGCGCGGCTGGAGTTTGTCGAAGCTGGCGGACGAAACCGGCGTTTCCAAAGCCATGCTCGGGCAAATTGAGCGCAATGAATCCAGCCCGACGGTGTCGACGCTGTGGAAAATCGCCACGGGACTGAACGTCCCGTTTTCCACGTTCATCACGCCGGAGGCGGACCGCCAGGCGGTGTTTGACCCGCAGCAGCAAGCGATGGTGGTTAAACCGCTTTTCCCGTGGGATGAGACGCTCCGGTTCGATCATTTCTCCATCACGCTGGCACCCGGTGCCCTAAGCGAATCCACGCCGCACGAGGCGGGAGTGATCGAACACGTGGTGGTTATCAGCGGCGAGCTGGAGATGAAAATTGACGGCGAATGGCAGTCAATTTCCGCCGATTCGGGCGTCCGTTTTGCCGGCGATAAACCGCACGCCTACCGCAACAGCAGCGACCGGACGGTGCATTTTCACTCCCTGATTCATTATCCCCGCTGAGGCTACGCAAAACTGTTTCGCTGACGCATACTTCTGACTACAATAGCCGCCATTTTGACCATAACGGATAACGACGAAGTATGCGCCTGCAATCCCATCATCTTGAACTATTAAGCCCGGCCCGCGACGCCGCCATTGCCCGTGAAGCGATCCTTCATGGGGCAGACGCCGTCTACATTGGCGGCCCTGGCTTCGGTGCCCGCCATAACGCCAGCAACAGCCTGAGCGATATTGCTGAACTGGTGCCGTTCGCCCACCGTTTCGGGGCGAAAGTGTTCGTGACCCTGAACACTATTTTGCATGATGATGAGCTGGAGCCTGCGCAACGTCTGATTACCGATCTCTACCAGACCGGCGTCGATGCCCTGATTGTTCAGGATATGGGCGTGCTTGAGCTGGATATTCCCCCCATTGAACTGCACGCCAGCACCCAGTGCGATATCCGCACGGTAGAGAAGGCGAAGTTTCTCTCCGACGTTGGCTTTTCGCAGATCGTTCTGGCGCGCGAGCTTAACCTGAATCAGATCCGCGATATTCACCAGGCGACCGACGCGACGATTGAGTTCTTCATCCACGGCGCGCTGTGCGTCGCCTACTCCGGCCAGTGCAACATTTCCCACGCGCAAACGGGCCGCAGTGCCAACCGCGGCGACTGTTCTCAGGCCTGCCGTCTGCCGTACACCCTGAAAGACGATCAGGGCCGCGTCGTGGCGTTCGAAAAACACCTGCTCTCCATGAAGGATAACGATCAGACCGCTAACCTGGGCGCGCTGATTGACGCAGGCGTGCGCTCCTTCAAGATTGAAGGGCGCTACAAAGATATGAGCTACGTGAAGAACATCACCGCACACTATCGCCAGATGCTGGACGCCATTATTGAAGACCGCGGCGACCTGGCGCGCGCGTCGGCCGGTCGGACCGAGCATTTCTTTATTCCGTCAACAGACAAAACGTTCCACCGCGGCAGTACGGACTATTTTGTGAATGCCCGTAAAGGGGATATCGGCGCGTTTGATTCACCGAAGTTTATCGGTTTACCGGTCGGCGAAGTGCTGAAGGTGGCGAAAGATCACCTTGACGTTGAAGTGACGGAGCCGCTGGCAAACGGCGACGGCCTTAACGTGATGATCAAGCGTGAAGTGGTGGGCTTCCGCGCCAATACTGTCGAAAAAACCGGTGAGAATCGCTACCGCGTGTGGCCGAACGAAATGCCGGCCGATCTCTATAAAGCGCGGCCGAACGCGGCGCTTAATCGTAACCTCGACCATAACTGGCAGCAGGCGCTGCTGAAAACCTCCAGCGAACGCCGCATCGCGGTAGACATCGAGCTGGGCGGCTGGGAAGAGCAGCTTATTCTGACCATGACCTGTGAAGACGGGATCAGCGTGACGCATACCCTTGACGGCCTGTTCGAGGTGGCAAACAACGCGGAAAAAGCGCTTAACAGCCTGAAGGACGGCGTGGCGAAGCTGGGTCAGACGATTTACTATGCGCGCGCTATCGACGTGAATCTGCCGGATGCGCTGTTCGTGCCGAACAGCCTGCTTAACCAGTTCCGTCGCGAAACGGCAGAGATGCTCGATGCCGCACGCCTGGCGCAGTATCCGCGCGGCAGCCGTAAAGCCGAAGCCGTTCCGGCGCCCGTTTACCCGGATACGCATTTGTCCTTCCTCGCCAACGTCTACAACCATAAAGCCCGTGAATTCTATCATCGCCACGGCGTGCAGCTGATCGATGCGGCCTATGAAGCGCACGAAGAGAAGGGCGACGTGCCGGTGATGATCACCAAGCATTGCCTCCGCTTTGCGTTTAACCTGTGTCCGAAGCAGGCGAAAGGAAATATCAAAAGCTGGAAGGCTACCCCGATGCAGCTGGTGAATGGGGACGAAGTCCTTACCCTTAAATTTGACTGCCGTCCTTGCGAAATGCACGTGATTGGCAAAATGAAAAACCACATCTTCAAAATGCCGCAGCCCGGCAGCATTGTGGCGTCCGTCAGCCCTGACGATCTGATGAAAACCCTGCCGAAGCGCAAGGGGAGCTAATTACCGAACGTGCGTGTCCGGTTTGCGCGACTTCTGCCACAGATGGTGGTCGCGCAAACCCTCCGCCGACTCTTCCGCCTCGCTTCGCAACTCATCGCTGTCGGCCTCATGACGCAGCTGATGCTCCACATTTTTTACCCATATATATTCATGCCCTTTGTGTCCAACCATAATCTGGCCTGAAAACAGCGCGCAGACAAGCATGACGAAAGATAACCCTTTTTTTATCATGGTTTCACCGCAGAAGGAGAACGCGGAGCCATCATGCCAATAATTCCATTGTGTTATTATTCGAAAATTCAAATTAACGCAAAAGGATTGTCAGGTTTTGTCGAATTTACGCCGGGGTGAGATTATTCTTAAAATTAATTTGCTGACGATTAACCGCCATTTCTGGTACAAAATTGGACATTAGCTTTAGAGAATAATCCTATATAATAAGAATCCTCTGGCTAAGGAATGAGTCTATAAAATGAAAAAAATAATGATGCTTGCGCTTCTCGTGGTCGCCGTTGGGGCAACCGCCGGGTTTCGCTATATCAACGATGATGAACCGGAATATATTCACTCTGCTGAAGCTCGCGTAGGGTCTTATTTAACCAGCGATTACGGTCACGTTGACTGTAATAGCACCAAAATTAATGACGAACGCTGGGAATTAGGCTGCACCCACAAAGCGCGCGGAAAAACATTCCAGTTTGCCGTTTATCCGTCTGAAAAAGCACCGTATGGCGTTTCGCGCTCGTTTTATCTTGAGGCCATCAATGATGATGCCAGAGAGAGTGCGGAGCAGGGCCTGATGCGTTATTTGCAAATCAATACCCAGGCAGGTTAATAGCGCTGTTTAGGGTTCGTTAAGATGAAGAGTGTTAGGTTGTAAGGGATCCGCAGCCCGGCCATGGAGTGTCGGGACGTAGAGACCAAAATACAAATCTATCCATGCAAGCATTTACCGCCAGTTAATGGCGGTTTTTTTTTGCCCGAATCGGCGCCGGCGTGGCTTTATGGCGTTACCCGATAGTGCGACTGCACCAGGCCCGAAGGGAAGCTGCGGCTTGATACCAGCGTTAAATCGATATCCCGGGGAAGGGCGCCGAACAGCGGTTTTCCCGACCCGAGCAGGACAGGAACGGTGGTGATAACCATATCGGCAACCAGCCCTTCGCGCAGGAACGATTGTATCACCCGGCCGCCATCGAGATAGACGCGATGGACGTTTTGCGCGGCGAGATCGTCGAGAGCCTCCTTTGGCGTGCGTCCTGAAAACTGTACTTTGCCCTTCAGCGCCGCCGGCACGGGCGTATCGGCCAGCTGTCGGGAGAGTACCAGCACGGGGCGGTCATAAGGCCATGCGTCAAAGGTCAACACCGTCTCATAGCTCCCCCGGCCCATCACAATCCACTCTTTGTCGGCGATGAACGCCGCATAGCCATGATCTTCTGTCGGGTCATCGCGCTGCAGCAGCCAGTCGATGTCGTCATTCTCCCGGGCGATGTAGCCATCAAGGCTGACCGCGATAAAAACGTGTGTGGTGACCATCGGGTGCTCCGTATTCCTGCGTCATCAACGTGTCAATATCCAGACTGCTCCCTCAGCGGGCAGCGTCGGGACGTGAAAATTGTTTGCGATACTGGGCCGGAGAAAGCGCGAACTGCTGGCGGAAATGATGGCGCAGCGTCGATGCCTGCCCAAACCCGGTCTGCTCAGCGATGCTGTCGATGCTTAAACGGCTGCTTTCCAGGTAATCTTTGGCCCGCAGCAGGCGTTCATTGAGTAGCCAGCGCGCGGGCGTCGTTCCCGTTGCCGCCTCGAAGCGCCGCAGAAAGGTGCGCTGGCTCATGCCTACCCGACGCGCCAGCGAGTCGACGCTGTGCGGCTCGACAAGATGCGTATGCAAAAAATCAAACAGCTGGCCCAGACGCTGGCTTTCCCGCAGCTGCGCCACCGGGCGGCTAAGCTGCTGCGGCTGCGAACCGTCCCTGTGCGGGGGAATGACCAGCCGACGCGCCACGCTGTTGGCGGTTTCCATTCCATAGTCCCGGCGCACGACGTGCAGACAGAGGTCGATCCCCGCCGCACTGCCTGCGGAGGTCAGTATATTACCTTCGTCCTGGTAGAGCACATCCTCGACCACGTCGATGTCCGGGTAGCGGGTCTTAAGCGCGTCAACGTAGCGCCAGTGCGTCGTGGCTTTGCGACCGTTCAGCAGCCCCGAGGCGGCCAGGACAAACACGCCCGAACAGATGGAGAGCAGCTGACAGCCCCGCGCGCTGGCCTGACGTAAGGCGCTGCAGAGCGCGTCCGGAACCGGTGCATCCAGACCGCGCCAGCCCGGCACGACGATCAGGTCGGCAGAATCAAGCAGGGAGATATCGCCGTCGGTAATGATGCGGATCCCGCCCGTTGCCCGAAGTTCACCGCTATCCACGCCCGCCACCGCAAAACGATACCACTGGTCCCCCAGCTCGGGACGCGGCAGGCCGAAGATCTCCACCGCCACGCCAAACTCAAAGGTGCACAGGCCGTCATATGCCAGCACGACCACCTTCGGGCGGGGAGTTTGTCTTAAGTTTGTCATCTTTTTGCTGTTTTCTGGCATACGCGAGCGCATTCACGAGCTGAATTTGTGGATAGAGTAGTGTTATCACAAACGCCAAAGATGAGGAAGAATCATGAGCTATGTTACTGAATTTCCGGCTGCCGAGCCGCAGGAGGCCGTCACCCATTTTCTGCGTCGCCTGAGCGTCGAGACCGACTGCGCGGACGTGCATCACGCCATCGTCAACCAGGAGCAGGACTTCGTGCTGCTGCACGTGGTGGGGAGCCCGGAGCAGTTTGCCCGCCGTCACGTGCCTGGCGCGTTACATCTGCCGCGGAGCCAGATTACCGCGGAGCGCATGGCCCAGTGGCCTGAAGGCACGCTGTTCGTCGTTTACTGCGCGGGGCCACACTGTAACGGCGCGGACAGGGCCGCGCTGAAGCTGGCGCGTCTTGGCCTGCCGGTTAAAATCATGCTCGGGGGCATCACCGGCTGGGAAGATGAAAAGTTCGCCTTTGCCAGCAGCGAAACCGCCGCCGCCCTGTGAACATGAATTTTTTTCAACACCCGTGAAATTTTCTCGTTTGCCGGAACAGGAGAGGTATGACATCTTTTTTGGACATTTAGACATCCAGAAGTCTAAACTTCAAATGATGAATTATCACTGTCGGCAATTATCGCCAGCAGGCTGAGGAGATTTCCATGCAACGACACCACGCCCCGTTCCGCGCCGATGTAGTCGGCAGTTTTTTACGCCCGGATGCGATCAAACAGGCTCGCCAGAAGTTTGCCAGCGGCGAAATTGACGCCGGACAGCTTCGTGCGGTTGAGGATGACGCTATCCGCCACGTCGTTGAGCAGCAGTGCGCGTGCGGCCTTAACGTGGTCACCGACGGCGAGTTCCGCCGCGCCTGGTGGCACTTCGACTTCTTCGACGGTCTGCAGGGCGTTGAGCGTTACGATTCACAGCAGGGCATTCAGTTCAACGGGGTGCAAACCAAAGCCCACGGCGTGCGCGTGACCGGCAAGCTGGGCTTTGGCGAGCATCCGATGCTGGAAGACTTTCGCTATCTGAAAAGCATCAGCGGTGAAGCCCTGCCGAAAATGACCATTCCCAGCCCGAGCGTGCTGCATTTCCGCGGCGGTCGCAAAGACATCGATGCAAGCGTGTATCCGGACCTGGACGTCTATTTCGACGATCTGGCGACCACCTGGCGCGACGCCATCCGGGCCTTCTACGAGGCGGGCTGTCGCTACCTGCAGCTGGATGATACCGTTTGGGCCTACCTCTGTTCGGACGATCAGCGCCGCCAGATCCGCGAGCGCGGTGATGATGCCGACGAGCTGGCGCGCATCTATGCCCGCGTGCTGAACAAGGCCCTGGAGGGCAAGCCGGACGATCTGACCATCGGGCTGCACGTCTGCCGCGGTAACTTCCGCTCAACCTGGATTTCCGAAGGCGGCTATGAGCCGGTGGCGGAAGTGCTGTTTGGCACGGTCAACGTTGACGCGTTCTTCCTCGAATATGATAACGACCGCAGCGGGGATTTCGCGCCGCTGCGCTTTGTTCGCCCGGGCAAGCAGCAGGTGGTGCTGGGTCTTATCACCACTAAAAACGGCGAGCTGGAAAATCCTGAAGGCGTGAAGGCGCGTCTGGAGGAGGCGGCGAAATACGTGGCGAAAGAGCAAATTTGCCTCAGCCCGCAGTGCGGCTTTGCCTCTACCGAAGAGGGCAACAGCCTGAGCGAAACCCAGCAGTGGGACAAAGTCCGTCTGGTGACGCAGATCGCCAGCGAAGTCTGGTAATCACGCTTTCCCGGCGCTGCATTATAAAAGTGCAGCGCTGTGCCATTCTGAGTCGTTCTCTTTACATCCCATGTTCCACGTCCTGAAATAGCGCTTTCTCCATTCTGGCATCCTTTTTGCTCCTGCATCGCTGAGACATTTTTTTCCGCGTCCACGCCGTAACGGACGTCTTCGCACAGCGTTCTTTTTCAGGAGTGAAAATATGCACCGTCGTACTTTATTAAAAGCCTTCGCGTTGTCTGCCTCTGTTGTTGCTATGGGAATGAGTTTCGGCGTGCAGGCGGCCGACACCATCAAAGTGGGGATCATGCACTCTCTTTCCGGCACCATGGCGATCTCCGAAACCCCGCTGAAAGACGTTGCCCTGATGACGATCGACGAGATCAACGCGAAAGGCGGCGTGCTGGGCAAGAAGCTGGAGCCGGTGGTGGTTGACCCGGCCTCAAACTGGCCGCTGTTTGCCGAGAAGGCGCGCCAGCTGTTAAGCCAGGACAAAGTGGCGGTGGTGTTCGGCTGCTGGACGTCGGTGTCACGAAAATCCGTCCTGCCTGTCTTCGAAGAGCTGAACGGTCTGCTGTTCTACCCGGTGCAATATGAAGGCGAGGAGATGTCGCCAAATGTCTTCTACACCGGCGCGGCGCCGAACCAGCAGGCCATCCCGGCGGTGGAATACCTGATGAGCGAAGACGGCGGCGCGGCGAAGCGCTTCTTCCTGCTGGGCACGGACTACGTCTACCCGCGCACCACCAACAAGATCCTGCGCGCCTTCCTGCACTCAAAAGGCGTTGAGGATAAGGACATCGAAGAGGTTTATACCCCGTTTGGCCATAGCGACTACCAGACCATCGTCGCCAACATCAAGAAATTCTCCGCCGGTGGTAAAACCGCCGTGGTCTCGACCATCAACGGCGATTCCAACGTGCCGTTCTACAAAGAGCTGGCTAACCAGGGGCTGAAGGCGACGGACGTGCCGGTGGTTGCGTTCTCCGTGGGTGAAGAAGAGCTGCGCGGGATCGACACCAAACCGCTGGTCGGCAACCTTGCCGCGTGGAACTACTTTGAGTCCGTCGATAACCCGACTAACCAGGCCTTCGTGGCGGACTATAAAGCCTATGCCAAAGCGCATAAGCTGCCGAACGCCGACACCGTGGTGACCAACGATCCGATGGAAGCGACCTACGTGGGTATCCATATGTGGGCCCAGGCGGTGGAAAAAGCGGGCACCACTGACGTCGATAAAGTGCGCGCGGCGATGGCCGGGCAGTCCTTTAAGGCACCGTCTGGCTTTACGCTCACCATGGATGCCACCAACCACCACCTGCACAAGCCGGTCATGATTGGCGAAATCGAAGGCAACGGGCAGTTTAACGTGGTGTGGCAGACGGAACAGCCGGTACGCGCCCAGCCGTGGAGCCCGTTCATTGCCGGGAATGATAAAAAGCCCGACCAGCCGATGAAAACCGCCAGCAACTAAGCCATTACCGCAGGGAGAAAGCCATGAACCTCATACGCACGCTTGTCGCGCTTGTATGGCTTACCGGACTGCTGCCAGGGATGGTGCAGGCATCGGACGCCGATCGTTTTGTTGCCGCCAGCCGCAGCCAGCAGGCAGAACTGCTGACGCAGTGGGCCGCGTCGCCGGATGCGGCAAGGTTGCCGCTGCTCCAGGCGCTGCAAAAGGAGAACCTCTACGTCGACCCGCAGAAGCACGCCTTTGCACAGCGTAATGGCGAAGTCATCCCGCTCGGTGAACGCCAGGCTGCAGCGGGGCCAATCAAAGCCGTTCGCCTGACTAACCGGCTGCGGGTACTTACCGCAACGGCCATCGCCACCCATCAGCTCGTCAGTGACAGGGTCACCGAAAGGCGCGCGGCGGCGCGCCTGCTCCAGCGGGATGCCCAGCCCGGGATGATGGCATTTCTTGAAACGCGGCTAAAGGATGAAACGGACGCGGTGGCGCGTCAGGCGCTGCTGCTGGCGGTGGCGAATCTTCAGCTGGCCAGCCCGCAGGCAGAGGTGCGCCGCAAAGCGGTCGAACGGCTGGGGCAGTCCGACGATCCGGACGTGGAGTCCAGGCTTACCCCGTTTACTCAGGAACAAACCGAGCCTGACGCCGGGGTTCGCGCCGCCGCGCAGGAGAGCCTTAGCCAGATCCAGCATCGGCTGATGTGGGGCGACCTGCTGGGCCAGGCGTTTATGGGGCTGTCGCTGGGATCGGTGCTGCTGCTGGCGGCCCTGGGGCTCGCCATCACCTACGGCCTGCTGGGCGTGATTAACATGGCGCACGGCGAGATGCTGATGCTGGGCGCGTATGCCACGTGGATGGTGCAGCAGGCGATGGCCGGGCTTGCTCCCCAGTGGCTGTGGCTCTATCCCGTTATCGCGCTGCCGGTCGCATTCTGCCTGACGGCGGGCATCGGGATGGTGCTGGAGCGCACCGTGATTCGCCATCTGTATGGCCGTCCGCTGGAAACGCTGCTGGCAACGTGGGGGATCAGCCTGATGCTTATCCAGCTGGTGCGCATGACCTTTGGCGCCCAGAACCTGGAGGTGGCGAACCCGGCCTGGCTTTCCGGCGGGGTGCAGGTTTTTGCCAACCTGACCCTGCCGTGGAACCGCATCGTGGTGCTGGGTTTCGTGCTGCTGGTGCTGTTCTTTACCTGGCTCATTCTGAACAAAACCCGTCTCGGCCTGAACGTGCGCGCGGTAACGCAAAACCGCAGCATGGCCGCCTGCTGCGGGGTACCGACGGGCCGGGTCGATATGCTGGCCTTCGGGCTTGGCTCCGGCATTGCGGGCCTGGGCGGCGTGGCGCTTTCCCAGCTCGGTAACGTCGGGCCGGAGCTGGGCCAGGGGTACATCATCGACTCGTTCCTTGTAGTCGTTCTTGGCGGGGTTGGCCAGCTGGCAGGCAGCGTCGCCGCGGCGTTTGGCCTGGGGATCTTTAACAAAATTCTTGAACCGCAGATGGGGGCCGTGCTGGGGAAAATCCTGATTCTGGTGGCGATCGTGCTGTTTATTCAGAAACGCCCTCAGGGGCTGTTTGCGCTGAAAGGGAGGATTATTGACTGATGAGCCAGCCGCTGACCTTAACGCTGGCGCGTAAAGCGCCGCGCACAACGCAGATTGCCGGCAGCCTGCTGGTGGTGTGCCTGCTGATATTGCCGTTTTTCGCCTTACTGCCCGCGACGCATCCGCTGGCGCTATCGACCTGGATGCTGACGCTTCTCGGTAAGATCCTCTGCTACGCCATCGTGGCGGTGGCGCTGGATCTGGTGTGGGGCTATGCCGGCATGCTGTCCCTGGGGCATGGCATTTTCTTCGCCCTGGGCGGCTACGCGATGGGCATGTACCTGATGCGCCAGGCCTCCGGCGACGGTCTGCCCGCGTTTATGTCGTTTCTCTCCTGGAGCGAGCTGCCGTGGTTCTGGTGGGGCACCCAGCATTTTGCCTGGGCGCTGGCGCTGATTGTACTGGTCCCCGGACTGCTGGCGCTGGTGTTTGGCTGGTTTGCCTTCCGCTCGAAGATCAAAGGGGTCTATTTCTCGATTATGACCCAGGCGCTGACCTATGCCGGGATGCTGCTGTTCTTTCGCAACGAAACCGGCTTTGGCGGCAATAACGGCTTTACCGGCTTCACCACGCTGCTTGGGTTTTCGGTGACGGAAACCACCACGCGCGTCGCGCTGTTTCTGGCGACCGTGCTGTTGCTGCTCGTGGCGCTGGGCACCGGGTTTGCGCTGGCAAAGAGCAAGTTTGGCCGCATTCTGACCGCCGTTCGCGACGCCGAAAACCGCCTGACCTTTTGCGGGTACGATCCGCGCGGGTTCAAGCTGCTGGTGTGGACGCTCTCTGCGGTGCTGTGCGGCCTGGCCGGCGCGCTGTATGTTCCGCAGGTGGGCATTATCAACCCTGGCGAAATGTCGCCGACGAACTCGATCGAAGCCGCCATCTGGGTGGCGCTGGGCGGGCGCGGCACGCTGGTGGGACCGGTAATTGGCGCCGCGCTGGTCAACGGGGCGAAGAGCTTCTTCACCGTCGCGATGCCGGAATACTGGCAGCTGTTTCTGGGACTGATTTTTATCGCCGTCACGCTGTTTTTACCGCGCGGCGTCTACGGCCTGTTTCGTAAGGGAGAGAAATAATGCAGCCAGCCGAAGGGTTATTCACCCGCCAGCTGCCCGGCGACCGCTATCGCGAGCAGACCGATCCGGTGCTTCAGCTTGAAACCATTAACGTGAATTTTGATGGATTTCAGGCCCTGACCGATCTCACGCTGAATATCGGCGTGGGCGAGCTGCGCTGCGTGATTGGGCCCAACGGGGCAGGTAAAACCACGCTGATGGACGTGATCACCGGCAAGACGCGGCCAAAAAGCGGGCGGGCCATTTACGATCAGTCCGTCGATCTGACCGGGCTGGAGCCTGCGGCCATCGCCCGCCAGGGGATTGGGCGTAAATTCCAGAAACCCACGGTCTTTGAAGCGCTGACGGTGTGGGAAAACCTGGAAATCGCGATGAAAACCGATAAATCCGTCTGGGCAAGCCTGAGGGCAACGCTCAGCGGTGAACAGCGCGACCGCATCGATGAGATGCTGGTTTTGCTTCGCCTGAGCAGCGAGCGGGACCGCCGCGCCGGGCTGCTTTCGCACGGGCAAAAGCAGTTCCTGGAGATTGGTATGCTGCTGGTGCAGGACCCGCACCTGCTGCTGCTGGATGAGCCCGCCGCCGGGATGACCGATGCGGAAACGGAATACACCGCAGAGCTGTTTAAAACGCTGGCGGGGAAACACTCCCTGATGGTGGTGGAGCATGACATGGGCTTTGTGGAAACCATCGCCGATCGCGTGACGGTGCTGCATCAGGGGCGCGTGCTGGCGGAAGGTTCGCTTCGCGAGGTGCAGGCCAACGAGCAGGTGATTGAGGTCTATCTGGGACGTTAAGGAGAGGTGATGCTACAGGTCAACGAACTGAATCAGTATTACGGCGGAAGCCATATCCTGCGCGGCGTGAGCTTTGAGGCCGTTACCGGCGAAGTCACCTGCCTGCTGGGGCGCAACGGCGTAGGAAAAACCACGCTGCTTAAGTGTCTGATGGGGCTGATCCCGGCGAAAACCGGGGAGGTGATCTGGCAGGGGAAAAAGATCACCCACAGCAAGCCGCACCAGCGGGTGCACTCTGGCGTCGCGTACGTCCCGCAGGGACGGGAGATTTTCCCGCGTCTGACCGTGGAGGAGAACCTTCTGCTGGGGCTGTCGCGCTTTTCTGCCCGCGACGCGAAGCATGTGCCGGACGAAATCTGGCAGCTGTTCCCGGTGCTCAAAGAGATGAGGCACCGTCGCGGGGGCGATCTCTCCGGTGGGCAACAGCAGCAGCTGGCGATTGGCCGCGCGCTGGCGAGCCGCCCGCAGCTGCTGATCCTCGATGAGCCCACGGAAGGCATACAGCCTTCGGTGATTAAGGAGATAGGCCAGGTGATCCGCACCCTGGCGAACCGGGGGGATATGGCGATCCTGCTGGTCGAGCAGTTTTACGACTTTGCTGCCGAGCTTGCCGACAGCTACCTGCTGATGTCGCGCGGCACCATTATCCAGCGCGGGCGGGGAGAAAACATGGAGCAGGAGGGCGTTCGCGGGCTGGTTGCGATTTGAAATGTTATATTATAACATCTGCATTCTTATAAAACGGAATGAGGGCGTTATTTTGGCTGCACATATTGGGAAATTTGCCATGACTCTGGGGGCGATGCTGGTCAGCGGCCAGCTGTTTGCCCATTCACACGGACACGCGATGAGCGAAGCGGAACAAAAGGCGGCGAATGGCGTCTTTGAGGACAAAGACGTTAAGGACAGACAGCTGTCGGACTGGGACGGCACCTGGCAGTCCGTCTATCCCTTCCTGCTCGACGGCTCGCTGGATCCGGTCTTTAAACAAAAGGCCCGGAAGGATAAAAGCAAATCCTTCGACCAGGTCAAAGCGTACTACCGAACGGGGTATGCGACGGATGTGGATGCCATCGGCATCGAAAACAACGTGATGGAATTCCATAAAGGCAACGCGGTCAGCAGCTGTCGCTATGATTACAGCGGCTACAAAATTTTGACCTACGCATCGGGGAAAAAGGGCGTTCGCTATCTGTTTGAGTGTAAGGATGCCGGCAGCAAGGCACCGAAGTTTGTTCAGTTCAGCGACCACACCATCGCGCCGAAGGCCTCTTCGCATTTCCACATCTTTATGGGCAACACCTCCCACGAGGCGCTGCTGAAGGAGATGGATAACTGGCCGACCTATTATCCGAACGAGATGTATAAGGAGCAGGTGGTGGAGGAGATGCTGCACCACTAGGCTGTTGCTGTTGCCGGGGGGGCGGCTACGCCTTACCCGGCCTACAGGCGCTACGCCACGTTGGGCGTTTCGCACCACGCCTTCACGCTCATCCCGCGTAAAATCATCAGCCATGCGACCACAATGGCGGCCATCATAATCACGAACAGCGACCAGTGCGGCAGGTTGGTCAGGATAATACCGGTAATCATCGGGTTTGCCGCCGCACCGAGCCAGCCCAGCGCCTGGGCGGAGAAGTAGCTGGCTTTCATCCCCGGCGGGGCGATGTTGTCGATCAGCATGTATTCACCCGGTGCATAGATAATCTCGCCCAGCGTAAAGATGGCGGCAGCGATGCCCCAGTAAACCAGGTTTTCACCGGAGAGCATAAAGCCGGCCAGCCCCACGATGAAGAACAGGGTGGCTGCGGTCATCAGCGGGCGAATATTGCGGGCTGAGATTTTGCGGCCCAGCGCATACTGCAGCGTCACCACCACGGCGGCGTTAACGGGCAGCACCACGGCGACCACCTTTTCGGCGAAATTACTGTCCGCATGCGCGGCCAGGACATACTGCGAAATGCAGGTGGCGAACGAGCCGCCGACGTATGACGCGAGCAGGCCAGAGAGCGTGTACCAGAACAGCGCGCGGTCCTTCAGCAATACCGACGGCTGCCAGGGCATCTTCTCCTCGGCGGTATCCAACGCCACGCTTTTTTGCACAAAGAAATGGATAAACCCCAGCGGCAGGGCGGCGCAGAAGGCCGCCAGCCAGAACGGCAGCTGCAGGCTGTACATCACCAGCAGGGTGCCAATCGGCGGTCCGATCGTCCAGCCAATATTCAGGAAGCTGTAGTTCAGCGAAAAAACGCGCGCTTTTTCGCTGGAGGTCAGCACGTCGGAGAACCAGGCTTTGAGCACCGTCGAAAAGACGGAATAGGCGCAGTTGATCAGCGCAAAGAACAGCACCACCAGCGTGACGTTCCCCACCAGCGGGATCGCCACAAATCCAGCGATAAAGGCCACGATGGCGATCAGCATGTAGCGTTTTTTATCGAATTTGTCGGCCAGAATGCCAAACCCCAGGCTGAATACCACGCCAATGGTCAACGCAATCGTCAGGGCATAACCGATATTCTCGACGCTCATGCTGTAGACGCGCGTGAGATAAATGGTCATAAACGGCAGCGTTGCCCCCCGACCGATGGTTAATAACAATGACGATGCCAGCAGCGCCGCGGTTGAGCGCCTGAGAGATGGTTTCATATTCCTGCCCGACAAATGCTTATGCTTTTTTATGTTGTGTTCTAAAAGGAGTATCACGACATAAGGGGCTTGTATAGCGCCCAATTTATCCGTAAGTGCTTCGCCTGACTGCCAGAATTAATGATCTTCTCCTGGCGTACTTTTTTCTGTTACCTTGAAGTGTTAACAAATTATTAATAATTCAGGGGCAGGGTATGACGCGTAAAGACGGGCTGCTGGCGTTGCTGGTGGTCGTAGTATGGGGACTCAATTTTGTGGTCATCAAGCTGGGGCTGCACAACATGCCTCCGCTCATGCTGGCCGGTTTGCGTTTTATGCTGGTTGCGTTCCCAGCCATCTTCTTCGTCGCCCGTCCCAAAATTTCCTTAAAACTGCTGCTGGGCTACGGCTTGACCATCAGCTTTGGCCAGTTCGCTTTTCTCTTCTGCGCGATTAAGTTTGGTATGCCGGCCGGTCTCGCCTCGCTGGTCTTGCAGGCGCAGGCATTCTTTACCATTATTCTCGGCGCGTTTGTGTTTGGCGAACGCCTGCAGGGTAAACAGCTGGCGGGAATTACGCTGGCGGTGTTTGGCGTCCTGGTGCTGATAGAGGCCAGCCTGAATGGACAACACGTGGCGCTGCTGGGCTTTATGCTGACGCTGGCGGCGGGGCTGAGCTGGGCCTGCGGTAACATTTTCAACAAGCTGATTATGCAGCACGAGGCGCGCCCGCAGGTGATGTCGCTGGTAGTGTGGAGCGCCCTGATCCCCGTCTTACCGTTTATGGTTGCGGCGTGGATTCTGGATGGCCCGCAGGTCATGCTCAACAGCCTGGTCGAGATCGATCTGACCACCATCCTTTCGCTGGTCTATCTGGCCTTTGTCGCCACCATCGTGGGCTACGGGATCTGGGGGTCGCTGCTGGGCCGCTATGAAACCTGGCGCGTCGCGCCGTTATCCCTTCTGGTTCCGGTGGTGGGGCTTGCCAGTGCGGCACTGTTACTGGATGAAACGCTGAGCGCGCTGCAGCTGCTGGGCGCTGTGCTGATCATGGCCGGGTTGTACATTAATATCTTTGGCCTGCGCGTGCGTCGGGCGACGCGGGTAAGAAAGGCATAAAAAAAGCCCCGCGTCAGCGGGGCAAAAACGAATCAGAGGCCGTGCTGATTATAATAAGGCACGCCTAATTCGTCGGATTTGTCGCTACCAGCACCCATATGGTTGAAATCATAAGGCGTCTGGTCATGTGCTGACGGCAAAATCATCGTATCAGGATTATTTTGCTGCGTTGCACGAGGGGTTTGCTCCGCGAAGGTCTGGCTGGAGAACAGCACCAGCAAGGCGAGGGCGGCGGAGGCGGTAACTTTCATGATTTCCTCGGTTACGTCTGTTACAGGCGATGATTAACTACAGTGTTTTAACGGATACAGGTATCGGGATTCGCCCGGCACGCTGGTAATTCGGTACTTATGAGGCGGCACGTCAAAATAGTTCTTGAACGTACGCGTCAGGGTTTGCTGTGATTCAAATCCGTAACGCTCCGCCAGATAAAGGATCGGCTCATTGCTTTCTTTCAGTTTCTGGGCAATTTCCGTCAGCTTGCGGCTGCGAATGTATTGTCCTAATGAATGGCCGGTCTCTTTTTTGAACATCCGTTGCAGGTGCCATTTGGAGTAACCTGAACGCTCAGACACTTTTTCAAGGGAGAGCGGCGATTCCAGGTTATCTTCGATCCAGTCCAAAATGCTATGAATGGTGATAGCGTCAGTATTGCGTCTGGACATCGTCATACCTCTTTTTCTGTTTACGGCAGTATTTTCTTCAGCAAGAGCTCAAGGGTTGCCACTTCATCTGCCGTTAAGTTTTTTGTTAGTTCCTGATGCAGTGTTTGTCCTACTAATTGATGACATTGCTCGCACATGGCCGCGCCATCGCTGGTCAGCTTCACCAGTACGCCGCGTTTGTCATTGGGGTTAGGGCTTCGTTCTACCCATCCTTTGCAGACGAGACGATCGAGCATGCGGGTCAACGCACCCAGATCGACAGAGAGCACCTTTTTCAGCTCAACCGGTGTGATACACACTTCGCAGCGAATGGAACACAGCACTTTGAACTGTGTTGCGGTGATATCCAGCGGTGACAGATAGTCGTTGAGCAGGCGATCTTTTTTCTGGTTTACCATATGAATAAGACGACCCAGCGGAACAACGTCGTTAAAGATATCACTGGTGCTTTTCACAATGGTTGCCCTGGCAAGTAGTTAGTCACGGCAGATATTATTGCTCAGGCAAGTATAAGTCAACTGAATGAGTCGGCCGATGCCACGAATTGCTAAAACGTTTCATGAACTTTTTTTGAGGTCTTTCAAATCATATAGATAACTGTCAGTTATCTTTTCCCAAGGAAAATAATCCTTACGTTGCGCCCGTGGCTGAATGACACACTTTCCCCCTATAATTGCTGAGTTAAATATGGATAAGGACAACAACGCACTATGTTGGATTTAATTAAAGCAATCAGCCTTGGGCTGGTGGTCTTGCTGCCGTTGGCTAACCCGTTAACGACGGTGGCGCTCTTCCTCGGGCTGGCAGGGAATATGAACAGCGCCGAGCGGAACCATCAGTCGTTGATGGCCTCGGTGTACGTGTTTGCCATCATGATGGTGGCCTATTACGCCGGCCAGGTGGTAATGAATACCTTCGGGATCTCCATCCCTGGCCTGCGTATCGCCGGGGGGCTGATCGTGGCCTTTATCGGTTTCCGCATGCTGTTCCCGGCGCAAAAGGCTCATGAGTCGCCGGAGGCGGCCAGTAAATCCGAAGAGCTGGAAACCGAACCGAGTGCGAATATCGCCTTTGTGCCGATTGCCATGCCGAGCACGGCGGGGCCGGGTACCATCGCGATGATCATCAGCTCCGCGTCGACGGTGCGCGACAGCGCGACCTTCCCGGACTGGGTGCTGACGGTTGCGCCGCCGCTGATTTTTGCGATTATCGGGGTTATCGTGTGGGCGTCGCTGCGCAGCTCCGGCGCCATCATGCGCTGGGTAGGCAAGGGCGGTATCGAGGCGATTTCCCGTCTGATGGGCTTCTTACTGGTCTGTATGGGCGTGCAGTTTATTATTAACGGCGTGCTGGAAATTATTAAGACCTACCATTAAGTCATTGCCGGGTGGCGTTGCGCCACCCGTCACAAACAACCCTCACCCGTGCTGCCCCTGTTCCTCCAGCGCCACCGGCCATTTACGGAAGATGAGCACTGACCAGACAAGCGCCACCAGCGCCGGAATGGCGCCCAGGTAGCCAATCGCCGACATTGAGACGTGCAGGCTGACCTGATTTCCCACCAGCGCCCCCGCGCCAATGCCCAGATTGAAAATGCCGGAAAAGAGCGACATCGCCACGTCCGTCGCATCCGGCGCCAGAGCCAGCACTTTCACCTGCATGCCCAGGCCAATCACCATGATCGCCACGCCCCAGAACAGGCTGAGGATCGCCAGATGGCTCTCGCTGCCCGCGGCGGGCATCAGCAGCAGCAGGCAGGCCAGCAGCAGGCCGATGGCGCTGCTCACAAGCGTGGAGGCATGGCGGTTGCCGAGCTTTCCGAACAGCACGCTGCCGATGATGCCCGCACCGCCGAGGATCAACAGTAAAACGGTGGCAAAGCTGGCGCTAAAGCCCGCCACAACCTGCACAAACGGTTCAATGTAGCTGTACGCCGTGTAATGGGCCGTCACCACGATGGCGGTCAGTAGGTAGATGCTCAGCAGCGCGGGGCGGCGCATCAGCAGCGGCAGGCTTTTCAGCGAGCCAGAATGCTCGCTGGGCAGCGCGGGCAGCAGTTTTATCAGGCAGACCAGCGTAATCAGCGCGCCCATGCCGATGGCAAAGAAGGTGGTACGCCAGCCGAAGTATTGCCCCACGATGCGGCCAATCGGCAGACCTAGCACCATCGCCAGCGCGGTACCGGTGGCCAGCAGGCTCAGCGCCTGAGCGCGCTTACCCGCCGGCGCCAGGCGAATAGCCAGCGACGCGGTGATCGACCAGAACACCGCATGGGCAAAGGCAATGCCGATTCGGCTAATGACCAGCACCGTAAAATTCCACGCCATAAACGACAAAACATGGCTGGCGATGAACAGCACGAACAGCCCGATCAGCAGCCTGCGCCGCTCTATCTGGCTGGTCAGCAGCATAAACGGCAAGGACATCAGCGCCACCACCCAGGCGTAGATGGTTAACATAATGCCCACCTGAGCCGTTTCCATCTGGAAACTTTCAGCGATGTCAGACAACAGCCCAACCGGAACAAATTCTGTGGTGTTAAAGATAAACGCGGCAATGGCCAGCGTGACCACGCGTAGCCACGCAACCCTGCGGGAAACTGTGTTCGTTGTCATAGGGATGTCGGAGATTCGTTGCTGAAAAGAAGAGGAGACGATCTTAAAACGTTGAACGGCGAAAACTCAACCATTATGTGATGCAGATCCCAATATTTACCTTATGAAAGCGGTAGCCGGGAATACGGTTTTCATTGAATATAGAAGAACAACACAATAAAAACAGGCGGTAAGACAATGCAGGAGATTGATTTTTATCTGGTCGATGCGTTCAGCGAGACCTCGTTTGGCGGCAATCCGGCCGCCGTTTGCCCGCTCAAGGAATGGTTACCCGACGAGACCTTGCTGAAACTGGCGCAGCAGCATAATCAGTCAGAGACGGCCTTTTTCGTCTGCAGCAAAGGCGGCATTGAGCTACGCTGGTTTACCACGCTTACCGAAGTCAACCTCTGCGGCCACGCTACGCTCGCGGCGGCGCATGTCCTGTTTAGCGAGCTGGACTACCCCGATTCGCGGATCCACTTCGATACCGCGTCTGGTCGCCTGACGGTCAGCCGGGAGGGGGAGTGGATGACGCTGGACTTCCCGGCATGCCCAACCCAGGAAGAGACGCCCCCGCCGGAGATGCTCTCGGCGCTGGGCATCAGCCGCTACGTTGAGGCCCGGAAAGGGCGCGCCTGGCTGATTGTTCTGGACAATCGCCAGCAGGTTGAAGCCCTCGCGCCGCGCTTTTCGGCAATGACGCCTGGCGAGCATAAGGTGAGCGTTACGGCGCGCGGTGAGGGGGAATACGATTTTGTCAGCCGCTTTTTCTCCCCGGGCGTCTCCGTGCCGGAAGACCCGGTTACCGGCTCCGCGCACACGATGCTGATCCCCTACTGGAGCGAGAAGCTGGGTAAAACGACGCTGTTTGCCCGCCAGGTTTCAGCGCGAGGCGGCGATATACGCTGCGAACTGAAAGGCTCGCGCGTGCTGATGGGCGGACAGGCCACACTTTATCTGAAAGGCACAGTTTTTCTGCGCTAAATAGCCATAACAAGAGAGGAAGAGACAATGCAGGAAATTGATTTTTATCTGGTGGATGCCTTCAGCGACAAAACCTTCGGCGGCAACGCCGCAGCGGTATGTCCTCTGGAAGAGTGGCTGCCTGACGAGACGCTGCTCAAAATGGCGCAGCAGCATAACCAGTCTGAAACCGCCTTTTTCGTGCGCACCGACGGTGGGTTTGAGCTGCGCTGGTTCACCACGCTGGATGAAATTAACCTCTGCGGTCATGCCACGCTTGCCGCATCACACGTCATTTTTGAATACCTTGATTATCCGCATACCGAAATCACCTTCACCACGCGCTTTGTCGGCGAGTTGACCGTCAAACGCAGCGGCGACTGGCTGACGCTGAACTTCCCCGCGTGGACGACAGAAGTCGTGGAAAACCCACCCGAAGTGCTGCTTAGCGCGCTGGGCATCCCAGAGGCGAAAGAGGTGCGCGTCGGACGCGATTACATGGTGGTGCTGGAGAGCCAGCAGCAGGTGGAAGCGTTAACGCCGGATATTGGGGCGATGCTTCCGCTGGATAAAATGGTCTGCGTGACGGCGCCGGGAGAGGAGTATGACTTCGTCAGCCGCTTCTTCTGCCCGGGGGAAGGGGTACCGGAAGATCCGGTCACCGGGTCTGCCCACAGCATGCTGATCCCGTACTGGAGCGAAAAGCTGGGTAAAACGTCTCTGAACGCCCGCCAGGTATCGTACCGTGGCGGGGACCTGCGCTGCGAGCTGAAGGGCGACCGCGTGCTGATTGGTGGCCAGGCGACCCTGTATCTGAAAGGGCGCATCTTCCTGCGCTAGCCGAGTGAGGCGCCGCCGCATATCACCATCTCCTGGCCGGTGATAGCGGCGGCGTCGTCGCTAAGCAAGAAACTCACCAGTCCCGCCACCTCCTCTGGCGAGATTAAACGCCCGATTGGCGGACATTTGGGGGGTGAGGTTTCCCGCCCGGGCGCGCTAAGCATCGGCGTTTGGGTGGCGCCCGGCGCGACCACGTTAGCGGTGATCCCGCGCGGAGCCAGCTCCGCCGCCCAGCTTCTGACCATCCCCACCATCGCCGCCTTGGTGGCAACGTACTGCGATCGTCCTGCTGCCCCGCGGGAGGTTCTGCTGCCTATCGCCACCAGCCGTCCTCCCGGGGCCATTGCGGGGGCAAAATGGTTAAACAACGCCTCACAGGCCATGACGTGGAGCTGCCACAGGGACGCGCTAACGCGGCTTTCCAGCTGGCCCAGCGGCGCGGCGGCCATCATCCCGGCGGCATGGATCACCGCCCGGGGCGTAGCGATGGTGTGCAGGGCGCTGCTCAGGGCGTCCGGGTCGGTGATATCAACCTGAAGGCAGGTGAAGCCGGGGGTATCCGGCATCACGGCCCGTCGGCTCAGCCCGGTGACCTGCCAGTCCTCCGCCAGCAAACGCTTAACGATGGCCTCCCCAATTCCGGAGCTGGCTCCGGTAACGACGGCGTGGCGCATGTCATACCTCCAGCATCGCGCGCGGAATTTTAAACACCGCTTTGCGCACGGTCATCGGTGCCTCTGCGGCGCACAGCGCCTGGTGAGGTTCACCGGGACAAAACACTGCAAAGTCGCCCGCGGCCAGGCAGATCCTGACGCTGTGCCCGGCGGACGAAGCAATAAAGAGATCCGGCTTACGCTCTTCGTCACCCGGCCTGCCTGCGGGAAGCGCGCCAGCGTATATGTATTCTTCACCGGCTAACACGATTTGGATATCCGCCCACTGATGATGATACTCCGTGTGCCGCTCGGCGCGCGGCTGGGTTTTCGCCGGGCCGACGTGACAAAACCATGGCGCATCGTCTGGCTGCCAGCGCCCGTCATTGCGTTCGCTGAGCGCCTCAAGCGTGCAGTCTGGGCGCGAAAGCAGGGCGAACAGCGCCGGCGGGAGCCCTGCCAGCGGCAGGGCGTTGAGATGTCCGATAATCATACTGACTCCTTGACCCATTCTGGCGTCACCCGCACGTATTTGATGGCCTGACGGAAGTACGTATACGCGATATGCAGATCCCCTTCAGGACCCTGCTTGATGCTGGGATAGGAGAATTCGCGGTTAAGCTTTTCCAGAGAGTTGTTGGTCATGCAGTAGCCATCCCCCTCGTCCAGATGACGTTGCCACGGCCAGCTTTGACCACCGTCCGGCGAAATGGCGACGGTCATCGGCGCGCGCGGTGCACCCCAGAAGGCAGCCCGACCGTGGGTGACAACCGGCTCTTTGCGTCCGTCGCCATCGTCGATTTCATCGTATAGTGAGGCCCGACGTTCCCGCGCGCCGGCGGCGCTCATGGGGTTAAACACCAGCGCCAGCTCACCGCTCGCAAGCGTGGTCACCTGGATAGACGAGTTGTTATTGGGTAGCTCCGTGGGCTCCGGTACGGACCAGCTTTCACCGTTATCGGTTGATTGGCTGTAATAAATATTGTCCGCCCAGCGGCTGCGGAACAGGGCGACCAGCGTGCCGTTGAGAAGCGGAGTGATGTTCATATGCACGCAGCCCAGGCTGTCCGGCACCTCGACGTCGCGCCACGTTTTGCCACCGTCTTCGGAGATTTTTACCGCGCTGATGTCGTCATTGCCGACCCATTTCTCACCCGGCCGCGTGCGGCAGTAAAACACCGGCAGCAGCCAGCTGCCGTTGTCCAGCACGACAATCGGCTGGCGGATAAACGTGCCCGGTTTATCGAGCAGGGTCGCGATATCTCCCCAGGTTTTACCCAGATCCCGGGACTGGCGATAGCGCACGATGGCCGTGTCCTGATTCCCGGAAACCTGCGCGGTCCACAGCAGCCACAGCACGTTGTCCGGGGCCAGGAACAGAACCGGGTTTTGTTCGGAACGCGTGGCATCGTCCGACAGTTTTACCGCATCGCTCCACTGCTGGCTGCCCGGCGCCAGGCGTGACCCCCATACGGAGATATCCGCAATGCCTTCCTGGGTACCGCCAAACCAGACGCACATCAGCGAGCCGTCCGGCAGCGGCAGCAGGTTCGCCGCGTGGTTTTGTGGGCAAGAGGAAGGCAGCATGGCGGCCTTCACGTGAGCGTCCTGTTGCGGGCGAAGAATCCCGTCGCGGGTTACGGTTACAGACATATCAGACTCCATTATTTTGAGCGGGGGTTGGCGCTTTACCCTGCGCTTTTCCCGGAATGAGACGGTCGATCGCCATGATGACGGCTGGGGTTATCAGGGCGATATACATATTGTTGATGCCGAAAGGATCGCCCAGCAGATACCAGACCGAGGTCACGACGCAGGCGCCAATCAGGCCCGCATTGGCCCCGCGGGTGCTGCGGAAGAACGGGGCGTAAAACGCGATGACGGCCACCACGGAAATCGACAGGCGAATGGCGCGGGTAAAGAACGAGAGCTTCAGCACTTCAGGCACCAGCAGCACAAAAATCAGCGGCAGGAAGCCAATCAGCAGGGAGATCCAGCGGGTGGCCTTAAACTCCTGCTCGGGCGTCGGGTTGCGCATCGGCACGTAAAAGTCTTTGACCACCAGGGAGGCGATGGCCAGCGCAACGGTACTGACGCTGACGAAGATGGACGCCACCAGAGATGTGGTCACCAGGCCGGCCAGCCACGGGTTCATATCCTGCAGGAAAATCGGCATCGCATAGAGGCTATCGATCTCAGGGTGCAGGTATTTTGCCGCCACGCCAATCACCGCGATGGCCAGCGCGATCGGCAGGCAGAAGAAGAAGGCAACCCAGGTAGAGCGTTTGGCTGATTTCACGTCTTTGGTGGAGGAAATCGCCTGAATGACAAACTGGGTACAGAAGATGGAGCCGATGGTGCCAATCAGCCACGCGAAAATGGTCGACGCGCCGATGTTGCCATCCCAGGTCCAGTAGAAGTCCGGCATGTTTTCAATCATCGGCGTAAAACCGCCGGTTTTCGACAGCGCAAAGCCCATGATGGCGAGGATACCGAAGTATTTCAGCGCGCTGTGCAGCACCGTAACCCAGGCCACGCCCTTCATGCCGCCAAAGGCGAAATAGAAGGTGCTGACAATGGCCGTAATAAAGGCGGCCACCGGGAGGTTGACTTTCAGTATCGTGGAAATGGCCGCCGCGCCGCTGACGTAGTTCCCCACGTTAACCAGCAGCAGGGCGTAGATCATGATGATGGAGATAATGTTTTTGGTGCTGTTACCGTATTTTTCAGCAATCGCACCCGAGATGGTGATTTTCCCGGTGTTGTAGATGCGCTTCACCAGCAACAGGCCAAAGAGCGGGAAGCCAATCGCGGCCCCGATAACGGACCATGACGCGGCAAACCCGTCTTCAAACGCCGCCTGCGCGGTACCGATGGTGGATTTAGCGCCGATATACTCGGACATCAGCAGGATCCCGACGATAAACGCCGGCATCGCGCGGGAGCCTTCCATAAAGTCGCCGGAGTTTTTACTGCGGATCCGAAAGGTCAGCCAGGTGGTGAACAGGATGTAGGCAATAACTATGCCCACAATGATCAGGGTATCTTCAGCGGTAAAATTATTCATCTTTGCCTCTCTTCAGGGCGAGTGAATCCTGGGCACCTCAGGCACCCGGTATTCTTATGGACGAAACCAACGCCGGTTAAATGCGTGACGTTGTCACTATTCGGCGTATCTCTGCGAGCTGTTTATCGTTAAACGCCACGGCATAGCGGCTTTCGCCGACCTCTTCTCCCATGAGCTGCAGCGCTTTTTTGACGGCGGCAGGCGAAAACGCCACGCTGTACAGATCGGTGCGCAGTTGCGTAACGCTCTCCTGCGCCAGGCGGGAGCCTTCGATATCGCCCGCGTTAAAGCGTGACCAGATGGCGTTGATGGCCGCCGGCGCCACGTTCGCCAGCCCGGAAATGCAGGCTGAACAGCCGTCGACGAAGCCCTGGTGGATCAGCGAGTCCGGACCGTTGAGCACGTCGAACCCGTCAATGTCGCTTACCGCATTGAGGAATCCGCGCAGGCTCTCGTAGCTTCCGGCGCTGTCCTTGATACCGATGATGTTGGGATGTTCGGCCAGGGCGCGTGCGGTGGCGGGCTCCAGGGTGTTGCCGGTCCGCGCCGGTATGTTGTACAGAAACACCGGCACGGCCAGCGCGTCGGCAATCGCGGTGTAGTGCGCCACAAGTTCAGCCTGCTTTAGCGGCACGAAGTAAGGGGTAATGACGGACACGGCATCGACGCCCAGGGCGGCGATCTGTTTCCCCAGACGGATGGTGTCGCGGGTCGAGATCTCCCCAATGTGCGCCACGACCGGGGCGCGCCCGGCCACCGTTTCGACACAGGTACGGGTGACGGCGATTTTTTCCTCTTCGTTCAGCACGAAAAACTCGCCGTTGGTGCCGCCGCAGAAGATGCCATTGCCCGCGCTGAGCTGACGTTCGATCTGTCGTTTAAGGCCCGACAGATTCAGCGCGCCTTCCGCGTCAAAGGGGGTCACGATGGCCGTCAGTACGCCCCTGATTGTGTTACGCATTTCTCACTCCTTCGATATTAATGTTGGGGAAACAGCGTCCGGTAAATTGCCTGCACTTCGTCATGGTTGACCTGGCAAGGGGCGTTGTTCATTAGCCGCTTAACGTTAAGGGCCGCATCGCTCAGTGCGGCGATGTCCTCGCGCGGGACACCCAGCGTCTCCAGGTTGTCCGGCAGGCTGAGCCTGCGCACCAGCGCGGCAAAGTAATCCACCAGCGCGTGGGATTTCTCTTCGTCTGACAGCGACGTCAACGCGCCGGGCACCAAATCCCAGACCTGCGCAAATTTCGTCACGCAGTGGGGACGAACCGCTCGCATGCAGGGCGCCAGAAGAATGGCGTTGGCGACGCCGTGCGGCAGGTGATATTTGCCGCCGAGCGGATAGGAAAGGGCGTGAACCAGATGCGTGCCGGCATGCGCAATGGCGACCCCGCCGTAGTAAGACGCCCACAGCATCTCCAGCTTCGCCAGCAGATTGCCCGGTTCGGCGCAGGCCGTTTCAATATTGTTGAGCAGCTTAGACAGGCCCATCAGCGCGGCGTTATCGCTGACCGGGTTGGCGACCGTAGAGGTGAAACACTCGATCAGATGGCACAGGGCATCAATCCCGGTGGATGAGGCAATGTGCGCGGGCATGCTGGTCGTCAGCTCCGGCAGCAGGGCGACGTAGTCGGGCAGCAGGACGGGGGAGATAATGCCCACCTTCGTGTTTTGCTCCGGGATGGCCAGAATGGCGTTCGGCGTGGCTTCCGATCCGGTTCCGGCAGTGGCCGGGATCAGCAGCGAGGAGATGCGCTCCACGGGTTTTGTGCCCGCCAGCAGGCTGTCCAGCCCCGGTGACTGCGGGTGGCAGAGCACGGAAAGCAGCTTGGCCACATCCAGGACGCTACCCCCGCCAAGCCCGACGACCAGCCCAAACGTTCCCGTTAACCCGGCAAGCAGCTGGCTCACGTCATGGTGTGAGGGTTCAGGCGGCACCGTATCGATAATCGTGACGCGGCGGTTGTCCTCTTCGAGGATCGCGCGGATCTGCTTTGCCGCCTCCAGACGCGCAATATTGCCGTCCGTCACCAGCAAGAGCTGCGCTTTGTCAGTCAGTAACGGCCTGATGGCGGCGATGGCGTTCGCGCCGCTAATTATGGTGCTGTTAATAGTTACCACGCTTTTCTCCTGTCTCTGTGCCCATGATTGATTTCGCTCAAACAAGACGCTTCATGGTCATCGTGTGGCTAAATTTATAATTTATTCGCAAACTGATTAACTTGATCTTGCTCACATATAATCAATCATGATTGAATATAATCATTAACAGGAAAGGCGAACCCGGAGTGGGGATGAAAGTGAACAATCTGTACAGAGAGGTCGTGGTGGTCGCAGATGACTTTACCGGCGCTAACGACGCCGGCGTCAGCCTGGCGCTGTGCGGCAAAAAAGTCAGCGTGGCGTTTCATACGCCCTTTACCCAGGCGGCCGATGCGCTGATCGTCAATACCGATTCCCGGGCGCTGCGGGCATCGCAGGCGGCGGAAAAGGTGGCCGCGCTCGGGGCGGACATCGCGAATGCCCGCTGGCTCATCAAAAAGATGGATTCCACGCTGCGCGGCAACGCGGGGGTTGAATCGCAGGCCCTGAAGGCATTAAGCGGCAAGCGCCAGGCGATCGTGGCCCCGGCGTACCCCGCGGCAGGGCGCATCACGCGGCACGGCAGGTGTCTGGTAAACGGCATTCCGGTGAATGAAACCGAATTTGCCAGCGATCCCAAAACGCCCGTTCCGTCTGCCGCCATTGCTGACCTGTTTAGCGGCGTGAGCGTTAAAAACGTGACCGTGGAGACGCTGACAGCCGAACTGGCGCAGGGAACGGAGTGGTTGATCGTTGATGCGCAAACCGACGAGGAGCTGGACGCCATTATCGCCGCCGCGCTGGGCTGCGCGCAGACCCCGCTGCTGGTGGGCTCGGCCGGGCTGTGCGATGCGCTGGCCCGCCATCTGGCCCCGGCCCGACGCAAACAGCTGCTGGCCGTGGTGGGCTCGATGAGTGAGATCGCGCAACGACAAATTACGCGGGCTAAGGGTAAGAGGGGCGTCTCGTCGGTACTCATCGATGTGAATGACGCGCTGCGCGGCGACGCGGACGGGTATCTCACACAGATTGCGCAGGTGCTCCAGGCTGGCCATCACTGCATCGTGCATACCTGCGCGGGCCACGAGGCTCGTCATCAGGTGGAGCAGCTCTGCCTGCAGCATCACGTCACCCGCGCGGGTCTGGGCGAAAAAATCTGTACGTTTTTAGGCGAGCTGACCCGACAGGTGCTTGCGGTGCACGAGCCGGACGCGCTTTACGTCTCCGGTGGCGATGTGGCGATGGCCGTCGCCAGGGCACTGGATGCCCGCGGGTTTGAAATCACCGGGTGCATCGCACGATGCGTACCGGTCGGACAATTTGTGGGCTGTAGCTGGCAGCGGCCGGTAATGACCAAAGCAGGGGGCTTCGGAAAGGAAGAGACGCTGCTTGAGGTTTTGCATTTTATCGAGGAGAGACTGAGTGACTAAAATCATCGCTGTAACCATGGGTGACCCGGCCGGCATTGGCCCGGAAATCATTATTAAATCCCTCATCGGGGGCGAGCTGTCAGGGGCGCCCGTGGTGGTGGTGGGCTGTGCCAGAACGCTGCAGCGGGTGCTGGAGAAAGGGATTGCCGGGCAGGCGGATATGCGGATCATCGACGCGGTGAGCGACGCGCGGTTTGCTCCCGGCGTGATCAACGTGCTTGACGAACCGCTTGCAGAACCCGATGCGCTGCAGCCGGGCGTCGTGCAGGCTGCGGCAGGGGACCTGGCCTATCGCTGCGTGAAGCGCGCCACCGAGCTGGCGATGGCGGGCGAGGTGAAAGCGATAGCAACGGCGCCCCTGAACAAAGAGGCACTGCACCTTGCCGGTCACCTTTATCCGGGGCATACCGAACTGTTGGCGCACCTGACCAACAGCAAAGATTACGCCATGGTGCTGTATACCGATAAGCTGAAGGTGATTCACATCACCACCCACATCGCGCTGCGCAAATTCCTTGATACGCTCAATCAGGATCGGGTAAAAACCGTGATTGGCATTGCGGATAGCTTCCTGAAGCGCGTCGGGTTCGAGCATCCCCGCATCGCGGTTGCCGGCGTTAACCCGCATGCGGGGGAGAACGGCCTGTTTGGTGATGAAGAGATCAAGATTGTCGGCCCGGCCGTTGCGGCGATGAAAGCGCAGGGGTTAAACGTCACCGGACCGTGTCCGCCGGATACGGTATTTATGCAATGCCACGAAGGAATGTATGACATGGTCGTTGCGATGTATCACGATCAGGGGCATATTCCGCTAAAATTGCTCGGCTTTTACGACGGGGTAAATATCACCGCCGGCTTGCCGTTTATCCGTACCTCTGCAGACCACGGAACCGCGTTCGATATTGCATGGACCGGGAAAGCCAAGTCTGAGAGCATGACGGTGTCTATTCAGTTGGCTATGCAAATCACACGGGAATGATATGAAGGGATATAACCGGTTAGAGCAGATAATGGATTACCTGAAAGGGCACAATCTGGTGACGGTGGATCAGCTGGTGGCGATTACCGATGCCTCGCCGGCGACGATTCGCCGGGATTTGATCAAGCTCGATCAGGAAGGGGTGATCAGCCGTACCCATGGCGGGGTCACCCTCAACCGGTTTATTCCTTCCCAGCCCACGACGCATGAAAAAATGCAGCGCAGCCTGGCGGAAAAACATGCCATCGCCAGCGCGGCCGCGAGCTTTGTTAAGGCAGGTGACGCCATTGTGCTTGATGCCGGTACCACGATGATTGAACTCGCGCGTCAGCTGACGCATCTGCCGCTTCGCGTAATCACCAGCGACCTGCACATCGCGCTGTTTCTCTCGGAGTTCCGCCAGATTGAAGTGACGATTATCGGCGGGCGTATCGATGATTCGAGCCAGTCCTGCATTGGTGAACACGGGCGTCGCCTGCTGCAAAACGTGTGGCCGGACGTGGCTTTTGTCAGCTGCAACGGTTGGGATATCACCCGCGGCATCACGTCGCCAACGGAAGAGAAGGCCGCGCTGAAGCGTGATTTACTTGCCAATGCAAAACGTCGCGTGCTGCTGGCGGACAGCTCTAAGTACGGTGCCTGGTCGCTGTTTAACGTAGCGCATCTTAATACCCTCACGGATATCGTCACCGACGGCAGGCTGGATGAAACGACGCAGGCGCAGCTTCGGGCGCTGGATATCCCGCTGACGCTGGCGTCATGACATAAGTTAATACTATGAAGCACCCCGGCAGGCCTGCGCTATGTTAAAAACAAAATAGCAAGGAGCCTGCCATGTATTCCATTTCCTCTGCATCTGCACGTCATCCGGACATTCTCACCCTGATCGCGGCGCTCGACCGCTACCAGAGCGAACTCTATCCCGCCGAAAGCAATCATCTGCTCGACCTGGCTGCGTTGCCGGAAGCCTCACTTATCCTGATGGTCATTCGCGACCAGCAGCTTCAGGCGGTCGGCTGCGGGGCCATCGTGCTCAACGGCGACGGAACGGGAGAGATGAAGCGGGTCTACATTGACCCGGCGCATCGGGGGCAACATCTCGGCGAGACGCTGCTGGCCGCTCTTGAAGATGAGGCCCTGAGCCGTCATTGCCATACGGTACGGCTGGAGACGGGCATCAAACAGCGCGCCGCGGTTCGACTTTACGAGCAGTGCGGATACGAAATGCGCCCGGCGTTTGCCCCGTACGTTGACGATCCGCTCAGCCTGTTTATGGAGAAGGCGCTGGTTGTAGACGTTCGTTTAGCAGCGCTATAAAGGCTTCCAGCTGACGGGTCATCGCCCCGCGCCGCCACACCAGCCAGGTGGTGAGCCAGCGCCAGTTTTCCGCCAGCGGCCAGGCTTCAACCTGATGGTGTCCCGGCATGCTTTCCAGCATCGAGCGCGGCATCAGCGCGATGCCCGCACCCGCAATAACGCAGGCGAGCATGCCGTGATAGGACTCCATCTCATGAATGCGGCCGGGCGCGGCTCTGTCCGCATGAAACCAGCTTTCCAGGTGTCGACGGTACGAGCAGTTCGCGCGAAAGGCGTAAACGTCGCTGCCGCTGACCTCTGCGGCGCGTGAGACTTCCGCCTGCCCGGCAGGCGTGACCAGCATCATCTCTTCCCGGTAGACCGGCATACCCTCCAGCTCCGGGTGCGACAGCGGCCCGTCAACAAAGGCGGCGCTTAAGGTTCCCTCCAGCACGCCGTCAATCATCGTCCCGGATGGCCCGGTAGAAAGGGCAAACTGAATGCGCGGGTAGCGCTGGTTAAACAGCGCCAGCGTTTCAGGAATGCGCACCGCGGCGGTACTCTCCAGCGCGCCGAGGGCAAATAACCCCTGCGGCTCATCGCCCGCCACGACCATGCGCGCCTCATCCACCAGCGCCAGGATCTGCCTGCTGTAGCGCAGGAAGTTATGTCCGGCGGGGGATAAACGCAAACGCTGGTTCTCACGAATAAACAGCTCAACGCCCAGGTCAGCTTCCAGCTGGCGGATGCGGGTCGTCAGGTTGGACGGCACGCGATGCACCTTTTGCGCCGCCTGGGTGATGCTGCCCGTCTGCGCGACGGCGTTAAACATTTCAAGCTGGGTTAAGTCCATAGCATTCTCGTTTCGTGAATAAGGTGGTTAATATTATTCATTTTTAAGAAATAGCAGAGTGGACCACAATCAATCAACCGAAATACGTGGAGAACAACATGACTTATTCATCTGCTACACATGCCCTCTCTGTTAACCCGGCAACGGGTGAAACCCTCGCCGCGTATCCGTGGGCGACCCCGGAAGAGGTTGAGCGCGCCATTTCTCAGTCCGACGCGGGGTATCGCCAGTGGCGTCGCGAAAGCGTTTCCCACCGGGCGCAGAAGCTGCGCGATCTCGGCGCCGCGCTGCGAAACCGCGCTGAAGAGATGGCCCAGACGATCTCCCGTGAAATGGGAAAACCCATCCTGCAGGCGCGGGCGGAAGTGGCAAAATCCGCCGCGCTGTGCGACTGGTATGCCGAGCACGGCCCGGCGATGCTGCGTGCGGAACCGACGCTGGTGGAAAACCATAGCGCGATCATTGAATACCGCCCCCTGGGGCCGATTCTCGCGGTGATGCCGTGGAACTTCCCGCTCTGGCAGGTGCTGCGCGGCGCGGTGCCCATCCTGCTGGCGGGAAACAGCTATCTGCTCAAACACGCGCCAAACGTGCTCGGCTCGGCCAAACTGATTGCGCAGATAGCGGCTGACGCCGGTATTCCTGCGGGCGTTTTCGGCTGGGTGAATGCCACCAATGACGGCGTCAGCCAGGCGATTAACGATCGGCGTATTGCGGCGGTGACCGTCACCGGCAGCGTGCGTGCCGGCGCGGCGATTGGCGCGCAAGCCGGGGCTGCGCTGAAAAAATGCGTGCTTGAGCTGGGGGGTTCCGATCCCTTTATCGTTCTTAACGATGCCGACCTCGATCTTGCCGTGAAGGCGGCGGTGGCGGGGCGCTACCAGAATACCGGGCAGGTGTGCGCCGCGGCGAAGCGTTTTATCGTCGAAAAGGGTATCGCCGAGATCTTTACCCGACGTTTTGTCGAGGCCGTTTCTGCGCTGAAGCTGGGCGCACCGGATCGGGAAGAGCACTTTATTGGCCCGATGGCGCGTTACGACCTGCGGGATGAACTGCATCAGCAGGTGCAGGCCACGCTGGCAGAAGGGGCAACCCTGCTGCTGGGCGGGGAGAAAATCAGCGGTGAGGGCAATTATTACGCCCCGACCGTGCTCGGGAACGTGACGCCTGAGATGACCGCCTTCCGCCAGGAGCTGTTTGGCCCGGTCGCGGCCATTACGGTCGCCAAAGACGCGGAGCACGCCCTGACGCTCGCCAACGACAGCGACTTTGGCCTGTCAGCCACCGTCTTTACCGCTGACGCAGCGCTGGCGGATAAATTCTCGCGCGAGCTGGAGTGCGGCGGCGTGTTTATCAACGGCTATAGCGCCAGCGACGCGCGCGTGGCCTTCGGTGGCGTCAAGAAAAGCGGCTTTGGCCGCGAGCTTTCCCACTTTGGCCTGCACGAGTTCTGCAACGTGCAGACGGTGTGGAAGGATCGGGTGTAATTTATTCGGCCCTCATCACGAGGGCCGTTGTCATTTCTCTGCAATGGTTCTGTCATTTTCATTTCGTAGACTCCCACGCGTCTAACGCATTGTTAATGAAGAAAATCATGAACCTAACGCAAATTTTTCGCCGTATTGCGCAGCGTCTCACCCCTCGTCGTTTTGGCCTGCTGGCGGGTATTTTTTGTATCATTGGCCTTTTCTCCGCGCTGCAGCTCTCCTCGTCATTCCTGCTTAACGCCTCACTGAACGAAGCCCAGCGTAACGAGCAGCGCAATCTGCTGGCCTGGCAGCAGCAGAGCAAGCTGGATCTGGCCCGCGTCTCTCTGCTGGCCGCAAGCGACCTGCTTAACCGCGCCGGCGTCTGGTTTATGCAGGATAAAGAGACCGGCTCGGACGGAAGCTGGCACAGCCTGATGGATGACGCGCAAAAGGCGCTGGCGGTTTCTCAGCAGGCGTGGAAGGCCTGGCTGGCGCTGAACCCGCCGAAAGACGATGCCCTGGTGAACAGCTATCAGCTTTTCTACGGCGCGATCGAGGAGCAGGCGCAAGGGCTGATCAAAACCCACACCATCGACGCTTTTTTTGCCGTACCGTCCCAGGCTTTTCAGACTGATTTTAACGATAATTATGCGCGCTATCAGCAGGCAAGCGAGAAGCAGGCCATGCAGGGGCGTCAGAGCCTGATGGCGCAGCTCACCGGCCTGCAAACGCTGTTTCTGTTTGCGCCGGTGCTCCTGCTGGCCATCGCCGCTGCCGTCTGGTTTGGCATGTCCCGGTGGGTGATTACGCCGCTGCGCCGGCTCATTGCGCATATTAACCAGCTGGCGGCAGGGGATCTCTCCGCCACACCGCCGGACGTCATGCGCTTCAACCGGGAAGTCGGGCAGCTTAGCGACAGTATTGCCACCATGCAGCACGGCCTGCAGCAGCTTGTAACGCAGGTCAGCCATGCGACCGCCACCATGGTGGAGAACATTGGCGCCCTCGCGCAGGGTAACCAGAAGCTGTATCAGCAGTCGGCGCGCCAGGCGAAAGAGCTTGAGGACGTAACGACGCATATCGCGGCGCTGGAAACCCATGTGGAAGGAAATACCGGCTATGCCCGGCTCGCCAGCTCGCGGGCGGATGAAGCGCGTCAGGCTGCCGCGGGCGGCGACCAGATGATGTCTACCGTGAATGCTTCGATGCAGGCGATCGTCGACCGATCCGCAGAGATGCGCGGGATCGTGGCAATGATCGACAGCGTCGCGTTTCAGACTAACATCCTGGCGCTGAACGCCGCCATTGAGGCTGCCCATGCCGGAAATCACGGGCGCGGCTTTGCCGTCGTCGCCCGGGAGGTCGGACTGTTGGCCAGAAAGAGCAGCCACTCGACGCAGACCATCCAGGCGCTGATCAACCGCTCCCTGCAGGGCATTGAGGACGGCTCCCGCGCCGTTAACCTGATGGAGGATAATTTGCAGCAGGTCACCGCTCTGGTGGGCAATTTAAGCAGTTTGCTGAATGAGATCTCCACCGCCACGCTCAGCCAGGGGGAGAGTATTCATCAGATGACGCGTCAGCTTCAGGCGCTTAATCAGGTCTCACGCCAGACGGACAGGCTGGTCTCTGACGCCTCGGAGGCCTCGGAGCGTCTGCAAAAGCAATCCGATCTTTTATTGCAGGCCGTTTCGCGTTTTCGTCTTAGCGCCTGACGCAATACATAAGCCTCTGTTATACTCGCAGCCCGTTTTAGCCTGAGGGCAAGGAGCAAAGTGTGGCTGCGGTCATCCATAATGAGATGCTGGACGAGATTCTGGCACAGGTACGTCCGTTATTGGGAAAGGGGAAGGTTGCCGACTATATTCCGGCCCTTGCCTCGGTCAGCGGGAATAAGCTGGGTATTGCTATCTGTACCATCGACGGACAGCGGTTCCAGGCTGGCGATGCGGCAGAACGTTTTTCGATTCAGTCCATATCTAAGGTGCTGAGTCTGGTTGCGGCGATGCGCCAGTATGAAGAAGACGAGATCTGGCAGCGCGTGGGCAAAGATCCTTCCGGCCAGCCTTTTAACTCACTGCTCCAGCTCGAAATCGAACAGGGCAAGCCGCGAAACCCCTTTATCAACGCCGGGGCGCTGGTGGTCTGCGATATGCTGCAAAGCCGCCTCAGCGCGCCGCGCCAGCGCATGCTTGAAATTGTTCGCCAGCTTTCTGGCGTTGACGATATTGCCTACGACCCGCTGGTGGCACGCTCGGAGTTTGAACACTCCGCCCGTAACGCGGCCATCGCGTGGCTGATGAAATCCTTCGGCAACTTCCATAACGACGTGGCGACCGTGCTGCAAAACTACTTCCATTACTGCGCCCTGAAAATGAGCTGCGTTGAGCTGGCTCAAACGTTCCTGTTCCTGGCTCACCAGGGGCACGCGCCGCATCTCGATCAGGAAGTGGTATCACCGCTACAGGCCCGCCAGGTTAACGCGCTGATGGCAACCAGCGGGATGTATCAAAACGCCGGGGAGTTTGCCTGGCGCGTCGGCTTACCGGCGAAATCGGGCGTCGGCGGCGGGGTCGTGGCGATTGTGCCGCATGAAATGGCGATTGCGGTCTGGAGCCCGGAGCTGGATGAAACGGGAAATTCACTCGCCGGCGTGGCGGTTCTGGAGAAACTGACCCAGCGTCTGGGGCGGTCCGTATACTGATGTCCGATTTGGATCCTCTCTTTTCCCGCCTGGCGCGATCGACGTTTCGTTCGCGCTTTCGCTTAGGGGAGAAGGAACGCCGGTACTGCTGGGACAAAGGCCCCGACACCATTGACCAGCATGCCGCTGATTTTGTCGAAAAGCGCCTTGCGCCTGCACACCCCGCGAACGACGGTAAGCAGACCCCCATGCGCGGTCATCCGGTGTTTATCGCCCAGCACGCCACGGCCACCTGCTGTCGGGGCTGTCTGGCCAAGTGGCACAGCATTCCGGCTGGGGTTGCACTCACGCCCCAACAGCAGCATTACATCGTCGGCGTGATCCACTATTGGCTGGTGTTACAGATGAACACCTAAATTTGACGAGTTATGCTCCTGTTGTAATTGTGTTATAGATGCATCCTAAGTTAGTCCCGACAACGCTGACGACCGCAATAATTGCCATAAGCTATCATATGGAATGATATTTAATGCGTTCTGCTCTCACTGCCTTCAGGTTCTTTCAACCGGACGCGCCGCTGCGTAATGCAGCGGCGATCTTTATTCTCACCACCTTATTCTATTTTGTGGGCGCGGAACTCCGGCTGGTTGAGGCCTTGTCGCTGTTCTGGCCGCTGAATGGCGTGATGGCAGGGATCTTCGCCCGCTATGTTTACCTTCATCGCCTGCATTACTATACGGTGTGCTATGTCGCGATGCTGTTGTACGACGCGGTGACGACCAACTGGGGTATGGCCTCGGTGGTGATTAACCTGTCTAACATGATCTTTATCGTCGTGGTCGCCGTGCTGGTTCAGCGCGACAGGCGGCTGTTGAAGAAAACCCCCGATCCGCTTAACGCGTTACGCCTGTTTAACTACTGCCTGATAGCGGCGCTGCTTTGCGCGCTGCTCGGCGCGGTAGGATCGGTGGGGATCGACAGTCATACCTTCTGGCCGCTGTTTGCCGACTGGTTTAGCGAGCAGTTTTCAACCGGCGTGCTGGTGGTGCCGTGTATGCTCACCATCGGCATGCCCGTGCGTGAATTCCGGCTACGCCTGGAGCAGCTGTTACCGGTTATCGCGCTGCTCGTCTCGGTGGCCGCATCGGTGGTGATTGGCGGGGCGGGGAGTCTCGCCTTTCCGCTGCCTGCGCTTATCTGGTGTGCGGTTCGCTACTCGCTGCCTGCGACCTGCCTGCTGACGTTTATCACGGGAGCAGTTGAAATCATTCTGGTCGCCAACTCGGTAATCAACATTGCCGTGGCGACGCCGTTTACGACCCCCATGATGTTCTCAGCCAGGCTGGGTATTGCCACGATGGCGATCTGCCCGGTGATGGTGTCCGTGAGCATGGCAGCCATTAACTCTCTGATCCGCCAGGTTTCGCTGCGGGCGGATTATGACTTTTTAACGCACGTCTATTCGCGCTCCGGGCTTTATGAGGCGCTGAAGCGTGAAGAGTCGCACCGCCATTCGCGTTTTCTGACCGTCATGCTGCTGGATATCGATTACTTCAAAAGCATTAATGATAACTACGGCCACGAGTGTGGGGACCGCGTGCTGGCGTCGTTTGCCCGCCAGGTGCAGCAGGTGGTCGGCGAAGACGGAATGGTCGCACGCATGGGCGGAGAAGAGTTCGCGGTTGTCGTCAACTCTGGCGATGCGCAAAGCGGCTACGCGCTGGCGGAACGTATCAGAACCACCGTTGCCACGCATCCTTTTACATGGCGTCAGCAAACGCTCCATCTGACGGTGAGTATTGGCCTCGGGAGCGGAAAGTCTGAGTCATGGCAGTTGACCGAGGTCTTCAACGCGTTGATGGCCGAAGCGGACGAACATCTTTATCGTTCAAAAAAAGCGGGTCGAAACCGCACCAGCGCCCGGGTATCGGACGAGCACGTTGCTGCGCCCGCCGGGAGCGAAACAGAGCTGCGTTAATCGTCATAAGGCATTGACGTGAATAGTAAGCGGCTTAACACACTGACAATGTCTCTGTTTAAGCTACGCTTTTAGTAAAGCTTTACGTCAGGAGACATTATGAAAGCACCTGCAACCCCTGAAAATGAAACGGACCGACTGAATTCACTGCGCGAATCGGGCCTGCTTGAGATCGACAGTTCCCCGGCGTTTGACCGGCTCACGCGCCTGGCGAAACGCTTCTTCCAGGTGCCGCTGGCGATGGTCAACCTCATTGATGAGCATTCGCTGATCGTGAAGTCGGCGGACGGTCAGGCCCCCGACAGCGTCCCGCGTAACATCTCGTTTTGCGGCCATACGATCCTCACCGAAGCACCGCTGGTAGTAGGGGATATGCTGCAGGACGATCGTTTTGCGGATAATCCGCTGGTGGCCGGTGAACCTCGCGTGCGGTTCTACGCGGGCTTCCCGCTGCGCTTGCGCGATGGCGCAAGCGTGGGCTCGCTGTGTCTTATTGATTACGCGCCCCGGGAATTTTCCGCGGCCGATCTCGCCGTTCTGGGCGATCTTGGCGCGCTGGCCGAAGATGAATTTGCCGCAATCAGCGCGGCGACCACGGATGAGCTAACCGGGTTATTCAACCGTCGGGGCTTTAATCAGCTCGTGAGGTTTACGCTTTCCGTTGCCCGACGCCGGGCTGAACCGCTGACGCTCGGCTGGCTGGATTTGGATCGCTTTAAGGAAATTAACGATCGCTACGGGCATGAAGAGGGGGATAAGGCGCTGAAGGCCATGGCGCAGCTGATGCGCGCCTCCTTCCGCGAGGCGGATCTTCTGGTGCGCTTCGGCGGGGATGAGTTCGCCGTGCTGTTCGCGGATACCGACGAGCAGGGTGCCTGGATTGCGATGCAGTATCTTGCCGAGCAGGTGGAAAACTACAACGCCCGGAAGCTTCACCCGTGGTCGCTGCTGTTCTCATGGGGGCTGAGCGAATTCGATCATAACGGCAATGACCTCCAGCAGTGGCTGAAGGACGCCGATGAAAAAATGTATGCCATGAAGCAGCAGCGCCAGCGGTCCCGTTGACATAACAAAAGCCTATGTCCGATCCGTTTGCGTTAAAAAGATGTTAAATGCAAAGTGAGGGTATTCAACGTAAGGAACAACAATGAATACCTCACTGCAAATCAAAAACCTCACCCGGGAAGACATCCTGACCCATCTTGATGCGCTGGCCGGGATCCTCGAAAACTGCGTAAACGGCGGGGCATCCGTCAGTTTTATGCTTCCCTTTAGCCTCGACAAGGCCCGATCTTACTGGCGCGGGATCGCAGACAGCGCAGGACGCAGCGAGCGTCTCGTGCTGGCCTGCGTCGACCCGCAGGACGGTATTATCGGCACGGTGCAGCTGATCGTCGACCAGCCGGAAAATCAGCCGCACCGCGCGGACGTGGCGAAGCTGCTGGTTCATGAGAAAGCGCGCCGGAAAGGCGCCGCGATGGCGCTTATGGAAGCGCTTGAAGCAGAGGCCCGGTTCAGGAGCATTTCCGTTCTGGTACTCGATACCTCCACCGGCAGCGGGGCTGAAACCTTCTACCAGCGCGCCGGCTGGCAAAAGGTCGGCGAGATCCCGCGCTATGCGCTGATGCCGGACGGAGCCATGACGGCCACGTCCGTGTTCTATAAGTTCTTATAATTATTTTTCACAACCGCACCGCGAATTGATCGAAACAGGGTTTCTGGTCGCTAAGTTTTGATAAGTTATCGTACCAATCTTATCGGGCTGTATGACTAATTATAAAAGGAACCCAACGTGGACACTCTCAACCGTCGTGATTTTCCCGGTGCGCACTATCCGGAACGTATCATTCAGTTCGGTGAAGGCAATTTCCTGCGCGCCTTCATCGACTGGCAAATCGACCTGCTGAACGAACATACCGATCTTAACGCGGGCGTGGTTATCGTTCGCCCGATTAAGAGCGACTTCCCGCCGTCGCTAAGCACGCAGGATGGGTTGTACACCACGATTATTCGTGGCCTGAATGAGCGGGGCGAGGCGGTGAGCGACGCCCGGCTTATCCGCTCCGTTAACCGTGAAATCAGCGTCTACGACGATTATGACGCGTTTCTGAAACTGGCTCACAATCCGGATATGCGGTTTGTTTTCTCGAACACCACCGAAGCCGGCATCAGCTACCACGCGGGTGACAAATTCGACGATGCCCCTGCGGTGAGCTATCCGGCGAAGCTGACGCGGCTGCTGTTTGAGCGCTTCAGCCACTTTAAGGGCGCGCCGGACAAAGGCTGGGTCATCATTCCGTGTGAACTGATTGACTACAACGGCGATGCGTTGCGCGAACTCGTCTTGCGCTATGCGCAGGAGTGGACGCTGCCTGCCGCCTTTATTCGCTGGCTAAACGACGCCAACAGCTTCTGCTCAACGCTGGTTGACCGCATCGTGACGGGCTATCCGCGCGATGAAGTGGCCGCGCTGGAAGCGGAGCTCGGTTATCACGATGGATTCCTGGATACGGCCGAACATTTCTATCTGTTTGTGATTCAGGGCCCGGCATCCCTTGCGCGCGAGCTTCGTCTGGATAAGCACCCGCTGAACGTGCTGATTGTCGATGACATAAAGCCTTACAAAGAGCGCAAGGTCGCCATCCTGAACGGGGCACACACCGCGCTCGTGCCGGTCGCCTTCCAGGCAGGGCTGGACACGGTAGGCGAGGCGATGAACGATGCAGAGGTGTGCGCGTTCGTCGAAAAAGCGATTTATCAGGAAATTATCCCGGTGCTCGATCTGCCGCGTGACGAGCTGGAATCTTTCGCCAGCGCGGTGACAGGGCGTTTTCGTAACCCCTACATCAGACACCAGCTGCTCTCCATCGCGCTCAACGGCATGACCAAATACCGCACCCGCATCCTGCCGCAGCTGCTGGCAGGGCAGAAGGCGACGGGGCAATTACCTGCGCGCCTGACGTTTGCCTTAGCGGCGCTGATCGCGTTTTATCGCGCGGAGCGTAACGGGGAGAGCTATCCGGTTCAGGACGATGCGTCCTGGCTGGAACGTTATCAGCAGCTTTGGGCGCAGCACCGGGATCGCCAGTTGAGTACCCGCGAGCTGGTACACTCGGTGCTGAGCGTGAGCGAGCACTGGGAGCAGGATCTGACGCAGGTGAGCGGTCTTGTCGACCAGGTCACGCTGGACCTGGATGCGATTCTGCTGAAGGGCATGCGCGCCGCGGTTAAACCGCTTTGCTAATCAATTCACCCGGCTTCGGCCGGGTTTAAACACGATACCATTTAGTTACAACATACTATTTGCCCTATTTTTAAAAAACAGCTTCAGCACCGTGCGGTTTTCGCTAATCAGGAGAGAAAATGCAATGTTCCATTAACATGCTTGCAACTGTGAGGGGGATCACGTTTAATAGCCGCGCTCTTTTCTTTCCTGAATCTCACTATGATTGTTCGTCCTAAACAGCACTGGCTACAACTGATTTTCGTCTGGCACGGTTCGGTACTTCCCAAGATCTATACCCGATTGCTGCTCAACTTCCTGCTTTCTATTGCCGTTATCCTGATGCTTCCGTGGTATTCCTCGCTGGGCATCAAATTTACCGTGGCGCCGTTTAGCATTCTCGGCGTGGCGATCGCGATCTTTCTGGGTTTCAGGAACAACGCCTGTTATTCCCGCTACGTTGAAGCCCGGCTGCTGTGGGGGCAGTTGATGATAGCGGCACGCTCGCTGTTTCGCGAGGTAAAAAACACCTTGCCCGACGATAAGCACCTGGGCGAGTTTGTCCGTCTGCAGATTGCTTTCGCCAACTGCCTGCGCATGACCCTGCGCCGGGAGCTGAACGCTGAGCAACTCTCTCGCTATCTTGCTGCAGATGATTTACGTAAAGTCATGGACGCCAACTCGCCGGCGAACCGTATTTTGCTGATCATGGGGGAGTGGCTGGCCGTGCGGCGGCGTAACGGGCAACTCTCAGACATTCTGTTCCACAGCCTGAACAACCGTCTGAACGACATGTCCATCGTCCTTTCCGGCTGCGAGCGTATTGCAACAACGCCGGTGCCGTTCGCCTACACGCTGATTTTGCACCGCACGGTGTATCTGTTCTGCATCATGCTGCCGTTCGCGCTGGTCGTGGACCTGCACTACATGACGCCCTTTGTCTCGGCCCTGATCTCTTACACCTTTATCTCGCTGGATACCCTGGCGGAAGAGCTGGAAGATCCGTTTGGCACCGAAAATAACGACCTGCCGCTGGACGCCATCTGCAACATGATGGAACGCGATCTGCTGCAGATGAACGATGAAGAGAACATTCCGGAAAGGCTGATGCCGGATAAGCACTATCAGCTGACCTGACGGGCGTTCCATTCGTCGCGGGTGATTTCCCACAGCTCGGAATCGAGCATGCCGCTGACGTACGCTTTCTGTTCCGTTCTGATAAGCCGCATGCCGCTACTGTCTGAAATACGACGGGAGCGGCTGTTAGCGGCGGCCTTCGGCGCGCGTAATACGGGTTTGTTCAGCATATTAAACCAGTAATCCGTTGCGGCAATGCTGGCCTCGCGCATATATCCCTGTCCCTGAAACTCCGGCGCCAGCCAAAATCCGCGGTTGTTATCTTCCACATCGTACAGACAGATAATGCCCATCAGCGCGTCCGGCACCTCGCGACGGCGGATGCTCCAGAACCAGGCAATTCCTTTTGCCATGTCCGGCAGCGCCACGTTGTTGACATAGTTTTCCGCGCCGTTATCCGGATAGGGCCAGGGCACGGAAGAGACCATATAGCGGACGATCTCCCAGCGCGGATACAGCTTTTGTATCTGGGCGGCATCTTCGGCAACCAGCGGTTTTAGCAGCAAGCGTTCTGTCGTGAGGGTAGGTATCGTCATCCGCGGATCTCCATATTTAAGCGTTATGATTTTGTTTGCGTTCTGGTATTTTCATCATTACAGCACTCTATCGCAGCGAGTTCTCTTTTCCCTACTACTAACATTTGCTGAGGTAACCATGGTATTAAGACGGGCGAAGCCGCAGGAAGCCGAAATACTCTGGAATATTCGCAATCAGGCGATTCGTCACGGCTGTAAAACCAGTTACGACGCGGACGTCATTGCGCGCTGGACGCCCGATCTGATGCCCGAACGCTACCGGCAAATGGTCATTGAATACCCTTTTTACGTGGTGGAAGATGAAGAGGGCGAGATTGCGGCAACCGGCTATCTGGATCTGGATACCCACTGCCTGGAGGCGATATTCACCTTGCCTGCGGCATCCGGTAAAGGCATGGCGACCCGGATTATCGGGGCGCTCAAGCAGGAGGCCCGCAGCCGGGGGATAACCCGACTGACGCTCGATGCAACCCCTAACGCCCGGTCGTTTTACCAGAAGCTGGGGTTTGCTACGCTGAGCGAAAAATATCATCACTCGCGGATGGCGGGCGCTGATTTACGCTGTTTTGAAATGGCGATCAATGTGTAATGTGAGGAACGCATGGCTGTCACGGTAAGACCTTTACGCGCAGACGATTACTCCCACTGGCGACCGCTGTGGGACGGCTACACCCATTTTTATGACTGCTTTCTCGATGAGTCGGTTACCGCATCGACGTGGGAAAGGGCGCTCTCCGCGCATTCCGCGATGTTCTGCCGCGTGGTAGAGAAAGACGAAAAGGTCATCGGCTTCGCGATGTGCATTCTCCACGAAGGCACCTGGTCAACGGCCCCCGTTTGCTACCTGGAGGATCTGTTCGTTGATGCTACCGAACGGGGCGCGGGAGCCGGGAAGGCGCTCATTGATGCCCTGATTGAAGAAGGCAAGCGCGAAGGGTGGGCAAAACTGTATTGGGTCACCCGGGAGAACAACCCGGCGCGTAAACTCTATGACAAATACGGCGAGGCTGACGACTACGTCCGCTACCGCCTCTCTCTTTAAGCTAAAACGCCTGGGTTTGTATCACACTGTATCCGCGTCGCTGATACATACACAGGCTTGCAATAAACCCGCTTTCGCACATATCCGCTATACATTGAGGTGTTGTTATATCCCCGTGAATTGAACTCAACCGGAGATATCAACATGTTCAGCAAACTTGCTTACTCAGCCCTTGCAATGACCGTTTCGCTTGCCACCGTGATGTCCTGCCAGGCCGAAGCCAGCGGCACAAACCTCGCGGCCGCCTTTGATCGTCCACAGCAGATTAACGCCGGCGATCTGAATATCGGCTATGTCGACATCGGCCCCAAAGATGGCCAACCGGTCATTTTACTACACGGCTGGCCCTACGATATTCACAGCTACGCCGAGGTAGCACCCGCGCTGGCGGCCAAAGGCTACCGGGTCATTGTGCCTTCGCTGCGCGGCTACGGCACCACGCGCTTCCTGTCAGCAAAAACGCCGCGCAACGGCCAGCCTTCGGCCATGGCGAAAGATATTGTGAATTTGATGGATGCCCTGAATATCAGGCAGGCGGTGTTCGCGGGATACGACTGGGGTGCCCGCACGGCGGATATCGTTGCGGCATTGTGGCCTGAGCGCGTGAAATCACTGGTCTCGGTGAGCGGGTATCTCATCAGCAGCCAGCAGATTGGTAAACAGCCGCTGCCGCCAAAAGCTGAGCAGCAGTGGTGGTATCAGTTCTATTTCGCCACCGCGCGCGGCGCAGAAGGCTATGCCAAAAACACCCATGACTTCGCTCGCCTGATCTGGTCGCAGGCATCGCCTGACTGGAAATTTAGCGATGCTGTCTTTAACGCCAGCGCCAAATCGCTCGATAACCCGGATCACGTCGCGGTGACGCTCAGCAACTACCGCTGGCGCTTAGGGCTGGAGAAAGGGGAGCGGAAATATGACGGCTACGAGCAAAAACTGGCCGCCTTGCCGAACATTACCGTCCCAACCATCACCATCGAAGGCGGAAACAACGGCGCGCCGCACCCGGCACCGCAGGCCTATGCGGGTAAATTTACCGGCAAATATGAGCACCGAACCTTCGGAGCAACCGTGGGGCACAACCCGCCTCAGGAAGATCCACAGGATTTCGTTAAGGCCGTTGTCGACGCTGATAAACTCTGAAATGTGCTATTTTCAGTACGTTACCTTTCGGTCTGGAGATTTCGGTGGAGCATATTGACCACATCCTTGTCGTCGATGACGACAGGGATATTCGTGAACTGATTGTCGATTATCTCGTTAAGTCTGGCTATCGCGCCACGGGCGCGGCCAACGGCAAGGAGATGCGCGTCGTGCTGGATAAACAGCATATCGACCTGGTGGTGCTGGACGTCATGATGCCAGGCGATGACGGTCTTACGCTATGCCGACAGCTGCGCAGCGGCAAACATAAAGATCTGCCAGTCCTGATGCTTACCGCGCGCAGCGAGGAGACGGACAGGATCCTCGGCCTGGAGATGGGCGCGGATGACTACGTGGTGAAGCCTTTCGTCGCCCGCGAACTCCTGGCGCGCATCAAGGCCATTTTACGGCGTTTTCGCACGATGCCGCCCAATTTACAGGTAACGGAAGCAGGGCGGCTGGTGATGTTTGGTGAATGGCAGCTCGATACCGTCGCCCGCCACTTGATCGATCCGGAAGGGGTGATTGTGGCGCTCAGCGGAGCGGAGTATCGCCTGCTGCGCGTTTTCCTTGACCATCCTCAGCGCGTGCTGACCCGGGACCAGCTGCTCAACCTGACGCAGGGTCGCGACGCCGAGCTGTTTGAACGCTCAATCGACCTGCTGGTAAGCCGGGTTCGCCAGCGCCTGAATGAAGATGCCCGCACGCCGGCCTATATCAAAACCGTCCGCAGCGAAGGCTACGTCTTTACGATGCCGGTCATCATCAAAGAGGTTAACGAATGACCCTTTGGCCACGCTCGCTGCTGGCCCGTTTGCTGATGGTCGTGCTGCCGGGTCTGCTGCTGGCTAACGCCCTGAGCCTGACGCTGGTCATGGTTGAGCGAATGCACAGCGCCCGCACGGTGATGCTCGGTAATCTGGAAAACGATGTCGCAACCAGCGTCGCCATTTTAAACCGGCTACCGGCCAGCGAACGCGCCGCCTGGCTTCCGCGGTTGGAACGAGGTAACTACCGCTATATCCTGGGCACCGGTGAGCCCGGCCCCGCGCCGACGGATAAGCGTTCGCAGGATGCCATCCGCACCCTGAAAGCGACGCTCGCGGCACAGTACCCGCTCCGCTTTACCGCGGTTCCCGGTGCCATTTCGCATATTCAGGCACATTTAACGCTCAGCGACGGCGCGCCGCTAACCATTGACCTGATCCCGCGCATGCCGCCCGTCGCCAGCTGGTTGCCGGTTGTGCTTATCCTGCAGCTGCTGCTTCTGGCGGCCTGTTCCTGGTTCGCCGTGCGGCAGGTGGTGCGGCCTTTTTCACAGTTTACCCGCGCGGTGGATTCACTGGATCCGGCGGCCAGCACGCCAATGAAGGAGAGAGGGCCGCTTGAGGTGCAGCGGGCAGCGCACGCCTTCAATGCGATGCAGGCGCGCATTCAGTCTTACCTCCGCGAGCGGGCGCAGATCCTGGCGTCCATTTCGCACGATCTCCAGACCCCGATTACCCGCATGAAGCTGCGCGTCGAAATGGCGGGGGAACCTGAACTTCGCGACAAGCTCCTGAACGACCTTGACAGCATGACGCGTCTGGTGCGGGAGGGGATTGCGTATGCCCGGTCATCAGAATCACTGGAAGAGACCTCATTGAAGCTGGAGCTGAACGCCTGGATCAACAGCATCGCCTGCGATTATCAGGACATCGGTAAAAACGTGCAGTTTCAGGCATGCGGTGCCCGCCTGCCGATCGTTACGCGTCCGCAGGCGCTTCGCCGGGTAATGACCAACCTGCTGGATAACGCCCTCAAATTCGGCGAGCGCGCCGTAATAGCCATTGATGATTCTTCTGACAAAGAGGTGGTTATTCACATTGCGGACGACGGGCCGGGGATCCCCGAAGCCGAGCTTGAGGCGGTATTACAGCCGTTTTACCGGGTTGAAACATCGCGCAACCGCGATACCGGCGGGACGGGGCTCGGCCTGGCGATTGCCGCGCAGCTCACCGCCCAGCTTGACGGAAAGCTGGACCTGGCGAACCGCGCCGGGGGCGGACTGCAGGTCTCCATTACGCTTCCGCGCCGTTAATTGTACGGCTTTGTATCTCCCGGCCGGGGTGATACAGAGCCAGACAAAACCCGCGCTTTTACACACATCCTGAACACATCAGCACGATGAAATAGCCTCACTGCAGCGTCGCAGGACTTGTTTTGTGAGGTCACTATGTTTCTGGTAATCGCTTTTCTGGGCGGGATGATAAGCCTGCTCAGCCCATGTACGCTCCCGGTTATTCCACTGCTGTTCGCCGGTTTTCAGGGGCAGCGTCGACATATTCTGGCACTGCTCGCAGGGATGATCGTGATGTTCACCCTGGTCGCGATGGTCGTCACCGTCGCCAGCGAGTGGATAACGGAGGCAACCATAGTCGGGCGCTGGGTCGCGCTTTTGATCCTGGCTGCCGCCGCGCTGGCCTTAATTTTCCCGTCCTTCGCCCAGCGCATGGCGGGCCCTGCGGTCAGCGCCGGGAACGTCCTTAACGCCCGAAGCGGGCAAACGCGCGGCACGGCATCGGCTTTTCTGGCCGGGCTTGCGGTCGGGCTGCTCTGGTCTCCCTGCGCGGGGCCCATTCTGGGCGCTATTTTCAGCATTAACATTGCGGGACATTCGGCCATCGCCACTGGCGCACTGCTGGCCGCCTATGGCAGCGGATGCGCGCTGATGCTGGGCCTGCTCGTTATCGGCGGCCGCACGCTGATGGCGCCGTTAAGAGTCAGGTCTGCGCTGATGGCGAAGCTCCGTCAGGGGGCAGGAGTAGTGATGTTAGCGGCGGTCGTCTTAAACGCGACGGGGATGACCTCGCTGCTGAAAGGGGCAAACGGCGTCGCGGACCGTCTGGAGACCGCGCTCTTGAATCTGGCGAAACCCGCAGCCGCGCCGGTAAAGCTCCAGCCGGTAGTGATGAGCGAGTCCAGCAGCCAGCTGCCTTCGCTCAGCGGTGGGACAGGGTGGATAAACGGTGACCCTGTCACGTCTGAATCGTTGCGCGGCAAGGTTGTGCTGATCGATTTCTGGACGTGGGATTGTATTAACTGCCAGCACACGCTTCCCCACGTACGGGACTGGGCCACAAGGTATCAGCCTCAGGGTCTGGTGGTGATTGGGGTCCACACTCCGGAATATCCCTGGGAAAAACCGCTTACGTCGGTAAAAAATGCGGTCACCAAATGGCAGTTGCCGTATCGGGTTGTGACGGATAACAACTATCAAATCTGGAATGCTTTCGGCAACCAGTACTGGCCAGCGCATTACTATTTTGATGCCAAAGGGCAGCTGCGCTATACCGCCTTTGGCGAAGGAGATTATGAGCAGCAGGAGAAGGTTATTCAGCAACTGCTCAAAGAAGCCCGCTCATAGCCGGGTCAGGGCTGACGTTGCGCCACGATAAACAACCGCGGAAAAGCCAGCAGTATCTGCCCGTTTTCCTGGAGCGGATACTGCTCTTCGAGCAGTTCATGGTAGCGTTTCAGGAACCGTTTCTGCTCGCTCTCATTCAGTTCCTGGAGCCACGGGCGCAAACCGGTGGCGCTTACCCAGTCAATAATCGCCTGGTGCGAGCTCATTTTATGGAAATAGGTTGTCCGCCAGATATCCACGTCACAGCCCGCCTCGGACAAAATATCGTAATAGGCATGCACCCCCGGAAGAGGTTCGCGGCCGCGGTCAGGGTAGTCCTGCTCCAGCGCCACTTCACGCATCGCCACGTGAGTGGGTTCGAGCCAGTTGTCTGGCATCTGGATCGCCAGCACGCCGTTGAGCCTAAGCAGAGAGACAAGGTGAGGCAGAAGCTTGTAATGGTCAGGGACCCACTGCAGCGAGGCGTTGGCATAAATCAGGCTCAGCGGCTGGCCGGGCCTGTACTTACGGATATCGGCCTCAACGAAGTCGCAGTCAGGTAGCGCGGCGCGTGCTTCCACGAGCATTGCGGGGGAGTTATCCACCCCGGTGATATGTGCCGACGGCCAGCGATGCCTCAACAGCGCCGTGCTGTTTCCTGGCCCGCAGCCTAAATCGGCGACGGTAGTGACTTCATCCAGCGGGATCCTGGCGAGGAGTTCAGCGGCAGGTCGCGTTCTTTCTGCGCCATATTGCAGGTAAAGAGAGGGGTTCCAGTCGGCCATCTTAGGTTCTCCGTATTGCAGGTTTCTGCAAGAATAGCACAGGCAAACACCTGCACGGCGGCAGGTGTCAGGAGAGCGGCAGGCTACAGAATGCCTTTCAGCGCAACATGATAAAGCAGCATGATGGTTTTTCCGTCGACAATCTTGCCGGTTTCAATGCCGCGTAGTGCCTCTTCAAGCGTCATTTCCAGCACGTCGATATCTTCTCCCTCTGCCTTGAGCCCACCGCCAGCGCCGGTTCTGTCTTTCGGCTGGTACTCGGCAAGATAAAAGTAGAGTTTTTCCGTGACGGAGCCCGGGCTCATGTAGGCCTCAAAGATTTTCTGCACGCGTGAAACGTGAAACCCGGTCTCTTCTTCCGCTTCTGCTTTTATGCGGCTTTCGGGATCCATATTGTCCAGCAGCCCCGCAGCGGCTTCGATCAAATCGTCCTCATGGCCGTTGATAAAGACGGGGAAACGGAACTGGCGGGTCAGGATCACCGTTTTTTTATCACGATTATAGAGCAGGATCGTCGCGCCGTTTCCACGGTCGTAGACTTCCCGATGCTGACGCTGCCATTCGCCGTCGCGTCGCCGCAGGTCGAAGGTGTATTTTTTCAGGACGTACCAGTTATCTGACAGTGTTTCACTTTCAATGATGCGTACATCTGCACGTTTTGATTGCACGTTTGTTCCTCCTTACGTAGAGTAATCATCATAAACAGCATTATCGTGCAGTTTCAAGATAAAACATGCAACATCGGGAATTCATGATGCTCACCAGCCAGCGAAAACAATTGATCCTCGAAAAGCTTGATGCCGAAGGCCAGGTCCAGTCTAAGGCGCTCAGCATTCTTTTCGACGTCTCAGAAGACACCATCCGGCGTGATTTACGCGAGCTGGCGGCAGAAGGGCGTTTGCAGCGCGTCCACGGTGGCGCGCTGCCGTCATCTTCCGCTATTGCGCCGTTCGCCGAACGTCAATCGGTAAAAATGGATGCGAAAAAAAGGGTCGCCCGCAAAGGCGCACAGCTGATCTCATCAGGCCAGGTGGTTATTGTCGACGGCGGCACGACCACCTCGGAGCTGATTACGTTTTTACCCGCTGACCTGGGTATCACGGTGGTGACGCACAGCCCGAGTATTGCCCTGGGGCTTGTCGATCATCCTTCCATCGAGGTGATTCTGATCGGCGGTCGTTTGTATAAACACTCGATTGTCGCGGTCGGCGCAGCGGCCATTGAAGGCATCGAAAATATTCATGCGGACCTGTTCTTTATGGGCGTGACCGGTATCCATCCTGAGGCAGGGCTGACCACCGGTGATTTTGAAGAGGCAAGCATCAAACGTGCATTTTCCGGCAGAGCCGCCGAGACGGTTGTCCTGGCGTCTCCGGAGAAGATAAACACCGCGTCATCGTTCGTGATTGGCGATGTCTCCTCTGTGAACACTATCGTGGTTGAAGATAATACCGATAAGGACTGGATCCGTGCGGTATCGGAAAAGGGGGTATCCGTCGTGTTGGCCTAAGAGAGTGATTGAAGAAGCGTTGAGCTACGGGCTCTCTGGCGCATGGCACACCGCCTCGATGTTATGACCATCAGGCGAGATGACAAAAGCGGCATAGTAATTTTCACCGTATGGCCGCAACCCCGGCGCGCCGTTATCGTGTCCGCCGGCGCGCAGGGCGGCATGGTAAAACGCATCGACCTGCTGGCGCGTGTCGGCCACAAACGCCAGATGCAGAGGTGCCGGCTTTTCATTGGTCTGAAAAAGGCAAAGCGAAACGTCGCCTGAACTCATTTCAACACCGTAGTCTGGCGTGCCTTCATCGATGAGTTCCACGCCAAGTGGCTGAAGTGCCTGGAGGAAAAAGGTTTTACTTTTTTCATAATCACTGACGCCGAATTTCACATGATCGAACATTGTTCCTTCCTTATAAAAGTGAGAAATAAAAAGTATAGAAGGAGAGGGGGATCGAACGTGCCAAAGAACGCGTCAATGTGACAGACATCAATTTATGCAGTCTTTACCCATGCCATAACGGACAAATGGCATATTTAAAACCTCAGGGTTTGAACTGGCAAAATAAACCTCGCCCGTTCTGTTGTCCCGAGGTTCGTATTTTTTCAACATTTCCAGTTGAATACCGGTGCTCATAAATGCCTTCCCGGTTTTATCAAACAGGAAAAAACACATTTTATTATCTTTGCCCGGCTCAATGCTTTTACCCGACGCGTTATCCAGCGTCACCTTATAACTGACCATGTATTTTGCTTCGCCCGTTACGCTGTCCCATTGGCTTCCCTGAGACTCTTTTTGAGCAAAAATAGTGATCCCGGTAAACTTGTCGCCATGGCTCTCTTTCTCAACGGCCTGAGCCGCCCCGGCTGCGGACAACGCTAACGCAAGGCAAATGCCTTTAGTCAGGAGATTACGCATTTTATCTTCCTCTTTATTTTTCACACTGATCCACTATAGACAGAATTGATTTATGCAACCCAGGATCGTGAGGCGCATAATAAAATTCAACGGAAGTCTGTTTTCCGCTGAATTTACTGACTTCGACCCAGGCAACATCGGTAGAATCGCTATCCTGCAGATTATATCTTTCGCTGCCGTCAGGAAGGGTATCATCAAATTCCAGCGATAAATGTTCTCTGGATGATGCGTATATGAGGCAATCTGCAACCTGGTTTTTTGGATGATTGATATAGAAGGAGGCCACTTCCGGATGCGTTCCAATGTTACCCAAATCCACGCAGCCGCTTAAGCACAGAGCGGGGAAGAGTATAAGAAGTTTATTCATAACGCGGCGCCTCACTGCTTCTTGTCAATCAAGAGGGCCAGTTTACCATTGTGCGTTATAACGCACAACCGCTACATGGCTGACCGTTTCCGTCCAACAAATGTCCAGCGCAGGTAGTCGTAAAACCAGTTGAACAGCATCGTGTATGGCAGGAAAAACAGCACCAAACCAATCTCAACAAAAAATGCCTCGGTCATTGTTAAATTCAGCATAACCATCGCGACAGGGATTAAGGTGACGATCAGTCCCGCTTCAAAACCAACCGCATGGATTGCACGAATGAGGAAGGTTCGCTGAAAGCGGTGTTTTTTCTGCAGCGAGTCAAAGAGTTTATTAAACACAAAATTCCAGGCCGTCGCGGTGAGGGCAGATATCACGGACAGCGAGCCTGACTGAAGTACCGACACGTTCATCAGCCAGGCAAGCGACAGCGCGATGACAACGTTCGCTATCACTTCAAAAATGACAGCATGGAAGATTCTCTCTTTAATACTTTTATTTAATTCAATTTCCATTTGCTTAAGGCTGCTTTTTTCAAAAGCTAAAGTATATCAGACATCTTTCAACCCTTTGTAAACGTGCAGGTTAGGATTATGTTAAATACAGCCCAGGCCAGCTAATGTGGCATGCACGGCCTCGGTAAGAGGGGTATGCGGTTCATGGCCTAAAAAGGCCATCAGTTTTGAATTATCCATCACCATTGTCTGCTCCCAAAGATAGCGCATCTCCCGCATTTCATGCAGTGTGATGTTAAAAGGGCTTATCATAGAGATAAGCCACCAGGGAAACGATTTTGCCTTCGCCTTGATACCGGCACGCTCTGCGACACGCTTTATGGCTGCGGCCATCGCTGTCCCGTCAGGATCCTAGTGCCCACGCATGTGGAAACTGGCAAACGGCTCGAGCTCATCCCGACGCGCCAGCAGTGCTATTGCCGTCCGCATGACCACGCCGGTGCAGGATCAACTGATTGCGCGTCGGATGGGGAAGATTGAAATAGGTCTGCATGCCGCGCCGGCTTATCTGTCACGACGGGGTACACCGGAAAGTATTGATGAGTTATTTACCCATACGCTTGTGGGTTTCGATACTGAGACTCCCTTTATTTTACAGTCGCTTAAGCAATTCCCGCAGCTTAACCGCGATCGGTTTACCGTGCGCACTGACAGTGATGTTGCACAATTAAACCTCATACGCGCAGGAGCCGGTATCGGGATGTGTCAGGTACAACTCGCCGATTTTCCAGTGCCGTTGCAGAGGATAATGCCTGAATTCTTTGCGTTTCATCTCGACACCTGGCTGGTGATGCATGAGGACTTACGCCATAGCCAGGCCTGTAAAACGGTATTTGATTTTCTGGCTGAGGATTTACAGGGTTATATCAACAGGGTGCTGCGGTGATTCGTTCGGGAGGTCATTTCAACGTCATGCCGGGGAGCAGTGAGAAGGTCGATATGCATTTAGCGGGCGTGTGCAGACCTTGAATTGAAACCATGAGATGAGATGGCAAGCCTGAGATGCTACAATAAGCGTACTTAGACCTTGGTGCGCATAATGTATATTATGTTAAATTTAGTCCGTCGTTCATTCAGTTCATAACCGGCCACAGACAACGATTAATCATATACTTACCTATCCCCCCAACTTCTTCTTGTAGTACGTTATGTTTGTTGGTTACTTTGTTCATACACATACTATCCATAGGGATAATTGTCGCGTGTTCAAACTCACACAACTCAATCTCAACCAACGGCAGCGTTTATGGATCCTGATGGATAATCATACACGCCAGCCGCTTTTGTATCCGTTACAATATCTTATAGACCATCTTGCTTTGCGTTCATCCGCCACGCAATCCGCTTCACTTCAAGCGCTCAAGTTTTTCTAAGAATTCTGGCACCAGAAACATGGCGTGACGTTTTGCTTCAGTTTCTATTCCTCGAACCACAATCCATTGATCGTCATTGATGAACTGACAGCCTTTTTTCATTATCTGGAAAATGAGCATTCATGCGTACCAGTGTTAACTATCAGATCTACTACGCCGACCATTCCTAAACGTCGTACAAACATCAGACATGTACATGTGGTTATTCGCTTTATCAGATGGGCGGTCCCCTCACACCGGACGAGATCCACGATCTGCTGTCTGAAAGCCACCGGCTGACCTCTGCATAGGGTGCCAGCGCCGCTCGCGGGCGGCGTCCTCCCTCTTCCTTCCCGGCGGTGCGCAAGTAACGGCAGCGTCAGATAATCATTATTGCTCGAATATCGTTTACGTTTGTTAGCGTTGGCCCGGTTATCACAAGGTCATTAAGCGCGTGAAAATAGCTATAACTGTCGTGAACATCAAGATAATTAGCCGCATCCAGGCCTCCCATTTTGCCGCGTGTTAACGTGTCCGGAAATACCAAAGCACCTGCTGCATCTTCTGTGCCGTCGATACCATCACTGTCGCCGGCGATTGCCCATATGCCGCTTTCCCCCTGCAATGCACAGGCCAGACTGAGCGAAAATTCAGTATTTCGCCCACCCTTTCCGGGCTGGTCATTGTTTACCGTCACGGTGGTTTCACCACCCGACAGCAGTACTGCCGGACCGGAAATCGGATGACCATATTGCTTCACGGATTTAGTAATCCCGGCCATAACAATGGCCACTTCACGACTTTCACCTTCTATCGCATCGCCCAGAATAAGCGGCGTCAGTCCGTGTCTGCACGCAGCCAGCGCGGCAGCCTGCAAAGCCAGCTGTGGCGTGGCAATGAGTTTAACCTCGCTGTTCGTTGTGCTTTCAACCGGGCCTGCCGGCTGGCTTAGCAGTTTATGAACAGGTTCCGGGGTCTGAATACCGTAGCGCTGGAGTACCCGAAGCGCATCAAGCGGCGTGCTGTCATCGGCGACAGTAGGACCTGATGCCACATCTGCCGGGTTATCCCCCGGCACATCGCTGATAATTAGTGACACAATACGGGCCGGTTGCGCCATTCTTGCCAGCTTGCCGCCTTTCACCGCGGAGAGATGACGACGTACCAGATTCATCTCTTTGATATTGGCACCGCTGTGCAATAGCGCGCGGGTAATGGCCTGCTTATCTTTCAATGTTAATCCTGGTGCGGGCAGCGCCATCAACGCCGACCCACCACCGGAAATTAGTGCCAGCACCAGGTCATCAGAGGTCAATCCGCGCAGCGCTTCCACAATCAGCATTGCGGCAACTTCGCTCATCGAATCCGATACCGGATGAGCAGCCTCGATAATCCGGATGCGGCCAGCAGGCACCGCGTAACCATAACGCGTCACCACCACGCCAGACACATCCACATCTGGCCAGGCTGCATCCACAGCCGCTGCCATTGCCGCCGAGGCTTTACCGGCACCGATTACCACGCAGCGGCCACGCGGTTTTTCCTTTGCGTGGTGCCGCGACCGCCGCCGCCGGTCCGGATTTGCCCCCAGCGGTCCAGCTGTACGCCGTGGCCGCGTAGCCACGGCATATCGTGGGCCTGGAAACCAAATGCCATGATTAGCACATCCGCCTGTAGCTCAAAGCCGGAGCCCACAATCGGCCTTGGCCGGCGGCGGCCATCCGGCCCGGGTTCTCCCATGTCGGTGCGAATCATGCCGACCGCGCTGACCTGCCCCTTACGGTTGCGCTGGATATACTGCGGCTGAACGTTGAACTGGAATTCCACACCTTCCTCCCGCGCGTTGACCACCTCTTTTATAGAGCCGGGCATGCTCAGCTCGTCGCGACGATAGGCGCAGGTCACGCTCGCGGCCCCGCGCCGCACCGCCGTGCGCAGGCAATCCATCGCGGTATCGCCGCCGCCCAGCACCACCACGTGTTTGTCCTGAATATCAATAAGCGGGTACTCCGCGCTCTCTTCAAGCCCCATCACCTCGCGGGTGCTGGCGATCAGGAACGGCAGCGCCTGGATCGCGCCAGGCGCGTCTTCACCCTCCAGCCCCGCGGCCATCAGGCCGTAGGTGCCGACGCCGAGAAATACCGCATCGTAATTGGCGACCAAATCGTTAAAGTCGACATCACGCCCAACTTCCTGGTTTAAATGAAATTGAATGCCCATTTCGCTGAAGATCGTCCGGCGCATGCCAAGGATCCCTTTATCCAGCTTGAAGGGCGGGATGCCAAACGTCAGCAGGCCGCCAATCTCCGGATGCTTATCAAAGACATCCACCTGCACCCCTGCTCGCACCAGGATATCGGCGCAGCCCAGCCCCGCAGGCCCCGCGCCAATAATGGCAACCCGCTCCTTGCGCGGCGTCACGCCAGCCACCTGCGGACGCCAGCCCATCGCCAGCGCGGTGTCGGTGATGTAGCGCTCGAGGTTGCCAATCGCCACCGATCCCCCCTCGTTTTTCAGCGTGCAGGCCCCTTCGCATAAGCGATCCTGCGGGCAAACGCGGCCACAAATTTCCGGCAATGAGCTGCTCTGATGGCACAGTTTCGCCGCTTCAATGATTTTTCCTTCATTAACCAGGCGAATGAAATCGGGAATGTGGTTATGCAGCGGGCAGGTCCAGTTGCACCACGCTTTCTGCGCGCAGCTCAGGCAGCGTTCGCTCTCATATTCCGCTTCTGAGCGGCCCAGACCGCAGTAAATCTCCTCGAAATGCGTTTTGCGCAGCGCTGCGTCGACCTTTTTCGCCCCGACGCGAGGGGGTTTAGCGAGGAACATGTCACGAAGCCGCGGCTGGCGCGGCTGCACCGTCTGCCCGAGTACGGTACGCGTCTGCCGCTCGCGGCGGATTTTTTCAAGCTGTTGCTCATCCATCAGGCGTAGCGCCTGCGTTGGGCAGGTGGCCACGCAGGCCGGTTCCCCGCTGGGGTGTTCACTGCACAGGTCGCATTTCTGCGCCAGCTGCGGTGCGTCTTCATTGGCAGCGACCATTTCGATAGCCCCGAAAGGACAGGTGATGACGCAGTTCTTACAGCCAATACATTTTTCCTGCTTCAGCTGAATGCTGTTGTTAGCAAAAGAGAGCGCCTCCGTTGGGCAGGACGCCACGCAGGGAGCGTCGTTACAGTGGTGGCAAGTGGCGGTACGGCTCTCTTTACGGTGGAAAACAACGTGAATGCGCGGCATGAAATCGCGGCGCTGCAGCGGCCAGTTATCCTGATGATGGGCGGTCACGCAGGCAACCTCACAGGCATGACAACCAATACAGCGGGTGGCATCAGCCACTATAAATCGGTTCATTGGCTTCCCTTTTATTCAGATATTCATCAAGGGTCGCGATGCAATATTCAGGCGCATTTTGGGTTTCGCGTCTGCTGGGGTTATTTTTTGCGATGCAGGTCAAATAAACAATTATTCTCATTTTTCCGCGTCATCGTCTTTTATCTTATTCGATACCAAAATGAGAGCGTTACTCTCATAGTGATACCCGGGTATTTATCCCCTCTTTCATTCCTGTTTCACCACCGCGTAGTGATATCCAACAAGTCGTGACTCCATTCACAAAAATATTCTTTGCTCCGCTAAACGGTTAATTCTGGCACAGCTTACGCATAGTTATCGCCGTGCGCGCAACACGCTGATGGTGACATCAGTTCAGGGAGGCAACTGCCTTCGAATCGTAACTTTCGCTCTCAACCCAGCGACAGTCGTAAAGGAGATAACCACCTCATGAAAGATTCTGCCATTCCTGCCTCACGCTCGACGGCTTCAACGGCGCCGGTCGATGAGGTTTTGCCGATAACGCAAATGATTCTCTACGGACTGCAGCACGTGCTGGTGATGTACGCCGGCGCGGTGGCCGTTCCTCTGGTGGTGGGCAACGCCGTTGGCCTGCCCGCCGAGCACATCATTCTATTGATTAGCGCCGATCTGTTTATCTGCGGCGCGGCAACCATCGTCCAGTCGATGGGGATTCGTCCCTGGCTCGGCTGCCGTTTGCCGCTGATTCAGGGCTGCACTTTCGCCGCGCTGATCCCGATGGTGCTGATTGGCAAAGAGTACGGTATCGGTGCCATTTCCGGTTCGGTGATTGTCTCGGGGATCTTTATCCTCTGCTGCGCGCCGTGGATTAGTCGCCTGATTCGTTTTTTTCCCAGGGTAGTGATGGGCAGTATTGTCACGCTGATTGGCCTGTCGATCATGCCGGTGGCCGGCGGGTGGATAGGCGGTGGGAGCACAGAAATGCAAGGCTTCGGCGACCTGTTTTCCCTGCTGATGGCCGCGATTACGCTGGTCATCATTCTCAACCTGTACACCTTCGCCACCGGGGTGGTGAAAAACACGGCGGTGCTGATCGGGCTGATTATTGGCACAATCCTCTGGAGCTTCTTCAAGCCGCTCGACCTTCACCTGGTGAACGCCACCCCGTGGCTGCATCTGCCGACGATCATGCAGTTTGCCCGCCCTGAGTTTCATATCGTTCCCGTCGCCCTACTGTCCATGGTCATGGTCGTGGTGATGGTGGAAACCATGTCCTCGATTATGGCCACCGGCGATATCGTCGGTAAGAAAGTGGATGCCACCATGCTGCGCAACGGCCTGAACACCTGCGGGCTGGCCACCACCCTTTGCGGCTTCTTCAACCTTTTCCCCTATGCCGCTTTTGCGCAGAACGTCGGCCTGATCGGCCTGACCGGCGTACGCAGCCGCTATGTGGTATCGGTCTCTGGGGCGATTCTCATTTTGATGGGCCTGTTCTCGAAAATGGCCGCGCTGGTCGTGCTGATCCCAAAGCCGATCCTCGGCGGCGCCGGGATCGTGATGTTTGGCATGGTCGCCGTCTCCGGTATTCGTACCCTTGGCCAGGTTGACTACCGCAACAATAACAATGACATGGTGGTAGCACTGACGCTGGGTCTGGGCATGATGCCGGTCCTGGTACCAAACCTGTTTACCCAGTTCCCGCCGATGATGCAGCTGTTCCTCCACAGCGGTATCACCATCGGGACGCTCACGGCAATCGTCGCCAACCTGACGCTCAACGGCAGCGTGCCACTGCGTATTTCTCACGATATTCCGGAACCAGACCCGCTGCCGCCCAGCGCCGCGGCGCGAAATATGGCGGTACGCACCGTTCGTATGTGGCTGCTGCTGCGCAAGGTGCAGAAGGGCCAACAGCCACAGCAAAGTGCGGGGGAATAATGCAAAACCGAATCATACTGGCGTTGCTGGTGCTGGCATTAATGACTCTTCCCGCCGTCCAGCATGCCATTGCCTTTGGGGTCCGCAGCCGCTTTGATTTTTGGCTGTTTTTTTAGGATGTCACCCTTATCTGGAGAACCATGATGAAAAAAGTGACCACCGTCTGCCCTTACTGTGCCGCTGGCTGCAAGCTGCAGCTGGTGGTTGAGGACGGGCGGATCGTTCGCGCCGAGGCGGCGATGGGCAAAAACAACCAGGGTAAGCTGTGCCTGAAAGGCTACTACGGCTGGGATTTTGTCCACGATACCCGCATTCTGACGCCCCGCCTGCAAACGCCGATGATACGCCGCCAGCGCGGCGGCAAGCTGGAAGCGGTCGCGTGGGATGAAGCGCTGGATTACGTCGCCACGCGGCTTAGCGAAATTAAAGCGAAATATGGCCCTGATGCCATTCAAACCACCGGTTCTTCGCGGGGTACCGGCAACGAAACCAACTATGTGATGCAAAAATTCGCCCGCGCGGTTATCGGTACCAATAACGTTGACTGCTGCGCGCGCGTCTGACACGGCCCTTCGGTTGCAGGTCTGCACCAGTCGGTCGGTAACGGCGCAATGAGCAATGCCATCACTGAAATTGATAACAGCGAACTGGTGTTTATCTTCGGCTACAACCCGGCAGATTCTCACCCTATCGTCGCCAATCACGTGCTTAATGCGAAGCGAAATGGCGCAACAATCATCGTTTGCGATCCTCGGCGTATTGAAACCGCCCGCATCGCCGATCTGCACCTGGCGCTTAAAAACGGCTCTAATATCGCGCTGCTGAACGCCATTGGCCACGTCATTATTGCGGAGGATCTTTACGACAAATCATTTGTTGCCCGGCGTTCTGAAGGCTTTGAGGAGTACCGTAACATTGTCGAAGGCTATCCGCCGGAATCGGTTGAAGAGATTACCGGCATTAGCGCGCAGGACATTCGCGCCTGCGCCCGACTGTACGCCAGCGCGGGAACGGCCACGATTTTGTGGGGCATGGGCGTCACTCAGTTCTATCAGGGCGTAGAAACGGTGCGCTCGCTGACCAGCCTGGCGATTCTGACCGGCAATCTTGGCAAAGCGAGCGTCGGCGTCAACCCGGTTCGCGGGCAAAATAACGTACAGGGAGCCTGCGATATGGGGGCACTACCGGACACCTATCCGGGCTATCAGTTCGTAAAAGTGGCCGAAAACCGCGAGAAGTTCGCGAAAGCCTGGGGGGTTGAGAGCCTGCCGGCGCATACCGGCTATCGCATCAGCGAGCTGCCGCACCGCGCGGCACAGGGCGAAGTCCGTGCGGCGTACATCATGGGGGAAGATCCGCTGCAAACCGACGCCGAGCTGTCGGCGGTGCGCAAGGCGTTTGAGACGCTGGAGCTGGTAATTGTGCAGGACATTTTCATGACCAAAACCGCGGCTGCGGCCGACGTCATCCTGCCCTCCACATCGTGGGGTGAGCATGAAGGCGTTTATACCGCCGCCGACCGTGGGTTCCAGCGCTTCTATAAAGCGGTGGAGCCACAGTGGGATCTGAAAACCGACTGGCAGATTATCAGCGAAATCGCCACCCGCATGGGTTATCCGATGCACTACCGTAACACGCAGGAAATCTGGGATGAACTGCGCCATCTGTGTCCGGATTTCTTCGGTGCCACCTATGAGAAAATGGGTGAGCTGGGGTACGTGCAGTGGCCGTGTCGCGATGAATCTCCAGCGGATAAGGGAACCTCATGGCTATTCGAAGATCGTTTCTCCACCCCAGACGGGCTGGCGCACTTTTTCACCTGCGACTGGGTGGCGCCGATCGACAAATTGACCAAGGAATTTCCCATGGTGCTTTCCACGGTACGCGAGGTGGGCCACTACTCGTGCCGCTCGATGACCGGGAACTGTTCGGCGCTCTCTGCGCTGGCGGATGAGCCGGGCTATGCGCAGATCAACACCGCCGACGCGGCGCGTTTAGGCATTGTCGATGAGGCGCTGGTGTGGGTGAACTCGCGTAAGGGGCGGATTATTACCCGGGCAAAAGTGAGCGAACGGCCAAACAAAGGAGCCATTTACATGACCTACCAGTGGTGGATTGGCGCCTGTAACGAGCTGGTCGCGGAAAACCTCAGCCCCATCACTAAAACCCCGGAGTACAAGTACTGTGCGGTTCGGGTAGAGGCAATTACCGATCAGGCGGCGGCAGAGCGCTACGTTGCAGAAGAGTATGCGAAGCTCAAAGCGGGGCTGCGTGAATGCAGCGAGGGACACGCGTAAACGGCGCTGTTGGGGAGGTCTGAACCTCCCCGGCGCGCCATCATCGCGTTATGACTTTAACGCGTGTTGGATAGAATCAAGAATCGGCTGGTAGCCGGTGCAGCGACAGATATTCCCTTCCAGCACGTCTTTCAACTGTTCGTCACTCGGCTGTGGCACTTCCTGCAGCAGCGCGGTCGTACTGACCAGCACGCCCGGCGTGCAGAAGCCGCACTGTACGCCGCCTTTCTCCACAAAAGCATGCTGTAGTTTTTGCGTAATCGGGTTGTCGTTTAGCCCTTCCAGGGTGGTGATTTCCGCTTCATCGCACTGTTCGGCCAGCACCAGACAGGAACAGACCGCTTTGCCGTCCATCATCACCGTACAGGCGCCGCATTCACCAATAGAACAGCCTTCTTTCGTTGCGGTTAACTTCAGCGTGTTGCGGACCAAATCCAGCAGGCGCATATTGCCTTCGACTTTGGCGTCTACCAGTTTGCCGTTGACCTTCACTTTAATGACACTCATTGTTTTGTCCTCGACAGGGCGCCAGGCGCCCTGCTTTCACTGATTATTGAGCGGATGCCTGCGCCATCATGTCGCGGAACATGCTGACAAAAACCGGCTGCTTATAGGCGGCGGACCAGCGTTTGCCGATGGCGGCATAAATCAGCTTGTCCAGCACCTCGCAGGCGCTATCAATGGTTTGCGGCGTGATGCGCTGCCCCAGCAGGCAGCGCTCAACGTCAAGCAGACGCTGCGGTTTGCTGAACAACGCGCCGTCGACCAGCCGACAGTAGCTGACGGTACCGTCAGCAGCGAACTCCAGCAGCGCGGTTAAGCTCTGACGGGTAATGTTCAGCGCGTTTCTCCGCCCCAACTGATGGTAAAACCCCTTCGCTTTAGGGTGCGCCGGAGCCGGGAGAATCACGCGAGTGAGCAGCTCATCCGGCTGGCGTTGCGTTTTGTAGCCCGAGAGCAGAAACTCGGCCAGCGACATGCGCCGAGTGGCGGTGTGGGAACGCAGTTCGATGCTGGCATCGTAAAGAATCGACGGCGGAATCGAGTCGCCGCACGGCGCGGCGTTGACGATATTGCCGCCGATGGTTGCGCGGTTACGGATCTGGTGAGAGCCGACCGTATGGCAGGCCTGCACCAGCAGCGGGTAGCGTTCGCGCAGCAGCGGATGGTCGGTAATACGGTTAAAGGTGACCGCCGCGCCGATGGACACCTCATGGCTTTGCGGATCTTCCGTTATCCCGGTCAGCTCGCTGAGGCGGGAGATATCAACCAGCCTCACCGGTTTGGTTTGCAGCCGCCCCTGCACGATGACATCTGTCCCGCCCGCAATCGCCGTGACACCGTCACTTTTCAGTAACGCCAGCGCCTCATCCAGACTCTTCGGCCGCGTCACCGTGACGTCGGTAAGCCGCAGCACCTGTTTTTTATTCTCCTGCTCAATCATCAGCTCGCTCTGGCGCGCCGGTTTTTTCAGGTTATAGCCGAGAATCACCTGCTCCAGCGTCAGCGGCAGTTGGTTAAAACGCGTGCCCAGCGCAAAGCTTACGGCGTTGTTGATGGCGGCGGCCGCCAGCTCGGTGGCAGGTTCGCCAATGCCTTTTGCCCCCAGCGGGCCCGCTTTATCCGGGTTTTCCACCCCGATCACCGTAATCGAGGGAATGTCCTTGATGGTCGGCAGCAGGTAGCTGTCAAAGTTCTCGGACTTCACCTGCCCGTTTTCAATATTAAAATCTTCCAGCAGCGCGTAGCCAAAGCCCTGTGCGATGCCGCCGCATACCTGGCCTTCAAAGCCGACCGGGTTCAGCACCTGGCCTACGTCATGCGCGGCGGTCACGTGCAGCAGGTCGGTCTTACCGGTGCTGGTGTTAACCCGAACCTCCGCAACCTGGCAGCCGTATACCCAGGTGAAATACGGGCTGCCGCAGCCTTTTTCTTCATCCCAGTGGATTGGCGGCGGTACAAACCAGCCGTACTCGGTGAGGCTGACGCTGGCCCATTTGGTTTTATTGACCGCATCTTTAAACGCTATGCGCTGGCTATCATCGTGTTTATTGATGATAAAACCGTCCTGCCAGCAGGTATCTTCAAGGCATGTCGCGCCGATGCTCTCGCCCACCACGCTCAGAATGCGCCGCTTAATTTTCTCCGCGGCATCCAGAATCGCCCCGCCGCCGACCATCGTTCCGCGCGTGGCGGCGGTCGAGCCGCCGTCGCCAATCACTGAGGTAGGCGGTTCGCTGAAGTGGATGTCGGTCATCGTTATCCCGAAAGCTTCAGCGGCGATAAGCGACATTGTGGTTTGTAGGCCCTGACCGTTTTCCGATACCGACGTAGAGAGATTAACGCTGCCATCTTCGTTGACCTGAATCAGCGCCGTTGAGGTATCAACCCCTTCCGCGCCAATGGAGCAACCGCGATAGCTGAGCGCCAACCCAATGCCGTAGCGATACACGCCGCCTTGCTCGTTCAGCGCGTGGTAATGCTTACGCTTCGCCATAAATTCCGCCGAGGCGGCCGCCTTTTTCAGCACCTCGCATGCCGACACCGTATGCCGATCGAAAACCTGGCCAGTCACGGACGTATCGCCCTGACGTAATGCATTGATTTCACGAATTTCAACCGGTGAGATATTGAGATACTCGGCGATTTCATCCATCAAGGATTCATTAGCATAAACCACTTGCGGCGAGCCAAAACCGCGCATCGCAGAGGTATAGCTGTTATTGGTGTACACCGCCTTTACATCGATGTGAACGTTGGGGATCGCGTACGGGCCAGCCGCCTGTACGGAAGATCGCCAGGTGACAAACGGCGATGAGGCCGCATAGCCGCCGCTGTCGGCCAGAATATCGATTTTCATTGCCTGGATACGTCCGGCGTCGTTCAGCCCTACTTTGTATTTCATTTTGTAGGGGTGGCGTTTGCAGCTTTCAATGATGGACTGTTCGCGGGTATAGGCGAACTTGACCGGCTTCCCGGTCAGGCGCGTCAGAAGCGCCGAGCGGCAGGCAAGATGATCGATAACGTCATCCTTACCGCCAAACGAACCGCCCATGACCGCGCGCTTGACGTTGATTTGGCTCTGCGGGCAGCCCATAAATTTGGCCACAAAGCCGCGCACCCGGTGCGGGTTCTGAATAGAGCCGGAAATAATCAGGCTGCCGTCAGTAGGATCCAGCCAGGTCAGAACCACTTCCGGTTCAATATAGGCATGTTCCTGGAAGCCGACCTCATATTCGCGTTCAAGGATATGCAGGGAGTCAGCAAATCCCTTTTCGATATCGCCTTTAATGGTGTGGTGATGCGCGGCAATATTGTCGTCACGCTCCGGGTGAATTCGCCGTGCACTGGGCGCCAGCGCCGCTTCCACGTCGGTGAGCGGCACATACGGCGTGTAGCGTACGTGGATTTTATCGGCTGCTTCGCACGCCGCTTCATAGGTGGTCGCTGCGACAACGGCGATAACGTCGCCGTGAAAGACCACCTCGTCTTTGACTATCGGCAGGTAATCTTTAACGATAACGCCCACCACCGGCGTGCCGGGAATATCCTGCCAGGTGGCGATTCTCGCCACGCCGTCTACCGCCAGCGCGCCGCTAAGATCCAGCTCGTCGATTTTGCCTGCGGGAATGTCCGCATAGCGACAAACGCCGTAGAGCATATCCGGCAGTGTTATATCATCGCCATATATGGCGGTTCCTTTGACTTTCGCCAACCCATCCACGCGCCCTGGCGACGCTGAACGCAAAGCACACATAATGCTCCCCTTATTATCAATCCTGTAAGTAGCCACGGGAAAAGCCCATCGCTACGGACAAATCCAAGATTTGTGCCAGAGATCAACGAGGTGAACATCAGGGTTCGTTTTTGTGATTGTGCACGCGTAAAAACCGCGCCGTTGAGTGAAAAGCGTCCATCACAAGCGGCGTTGCCTGAGAATGATTCCCGAGCAGCGCCGTTTTTATCAAAGTAATAATCGGTTTTATCAAAATAATAATGGCTTAACGCGCGCAGACCAAACAGGGATGTGCCAGGAGGGATATTGCTGGGCTGAGAACGTCTGCCGATAACCTTTAATACTCCTTGGTATCGTTTACATTTTACTCGAGCAATATCATTTGATCACCGAGTTAACGCTGCTATTATCAACCTATCCCTGTTCGAAACATAAATTTCTTCAATAAATTACCCTGCTAATTAATAGTCCTCACGGAATGAAGGAGCTTCCTCGATGAACTTACCCGGTCAGCAGTCGCCTGACAGCACTCTTCCCTCTTACGATCTCTCGCGCAGCCTTGGCCTACAGGCTGGTGCGGATATCGATTTTAAAAAGCTGGCCGCGCAGCTCGACTGCACGCGAAATTTTTACAATGTCGGCATCATTTTTGATGATGGCAAGCAACGCTGGCTGGTACGTCCCTCTCGACGCATTGCTGATGTGAATCAGAGCACCGTCAGCCATGTGGTAATCAGTAAAATTCCTGATGCTAAAGAAACCAGTGCCGAAAAAGCTGTGGTAGCAACGCTAACCACCCCGTCACTTGCGACGGAAATCACCTCGACCGGTTTCGCCTGTGGCGCGATGATTGTTACGCTTGTCATGGCGTTTGGTGCCGGTGCGGCAGTGCCTTTTACCGCTGGCGGGTCCGGTGTGATTGCGGCGATCAGCCTGTCCGGTACGCTGGCAACGGGAGCACAATGCATGATTGGCGCGGGCCGCCTGCTGGCTATCCATAACGACCATGGCTCCGATATTGCCTGGCTCGACAGCCAGGACTGGTATGTCGCCACCACGACAGTTCTGGATGTCATTTCGCTTGCTGCGGCGGGAACCGCGCTAAGAGGTACTTTAGAAACGTACAAGCTGATGAAAGCGGCATCTTCAAGTAAAGTTACCGCCTGGTTCCAGAGCCTGAGCCGTGCCGAGCGTAAGCGCATTACGGAAGAGATCATCAAAGCGCAGAATCCAGGCATTTCCAGTGCCGGGGTAAAGGCCGCGATCCGCGCAGGTGTTTATCCGAAACGTTTTCCCAGCGAATCGTTACAAAAATCACTGCAGCGCGAGCTGATGAGTGCGGTCAATAACGCATCGGCCTTTGTGGGGAGTTCACTCACTGGGACTATCCGCAACCCACAAAATACCGTCCAGTCAGGACGCTATGTGGTAGGTGTACTGCAGTCATTTTTACCTAACTAAACGCCGAGTATTCAAATGTTTAAAGTTTTAACCCGTCGCCTGCAACGCTGTAACGAGGTGGTCGCCAGCATAAACCATGCCGCCCCGACACAGCTGCAGCAGCTGAAGACGCAGCTGGCCGACGAAATGGGTAAACCTGTGGGACTGCATACCATGGGTATTCCGGCAGCGGTCAGTACGCTCGGGGTGATTGTCAGTTTCGCCATTCCGCAGCTGTGGCTGGGGTATGGCGTACTCGCCGCACTCGGCCAGCCGGCCGAACGCGTATTCGTGTGGGTTGTGCTGGTCGCCCTGCTCTTCGCCGGGATCAACGGCGTGACGATGTTTATGATGGGCAAAGGCAGCATGCGCGCCGTGCGATTACATCTTACGCTGGCGGTGATAAGCCTGGTACTAACGGCAGCCTATCTGCTGGCCGCACTGAGCGGTAGCGCAGCTCCGGGCGTCAGCCTGACCGCGGCGCTGGTGAGTATTGTCATGCTGGGTCTGAGCGGCAGCTGCATCCTCTCTACCGCTTTCTATAAGATGCTGCTGTTTACTCTGCATAACAGAGCCTGGCGCAAGCTTATTAGCCAGGCGCGCTAAGCATTCATCACGTAAAAAGCCCGCCGCTGCCGGCGGGTTTTTTTATGGCTTTTTATGCCTGCGCAGCCAGATTAGCTTGTACGCCGCAGGAATAATAAACAGCGATAACAGCGGCGCGGTGATCATCCCGCCAATCATCGGTGCCGCTATCCGGCTCATGACCTCCGATCCGGCACCGGTCCCCCAGAGAATGGGCAGCAGACCGGCAATGATCACCGCGACGGTCATCGCCTTTGGCCGCACGCGCAATACCGCGCCATGGTAGAGGGCGTCATCAAGCCCCTGCTCGGTAAACGTGTCGCGCTGGGACAGCGCCGGGTGCGCTTCAATGGCATGGCGTAAATACATCAGCATGACCACCCCAAACTCTGCCGCCACCCCGGCCAGGGCGATAAACCCGGTGCCGGTTGCGACAGACATATGGAAGCCCTGCCAGTACAGGAACCATATCCCTCCCACTAGCGCGAACGGCAGGCTCATCAGGATCAGCAACGCCTCATCCACGCGTCGGAACGCCAGATAGAGCAAAATGAAGATGATCATCACCGTCATCGGCACCATCAGCTTTAGCTTCCTGTTGGCATGCTCAAGCAGTTCAAACTGTCCGGAGAAAGAGACGCTGGTTCCCGCCCTCAGCTTTACGTTCTGGCTGATAGCGGTCTTAATGTCGTTCACCACCGACACCATATCCCTGCCGCGGGCATCGATATATATCCAGCTTGCCGGACGGGCATTTTCCGTTTTCAGCATCGTCGGGCCGGAAACAACGTTAATCTCCGCGACGTCGCCCAGCGTGATCTGCTGCTTCATCGGCGTCAGGATCGGCATCTGCTTCAGCGCGCTCGGGCTGTTCCGGTAGTCCTGGGGATAGCGAATGTTAATCGGGTATCGCGCGACGCCTTCCACCGTTTCACCGACCGTCGCACCGCCGATGGCCGATGAAACAAACAGCTGCACGTCGCCCACCGTCATCCCGTAACGGGAGGCTTTTTCCCGGTTGATATCGACATCAATATAGCGCCCGCCCTCCAGACGTTCAGCCAGGGCCGACACCACGCCCGGCACCGTTTTGGCTACCGCCTCGATGCTCTGCGCCGTGGCGTCGATATCCGACAAAACGGTCCCTGACACCTTGATGCCTATCGGGCTTTTGATCCCGGTGGAAAGCATGTCTATCCGGTTGCGGATCGGCGGTACCCAGAGGTTCGCCAGGCCAGGCAAACGAACCGTCTTGTCGAGTTCGTCAATAATATTGTCAATCGTCATGCCGGGACGCCACTGGTCCTCGGGTTTAAGCTGAATGGTGGTTTCCACCATTTCAAGCGGCGCGGAGTCCGTTGCGGTCTCTGCCTTACCCGTTTTACCAAACACAGAGGCCACTTCAGGAACGGTTTTGATGAGCTTGTCCGTGGTCTGTAGCAGCGCTGCCGCTTCTGCCGGAGAGACGCCCGGCAGCGTCGAAGGCATATACAGCAGATCGCCCTCATTAATCTTCGGCAGGAACTCGCCGCCCACCTGGCTCAGCGGCCAGATAACCGTGAAGATGGACAAGGCCGCAACCAGCAGGGTGGTTTTTGGCCACTGGAGCACCTTAAGCAGCAGCGGATGATAGGCTGCGATCAGCAGCCGGTTCAGCGGGTTTCTGTTCTCAGCGGGGATTTCCCCCCGGATCCAGAACCCCATCAGAATCGGAATGACAATGATAGCCAGCGCGGCCGCGCCCGCCATGGCGTACGTTTTCGTGAAGGCCAGCGGACCAAACAGCCGCCCTTCCTGACCCTCAAGGGTAAAAATCGGAATGAATGATAACGTAATGATCAGCAGGCTGATAAACAGCGCTGGCCCCACTTCCACGGAGGCATTGGTGATGACGTTCCAGCGCGTGGCGTTGTCAATGTCTTCCCCGGGATGCTGACGGTCCCACTCTTCCAGCCGCTTATGCGCGTTTTCAATCATCACGATGGCGGCATCGACCATCGCGCCGACGGCGATGGCGATACCGCCCAGGGACATAATATTGGCGTTCAGCCCCTGGAAGTGCATGACGATAAAGGCGATACACAGGCCAAGCGGCAGAGAGATAATCGCCACCAGCGCGGAGCGGACGTGCCAGAGGAACAGCGCGCAGACGACGGCCACCACGATAAACTCTTCGAGCAGCTTGCCGCTCAGGTTATCAATGGCCCGGTCGATGAGCTGGCTGCGATCGTAGGTCGTGACAACCTCAACGCCCTCCGGCAGGCTGGCCTTCAGCGTCTCCAGCTTATCTTTTACCGCCGTAATGACCTCGCGCGCGTTTTTACCCGAGCGCAGGATCACCACGCCACCCGCCACTTCACCCTGCCCGTTGAGTTCGGCAATACCGCGGCGCATTTCCGGCCCCGTTTGCACGCGGGCAACGTCGCGCAGGTAAATCGGCACACCGTTCTCGCCGGTTTTGAGGACGATGTTATTGAAATCGTCCATCGTCTGCAGATAGCCGCTGGCGCGGACCATATACTCCGCTTCCGCCATTTCAACTGACGATCCCCCTGCTTCCTGGTTAGACGACGCGAGGGCCTGCTTAACCTCCGACAGGCTGATGCCGTACTGAGACAGTTTTAACGGGTTGACCTGAATCTGGTACTGCTTCACCACGCCGCCGACCGACGCCACCTCGGCGACGTTCGGGATAGTTTTCAGCTCGAACTTGAGGAACCAGTCCTGCAGCGAGCGCAACTCTGCGAGATCGTGTTTTCCGCTGCGATCCACCAGCGCATATTCGAAGATCCAGCCCACGCCCGTGGCGTCCGGGCCGATTTCGGAGCTCACGCCGGCAGGCAGTTTGCCCTGCACCTGGTTCAGGTACTCCAGCACGCGAGAACGGGCCCAGTACAGATCGGTCCCGTCTTCAAAAATAACGTACACGTACGAATCGCCGAACTGAGAAAATCCGCGCACGGTCTTTGCGCCGGGAACCGACAGCATGGTGGTGGTGAGCGGATAGGTCACCTGGTTTTCAACAATCTGCGGGGCCTGGCCGGGATAGCTGGTTTTGATAATCACCTGAACGTCAGACAGATCGGGCAAGGCATCGACCGGCGTGTTGATGATGGTCCATGTCCCCCAGACGCTGAGAAACAGCGCGCCCATCATCACCAGGAAACGGTTGGCGACCGACCGCCGGATAATCCATTCAATCATCATCGCCTCCTTAATGGCCTGAATGCGCGTCGTCAGCAGGTTCAGACTTGCGCATGCGCTCCAGCGCGCCGGTAATATTGGCCTCCGAGTCAATCAGGAACAGACCGCTGACCACCACCGAATCCCCTTCATTCAGGCCAGATCCGATACCGGACTGTTGCTGAGATTCATGCAGAACGTGGACAGGCTTCGGCACAAAGCGCCCCTCTGCATCAACGGTAATGACGCGCTGCTCTTTACCGGTATCGATAACCGCCTGAGACGGGATCAGCAGCATCTCCTGACTTTGGGTATTCAGCGTCAGGTACGCATTCATGCCCGGCTTCAGCAGCTCATCCCTGTTAGAGACCTGCAGGCGCACCTGCAGCGTCCGGGTGGTGGGATCCACGCTCGGCAGAAGGCTCCATTTTTCAACCGGGAAGACTTTATCCGGATAAGCCGGTACCGAAACGGTAAACTGCGAGGTGTCTTTCAGCAGATAAGCAATGGATTCAGGCACCGCCGCGTCGATCCAGACCGGATCCATCCCCTGGATCTGCGCCACTACCTTATCTTTCGAAATATTCATGCCGGTACGCAGATCAAAGGCCGTGATGACGCCGTCGATAGGCGCCCTGATGGTAAAGCGGGTCTGAATCGTGCGGGTCGCACGCAGTCTCTGAATATCGTCATCCGGCATGCCGGCCAGCCGAAGCCGCTCCAGAACCCCTTTTATCTGCGTGGGCGTACCGCCGGTGCCGGAAAGCAGCAGGAACTCGCTCTGCGCTTCGACCCAGTCCGGGATCGTGATATCAACCAGCGGCGTGCCTTTCTTCACCTTATCGCCGATTGTCAGCGGGTACACTTTCTCAACGAAACCCTCCGCGCGCGCCTGCACAATGACAAACTGATAGTCGTTATAGCTAACGTTCGCCGGGATCGTCTGGGCATAATTCAGCGTTCCGCGCGTCACCTTTTGCGTTTTTAACCCCAGGTTCTGAACCTGCGTCGGGTCAATACGGATACCGGCACCGCTTTTATCGTCATTCTCGTCCGCGTATTTCGCCACCAGATCCATATCCATAAACGGCGATTTACCGGGCTTGTCGAATTTAACGTCGGGCTTCATCGGGTCATACCAGAAAAGCACCGTTCTTTCAGGCGCGCTATTTTCTGTTTTTACCGATGAATGCAGAGCCTGCCATGCCGTCACCGAGATCAGCCCTCCCGCGATAAGGCTGCTGGCTATCACGGCAGCATATTTAATTTTTAAAGAGGCCATGCCGTTTCTCGCTATTTAATGCTCTTGAGTAAGGAGAGATTGCCCTGCTGAACAAACGAGAAATTAACGCGGCTGCCGACTTTTAAGGCCTTGATGCTCTCGTCGGCCTGAATAAAGGTGAAGCGCATGGTCATCGCGGGCCAGCCAATTTCCGGGATGGCTTCATGAGCAATCGTGACCTTTTTGTTGGTGAGATCGATGTCCTTCACGATGCCGGTTCCGGTGATGAGCTGTTCTGAAGTACCTTCGCTGGCGGCACTCATCTCCGCGTGCTGATGAACCTCGGCCTGGAGGCCGGCGGATAACATAACGATCGCGCCAAATACAACGGCGTTAAGTGAATTGCGCATGTTTATATTCCTTTTCATTAAATGAGATTATTCGACCCAGCCGCCGCCCAGCGCGGTGAAGAGATTAATTTCATTAACCTGCCGGGCGTAAATAAGGTCGAGGATGTTTTGCCGCGTGGAAAACAGCGATCGTTCCGCGTCTAATACGTCGATATAGCTCACCGCGCCGCTGGTATATAACCCTCTGGCACGCTGCAAGGTGATGTTTAACGAATCAAGATACCGCTGCTGCGCGGCAAGCTGCTGGCTGAGGCTGTCCCGCAGCGCGAGCGCGTCGGCAACCTGCCTGAAGGCGGACTGAATTTTTTGTTCGTAATTCACAACCGACTGCTGCTGGCGAATTTCGGCCAGCTTCAGGTTGGCTTTATTTCTGCCCGCATTAAAAATGGGAATGTCTATTTTGGGAATAAAGTTCCACATGCCGCTCCCGGACGTGAAGAGGCTGGATAATTCCGTGCTGCCTGTTGAAAGTCCGCTGGTCAGGGAAATGGATGGGAAAAAGGCGGCGCGCGCCGCGCCAATATTCGCATCGGCCGCCTTAAGCTGATACTCCGCCTCCAGAATATCCGGACGCTGCAGCAATATTGCCGATGAAAGACCGGGCGGCAGCGTTACCGGCGCAATATCGCGGGCGTTCATTCCGCCGTCGCCCGGCAGCGTGCGATACGTTCCAATGACCAGCTGCAGGGCATTATTGGCCTGCGCCAGCTCCCCCTCTCTTTTGGCAATATCTGCCCGGGTACTTTCAATCTGCCCCCGGGCCTGCTCCAGCGCCAGGACGTTGGTGCTGCCCTTCACCAGCTGTTGCTCAACGAAGGCATAAGACTGCTGGTAATTTTTCAGCGTTTCCCGCGCGATGCGCAGCTGTTTATACGCCAGCTGCTGGTTGAAATAGCTCTGCGACACGTTGGAGACAAGCAGAATATGCACGGCGCGGCGGGCTTCTTCGCTGGCGAAAAAGTTTTGTCGGTCGGCATCGCTCATGTTCTTCAGCTTGCCGAAAAAGTCGAGTTCGTAGCTAAGCGCAAGACCCGCGTCGTACTGCTGTGAGGTGGGTTTGTCACTTTTCAGCCCTCCGCTGTAGGTGATGCCCGAGGAGGCGTTCAGCTGAGGATAACGATCCGCATCCGTCACGCCGAACTGCGCCCGGGCTTCTTCCACCTTCAGGGCGGCCATTTTGATGTCGCGGTTGTTCTTCAGGGCTTCTGTAATCAGTTTCGCTATCTGAGGGTCGACGAAGAAATTGCGCCAGCCTGTGTCCTGATACCCCGCCACCGAAGGCGTCAGGCCGTTACGCGAGAGCGAAAACTGCTGGGGTACCGGTGACGCCGGGCGTGGGTATTCAGGGGCCAGCGAGACGCAGCCTGCCAGGATCAATACCGTACTGATGCTGAGTCGTTTTAACAGGAACATAGCGGTTCAAATGAATTCCAGAGTATTTTTAGGGCTACTCTACTGAACGCATCCTGTTTGACGGGTGACAGGATAATGACAATGTTGTCATTTATGGCGGAAGTCATTGTTAACGGTCGCGGGCGCAATAGAATGTCGTCAGCAGCCAGTCAGGGGAGCAAGATGAAAATACTGATCGTTGAAGATGAAAAGAAAACCGGTGAGTACCTCAGCAAGGGGCTGACGGAGGCGGGGTTTGTCGTGGACCACGCGGACAACGGCCTGACCGGATACCACCTCGCCATGACCGCGGACTATGACCTGCTGATTCTGGACATCATGCTGCCCGACGTGAACGGCTGGGATATTGTCCGCATGCTCCGCTCTGCCGGCAAAGGGATGCCCATCCTGCTGCTGACGGCGCTCGGCACGATTGAGCACCGGGTTAAGGGGCTTGAGCTGGGCGCGGACGATTACCTGATTAAGCCGTTTGCCTTTGCTGAGCTGCTCGCGCGGGTCAGAACGCTGCTAAGGCGCGGGAATACGGTGATTGCGCAAAGCCAGCTTCAGGCGGCCGACCTGACGGTTGACCTGGTGTCGAGAAAGGTGAACCGGGCGGGCAATCGCATCCTGCTTACCAGCAAGGAGTTCAGCCTGCTGGAGTTTTTCATGCGTCATCAGGGCGAGGTGCTTCCCCGCTCCCTGATTGCCTCCCAGGTGTGGGACATGAATTTTGACAGCGACACGAACGCGATTGACGTGGCGGTAAAGCGCCTGCGCGCCAAAATCGATAATGATTATGAACCGAAGCTGATCCAGACGGTGCGCGGCGTGGGCTATATGCTGGAGGTACCGGATGCGCGTTAAGTTCCCCAGGCGCCCTTTTTCTCTCGCCCTGCGGCTGACCTTTTTCATCAGCCTTTCCACGATCCTGGCCTTCTTCGCCTTTACCTGGTTTATGCTGCATTCCGTTGAAAAGCATTTCGCCGAGCAGGATATCAGCGACCTGCAGCAAATCAGCACCGCGATGCACCGCATACTGCAATCCCCGGCCGATCCCGACCAAAAGAAAATCAGTAAGATCAACGAGTCGATCGCCAGCTACCGCAACGTTGCCGTTCTGCTTCTGGATCCGCAGGGAAATACCCTTTTCAGCTCGGCGCAGGGCGCGGCATTGCGCCCTGCGATGAACGCGGCGAACTTTAGCCAACACCGGCAGGCACGGGACGTATTTCTCTGGACGGTCGGGGGCCAGGCTCCGGCCATGCATGCCGGGTCCGACATGAAGATGGAAACCTACCGGATTATCGCCTCTTCAGGGACGGCGACGCTGCTGGGCAAAACGCAGAACTACGTCATGCTGATCGGGCTCTCGATTAATTTTCATCTGCATTACCTTGAGGCGCTGAAAAAGAATCTGTTCGCGATCGCCGCGGTGATTAGCGTGCTGATTGTGCTCGTCATTCGAATCGCGGTTCGCCAGGGGCATTTACCCCTGCGTAACGTCAGCACCGCCATTAAAAATATCACCTCCGAAAATCTGGATGCGCGGCTGGAGCCCTCCCGCGTCCCGGTTGAGCTGGAGCAGCTGGTTATCTCGTTCAACCATATGATGGGGAAAATAGAAGATGTCTTTACCCGGCAGGCTAATTTTTCCGCCGATATCGCGCACGAAATCAGAACGCCGATCACCAACCTGGTGACGCAAACGGAAATTGCGCTGAGCCAGCACCGGACTCAGAAGGAGCTGGAAGACGTGCTGTACTCAAGCCTGGAAGAGTACAGCCGGATGACCCGGATGGTCAGCGACATGCTCTTCCTGGCGCAGGCGGACAACAATCAGCTGGTCTCTGACCGGGTGATGTTTGACCTCGGCGCGGAGGTGATGAAAGTCTTCGACTTCTTCGAGGCCTGGGCGGAAGAGCGCAACGTCACGCTGGCCTTTAACGGGGTGCCCTGCCTGATAGAAGGCGACCCGCAGATGTTCAGACGCGCCATCAATAACCTGCTATCCAACGCCCTGCGCTATACCCCAGCGGGGAAAACGGTGACGGTCTCCATCAGAAAACAGGGTAACGACGTTGAGCTGGTAACGGAAAACCCCGGCACGCCGATCCCGCAGGCGCATCTGTCGAAGCTGTTCGACCGCTTTTACCGCGTCGATCCGTCCAGGCAGCGTAAGGGGGAAGGCAGCGGGATTGGGCTTGCCATCGTGAAGTCCATCGTCACCGCGCATCACGGTAAAGTCTGCGTGGAATCGGACGCGGTGTCGACGCGCTTCATCCTCACCTTGCCGGGAAAGGTTGCCTGAATAGTCACCGCACCGTACGGCTGACTTCCAGCACCTTCTCCCTGAGCCACCGGTGACCCGGGTCCCGCTCCATGCGTGGATGCCACATCTGCGAAACCGTAATAGTTCGGGTCTGAAAGGGCAGTTCAAAGACGTGCACGCGCTCGGTCATCGGCTGATTGAGCAGATACAGCGCCGGCACCATGGCAACCAGATCGGAGGCCAGCGCCACGGATAGCGCCGTTGGAAAACCTGGCACAACGCTGGCGACCTTGCGCTTTAGCCCGCGTTCCGCCAGCGCCTCATCGACAAACCCGTGCAGCGAACCGTCCGGTGAGGCCACCACGTGGCCCCAGGCGATATACTCGCTCAGGCTGACCTCAGACTGTAATGACAGCGGATGCCCCTTGCGCACCGCGCCAACAAACCGATCCTGGAACAGCCTTTGCAGCCGTATTTCAGGCCCCATATTGCCCTGCACGCCAATTTCCAGATCGACAAGCCCCTCCCGCAAATAGCGCGACGTTTTTTCAGGTTTTGGCGAAAAACGGATGCACACCCCGGGGGCAACGCTCGCCACCGCGGCAATCAGCAGTGGCCCAAACGCCACCACAAAACCGTCGTTGGCGCGGATGGTGAACAGCCGCTCGAGGCTTTCCACCTTCAGCGCGTCGGTGGAGGGCTGGAGCACCGCCCTCGCCTCATGCACCGCGCTTCTGGCGCGGTCCCGGGTGGCCTCAGCCCAGGGCGTCAGCACCATATGACGACCAGCCCGCACCAGAATAGGATCGCCGGTCACCTCCCGCAGCCTGCTCAGGGTGCGACTCATGGCGGAGGTGCTCAGGTTTAAGCGTCGCGCCGCGCCCGCCACGCTGGCTTCTGCCAGCAGAACGTCGAGCGCAACCAGAAGATTAAAATCAGGGTCGGACACGGTGAATCCTCAGATAAGGCGTTATATGCAACGATTAAGTGCAAACGCTGCGTCTTCCGCCCTGTATATCGCATGATTATAGTTTCGTCATCAATATTCTTATCCGGAGTGACGACGATGACGCTATTTTCAAACCAGCCCGGCGACGAGGGTTTACCCGGGCATGAACGTGCCCGGGTCCTGGCCGCCGTCATGACCACCACGCTGATGGGCGTCTTTGACGGCACCATGATCAACATCGCACTGCCCTCTATGGCGGGCGCAATGCAGGTCCCCGCGAACGTTGCGGTCTGGTTCGCCAACGGCTATCTGCTGTCAGCGGCAATGACGTTAGCCATCTTCGCGGCGCTGGCGGCGCGCGTGGGATATCGCCCGGTCTTTCTGGCCGGGCTTGCCACCTTTACGCTCACCTCGCTCGGCTGCGCGCTGGCAGCCACGCCGGAAATGTTAACCGGGATGCGTATTCTGCAGGGCATCGGCGGCGCGGCCACCCTGAGTATCGCCCCGGCGATCCTGCGATCCGTGTTTCCGGGACGGCTGCTTGGCCGCATTCTGGGGCTGCACGCCCTGCTTATCGCCTCCAGCACGGCGATTGCCCCCGTGCTGGGCGGGACGATACTGGACGCCCTGAGCTGGCAGTGGCTGTTCGCCATAAACATTATTCCCGGCACCATCGCTCTGCTGCTGGCGTGGCGAGCCTTGCCGCGTAAATCAGCCACCGACAGGACTCCCTTTGACGCGCCGGGCGCCGTGCTTTCGGCCGTACTGTTAGGAGCAGCGATCATGTTGGCCAACAGCCTTCAGAGCGTGACGCAGCACGTGAGCCGGGAGGCGGTAGGCTGGGGGCTTCTCGCGCTGGCGAGCGCCCTCGCCTTTATCTGGCGTATCCGGCGCGCGCAAAATCCTTTACTGCCACCGGTAATGTTCAAAAACGCCCGCTTTACCCTCGCCGCGCTGACCTCGCTGGCCTCGTTTGTGAGCCAGGGCATCACGTTTATCGCGCTGCCGTTCCTGTTTCAGAGCGTCTATGGCTACAGCCCGGCGATTTCCGCGCTGCTGTTCACCCCGTGGCCGATTGGTATTGTGCTGATCGCGCCGCACGCGGGGCGTTGGGCAGATACGATTTCCGCGCCGCTGATTTCGACCCTCGGGCTAATGATTTTTGTCGGTGGACTGGTCCTGCTGGCGACGTTGCCGGAAAATCCTTCCGCGTGGAATATCTGCCTGCGCAGTCTGGTTTGCGGGATTGGCTTCGGCTGCTTCCAGAGCCCCAATAACCGGGAAATGCTCTCTAACGTGGCGCGAGAGCATGCCAGCTATGCCTCCGGCGTGCTGTCGATTGTGAGGACGTTCGGGCAATGTCTCGGCGCCGCCGCGGTGGGCGTGCTGCTTGCAACGACCGGGTCAGACCATGACCGGGCCGTGCATTTTGCGCTGTGGATAGCCGTAATAGCCTCGACGGGCTCGGTGTTGTTTAGCCTGAGCAGGCTGCGCCCTGCGGTGAGGGCATCAGCCTGATTCGCCCGGCGGCGCTACGCTTGCACGGGCCTACAACGGCAAAGTAGACGACTCGGTTGTTTACTCCAGCGCCAGCAGCGCAAAGCTCGCCAGCCAGTGCCCGCCGCTGTAGTGGCTGCCGACAACATGCCCGACGCTCGCCGTCAGGTGTTTCGCCACCGCATCACGCAGCGCCTGCTGCGCCGGATGGTCAGGGGGAAGCGCGCGGGCAATATGCTTCATACACCACGCGCGGCTGAGGTTTAACCCGTCCAGATGGGCAATTTTCGGATCGGTACGGTCGCTCACCTCCGCCGGGTTCATCAGTGCCGCAACGGAGTCGACCTCCGGCAGAAATGCGTCAAACCAGGCCGGAAAGTCCTTTGATACCTTGCTCATCAGCAGCGCTTCCGTCAGCGCGCCGGAAATATACTCATCACCGCCGGGCTCGTAATGTGCCGGATAGCGCGTATCGGCGAGGTAAAACCGCTCCGCCGCCGTCAGAATTGCCTGCTCCAGCCCGCTGTCCTGCACGGCACGGGCGTAATCCAGCCCCAGTGCGAGGGCAAACGCTGTGTTGTAGTGCGTCCCGACGCGGATCGGATAGGTGAGCTTGCCGAGGTAGTCCACCAGCCGGTTGCGAATATCCTGGGTTAACGGCTCCAGCGTCTGATACCAGCCCGTGGCCTGCGGCAGCGTCGACTGCTTCAGCTCCTGGGACAGCGCCAGCAGCCAGCCGTAGCCATACGGGCGCTCAAACGAGGCGCGGAACGGCGCGGTGAAATAGGCCAGCTCCTTCGCCACGTTCTCGTCGGTCAGATGCTCGTCAAAAAGCGCGACGATCGCGTCCCGGCACGGCAATTCTGGATAGAGACGTACGCAGCGCAGCAGCAGCCAGTAGCCGTGCACCGCCGAGTGCCAGTCGAAACAGCCGTAGAAAATCGGGTGCAGTTCGCGAGGCGGCAGCACGTCGCCATCATCATTCAGCAGGTGCATGATGTGGTTCGGGTATTCCTGGCGCAAATAGGTCAAAGGCATGCGGGCAAACGCGTCAGCCTGATGTTGCGTTAATTCCATAACAGCTCCTTAGCGAAACACGAGGAAGTACATGAGGAACACGTTCACCACCAGCAGGGTTAACGCGGTCGGGATCTGGATCTTAATCACCTGATATTTGTCCTTCAGCTCCAGCAGCGCGGCGGGAACGATATTGAAGTTCGCGGCCATCGGCGTCATCAGCGTGCCGCAATAGCCCGCGTACATGCCAATCGCCAGCAGCGGTGCCGGGTTGCCGTGATGCACGTTAATCAGGAACGGCAAGGCGATACCGGCGCTCAGCACCGGGAAGGCCGCAAAGGCGTTACCCATGATCATGGTAAACAGCGCCATACCCACGCAGTAAATCACCACCAGCATGAAGCGGCTATCCGGGTTTACGAACAGGCTCACCACCTTTTGCACCGAGTCGCCGGTGTTCGCCACCACGAAGACCCCGCCGAGCATCGCCAGCATCTGCGGCAGGATCACCGCCCAGCCGATGGTATCGACAAGGCGACGAGACTGGCGAACCGCATGCAGCGGCGTGCCTTTGGTGAGCCACCAGCCGGTGAGGATCGCCGCGACGCAGGCCACGCAAAGCGCCGCCAGGGTGAGCTGTTTCTGATCGAGCAGGAACACGCCGCCAACCGACACTCCTTTCAGGAACAGGGTGCCGATCACCGTCACCACCGGGATCATCAGCGCGGGCAGGAACAGCCAGTTTTTCAGCCGATTAGACGACGCGACGCGCTCCTCCTCGGTGGACATTTTATAGTGCCCTTTCCCGACCAGGCCAAAGCCCGCCAGTAGCGCGATAGCGATGACGCCGCCGCCGATGATCCGGTACGCCAGGGATTTACCGAGCTCCTGCACCATCAGGTCGCCAAAGAGGAAGATCCCGCCAAACAGGAACCAGAACAGCGCGGTGGTAAAGCGCTTAGGGTTGGCGCGATCGCGCAGGGTCATCACGACCAGCAGCATCACGACAAAGCCAATCAGGTAGTACACGCGGTTAATGGTGATAAGCGTCATCATTGCGCGGCCTCCTGCGTACCCTGTTCGGCGCGCCATGCCATGACGTCGCGACGGATGCTGGCATCGAGCCGCAGCAGGCGCGTCATATGAATAATCAATGCCGCAATGGCGGTTGGGATGGCCCACAGGCCAATATGCAGCGGTTCGATGCCCTCAATGCCGTTCTCTTTCAGGAACGCGTCAATCAGCAGCACCGCGCCAAAGGCAATAAAGATATCTTCCCCAAAGAAGACCGCGATGTTGTCACACGCCGCGGCATGGGCTTTGATTTTGTCGCGGATGTGCTGCGGCAGCTCGCCGTATTCGTTCAGCGCCGCTCCTTCGGCCATCGGGGCCAGCAGCGGACGCACCGTCTGGGCATGGCCGCCCAGCGACATCAGCCCCAGCGCGGCGGTACCTTCACGCGCCACGAAGTAAAGCATCAGAATGCGCGCCGAGGTGGCGCTGGCGATCTTCGCCACCCAGGCCTGAGCGCGCTCCTTAAGCCCGTAGTATTCCAGCAGGCCAATCACCGGCAGGATCAGAATGAAGGTGGCCAGCGAGCGGCTGTTCACGAACTTCTCGCCGAAGGTTTCCAGCAGCCTGCCGAAATCCATTCCGACCAGCAGGCCCGTCGCCAGCCCCGCCACCACGACCACCAGCAGCGGGTTGAAGCGCAGTGCAAAACCAATAACCACGATCGGTATCCCGATCAGCGGCAACAGCGTAGTACCGTCCATAACGTTTACCCTATCCAAAGTGAGCGTTGCGCGCCGACGGCTATTTTTTTAATTTGCGGCGAGCGATGTTGTGTTTTGTTGGCAGGTTTTGCAAAACCTGCGCTAAAAAGCTATATCTGAACCTCAAAAACATGTAAACAAATTATCAATAAAATGTTCTTATTTTATCGATGAGTTTACATTTCTGGTTAAGGAACGTTATGACCTCAGAAAAGAGTGCTATCCCCCATCACGACGATATCAACGACGGCCGGATCGTCTCTTCCCGCCATCTGGTGTCCGAGCGCTGCGCGGAGCTGTCAGAGCTGGAATATGCGCTGATCATGACCAGCAACGCCTTCAATAAGTGGATGGTGCGCTGCATGACCGCAGCCGGTGAGCCTGACATGGGCGCCTTTGACGTCTCGCTGCTGCATCACGTGAACCATCGCGATCGCAAGAAAAAGCTGGCCGATATCTGCTTCGTGCTCAACGTGGAAGATACCCACGTGGTGACCTATGCCCTGAAAAAGCTGGTCAAAGCGGGCTACGTGACGAGCGAGAAGGCGGGTAAAGAGCTCTTTTTCTCCACCACCGAGGAAGGGAAAGCGTTGTGCATGAAGTACCGGGACGTGCGGGAAGCGTGCTTAATTGCGATACACGCGGAGAGCGGCATTGCCGGGAAATCAATCGGAGAAACCGCGCAGTTGCTACGCACGATCTCCTCCCTGTATGACACCGCCGCACGCGCGGCGGCATCACTCTAGGGCTAAGGACGTCTGAACAGGGTAATACTGCGTCCGGCCAGCTCGTACTCGACGGTTTCGGTGATCGCTGTCCCGGCGGCAGCCTCATCCGCCGTGGACAGTTCCAGCACCCATCCCCCCTCGCCAAACTGCGGGATCTGGAACGGCACGGTGCCTTCAAACGGATTAAACAGCATCAGCACGTCATGCCAGATGCCTTCCTCCTGTTTGAGATCCGGCCTGCTGATGGAAACGCCCAGCGTCGAGCCTTCATCCCACTGCTCGGCCTGCTGCGCGCCGCCTCCGGCATTGAACCAGCGGATCTCCAGCCCGTCGCGCCAGCTTTCACGACGCAGCAGCGGCTGATGCGCGCGCAGGGCGATCAGCTTTTGGGTAAACTCGCGCAGCGCGGCGTCGTTTTCAGAAAGCCCCTTCCAGTCGATCCAGGAGATCTCACTGTCCTGACAGTACCCGTTGTTGTTGCCCTTTTGCGACCGGCCAAACTCATCGCCCGCCAGCAGCATCGGCGTGCCGTGTGAAAATAGGAGCGTGGTCAGGAAATTACGCTTCTGCCGCTCGCGGGTAGCGATGATGTCCGGGTTCTCGGTTGGCCCTTCCTCGCCGTAGTTGTAAGACCGGTTATCGTTGTGGCCGTCGTTATTGTCCTCGCCGTTATCGGCGTTATGCTTTTCGTTGTATGACACCAGGTCATTCAGCGTAAAGCCGTCATGGGCGGTGATGAAGTTGACGCTGGCCCACGGACGACGACCGCGCAGATCGTACAGGTCGCCTGAGCCAAGTAGCCGCGCGGCAAAGTCCGTGGAGACGTTGTCCCCCTTCCAGTACTCGCGCACGGTGTCGCGATATTTATCGTTCCACTCGCCCCAGCCCGGTGGGAAACCGCCCACCTGATACCCACCGGGGCCGATATCCCAGGGTTCACCAATCAGCTTCAGACGGGATAGCACCGGATCCTGGGTCATCGCGTCGAAGAAACCGCCGCGCGGGTCAAACCCTTCGGGCTCGCGGCCCAGGATCGTCCCAAGGTCGAAGCGAAAACCGTCGATGTGCATCGATTCCGCCCAGTAGCGCAGGGAGTCCATCACCATCTGCAGCACGCGCGGGTGGGAGGTATTAACCGTGTTTCCCGTGCCGGTGTCGTTGATGTAGTACCGGTGCTGGTCGGGCAGCGTGCGGTAATAGCTGTAGTTATCGATCCCCTTAAACGAGAGCGTGGGGCCAAGTTCGTTTCCTTCCGCCGTGTGGTTATAGACCACGTCCAGAATCACCTCGATGCCCGCATCATGGTACGCGCGCACCATATCGCGAAAGCCCTGGATCCCCGCCGGGCCATAGTAGCGCGACGCCGGGGCAAAAAAGCCCAGCGTGTTATAGCCCCAGAAATTCTTCAGGCCGCGGTCGAGCAGGTGCTGGTCGTCCGGGAACCAGTGAACCGGCAGCAGCTCCACCGAGGTAATGCCCAGGCTCTTGATGTAATCCACCGAGGCTTTATGCCCCATCCCCTCAAACGTGCCGCGCAGTTCAGGCGGTATCGCCGGATTAAGCTGGGTAAAGCCTTTCACATGGCTTTCATAGACGACGGCGTGCGGCCAGGGAACGTTTGGCCGGTTTGTGTCCTGCCAGTCAAAGGCATTGGGGTCGATGACCCGGCATTTCGGCGTAAACGGCGCGCTGTCGCGCGTGTCAAAGCTCAAATCTAACTCGTCATGCCCCAGTTCATAGCCGAAATGGGCGTCGTTCCAGTCGATATCGCCCACCAGTTCGCGGGCGTAGGGGTCAATAAGCAGCTTATGCGGGTTGAAGCGATGGCCGTTTTCCGGGTCGTAGGGGCCGTAGACGCGATAGCCGTACAGCGCGCCGGGCTTCAGATCGGGCACGTAGCCGTGCCAGACCTCATGAGTATATTCCGGGAGTTCCAGCCTGGCGATTTCCGTTTTCCCGGACGGGTCAAACAGGCAGAGCTCCACCCGCTCGGCGTGAGCGGAGAACAGCGCAAAGTTCACCCCCTTCCCGTCGTAATTTGCACCCAACTGCTGGCCGTGACCGGCCCGAATTTCAAACGTTGTATCCTTTGCCATTTTCGTTCTCCACGATTATTCGCAGGTAAGCAGAACCAATACACATCCCTTTTCTGGCGTTAACTCCAGCGTCTCTTGCAGAATACGGCTTTCACCGCTGAACAGATCCCGATAGCGCTTCCCGGCCAGTTCTTCCGGTATCGCGACCCTGGTATTCACCCACAGTTTGTCGTTACCGCTGACGTCAAACACCAGACGCGGTACGGCAACAATCAGCGCCTCGTCGCCTTTAACGCGCGCGTAAACAATCAGATTCTCTTCACGCTCGCCGGTGACCTTAAGCGGCAGCCAGTCGCCATAGCGGAAAAGCGCCGCGTAGTGCGGACGTAGCCGCAGCAGCGTGGCGGTAACGAACTGTTTTACCCGCCCGTCCCGCCAGCAGGCCGGGTCGTCAAACACGCCGGCATCCGCTGCGCTGAGGTTTTGCACCAGGGCCGGAAAGTCCGGCTCCCGGCGGTTATCCGGGTCGACAAGGCTAAAGTTAAGCGCCTCGCTGCCCTGATAGATATCCGGCACGCCGGGAGCCGTCAGCTTGATCACCGTCTGGCTGAGGCTGTTCATCAGCCCGGCCCGGATAAAGGGCTGCATCGCCTCGCTGAAATCATGCAGGAACAGGGTGTTGTCCGGGGAAAGCAGGTGCCGCGCGTAGCTCAGCACCACGCTCTCATAGCTCTCGTTGCTGTCGATCCAGTCGGTGCGCTGTTTCGCCTCGCGCAGCGCTTTCTCGAGGAAGCCAAGGAAACGTTCTTCCAGTGATGTCAATCCGTCGGCGTCGTCCGGCGACAGCGTGGCGGGCCAGACGCCCGCCAGCGCCTGATAGATCATCCAGGTATCGGCGGCGTTCGGCGCGGTACCGTCGTTGAGAAAACGCACCTGTGTCTGGTTCATCTTCCGCCAGCGGGCCAGGTTTTCCCCCCACTGTTCCGGGGCTTCCGTCAGGGTGTAAAGACGCGCCCGGGCGTCTTCCCCGCGCTTGGTATCGTGCGTGGAGGTGCCCAGCAGCGCATCGGGCTGGCGGGCAAGGCGAATGCGCATCTCCTGGTGAAAGCGGGATAACGAGAACGCGCGCGGCGTCGGGTCGGCGCCCACTTCATTAAGCGCCAGCTCCAGGTTGTGGCGAAAGAACAGCGTGTCCTCCACCGACTTCGCCATCAGCGGCCCGGTAAGCTGCTGGAAGCGGGTTCTGAAAAGCGCGGCGGACTCGCGGCACGCGTCCGGCAGATCGTCGGTAAGAATGCGCACAATCAGGCTCAGCGCCGCTTCGGAGGTCTCCACGCTGGCGACCACGCGGTTGAGCAGCGCCACGTCCGGCGGGGTTAAGCCCTCGGGGGTGCCGTAGGTGCGGTACACCGGAAAGGCGATAAGCAGCTCGCGCAGCGCGTGGCGGATCTCGTCGCGCGGCAGCGCAACGCCATTGCGCTGGGCCAGATCGGCCGCAATCGTTAACAGCGTGGTGAATTCGCCCTCAAAATTACGATCGGTCATCAGGCCTTTGGCATCGCGCAGCTCGGCGTGGCGATCGACCGCGCTCCCCAGCGTCTCGTCGTGGATTTTCTCCAGGCGCGGCAGGTTAGCGTCGTCGACCAGCACCTCCGCCAGCGAGGCGATAAACTCGTAGCCGGTGGTGCCGGAGATCGGCCAGTCTGCGGGCAGCTGTTCTCCCTTCGCGAGAATTTTTTCGACCGTAATGTAGCAGTCGGGTCCGGCTTCCTGCCTCAGACGCTGCAGATAGCCCAGCGGATCGGCCAGGCCGTCGACGTGGTCGATTCGCAGACCGTCCACCACGCCCGCGTGGACCAGCTCAAGAATGAGACGGTGCGTATCGTCGAAGACCGCGTCATCTTCTACCCGAACGCCGACCAGCCCTGTTATTTCAAAAAAGCGCCGCCACGACAGCTGCTTCGGCGCTTCCCGCCAGGACATCAGGCGCCAGCTTTGCGCGTCGTGCAGCTCGGCAATGCTCTTCTCCTCGCTGTACGTGCCGGGGTTGAGCGGATACTCGGCGTCATAGTAAACCAGCGCGGCCTTATTAGTGACAGCGTCACGTTTTAGCGTGATGCCCCCCTTCTCCAGCTCCGCCTCAAAGGTGTCGCCGAGAAACGGCAGCGTGAGCGGCCGTGACCAGTCGATATCGAAATAGCGGGCGTAGCGGCTTTGCCTGCCGTGCTCAATCACGTCCCGCCACCAGGCGTTTTCCAGCGAGGTGGACATATGGTTCGGAACGATATCCAGAATCAGCCCCATGCCGGCCTGTCTGAGCGCCGCGGCCATGCGGTCAAACCCCGCTCGTCCACCGATGGCGGGGTCAATTTCATTCGGGTTGGTCACGTCATAGCCGTGGGTTGAATCCGTTGTAGCGGTAAACACCGGTGAGGCGTAGAGGTGGCTGATGCCGAGATCCTTCAGATACGGCACCAGCGCGACGACGCGGTCAAAGGTCATGCCATTACGAAACTGAATACGGTACGTAGCGGAAGGGATCATAACGATGCTTCTCCATCAGCAAAGCGAACGACAATACCGTTCGGGGGTAAAACGTCGTGATTCTCCGGCCAGGCAAAGCGCGTCTCCCCCGCGAGAGCGGGCAGCGCGACGGGCTTCGCTGCGATATTGAGCGCCAGAGAGAGCGTTCCCGACGGGAAGCGCCAGCTCACCGCCACCATGCCGGGCGCGGTGCTGAGCACCTGGCCCTTAACGACGCCGCCCTGATGCAGAAGCGGAACAATATAGCGATGGCGCAGCGTCAGCAGATGGCGCGTGTAGCGCAGCCACGTTTTGCCCTCGTCGGTGGCGACTTTGTTCCAGTCGAGTTTTGAGCGGTTGAACGTGTTCACGTCGTTCGGGTCGGGTACGGCCTCATCGTGCCCGGCGTGGCCGGTAAATTCCTTCGCGCGCCCTTCCCGCACAGCCTTTGCCAGATCGCCGTGAAAATCGGTGAAGAACAGGAACGGATGCGTTTCGCCAAACTCCTCGCCCATAAACAGCAGCGGGATGTGGGGGGAAAGCAGCAGCGCCGCAAGCAGCACCCGCGTCCTGTCGGCACCCGCCAGGGTGATAAGCCGCTCGCCCTGGGCGCGATTCCCGGTCTGATCGTGGTTTTGAATAAAATCGACGAAGAACTGCGGCGGCTGCGTGTGGCACTCTACCCCGCGGGATTCACCGGTTTGTAAAGACACCTCGCCCTGGTAGACAAACCCTTCGGCCAGCGCCCGGGCGAATTTTTTCTCCGGTTCAAAGGCAAAATCCTGGTAGTAAGCGTGGGTCTCGCCGGTGGCAAATACGTGGGCAGCATTATGAAAGTCGTCGTTCCACTCGGCGGTGAACAGCGGCGTGTTGCCCTGTTCATCCCGCGGGTGCAGGAAAATCACGTTGCGGCTGTCTTCCGTGGTCAGGTGCACGTGTCGGTGCGGGATCGCCGCGCGGATCTTTTCGGCTATCTCCTGAAGAACGTGCGTATCCGAGGTATCTTTAATCTGGTCGATGGCATCAAAGCGCAGGCCATCCAGACGATATTCCGTCAGCCAGTAAAGCGGCGCGTCGGTAATATACTGCCTGACCGGCTCCGCCTCATAGGCGATGCCGTTGCCCCAGGGCGTGGTGCGATCCGCATCGAAAAACGCCGGCGACAGCAGCGGCAGATAGTTTCCTTCCGGGCCGAAGTGGTTAAGCACGATATCCAGCACCACGGAAAGCCCAAGGCCGTGCGCGGCGTCAATAAACGCGTGGAAATCCTCCGGCGTGCCGTAGGCGGCGTGCGGGGCATACAGCAATACGCCGTCATACCCCCAGCCGCGTGAACCGCCAAACTGGGAGACGGGCATCACTTCAAGCTGGGTGATCCCGAGCTCTGCCAGATAAGGCAGCTTGTCGATGGCCGCCCGGAAAGTGCCCTCCGGGGTGAAGGTGCCGATGTGTAGTTCGTAAATGACCGTCTCTTCCCACGGACGCCCGGCCCAGTCCCGGTTGGCGGGCGGGTAGCGTCGGGGGTCGATAACCACGGAAGGCCCGTTAACATCCCCCTTTTGAGCGCGCGACGCGGGATCGGGCACCGTCATGCCGTCCGGCAAAACAAACTGATACTCTGCGCCGTGCGCGACGCCGGGTACGTCTGCCTGGAACCAGCCAGCGCCGACTGCCGTCATCGGCACGTCGGCACTGGCCAGACGAAGCGTAAGTTTTTTCTGTCCTTCTGCCCAGACGCGAAAACGGACTACGTCATCGGAAATAAACTCAGTACCCCACTGCTTTTGAAATGTCCTGAATTCCATTCATTGTCCTCGAATGACCCACATTTTACGCGGAATGAAGTACAAGCTTAGTTCAGGATTAAAAGTGTGTTAGCCCAGCGAATTTAACCGCTTCGTCTATTCTTTATGAAATAACTCACTACCGGGAATACTATGCAGATTCGAAAAGGATTAAATACTGACCTCGTCCGTCTTGAATGCTGTGACTTTTCTTTCACCATTAGCCACATTGCCCGAGAGCCGTTTATCCACTGTGATTTGCATATTGAAGCGGTCGCCGAGCCGTGGACGAAAACCTATGAGCTTGACATCCAAACCCTTGAAAACCATTGCGTCAATCCGGACGCTATCTTTCTTATTGCGGAAACGGACGACGGTGAAATAGCCGGATTTATTACCGCTTCAATGGGCTGGAATAAATTTATTTCAGTGGATTATATTGCCGTTGAGCGCACAAAACGCAGAACCGGCGCCGCGCAAAAATTGATGGCCGCCGCCCACGTCTGGGCCCGCAGCGTCAATGCCGCCGGGTTACGGCTTGAGACGCAAAACGTGAACGTGTCTGCCTGTCTTTTCTACCGCCATTACGGCTTTACCCTGGGCGGATACGATCGTTATCTGTACAACGCCTTGCCGGAAAAAGACGAGGTCGCGCTGTTCTGGTATTACATGCTGGCCTAGCGACGCGGCCTTCATATTTCTGTCATTGAACTTCACTACTCTTTGCGGATTTTGAACAAGGCGTTGAGGAAAGAAGCGTGAATTTTATGGCAAAGGCTTTACTGCTGGCATTACCTGTTTTAAGTACAGCGGCGACGGCCGCTGAACGCGACCTGTGTGAACCCAAAGCGTACGAAATGGCGCTGCGCTATCAGCAGAAATCGGCAGAGATTATGGCCCTTCAGCTGCAAACCTATCGGTTTGCCACCGAGCGTTTTAACGAAAAGTTAAAGGATCTGAAAACGCCCGAAAATTACGCCGTCGTGATGGATCTGGATGAAACGGTACTGGACAACACCCCTCTGCTGGTACGTGACGCGGAGCAGTGTCACGACTATACAAAATGGGACACCTGGAGCGACTGGGAGAAACAGGGAAAACCTGGACTAATCCCGGGGGCGAAAGCGTTTCTTGACCACGTTAATCAAAGCAAGGTCCGCATCTACTATGTCTCGGATCGCATGCAGGAAAACAAAGCCGACACGCTCAAGACGCTCAACGCCCTCGGCCTTCCGCAGGTCTCTGACGAAAGCGTGCTTCTGGATACGGTCAGCAAGGAAGAGCGTCGCCAGAGCATCCTCAAAAAGCAGCAGATCGTCATGCTGTTTGGCGACAGCCTGCCGGATTTCGCCGTGCAGTTTAAAAACAAAAAGCCGAGCGAGCAGCAGCGCGAGCTGGTTGAGGCCAGCAAAGCGCACTTCGGCGATGACTGGATTGTGCTGCCTAACGCCGCTTATGGCGCCTGGTCGAAAGCCACGCTGGACAGCTGGAACGCCCCCCTGAAAAAATAATATCTTACTGGCCGGGAAAGGCATCGCCCGCCTTACCGACCCTTCGGTTTACTATCCATCCCGTTTATAGGTCCTATCATTATTAGGCAGGTTCTTATAATTTTACGGAGAAGTAAGATGAGCGCTTTCAAAGGAGACTCGTATGCTTACCGTGAAAAAACTTGCCCTGTCCACGCTAATTTCCAGTTCACTGCTGTTCTATCCTGCGCTGCAGGCGTCGGCACAGACGCCCCAGCACGTCGTTAAACAACCGGCGGGCGGATACAGCGTTCAGGTCGGCGATGTGCTTGTCACCTCGTTTACCGACGGGAGCGTCGCGCAGGATCTGCACAAGCTGCTGCGCCGGACTACGCCGCAAAACATTGATGCACTGCTGGCGAAAAATTTCCAGACCAACCCGCCCGAAGTGTCCATCAACGCCTTCCTGATTGCGATGCCCGGACATAAAATTCTGGTGGATACCGGCTCAGGCCAGCTTTTTGGGCCCGGCAACGGCGGACGCCTGATTGAAAGCCTCGCCACGCAGGGAATCAAGCCGCAGGACATTACTGAAGTCCTGCTGACTCACGCCCACTCCGACCATTCTGGCGGCCTGGTGAAAGACGGCAAGGCGGTGTTCAGCAACGCGCGCGTTTTCGTGGGCAAACCGGACATCGACTTTTTCTTTAACGACGACAACCAGAAAAAAACCGGCTACGGCAAAAACTACTTTACCGTCGCGCAGAAGACCTTAAAGCCCTATCTGGACGCCGGCAAGGTCGTGCCGTTCAGCGGTACCTCTGAACTGCTTCCGGGCATTACCGGCACGGTTCATCCAGGCCATACGCCGGGTTCAGCGTTTTATACCCTGGAAAGCAAAGGCGAGAAGATCACCTTCGTGGGCGACATTATTCACGCCGCGGCGGTGCAGTTCCCGCAGCCTGACGTAACCATTACCTACGATGAAGATCAGAACAAAGCGGCAGACGTGCGCCAGCACGCGTTTGCGGACTTTGTGAAAAATAAAGATCTGGTGGCCGCGCCCCATCTGCCATTCCCGGGTATCGGCTACGTGACCAAAGGTGAGAGCGGCGGCTATGCCTGGGTCCCGGTAACCTATACCAACCGGGACGCCAGTGGCGCGAAATAAGATGACGCGGGTCACTGAGATGGACATAGACCTGATCCTGACCCTGGACGCCCTGCTTCAGGACAGGAACATCACCCATGCGGCCGCGCGGCTGGGCATCAGCCAGCCTGCGATATCCGCCCGTCTCGCGCGCCTGCGTTCACTCTTTGGCGAACCGCTGTTTATTCCCTCCCCACATGGACGCGGGGTGTTACCCACGCCGAGAGCGGAAGCGCTCAAGCCGCAGGTGGAGAGCGTGTTGCGCGGCATCAGCGCGATGTTTGCCCCCACCGCGTTCGAGGCGCAAACCAGCAGCCGGACCTTTGTTATCGCGCTGCATGAAAACCCGGCGCTGATGCTGGGCACCGGGCTGCTTAACCAGGTGAGCATCGCAGCCCCCGGCGTTCGCCTGCGCTTCGCCCTGCCTCAGATGGCCGAACTGCCGCAGCAGCTGGAAAATGGGGATGTGGATATCTACATTGGCGTGAGCGCGGGCGCCCATGACGGCTGGGTGAGGCGCAAACTCATCGACGACGCGTTTGCCACCGCGCAGCGAAAAGGCCATCCGCGCGGGACAGTACCGTTAGATCTGGAAAGCTACTGCGCCCTTTCTCATCTGGTGGTGTCTTCGGCGGGGGATCCTTTTACCGGCTTTGTCGATCAAACCCTCGCCGGGCTGGGCCACCAGCGGCACGTCGCCATGTCCACGCAGAGCTACGCCGTGGCGCCTGCGCTGGTTGCCGGTACCGACCTGGTGTGCACCCTGCCGGAGCGGATGCTGAAACAGTTTGCCAGCACGCTGGATCTCTTCGCGCCGCCGCTGCCGCTCCAGCCGATTACCATCAACATGTACTGGCACCCGAAAAATAGCCAGGACCCGGCGAATACCTGGCTGCGCGAGCAGCTGCTGCAGGCCGCCGGACGTCAGGTGTGATCGAGGGTAACCAGAAACTTTTTAAGCACTTCTGAGCGAATAATCCGGTGGCAAACCAGCGTCAGCTCGCTCTCCCGCAGCCGGTCGAGGATGTCCACGTAAACCACATTCTCGACGCTCACCGCCTTTGCCGAGGCGGGCAGCAGCGCCAGCCCAAACCCCGCCGAGACCAGGCTTATCACCGTGGGCACGTCGGTTGCGTTTTGCACGACGTCCGGCTGAAAACCTGCCCCGCTGCAGGCGTCATAAAAGTACTGTTCCAGCCCCATCCCCTCCGGGTCGCGCAGGGAGATCCACTTTTCGTCTTTTACCGACGAGAGCGTCAGCGCGGAGGAACCAGCAAGAGGATGCTGGCGATACAGCGCCAGTACCGTTTTCTCCGAGGCGAACGGGCGGCTTTGCAGATCGTCAGGCAGCGACGGCAGCGGCGCCCGGATAATGGCCACGTCCAGCTGGTTGCTCTGCACGGCGGCGTAGAGCGTCTGCACGTTTCCCGTCATCAGCGACATGGTGATGGCCGGCCAGCGGCTGTGCATCTGGCGCAGCGCGGCGGGCAGCCTGCCGTCGAACATCGCGCTGGACACGCACCCGAGGTTTAACACCCCCTGCTCGCCCCTTGCCGTTTGCCTGGCGTCCAGAACCGCCTGTTCGGTTAACGAGATGGCAAGCCTGGCTTTCACCAGAAACGCGTCGCCCGCGGGCGTCAGGGTTAAGCGGCGGTTCGCCCGGCTAAAAAGCGTAACGCCTAAACGTTCCTCCAGGGCTTTTATCTGCTGGCTCAGCGCCGGCTGCGCCATGTTCAGGCGCTCTGCGGCCCGGTGCATGTGGAGCTCTTCGGCCACGACGATGAAGTTACGCATCTGACGAAACTGCACGAGACGCCTCCCTTTTGATATTAATTTACTTATCAATTTAGCAGTAATGATGCAATTGATGCTATTGGTCATTGCCATAAGAATGGAGGTATTCAACCGAGGGAGGAAAATATGGAAAATCCAATTAACGATCTCAGACGCGCCATCGCCCTGCTGCAGCGCCACGAAGGGCAGTATATCGAAACCGATTATCCGGTCGATCCTAACGCGGAGCTGGCGGGGGTTTATCGCCACATCGGCGCGGGCGGTACGGTAAAACACCCGACCCGCACGGGCCCGGCGATGATGTTCAACAGCGTGAAGGGCTATCCGGGCTCCCGCATCCTGGTGGGCATGCACGCCAGCCGCGAGCGCGCGGCGCTTCTGCTAGGCTGCGAGCCCTCTGAGCTGGCAAAGCACGTCGGCCAGGCGGTGAAAAAACCGGTTGCACCGGTTGTTGTTCCGGCGGCGCAGGCCCCGTGTCAGGAGCAGGTCTTCTACGCTGACGATCCTGACTTCGATCTGCGCAAGCTGCTTCCGGCGCCGACAAACACGCCAATTGATGCCGGCCCGTTCTTCTGTCTGGGGCTGGTGCTGGCAAGCGATCCGGAAGATAGCTCGCTGACGGACGTCACCATCCATCGCCTCTGCGTTCAGGAACGCGACGAGCTTTCGATGTTCCTTGCCGCCGGTCGCCATATCGAAGTCTTTCGCAAAAAGGCGGAAGAGGCCGGAAAACCGCTGCCGGTGACGATCAACATGGGGCTCGATCCGGCCATCTATATCGGCGCGTGCTTTGAGGCCCCCACCACGCCGTTTGGCTACAACGAGCTGGGCGTCGCCGGGGCGCTGCGCCAGCAGCCGGTAGAGCTGGTGCAGGGCGTGGCGGTAAAAGAGAAAGCCATCGCGCGGGCGGAAATCATCATTGAAGGCGAACTGCTGCCGGGCGTGCGCGTCAGGGAAGATCAGCACACCAACACCGGGCACGCGATGCCGGAGTTCCCGGGCTACTGCGGCGAGGCGAACCCGTCTCTGCCGGTGATCAAAGTGAAGGCCGTGACCATGCGAAATCACGCTATCCTGCAAACGCTGGTGGGCCCGGGGGAAGAACATACCACGCTGGCCGGTTTGCCGACGGAGGCCAGCATCCGCAATGCCGTTGAGGAGGCCATTCCGGGTTTCCTGCAAAACGTCTATGCGCATACCGCGGGCGGCGGCAAGTTCCTCGGTATTTTGCAGGTGAAAAAACGCCAGCAGTCTGACGAAGGACGCCAGGGCCAGGCGGCGCTCATCGCCTTAGCCACCTATTCGGAGCTGAAAAACATTATTCTGGTCGACGAAGACGTGGATATTTTCGACAGCGACGATATCCTGTGGGCGATGACCACCCGCATGCAGGGAGATGTGAGCATCACCAACATCCCGGGGATCCGCGGCCACCAGCTGGATCCGTCGCAGTCGCCGGATTACAGCACCTCAATTCGCGGCAATGGGATTTCCTGCAAGACCATCTTCGACTGCACGGTGCCGTGGGCGCTGAAGGATCGCTTCGAACGGGCGCCGTTTATGGAGGTTGACCCACGTCCGTGGGCGCCAGAGCTGTTCAGCGACAAAAAATAAACGCACTTTTCTTTTTTCTTCACCTCTCCGGGGGTGAAGAAACCTCACGCTAAAATTGCCGCTTCCCCTGCTTTCTTGTACCCTTTCAGCGTTTAACCCATTCCCCTGAAAATCGAGACATCCGGACGCCTATGACTGCACATATTTCCAAAGATCCTTTGCATGGCGTAACGCTGGAGATGATGGTCAACGCCCTGGTGGCGAAATATGGCTGGAGCGAGCTGGGTGACCGAATCAAAATTAACTGTTTCAGAAAAGATCCCAGCGTTAAATCGAGCCTGAAATTTCTGCGCCGTACCCCGTGGGCGCGCGCGGAGGTTGAAGCCCTGTATCTGGACTCTCTCGACGATGAGTTGAGTACTGAACAGGAGGCGCCCGCCTTTAATCCCTGGGCCAACAGTCGGATTACAAAGAGCTAATACGCAAATGACGCGACACGTAAAACGGATTGGTGCGCTGGCTGGCTGCGCGCTTTTACTTGTGAGCTGCTCCTCAAAACCGCCAAAGTCACTGGTTACCCCCCTTCCCACAGTGAGTAAACCGACGCAGCAGGCAAACGAGCCGATGCGCGGGATCTGGCTGGCGACCGTCTCTCGCCTCGACTGGCCGCCGGTGGCCTCGGTGAACGGCCGCAGCGCTGACCAGCGCATCGCGATGCAAAAGCAGGCGCTGACCAGCAAGCTCGACAACCTGAAGCACCTCGGCATTAATACGGTATTTTTCCAGGTGAAGCCGGACAGCACGGCGCTCTGGTCATCAAAGATTTTACCGTGGTCGGATATGCTGACGGGCAACATCGGCGAGTATCCGGGATACGACCCGCTGCAGTTTATGCTCGATGAAGCGCACAAGCGCGGCATGAAGGTGCATGCCTGGTTCAACCCGTACCGCGTGTCGACCAACACGAAGCCGTCAACCATCGCCGCCCTGAACCGGACGTCATACCAGACCCCGTCCAGCGTCTATGTCCAGCACCCGGAGTGGGTGCGCGTCTCCGGCGACCGCTTTGTGCTCGACCCGGGCATTCCGGAAGTTCGCGACTGGATCACCCGGGTGGTGACCGAAGTGGTGGCGAACTACCCGATAGACGGCGTGCAGTTTGACGATTACTTCTATACCGAAACGCCCGGTTCAGCGCTCAATGACGCGCAGACCTGGCGGCAGTATGGCCAGGGATTTGCCTCAAAAGCCGACTGGCGAAGGCACAACACGCAGCAGCTGATCGTCCAGGTTTCCCGGGCGATTAAACAGACAAAGCCCGACGTGGAGTTCGGCGTCAGCCCGGCTGGGGTGTGGCGTAACCGCTCGTTTGACCCGGCAGGATCCGACACCCGCGGCGCCGCGGCCTATGATGAATCCTACGCCGACACGCGTCAGTGGGTGCAGCAGGGTCTGCTGGACTACATCGCTCCGCAGATTTACTGGCCCTTCTCGCGGGATGCCGCGCGCTACGACGTGCTGACCAAATGGTGGGCCGACGTGGTGAAGCCGACCCACACACGCCTGTATATCGGCATTGCGTTCTACAAGGTGGGCGAGCCGTCGAAAAATGAGCCGGACTGGACGGTTCAGGGCGGCGTGCCGGAGCTGAAAAAACAGCTCGATCTCAACGATTCGCTGCCCAACGTCAACGGCACCATCCTCTTCCGGGAAGATTACCTGAACCAGCCTCAGACGCAGCAGGCGGTGAACTACCTGAAAGGACGCTGGGGCAGCTAGTGAACATCAGGCAGAAACGCCCCGTTTCTGCCCGTTTTTTTACGGCTTCGGCCCGAACATCGCCTCAAGCTGCTGCGCATCCGGCATACCGACCACCTGCTGCAGCTCATTTTCCGCATTCATGTAATAAATGGCCGGCGTGGCGTTAGCGCCCAGGCTGTCCATCAGCGCCTGGTGCTTCTGCAGTATCGCTACCGTTTCGCGGGAAGCCTCACCCCCTGGCTTCGGTAGCTTTTTCCCACCGGAAAGCTCGTATTCGCGCCAGGCAGAGACCGGATCCTTCGCATTCAGGATTGCGGCGGCGTTACGTCCGCTGTTGGGGTTGAGAAACGCCACCAGCAGCGTGTTGAGCTGAACCTTACCGGCCTTCACCCACGGCTGCGCCTCGGACCAGAACTGCTTGCAGTACGGGCAGAACGGATCGGCGAAGACGAAGACTTTACGCGGAGCGTTATCCGCCCCTTCCTTCAGGGGATGCGCCGCGTTGAGCGTCTTCCACATTTCGCGTCCCATCGGGGCGTAAATCTCTTTCTGGAAAATCCCTTCGCTGAGGTTTTTCCCCTTATCATCGTACAGATAGCCTGAGATGACGTGCTTACCGTCCGGCGTTAAAAACAGCGTGACGCCCATGTCCTGATACTGCCCCAGCCAGGCTGGCGCACCGCCGGGCGCATCCAGCTTCTTGATGATTTTAATGTTCTGCTGCTCGCTGAAGTGCTTCACCACGTCCGGTATGGCTTCAGCGGCCTGTACCAGCCCTGACGTCGCCAGCGCCGAAAGTAACAGTAATTTTTTCATTTCCCTCTCCGGTTTGTGGGGGCATTACGCCCCCTTCAGGTTAGCGGTTTTTCAGTGCGTCGCTGACCATTTCATCGAACTGCTCAAAAGGCACCCAGCCGGGAAGCAATCCCTCGCCGATAAGCGTGGCGGGCGTTCCCTGGATCCCCATTTTTTCCGCAACGATCATGCTGCGCCTGATCGTCAGCAGGCTCTCGTCATCCGGCGCCGAGACGCTCACGCCCGCCCGCTTCTGCGCCTCCTGAATGCTGGCGTCATCGTGGTAGCCCTTCTTCGCCATCAGGGTATGGTTCAGCTTCATAAACTGCCCGGGATCCTGACGCCAGAGCGTTAACGCATCCCGCGCCGCGGTCAGCGAACTTTCCGAGCGGAAAGGTAAAAACTTGAAGACCACCGCCACGTCCGGGTGTTTTTCGACAATCTTCTCCAGGTACGGATCGAATTTTTTACAGTACGGACAGTTGTAGTCGGTGAACACCACCAGGGTCAGCCTGGGGTTTTTCGCGCCGATGCGCGGGGAGTTAGGATCGTTAAACAGAAAATCATACACCATCTTCTGCGCACGCTGTTCCTGGTCCGGCGTCAGCGGCCCGACCGCGAACACCTGAACCGGGGCCAGCAGGAGCAGAAGCGTAATAAGGAATTTTTTCATAATACGGTTAGCCTTTTGCGTTGTTCAGGGTGGTGACCAGGGTGCGCTTGTCCAGCAGCGGCGAGAGGATTTCGCCATCAGGCAGCCCGGGGCCATAAACCGCGTTAAACGGAATGGCGTAGCGGTTTCGCTTCGCCAGAAAATCCGCAATCATTGCAGAAGGCTGGCTCCAGTCTCCGCGCAGGGCCACCACGTCCTGCTGGCGCAGCGCGGCAATGATGTCCGGCTGATTGAGCACCCGATGCTCGTTCACCTTACAGGTCACGCACCAGTCGGCAGAGATATCCACGAACACCCGTTTCCCCTGCGCCAGCGCCTGCCCGATGGCCTCCTCGCTGAGCGGCTGCCACGGGATGGTCTGCGCGGTAGTTTGCGCCGGCGCGTCAGGCGGCGCGTTAAGCAGCCCGCGCACCTGATACCCGCCGAACGCCGACAGCGCGATGACGACAAGCCAGAACAGCGGCGAGGATGCTTGCCGCTTCATCGCGAACAGCGCCAGCGCGACGGCGACCAGAACCAGCATCACGACCTGAGCGATTGCCTCGCCCAGATGCGGGCTCAGCAGCGACGCCAGCCAGAAGCTGGAGGCCAGCATCATCAGGCCGAGCACGATTTTTAGGGTGTTCATCCAGCGCCCGGGTTTAGGCAGCAGCAGGGCCGTTTTCGGCACCAGGGCCACAAACAGCCACGGCAGGCTCATGCCCAGGCCGAGCATCAGGAAGATAAGCCACAGGGCGTGCAGCGGCGCGCCAAGGGCAAAGGCGACCGCGGTACCAAGGAACGGCGCGGAGCACGGCGTAGCAAGCAGCGTGGCGAACATCCCTTCGCAGAAGCTACCGCCAATCCCCGTACCCCCTGCCGCTGCCAGCCGTCCTGCGGCGGCTGAGGGCAGCAGCATCTCAAACGTTCCAAACAGGTTCAGCGCAAACAGGAAGGTGACGGCGACCATCAGGCCAATAAACCACGGGTTCTGAAACTGAATGCCCCACCCCAGCGACGCGCCGGCCAGCTTCAGCGCGGTGACCATCGCGGCCAGCAGCATAAAGGAGGTCACGATCCCGGCGCTGGTGGCCAGAAAGCGCAGCCTGATGGCGCGGCAGTCCGAACCCGCGTGCAGGATGCTGTTTAGCTTCATGCCCATCACCGGCAGTACGCAGGGCATCAGGTTCAGGATCAGCCCGCCCAATAGCGCAAAGAGCACCATTTTGCCGATCCCGCCAGGCGCAGAGGGTGCGTCGGGCGTTGCCCCAACGGTGAGTGAGGTTTGCTGCGCCCGGTTGCCGTTGGTCAGCACGAACGACAGCGCTTTGCCCTCCAGGGAGGCGGGCTTATCGCCCCATTCATCGGTAACGGGCACCGTTACCCGAAGCCGGTTGCCCTCGTGGGTAATGACCGGCTCGCCGGGCAGAATATCGCCCTCCAGCGGGTCAAAGTAGATCCCCGGATTGTCCCATTGCCCGTCCGTCGTTCCCGTCACCACCAGGCTGCCGTCAGAGAGCCAGGCGGACAAATCGGCAGCAACGCCCGACGTGCCCGGCACGGCGCGCATTGCTTGCTCGAATTCGCTACGGAAACCGCTATCCACCGGCTGGGTAAAATCGAGGTGCAGCGGGTAATCCGTTAGCAGGCAGACGTTACTGCAGGTGGAGAGCGTGAGCGTCCCGTCGAGCGCGTCGCCCTTCACTCCGTCGAGCGTAATCGGGATTTGCACCTTATCGTGATAGCCCTGCGTGGTCATGCCGGAGATATCGAAGCGCGACGGGACCGGCCATGACCAGCTATCCGTTACGCCTTCCGGCCAGCTGATTTTCGGCGCCACGCCGCCCTCGCCCGGCGATCGCCAGTAGGTTTTCCAGCCGGGCTTTAGCTCAACGGTGAGCAGGCCTTTAATGTGCGTTTGCTCCCTCTCCGCCTGAAAGCGGATGCGGGCGTGATCGTTTTGGGGGGAAACCAGCCAGCCCGTGTCCGCCGCATGGGCAATGCCGATGCAGGACAGCCACAGGAAGACGAATCCCCTGAAGAGGTTAACCATGTTTTACTCCGTGAACAGTGAAAAATTATCGTGCGGTGACGATGATTTTCATTCACGGAAAACGCAGTTTTTCAGGTGTATTCGGGGAGGCGGAGCCTGAACGGGCCGTTCTGCGGGAGCAAATGCCCGCCCTTGCGTAAAGAGCTGCAGCAGCGCGAAGAAGATAATAATGGCCGGTAGCGCACCGTCGAAGAACAGCGGCTGCGCGCAAAGCAGCGAGTGTGCGCCCAGCTGACAGGGCGACGGGCCGGACTGTTCAGTGCTACTTGTTTGAGCCGGGGCATCTGCTACCAGAGAAATCTGCGGATCCAGTCCCTGTAAAAAATGGTTGAGATACACCGCCTTCTGCACGAGGCAAATTGCCATCGCGAGACAGGTGACGATCAAAAGCCATTTTCCGAGGAGCTGACGGTTGCGCATAACATTCCAGAGTAACAAGACGCCCCGATCATAAACGATAGTGATGAATCTACAAGTGCCGGAAGTGTAAGGTTTTGTCTGTCACCGCTATTCGCCCGTTAGTGTGTCATAGACGTCCCGCAGCCGCGTGCGCAGAAACAGTACCGCCTTGTGCTTGCGGGATAACAGCGCCTGTTCGCTGGCGCCGGTCTCCTCTGCCAGCATTTTAATGCTGTAGCCATGGAGTTCGGTCTTCTCAAACACCTCGCGCTGCGGCGGCGGCAGTTCAGACAGTGCCTGTCCCAGCTCTTCCCACAGCAGCGTTTTGAGGTACTCCTCTTCCGGCGTGTGCGGTACGCCGAACAGGGTTTCGGCCAGCTCGTCTTCGGGAAAACCCTCTTCGTCTTCGCCCGTAAAATAGCCGGAGAGCGACACCTCGCGCTTTTTACGCGCCCGGTCGGTCATCTCGTTACGCGCCGCGCGGAACAGCCAGGCGGCGACGTTTTCGACCGGCTGCTCCACTTTCATCAGTTGATACGTCACTTCCTGCAAAATGTCGTCGGCATCATCGCGGACGGACGTCCGCCCGCGAATGAAGGCTTTCAGCCGGGCGCGGCAGGCATTGAGCGCCGACATCAGGATGGATCCGCCCGCCTCCACGGCTTTCATTTCGCTCACTCTGCTTCCGGCGATTTTGGCGTGGCGTCGTCGCGTTTATCGTCACGATGACCGTGCCAGCCGCAGTGGCCGCGACCGTGGCGACCGAACCCTTCGCGACGCTGCTGAATAAACGCCTCGCGCTGTTCGGGCGTCATGTTCATCCAGCGCTCGTGCATCCGGCGGTGCGCGCCAAACATCCCGGGGCGGAAACCTAACCCGCCAAACAGAATGCGGCTCAGCACCAGAATGCCCAGCGCCTGCCAGAATCCAATGGCCTTAACGCCGAGGATGGCCGGGAGCAAGGCGTTCCACAGGGTCATTACCAGCAGGCCGAGCACGATGAAAATCACCGCGCCGATGACTAAACCCTTGCCCATGCGGTGGCGACCAAATCCGCGCCCGTGACCTCTGCCGTGCATTTCAAAATCTCTCATGGTGTTTACCTCGTTTACAGTAACTGATTATGGCTTGTGATGAGGTAGACGGATGAGGGAGGGAAATATTGCTGGGGTGAATAAAAAATTTTGTGGGATGCGTGTTTTCACACACCCCTTGAAAGCAATTGCTGACGCTTGTTCATCGTTTAAGGCCGGTTTAGAGCGATCGTATTCCTTATTGCCAGGATCTTATCTGCACACTCTTCTGCTGAGAATAGGGCTATGTCCAGCGTGAGATGTTCTCTCTCCCAGGGTTCATATTCACGGGTTTGTACCTGTTCCCAGCCAGGAAGGATGTGTCCTGAAATATCAGAAACTCTGTTCTCCACGCGAAAGCGATGTTCTTTTTCGTCTGAACAGACAATTTCAACTTCCAGGAAAGGGACATTCAGCGCCAGAGCAATATTGCGGAAAGTATCCCGCACAAGATTAATATCATTAACTGAATCGGTCACTACGGTAGAGCCCAGCTTTAGATTCTCACTCGCTAAACCATAGATGACAAAATATCCCTCCGGTCCAATTTTGTGACCTGGTTCAGAGACTGAACGAATGGCCTGCTCAACGGTATCAACCCGCAGATATAGAGCCCCCAGCCTTTGAGTGACTATTTTTGCAACAGTACTTTTACCACTGCCGGGTAACCCACTAAAAATAATTAACATAATTTCCCCTGGCGCTAGTCAATATTTAAGTTGTGCTTCCTTTAGAGAGACGTCCAGAATTATACAGAAATGGCTGCGTCGCAGACAAAAAAGGCCCCCTCAGGAGCCTCCCACCGTCAATCAAGCCTGCACCGGCAAACTAAAACTCGAAATACTCCGCGAAAGCTGCTGCGCCTGCTCTTCCAGCGAGGCCGCTGCCGCAGCGGACTGCTGTACCAGCGCGGCGTTCTGCTGGGTCACGCCATCCATCTCAGTCACCGCCTGCCCGACCTGGCTGATCCCGCGGCTCTGCTCTTCAGAGGCAACGGAGATCTGCTCCATCAGCGTATTCACTTTGTTCACCGACGAAATAATCGAGTCAATCACCTCACCTGAACGGCTGACCAGCTCCGCACCGTTTTTCACGCTGGAAACCGACTGGGCAATCAGGCTCTCGATGTCTTTAGCCGCCACCGCGCTTTTCTGCGCCAGGGTGCGCACTTCGCTGGCCACGACCGCAAAGCCGCGGCCCTGCGTGCCGGCGCGCGCCGCTTCAACCGCCGCGTTCAGCGCCAGGATGTTGGTCTGGAAGGCAATGCTGTTGATCACGCTGGTAATGTCTTCGATGCGCTTCGAGTTCGCCGCGATGGTATTCATCGTGTCGATGACTTCGCGGGTCACCGCTTCACCGGTGTGGGCATTTTTCACCGCGTCCTGCACCAGTTTCCCGGCCTGATACACATTATCGGTATTGTTCGCCACCGTCGCGCTCAGCTCTTCCATGCTGGCCGCCGTCTGGGTTAATGCGGAAGCCTGCTGCTCGGTACGTGAAGCCAGGTCGATATTCCCGGAGGCAATCTCCTGGGCCGCGTGCGTCACGGTGTGGCTCGCATCGCGCACCTGGGCGATGGTCGCAAGCAGCGCCTGACGCATCTGCTCCATCGAGCTCATCAGATGATCGATTTCGTTATGTGCGCTCCCCTTCACCGGCACCGGAATGTCCAGCTTGCCTGCCGCAATCTGGCTGCAGTGCTCGCGCGCCAGGTTTACCGGCGCAAAGACAAAGCGCTTCATCAGCAGGCTGACGGCGATAATCACCACCACAAACAGGCAGGCGATAGCGGCAATAATCACCAGGCCGGAGATGAAGTTACTGCTCGCATCCTCGTTCAGGGTTTTGGCGTATTTCTGGTGGACGGAAAGCACCTGGTCGAGAACGATCTCGTACTGGCGGTCGAGGCGGGATACTTCCGGGATCAGCGCGTTAAATTTGGTGACGTCGTGCGCCGCGGCGGCATCGATCAGCGGCGCCAGCCCCTGGTTGCGGTAGTTTTGCCAGGCATCCTGATAGGCACTCACCAGCGGGGCTTCATCCGCCAGACGCGGCGACGCCATAAAGGCCGCAAAGGCATGGTCCGCTTTGGTCAGCGCCTCTTTTACTGCGGCAAGCTTCGCAGACTCGTCTGCCGAATTGCCTGCTTCCACCATCTTCACATACTCCATCACCCGCACGCGCAGCGTACGGCTGTGGTTGATGGGGTCAATAATGGACAGCACAACCTGGATCTCTTTGTTCACGTTATCCAGGGAATTATTACTTTTAATGATGAGGCCAACGCTGGTAACGGTGCTGACAACAAAGAAGAAAAGCAGCGCGAACAGGACAACCAGGGACGACTTTTTCAACGACATAAACCAATACCTCAAGGAAAATTATTCCTTATGGTTATCGGCGCTTCCAAAACTTAAATTAATTAAAGTTATTGATGTATCGAACCGGCCTATACCGCTGGCTTATAGCGTCGCTGCAGGGTGGCATCCAGCTTCCGCTGCAGCGGTTCCGGTGTCTCGCCCTCAATCAATTTGCTAATCAAATCAAAGCAGTGCCACGCCAGCTGGCGGTTATCCTGGCGGATGGTATCCACGGGGATCGTCAGCGAATCGTAGAGATAGTGATCGTCAAAACTGGCTAACCTGATATCGCTTTGCAACAGGTTGTGTTGGCCCATGTAGCGCAGCACCCCTTCCAGCAGCCCGCAGGCGGCGGCGAACAGCGCTTTTGGCGGACGCCCCAGGCGGGCGCAGAGCTCGGCAAACATCTCGTAACCGGAGCTCGGGTGATAGTTGCCGTGAATGATCCACTCCGGGCGCAACGCTACGCCAGCGTCGCGAAGCCCTTGTTTGAACCCTTCCAGGCGGTCGCGCGTCGGGGATAAGCGGGGCTGCCCGCCGAGGAAGTAGAACTCATCGGGATGAAGGCGCGCAATGTCGGCCACCAGTGCCGCCGTCGGGGTAATGGAATCGGTGATGACCAGCGGCAGCGCGCTGTCGTTGATGTGGCGGTCGAAAAGGACAACGGGCAGCTGCTCGCTCAGCTTGTGGTAGTCCGCATCGTTGAGCATGCTGGAGGCCACAATCAGCCCGTCCACCTGGCGCGCCACCATGTTGTTCACCACCACCGTCTCCTGCCCCGGGTTTTCATCGCTGCAGGAGATCAGCAGCTGAACGCCCGCCTCGCGGCACAGCGTTTCCAGCTCGTGAGAAAAGACGGCAAAGCCGTAGTTGGTGATCTCCGGAACCACCAGACCAATGGTATGGCTGCGGTTATCGCGCAGCGACCGGGCGTGAATGCTGGGCTGGTAATGGTGCTCTTTCGCAATCGCCAGCACGCGCTCGCGCGTCTCTTCCGCCACGCGTAGCTCTTTGCTGCGCCCGTTCAGTACCAGGCTGGCGGTGGCTTTTGACACACCCGCCAGCTCCGCGATGTCTTTAATGGTGACGCGTTTTGTTTTTCTCACAACGACTTAGATCCGGCTGCCAAAACCCTCATTCTATCATGCAGGCGCGCAGCGACCAGTAGCGTAATGTGATGTCGGACGCACCTTCGAATCGCACCCGGGCCGGATGGTCAGGAAAATAGCGGCTGCTCATCACCCCTTCACCGTGATTGATGAATATTTCAACGCTGGAGCGGTCGCACAGGACGCGCAAATGACGGACGTCGCCCTGCCAGTAGCGGGTCAGCGTTTCGCCGGTTTTCAGGCTCGCGCGTGCCAGGCGCACGCCCTGTTCATCGACGGTGAGACGCAGCGCGCCGGCAAAATCGACGCTCGCGTGCGATGCGCTCATCTCAAACTCCAGGCGTGTGGCGTCCAGTTCCGGTGCAGCGCTGGCGTGCCCCTGCCAGTGCTGCTCTTCTTCACGCAGCGCCGCCAGCTCGCGCACCGGGGTCTGCCAGAGCCTGCCGTCACGGTACCGTAATTCGCGCGGACAGGTCATCTGGTGCATCCAGCCGTGCGCCCGCGTGGGTTGAAGCATCTCTTCCCCGTCCGGAACGCCCATCCAGCCAATCAGAATGCGGCGACCGTCTTCCGCCAGCGTCGTTTGCGGGGCGTAAAACTCAAAACCCGCGTCCAGCTCGTGCAGCTCGCCGTGATCGAATTTGGCACCCGCATAGTCAAACGCCCCACTCATCCAGGCAGCCGGATAGGTGTTAAGGTAGCGATGCGGCTCGCGCGCCAGCCCCTGCGGGCAGCAAATCAGGACGTGCGTCCCGTCGAGCGCAAACAGGTCCGGACACTCCCACATGTACCCCGCATCCGTCAGGCCGTTGACGCCGTGACCGGCGATTTCCCCGCAGGACGTCCAGGCGTGCAGATCGGCTGACTTAAACAGCAGCACCTTGCCGCGCTTTTGCACATCCTGCGCGCCGAGCACCATGTACCACATCCCGTCGTGCTGCCACACCTTCGGGTCGCGCACGTGGCCGGTGTAGCCTTCCGGCAGTGCCAGCACCGGCCCCAGCTTCGAAAAGGTCCCATCCGGCTGTTCCACGGCCAGGCACTGCCAGGCGGTGCGGCTGCCGTCATCGAACTTAACGTTGCCGGTATAGCACAGGGTCAGAACACCCTCGTTATCCACGGCGCTACCGGAGTAGCAGCCGTTGCGGTCATAGTCTTCATCGGGCAGCAGCGCCATCGGCTCATGCTGCCAGTGCACCAGGTCCGCAGAGCTCCAGTGCCCCCAGCACTTAAAGCGATGCTCGCAGCCCAGCGGGTTCCACTGATAGAACAGGTGGTAGCGGCCGGCAAACCAGATAAACCCGTTCGGATCGTTCATCAGCCCCGTCGCCGGCGCGGGGTGCCATTGCGGATAATGGCTGTCCGCGAGCGCCCGCGGCTGGCCTTGCATAACGGCCTGCAGGATCGCAGGCCAGCGGGAAGGTAACGTCATTATTCAGCGTCCGTTTTATATTTCAGCAGCAGTGAGACGGTAAACGCCACGCCGAAAGCAATCACCATGCCGATAATATAGTTGAGCAGCGAGCTGGCCTGCACGATGGCCATGCCCGGAATCGCGGTCAGCCCGACGGCGGTCATGTAGACATGCACCGATACCACCCAGGCCCCGCCCACCGCGCCGCCAATCAGCGCGGCGATAAACGGCTTAACAAAGCGCAGGTTGATACCAAAAATGGCCGCTTCGGTGATGCCCAGCATCGCAGAAAACGCCGACGGCAGAGTAATGGCTTTGATTTTGGCATCTTTGGTTTTGAACCACACCGCCAGACAGGCCCCGCCCTGCGCCACGTTCGCCATGGCCCAGATAGGCAGCAGGAAGTTTACGCCAATCGACGGATTCCCCAGCAGCCCGGCCTCAATGGCGTGGAAGCTGTGGTGAATGCCGGTGATCACAATCACCGAGTAAAGTCCGCCAAACAGCAATCCCGCGAGCCAGCCCGCGTGGGCGATAAGGGTGCTGAGAATAAAGGAGATACCATCCCCCAGGGCGCGCCCCGCCGGGCCGATAATCAGCAAGGCGATAAACCCGGAGATCACGACGGTAAGGAACGGCGTCAGGATCAGGTCTAAGGCGTCCGGAATCACGCGGCGCAGGTTTTTCTCCACGATGCTCATAAACCAGACGGCCAGCAGAACCGGGAACACCGTGCCCTGATAGCCAATCATCGCCACCTCAAGGCCGAAGAAGTTCATGGTATGGAAACCCGACGCCACGCCCCAGGCGTTGGTCAGCGCCGGGTGGGTCAGAATGCCGCCCAGCGTCGCGCCGAGATACGGGTTACCGCCAAACTCGCGCGCGGCGGTAAAGCCGATCAGAATAGGCAGAATGATAAACGCCGCGGAGCTGCACATGTCCAGCATGATGTAGATAGCGTTATCCGCATTGACCCAGCCGTAGGTTTTCACCATGCCGAGCAGGCCCATCAGCAGACCGGACGCCACAATCGCGGGAATGATCGGCACAAAGATGTTGGAGAGCAGACGGGCAATGCGCTGGAACGGGTTTAGCTTGCGCGCCGCCAGGTCCGCGGCCTCAGATTTACTGGATTCGCTAATCCCCGCCGCCTGAATAAACGCGGCGTAAACCTTGTTGACCACGCCCGTACCAAAAATCACCTGCATCTGCCCGGCGTTACGGAAGCAGCCTTTTACACCGTCGATCTTGCCAATAGCCTGCTGATCGGCCAGCGCGTCATCGACCAGCACCAGACGAAGACGCGTAGCGCAGTGCGCCGCGCTGGCGATGTTCTCTTTGCCACCGAGCAGCGGAATAAGCGCGCGGGCGATATTATCAAAATCCATAGATACCTCTGCCTGACTTCATTTTTTATGATGTTTGAACCGCTCCCGCCGGGCGGGAGCGGGATGGGTTAAAACCAGGTTTCCATCTGGACCCCAAAGTTCCATTCCCCGCCGGCGTTGAAACCGCTGCTGCCAAAGGCATCATCGCTGGCGTAATTATCCAGTTTGCTGCTCCAGTCCATCCAGGTGGCAAACAGGCGCAGCTCAGGACGGCTAAAGAAGTCGCCAATCTTGCTCGCTTTTAGCGTGGGAGCAAAGGTCAGCTTGTAGAAACTGCCGTTGACGGCGTTCCGGTCCTTATAGCCTTCCGGATTTAAATCCATGTACTGATAGCTACCCTCAAACGCCAGGGCGAAATTCTGGGTGACCTCTTTAATCAGGCGGGTGTTGAGCGTTACCCACTCATAGCTATCGCCCTTGACGTAGCGATCTTTACTGCTTTGCGCCAGGACGGCAGGCGCAACGCTCCAGCCCCCGCCAACTGGCGTGACACCGTAACTTGCAAAGCGCCAGGTATCCGCTTCAGATAGCAAGGCGCCGTCGGAGCCGATGCTTTTCACCTCCGCGCCCAGCCCGTGGCCATACAGCAGCGCCGTTTTGGCGGACCCTTCCCGCAGGCCGTAGAAACTCTCATTATGCAGGCCCACCAGCGCATGAACGCCGGTATTGGCGGCATCCGTTTTAATGAGATCGCCGTTGGCGTCTTTGCGGTCGTCGTTATCTTTCGCCCGCAGGCCGCTCACCATCAGCTGGAACGGGCCGGCGAAGTGGTTCATGGTGAGGATATAGTTCTGAACGTTATTGTCGGTCTGCTCCACGCTGCCGAAGTTGCGGCCATAGAGGGAGAAGTTGCTGCGCAGCGAATCGTTCCATTTCACGTCGTAGACGCCGCCGCCGGTACCGGCCAGGAACACCACGTCGGAGTCTAACCAGTGAATGTCAAAGTTGTCGCGGTCAAAGCGCTTACCCGCCCAGAAGGTGCTGCCCTTCAGCGCGCCGGTAAAATCAGGCAGGTTGCCGAGCTCCGCGAAGGCCTGACGAATGTTGAGATCGCTGGTGTCGGCTGACCAGTCGTTATAGGTTCTCTGACCGTCGGCCAGCATCGCTTTGAAGCGGGTGGTCGCCCCGTTGTCCAGGGTTTGCTTGTGCTCCAGGTTCAGCTCAACGTAGGTATCGGCTTCGTTACCCAGACGCCCTACCGCACCGCCGGTTTCGCCGGCTGGCGTCAGGTAGGGACCGCTTTTGCTGCTGGAGGCCGCGTCATTCATCAGCAGGCCAGAGCGGGCGTAGCCGTGGAACTCAAACCCGCTGCTTTGATCCGCCTTCTTCTCCAGCGCGGTGGTGCGCTGCGCCACCTCCTGGGTTGTCGTTTGCGCCTGCTGCTGAGCGGCAACCAGCTGCTGCGTTTTTTGTTCTGCCGCCGTGGCGCGCTTCTCAGCCACCTGCGCACGCGTTTCCGCGTCCTGCAGGCGCTGCTCCATCGTGGCAAGACGCGCTTCAATAGTGGACATATCCGTCTGGGCAAAAACAGAGGTACTACCGGCCAGCATGCCTATCATCACGGCAAGTCTGCGTTTTTTATACATTTTGTCGCATCCCTAAAAGAAGTCATTAAACGTGCTAAATTGCTAAACCGGTTTAGGTTGCTGATACTAAACCGGTGAATTTTGGATCGGCAATCTTTTTTGCTAAACCGATTTAGTAAGTGTGATCGAGGCGACAATTCAGGCCGCCGGATGGCGGCCAGTGAAGGGAGGAATTACAGATCGTGCTGCCAGGGCAATGCGGTCATTGCCCCTTTGGCGGTCGTGGCTAACGCGCCGCAGCGCTGGGCTAAGGCGATAACCGGCGTTAAATCCTGACCGGCGGCCAGGCCGTAGAGCAGGCCCGCCACGAAGGCATCTCCCGCGCCGGTCGTATCGACGCACTGAACGGGGGTTGCTGGATAGTGTTTTACGCTGCCCTCATGCCAGGCGATAACGCCCTCCTTGCCCTGGGTGACCAGTACCAGACGCGCCGGGCAGCGCTGCATCAGCGCCTCCAGGCCGGCGTTCACCTGCTCAATTGCCGTTAAAAACGCCAGCTCCTCGACGGAGAGTTTCACCACGTCGGCGCTTTGCAGGGCCTGCTCCAGGCTGCGGCGCAGCGCGTTCTCGTCCGGCCAGAGGTCCGGGCGAATATTGGGGTCGAAGCTGACGTAGCCGCCCGCCTCCCGAATGGCCTTCATCGCCTGAAAGGTCGCCGAGCGGCTCGGCTCAGCGCTTAACGCGATGGAACAGACGTGCAGCCACTCCCCGGCGCTGAACGACGGCAGGTCGTCGGGTTCCAGAAACAGATCGGCGCTCGGGCGCACCATGAACGTAAACGAGCGCTCGCCGTGGTCGTCGAGATCGACCACCACCGTCGAGGTGCGGTGCGCCGGGTCAAGGCGCATCTGCCGTACGTCGACCCGCTCATCCGCTAGCGTCTTATACATAAAACGCCCGAAGGGATCGTCGCCAACCCTGCCGATAAAGGCGCTCTGGCCGCCCAGCCGGGCAATGCCGACCGCAACGTTTGCCGGTGCCCCACCGGGACACTGCAGCAATCTGCCTTCTCCATCGGGCAGCAGATCCACCACCGCATCGCCCAGTACCCAGATTTTCTTCATGTGCTCCTCGCAGCTAAACTATGTTAAACCGATTTAGCTATTTAAGCACAGGCAGGGCAAAGGGGAAATAACGGGGACGGAAAAATGACTTAACGCACCAGATGCGGCCAGTAAATATCACCAACGCCGTCAAGCTGCGGGCGGGCAAACAGAAAGCCCTGGAAGCGGCGGATACCGGCAGATTCGAGCCAGCACCACTCCTCTATTTTCTCAATGCCTTCGGCCACCAGGGTAATTTCAAGGTCGGAGCAACAGCTGATGATGGAGCGCACAATCGCCTGCTTCACGCCGCTGAGGTGGATGTCGCTGACAATTTCCCGGTCGATTTTAATCTTGTCCGGCTGAAAGCGAGTCAGCAGAGAAAGACCGGCATAGCCGGAACCAAAATCATCGATCGCCAGGCCAACGCCCTCACCGCGAAGCTGCTTGATGGCGCTATTAAACTGGTTGAAGCCGGAGATCATCTCGTTTTCGGTGACTTCAATCACCACCTGCTCCGGCTGCAGTCCATGTTTTTTAATCTCGCTGACCAGGAACTCCACGGCGTTGGGGACGTTCACCAGCGACATGGGCAGCAGGTTGACCGCAATTTTATGGCTGCCAATGCCCAGCTTTTCCGCCAGCGCAAAGGCATACGCTTTCGTCTGGAGATCGACTTCGTAGATTTTTTCCGGGTCGAGGGTGCTGAAGAAGTGCTCCGGGCTGCCGCCGTCGTTGCCGCGGATGAGGGCCTCGAGGGAGCTGATCTTCCCTTCCGAGGGCTCGACAATGGGCTGGAGCGCAAACTGACAGGACTGACCGGCAATCAGGCCCAGGCTCTCACCAAAGGGTAGCGCTTCGGGAGAGAGCGTCCATTTTTCCGGGACGTAGCGCGATCCTGACGGAGACGCACGCTTGCCCATGATAAACGTCTGAATGAATTTGAACACCCGATCGTCGGAGGTCAGATAGCTGTCCAGCTTACTGTAGTGCAGAACCGACTGCAGCACCTCTTTCGGGGACTGCGTTTGCAGATCGAACAGCAGCATACCGACGTTTTCGAAGCGCCTGCGCGGGCCATAGTCCCGCAGCAGTTCAACCACCCCACCGTGCCGCTTGTCCTCACGGATGGTATGGAACAGGCTGACCACGCTCTCTTCCGATCCTTCAAGAATTTGCAGGATGTCGCTCCCTTTAGAGAGGAGTACACCGGTAATATTCAGCTTTACGTTGCGGCCCCTGGCGCGCTCCACCAGCTCCCGCAGTTCTGTAGACGGCTGGGATAAATTCAACTGGCTTCGGTAGATCAGAGTAGTCAGCACAAAAATGGGTTCCGATGAGAAAGAGCGGTGCCTTGAAGCTACTATTTAACATACTTAATCAATGCGACCTAACATATTCACGCCACAAGGGAACGTTACTTTTCCCCGTCCCCGATCCGGCTGTCGATCCTCTCCTGCATATAATCGTAGAACGGGTTCGAGGTGACCCGCATAAGCGCCTCTTTCCCAACGCTTAGCACGGACGTCTCTCCCCACAGCGCAATCGTCCCCAGACTGATGCCGTAGCGGTTTTTCACGCCTGGCTCGCGGCCATAGAGATCGTCATCCGGCGGGAACGGCACGGCAACATGCGACAGCGAATAGACATCCTGCGGCCAGGACTGCGCGAGCGGCACGACCGTTTCGCGGGAGCTGCCTGCCGGCGTTGTTTTCGCGACAGTCGAGAAACTGCGTTCGTCCGCATTGGTGATAACCGTGACACTGTAACGCCTCTGCATCACCGGCAGCAGCGCCGAGGTTGCCGTCCACGACGACGGCTTGAACAGCGGGCGGAAGCTCGCCGCCTGGTTGATGTCAAACACCACCAGCTCGCTGCCGTTTGCCGGAAGCTGGTCAAACAGACCGGTCACCACCGCGCGGGTACTGACCGTGGAATCCATTACCGACTGGAACGCCAGCACCGGCGGGAGCTGCCCCAGGCGCTGCTCCCGCGCCGCGCTGCCAATTTGCTCCTGTAGGGCTTTCGTCAGCAGCCACGACTGGCGGGCGGCGTTCACCGGGAAAGAATTGTATTTATATGGGTTATATTCCGGGGCGATATTCAGCCACGCCGCTTTGGCAAATGCCGGCAACAGCGCCGGTAGCCCGGCAAATCCGGCGAACCGCGCAAAGGCCGTCACGCCGATCATCGGGGAGAGCAGGATGACCTGCTGCGGTTTACGCAGCGCAGGCGCGTCCAGCGCATCGAGGGCATATTTCATCGCCAGCGCGCCGCCGTTGGAGTAGCCCACCAGATGCAGCGGCACATTCTCCCCCGCCAGACGCGTGACTTCCCGCACGGCAAGGCGCGTTGCCGCCTGCCACATCTCCCAGTCAACGCCGGTCAGCGCGCCGGGCGCGGTGCCGTGTCCGGGCAGGCGCGGGACGACGGCCACAAAGCCGTGCTGCTGGTAGTTCAGGGCAAGACGCCTGACGCTGTATGGCGAGTCCGTCAATCCGTGCAGCAGCACTACCGCGCCGCGCGGCTTTCCGGCAGGCATCAGCACAAATGAGCGGTTGGCATCAGGTGAAAACTGGCCGGGCCACACCAGGCTCTGGCGATAATAACGGTTTAGCGGCGTACGTTCTTCGCGCTCAGTTTTCGCCGTCACCGCCTTATCCAGATCGGCGAAAATGGCGTTTTCCCGGGTGATGTATCCGGCAAAATCGGCCTTGTCGAGCTCGCGGACGGACATCTCATCGGCCCGCCAGGTATGCCACAGGTGCAGTTCCGGCCCCTGCTGCGAGAGATAGACTCGCACCGCCAGCAGGACGATCAGCACGATCCCCACAATCATCGCCATTTTCTTTGCAAGCGCCATCAGGCGCGCGCTGACTCGCCAGGGCCAATTCGCCATGCCGGGATCCTTTTAATGTTCACAGTGCTTCTATCTTATCAAAAATGTGAACAGGCTGACGTATTCACCAAATTCATACCTGCCGCTTCGGCCGGTGCACCAAAAGTGAACTACGCTGCACAAATGTTGATCATCGGTTAAGCAAATATTGCATGAAATTTACGGCGCAGCGGGTTTTTCCCCCTCCTGTGAAGATGGCACGCGTCATGCATTGTTAACCTGGTAACACTAATCCGGCCATTGACAGCCTGTTAACAGCGAGGCGGTATGACGACGAAACCCGAGATGTTGAGCCGTATCGAAGCGACCTTCAGCCAGCTCACGCCCAGCGAAAAGCGGGTTGCGAGCTGGCTGCTGGCGCACGCCGCGCAAATCCCGTTTGAAACGGCGGAGAGCGTGGGTCTGGCGAGCGGGACCAGCGGGATCACCGTCGGACGCTTCCTGCGCAAGCTCGGGTATCGCAACCTGGAGGATGCCAAAAAAAGCCTGCGCGACCCGTATCAGCCCTGGGGCATGAACGAGCGGCTGGACTCCTGGCAGCAGCAGCGCCCCCTGCCCAACCGCCTTCAGCACGCCCTGTCGCTGGAGGTGGACGCCATCACGCAGGTTTATCAGCTGGCGCAAACGGACGCCTTCCGTCAGGTGGTACACAACCTGGCCCACGCGGACGCGGTGTTTGTGCTGGGGATCCAGTCCACGCGCGGGATTGCCAACGCCTTCTTCAGCCACCTCGAGTACCTCCGCCCGCGCGTGAGCTATTCAGAAGGTGCATCCGGGAGCTGGGTTGAGTCCCTTAACTCAGGGTTTTCGCATCCCTACGTCGTGCTGACCGATACCCGCACCTACTCCGCAATGGCGCGCCAGTACTGCCGGGTCGCGAGCGAGAAAGGCATTCCGCTGGCCCTGATCACCGACATCTGGTGCCCGTGGGCGCGGGATTACCCGCTGGATTTACTGCAGGTGAAAACCGATACCGGTCATTTCTGGGATTCACTTGCCCCCGTGAGCTGTCTGTTCAACCTGCTGCTGTCGGGCGTGGTGGAAGCGCTGGGTGACGCGCTTCCGGCGCGCCTGGCGATCAACCGACAATTACAACAAGAATTTGGACAATTCGAACGCTAAAGGAGCGGAGCTATGCCCGAAGAGAGTGAACTGATTGATGTGGCGAAGACGTTTCCCACGCTGCATATCGATCTGAAGTACGCCACCGCCGACAACATCACCGGCCGCCCGATCTACCAGGAGGCGCTGTGCCTGCTGCATACCGACGCTGCCACCGCGCTGGCAAAAGCCATCAGCATTGCCGCGCTGGCCGGGCTGAAGCTGGTGGTCTACGACGCCTATCGCCCCCAGCAGGCGCAGGCCCAGCTGTGGGATGCCTGCCCGAACCCGGAATATGTGGTCGACGTGGCGATTGGCTCCAACCACAGCCGCGGCACGGCCATCGACGTCACGCTAATGGACGAAGATAACGTCGTGCTGGATATGGGGGCCGGTTTTGACGAAATGCACGACCGCTCGCATCCGTATCACCCCTCCGTGCCGCCGCACGCCCAGCGCAACCGTCTGCTGCTGAACGCCATCATGTTCGGCGGCGGTTTTGTCGGGATCGCCAGCGAATGGTGGCACTTCGAACTGCCGAACGCCGCCGGCTATCCGCTGCTTGATGACCGTTTTGCCTGTTTTCCACTGACGCACACCCCTCTTTGAACCTGGAGCACTGCCATGAAAACATCGCTTCTCTCGACCGTAATTGCCGCCACGCTGGTCCTGAGCGCCCCGCTGGCGCTGGCTGCCGTCCCGAAAGAAATGCTGGCGATCGGTAAAGCCGCCGACCCGCAAACGCTCGATCCGGCCATCACCATCGATAACAACGACTGGACCGTTACTTATCCGTCCTACCAGCGTCTGGTCAAATACAAGCCGGGCTCCACCGAGGTAGAAGGCGATCTGTCGACGGGCTGGAAGGCGTCCGACGACCAGAAGGAGTGGACGTTTACCCTCTCGGATAACGCGAAATTCTCCGACGGCACGCCGGTCACCGCAGAAGCGGTAAAACTCTCCTTTGAACGCCTGCTCAAGCTCAGCCAGGGGCCGTCCGAAGCCTTCCCGAAAGACCTGAAAGTTGACGCCGTTGATGACCACACGGTGAAATTCACCCTCAGCCAGCCGTTCGCGCCCTTCCTGTACACCCTTGCGAATGACGGAGCGTCCATCATTAACCCGGCGGTGCTAAAGGCCAATGCCGCGGACGACGCGCGCGGGTATCTGGCGCAAAATACCGCCGGCTCCGGGCCGTTTATGCTAAAAAGCTGGCAGAAAGGCCAGCAGCTGATTCTGGTGCCAAACCCCCACTGGCCGGGCGAGAAGCCGCACTTTAAGCGCGTCTCGGTGAAAATTATCGGTGAAAGCGCCTCCCGCCGGCTGCAGCTTTCCCGCGGTGACCTGGACATTGCCGACTCCCTGCCGGTCGATCAGCTCGCGGCCCTGAAGCAGGAAGGGAAAGTGGCCGTCGCGGAATACCCCTCGCTGCGCGTGACTTACCTCTACCTCAACAACGGCAAAGCCCCGCTCAACCAGGTGGATTTACGCCGGGCCGTCTCCTGGGCGACGGACTACCAGGGCATGGTGAAGGGCATTCTGAGCGGCAACGGCAAGCAGATGCGCGGCCCGATCCCGGAAGGCATGTGGGGCTTTGACGCCACGGCCATGCAGTACAGCTTTGACGAGGCCAAAGCCAAAGCAGCCCTGGAGAAGGTCAAAGACAAGCCCGCCAGCCTGACCTTCCTCTATTCGGACAACGATCCGAACTGGGAGCCTATCGCCCTCTCGACCCAGGCCAGCCTTGGCAAGATCGGCATTAACGTCAAGCTGGAGAAACTGGCGAACGCCACCATGCGCGACCGCGTCGGCAAAGGCGATTACGACATCGCCATCGGCAACTGGAGCCCGGACTTTGCCGACCCGTATATGTTCATGAACTACTGGTTTGAATCAGACAAAAAAGGGCTGCCGGGCAACCGTTCGTTCTATGAGAACAAAGAGGTCGACTCGCTGCTGCAGGCCGCGCTGAAAACCACGGACCAGGCAGAGCGCACCAAAGATTACCAGCAGGCGCAAAAGGTGGTGATTGACGAGGCGGCCTACGTTTATCTGTTCCAGAAGAACTATCAGCTGGCGATGAACAAAGAGGTCAAAGGCTTCACCTTTAATCCGATGCTCGAGCAGGTATTCAACATCGCCACCATGAGCAAATAACGGTTTCGCCGGGGGAAAATGTATGACGTTCTGGAGCATCGTGCGCCAGCGCTGCTGGGGGTTACTCCTGGTGGTGGCCGGTGTCTGTATCATCACCTTTATTATTTCGCACCTGATCCCCGGCGATCCGGCCCGTCTGCTGGCCGGCGACCGCGCCAGCGACGAAATCGTGCAGAACATCCGCCAGCAGCTGGGGCTGGATCGGCCGCTGTATGTTCAGTTTGGCCGCTACGTGGACGCCCTGGCCCACGGTGATTTAGGCACGTCCATTCGTACCGGACGTCCGGTGGCCGAAGATCTGAAGGCCTTTTTCCCCGCCACGCTGGAGCTGGCCTTTTGTTCTCTGCTGCTGGCGCTGGCCATCGGCGTACCGCTGGGGATTTTGTCGGCGGTGTACCGCAACCGCTGGCTGGATCACCTGGTGCGGCTGATGGCGATGACCGGCATCTCCACCCCCGCCTTCTGGCTGGGCCTGGGCGTCATCGTGTTGTTCTACGGGCATCTGCAGCTTCTGCCCGGCGGCGGCAGGCTGGACGACTGGCTCGACCCGCCGACGCGCGTCACCGGCTTTTATCTGCTGGATGCGCTGCTGGAAGGCAACGGCGAGGTCTTTTTCAATGCGCTTCAGCACCTGATTTTACCCTCACTGACGCTGGCGTTTGTGCATCTGGGCATTGTGGCGCGGCAGGTCCGTTCCGCGATGCTGGAGCAGCTTAGCGAGGATTACATCCGCACGGCCCGCGCCAGCGGCCTGCCCGGCTGGTACATCGTCCTGCGCTACGCCCTGCCGAATGCGATGATCCCGTCGATTACCGTGCTCGGGCTGGCGCTGGGCGATCTGCTGTACGGCGCCGTGCTGACCGAAACCGTCTTTGCCTGGCCGGGCATGGGCGCCTGGGTGGTGACGTCCATTCAGGCGCTCGATTTCCCCGCCGTGATGGGCTTTGCCGTCGTCGTTTCGCTGGCCTACGTGCTGGTTAATCTGGTGGTCGATCTGCTTTACCTGTGGATTGACCCGCGAATCGGGCGCGGAGGTGCCGAATGATGTTAACTCAGGAAACGCCCGTGGCTGTTAAAACCGCCAGACAACGCATCAACTGGGCAAAGCTGTTCTGGCTGCTGCGTCAAAGCCCGCTCACCCTCGTCGGCGGCGTCATTATGATGGCGATGCTCTTCCTGATGGTGGCCTCGCCGTGGATCGTGCCGCATGACCCGAACGCGCTGGATTTGACCGCCCGCCTGCAGGCGCCGTCCGCGCAGCACTGGTTTGGCACCGATGAGGTGGGACGCGACCTGTTCAGCCGCGTGCTGGCCGGCAGCCAGCAGTCGATTACCGCCGGGCTGGCGGTGGTGGTGATTGCGGGCGGCATCGGCTCGCTGCTGGGCTGTTTGTCCGGCGTGCTGGGCGGGCGCGGCGACGCCATCATCATGCGGGTGATGGACATTATGCTCTCTATTCCCTCCCTGGTGCTGACCATGGCGCTGGCCGCCGCGCTCGGGCCGAGCCTGTTTAACGCCATGCTGGCGATTGCGATTGTCCGCATTCCGTTCTACGTCCGCCTGGCGCGCGGGCAAACCCTGGTGGTGCGTCAGTTTACCTACGTTCAGGCCGCCCGCACGTTCGGCGCATCCCGCTGGCATTTGATCCGCTGGCATATCCTGCGCAACGCCCTGCCGCCGCTGATTGTGCAGGCTTCGCTGGACATCGGCAGCGCCATTCTGATGGCCGCCACGCTCGGGTTTATTGGCCTGGGCGCGCAGCAGCCCACCGCCGAATGGGGCGCGATGGTGGCCGTTGGCCGTAACTACGTGCTGGACCAGTGGTGGTACTGCGCGTTTCCCGGTGCGGCGATTTTGATTACTGCCGTGGGCTTTAACCTGTTTGGCGATGGCATCCGCGATCTGCTGGACCCGAAATCGGGAGGAAAACAGTGATGACCGAACCGGTATTACGCATTGAAGACCTGCACCTGAGCTTCCCGATTTTTCGCGGCGAGGTTCACGCGCTGAACCACGTTTCGCTGGAGATCGAAAGGGGCGAAATCGTCGGCGTGGTGGGCGAGTCGGGATCGGGCAAGTCCGTGACCGCCATGCTCGCCATGCGGCTGCTGCCGGAGGAGAGCTACCGCATTCATCATGGTCAGGTGACATTACTTGGCGAAAATGTCCTGACGGCCTCCGAGAAACAGCTTCGCCAGTGGCGCGGTGCCAGAGTGGCGATGATTTTTCAGGAGCCCATGACCGCACTCAACCCGACGCGGCGGATCGGCAAACAGATGATGGAGGTGATCCGCCAGCATCAGCCGCTGTCGCGGCGTGAGGCGCAGGAAAAGGCGATAACCCTGCTGGAAGAGATGCAAATCCCGGACGCGAAGGCGGTGATGGAACGCTATCCGTTCGAACTCTCCGGCGGCATGCGCCAGCGGGTGATGATCGCCCTTGCCTTCTCCTGCGAGCCGGAGCTGATCGTCGCCGACGAACCGACCACCGCGCTGGACGTCACCGTCCAGCTGCAGGTGCTGCGCCTGCTGAAGCACAAGGCGCGGGCCAGCGGCACCTCGGTGCTGTTTATCAGCCACGATATGGCCGTGGTGTCGCAGCTCTGCGACAGAATGTACGTGATGTATGCCGGCAGCGTGATAGAGAGCGGTGACACGCAAACGCTGATCCACCGCCCCGTGCATCCCTACTCCATCGGCCTGCTGCAGTGCGCGCCGGAAAACGGCGAGCCGCGCGCCCTGCTTCCCGCCATCCCCGGCACGGTGCCCAACCTCAGCCAGCTTCCGCAGGGATGCGCTTTTCGCGAGCGCTGCTTTGCCGCCGGGGCGAAATGCAGCGAAACGCCGCGCCTGCAGCCCAACGGCGCTGAGGGCCAACAGGCCGCCTGCTGGTATCCACAACGGGAGAAACACCATGTCTGACGTACTGCTGGAACTGGATAGCGTGCACGTGAACTTTGCGGCGCGCAAAAACTGGCTGGGCCGCGTAACGGAGCAGGTCCACGCCCTCAACGGGCTCGACCTGGAGATCCGTCGGGGAGAAACGCTCGGCATCGTCGGGGAATCCGGCTGCGGGAAAAGCACCCTGGCACAACTGCTGATGGGCATGCTTAAGCCCAGCACCGGCGCATGCCAGCGGGCGCACCACGCGGGCGGCATGCAGATGGTATTTCAGGACCCGCTCTCCTCGCTCGACCCGCGTCTGCCGGTCTGGCGCATTATCACCGAGCCGGTGTGGGTGCAAAAGCGCAGCCGCGAGCGGGAGCGCCGCCAGCTGGCTGAAAACCTGGCGCAGCAGGTCGGCATTCGCCCGGAATATCTCGACCGGCTTCCGCACGCCTTTTCCGGCGGGCAGCGCCAGCGCATCGCCATCGCCCGGGCGCTCTCGTCCGACCCCGATATTATCGTGCTCGATGAACCCACCAGCGCGCTGGATATCTCCGTGCAGGCGCAAATCCTCAACCTGCTGGTGACGCTGCAGCAGCAGCGGAATCTGACCTACGTGCTGATCTCGCATAACGTCTCGGTGGTCAGGCACATGAGCGACCGCGTGGCGGTGATGTACCTCGGGCAGATTGTCGAGCTGGGCAGTGCCGCCCAGGTTCTGGGTGAGCCGCGCCATCCCTACACCCGCCTGCTGCTCGATTCGGTTCCCCGCACCGGTGAACCGCTGGATGAAAACCTGGCCTTGCGCAAAACGGAGCTTCCCGGCAACCGCCGTCTGCCCGAAGGCTGTTTTTTCCGCGACCGTTGCCCGATGGCAGCGCAGGGGTGTGAACGCCCGCAGCCGTTACAGCCCTCTCGCGAGGGCCGTGACGTTCGCTGCTGGCGCAGTCTGGATTAGATTTGCGCCATCCCGCCGTCTACGAACAGCTCGATGGCGTTAATAAAGCTGGCCGCGTCGGAGGCCAGAAACGCCACCGCTTTACCCACCTCACCCGGCGCGCCTAAACGCGCGAGCGGTACCTGAGCGGCCAGCGCGTCGTACAGCCCCTGACGGTGTTCTTCCGGCACCAGGTCGCCAAGCCCCGGGGTTTTGATCGGGCCCGGGCTTACCACGTTGACGCGGATCCCGCGGCCCTGCAAATCCAGCGCCCAGGAGCGGGCAAAGTTGCGCACGGCGGCCTTGCTGGCGCTGTATACGCTAAAGTTTGCCGTCCCCTTAACGGAGACCGTCGAGCCGGTCAGAATGATCGACGACCCGGCGGAGAGCAGCGGCAGCGCCTTCTGCACCGTAAACAGCACCCCGCGGACGTTGGTGCCGAAAATACGGTCAAACTGCTCTTCGGTGATCGCGCCCAGCGGCAGCATATCGCCGCCACCCGCATTGGCGAACAGAATATCAAGGCGGCCTTCTTCTTTGGCAATCCGGGCATAGACCTCGTCCAGATCGGCAAGCTTAGAGACGTCCGCGCGAATGCCCATTGCGCCAGAAGCAATCTCTGCTACCGCGGCGTCCAGCTCGGCCTGACGACGGCCGGTGATATACACCTTCGCGCCCTGTGCTGCCAGCTCATGCGCCGTGGCAAGACCAATACCGGTGCTGCCGCCGGTGACCAGTGCAATTTTTCCTGAGAGAGTCGTGTTCATGTCATTTACCTTTTGTTGGGTTTGCGTTGCGCGCTTTCGCTCGCGTTGAACAGACTTTAGCCCTTGCGGCATTAGTGAAATATGGGCAAAAATGAAAATGACTATTCACCTACAGAAACAATCAGAGGTCATCATGGACCAGCTCATGGCGATGCGCGCCTTCACGCGGGTGGTGGAAACCGGCAGCTTTACCCGCGCGGCGGACTCGCTGAACATGCCCATCGCCACGCTGAGCAAGCTGGTAAAATCGCTTGAGGCGCATCTGGAGATACGCCTTCTGCACCGCACCACTCGCCGGGTTGTCGCAACGCCGGAAGGGGCGGATTACTATGAAAAAGCGCTCAGGGTCCTGATAGATATCGAAGATATCGACACCTCGTTTCGCGTGTCCCGCGCGACGCCAAAAGGGCGTTTACGGGTTGACGTGGGCGGCTCCACCGCCCGGGACGTGCTCATCCCCCTGCTGCCGGATTTCATGCAGCGCTATCCGGATATCCGCATCGACCTTGGGGTGGCCGATCGTCCGGTGGACCTGATCGGCGGTAACGTAGACTGCGTGATCCGCGGCGGCCCGCTGGACGACTCGACCCTCATCGCCCGCCATATTGGCAACGCCGAAATGGTCACCTGCGCGACGCCGGGCTACCTGAAAAATCACGGCGTTCCGGCCTATCCTCAGGAGCTGTGCAACGGCCACAAGCTCATCAGCTACCTCTCGCCCGTCACCGGGCGGCCATTTCCGTTTCGCTTCAGAGAGAACGGCGAGACGCTGGAAATCAACATTCCGCATTATCTCGGCATAAATGAAAGCAATGCCCACCTGGCGGCGGCCGCGGCGGGGCTGGGGATTGTGCAGACCTTTGAGTATTCGGCTAACGCGTATTTACAGACGGGTACGCTGACGGCGATCCTGGGCAACTGGCGCCCTGCCGCCTATCCGTTTCACGTGGTGTACCCGCAAAACCGGCATTTAACGCACCGTCTTAAGGTATTTATTACGTGGCTGGCGGAGGTGTTCCCCGCCGCGCTGAAGGGATAGCCGGGCGCGAACCCGGCTCGGGCTTAGTTAAGCTTATACTCCAGCGTAATTTCGGCTTTCAGGAGCTGCGAGACCGGGCAGCCCGCTTTCGCTTTCTGAATAATGCCATCGAACTGCTGCGGGGCGATGCCCGGGACGGTCACCTTACTGTTCAGAGCCACCTTCGTGATGGCGAACCCGCCGTCGGTTTTATCCAGTGAAACATCCGCGGTGGTATCAATGGAATCGGCGGTATAGCCCGCTTCGCCCAGCATCAGCGATAGCGCCATCGAGAAACAGGCCGCGTGTGCCGCGCCAATCAGCTCTTCGGGGTTGGTTCCCTTTTCACCCTCGAAGCGGGTATTAAAACCATAAGGCTGCTGATTAAGAACGCCGCTCTCGGTGGAAACAGTTCCCTTACCGCGCTTAATGTCGCCAGACCAGTGTGCCGAACCGTGCTTATGAATAGTCATTCTTGCTCTCCTTTTGGCTTACAAAGGGTTAAGTATAGACTACGCATCTGCCCCACCCTGGAACACAGACAATTCCGGGACTGACACCTGCTGTACCGACAAAAAAGGATAAACTAATGGCGCTAAAAATCAGGATGGCCGTTGCGGTAACCACGCTGGCTATATCGTTGTCTTCGCTGGCGAAAACGCCGGAGAACTTTATCTATACCAGCTCCGGCGATCTCGACGCCGCGCTTCCGCTCGTTGCACGAAGCGACATCGGCGGCGTGCAGATCGTCTACAACTGGCGCGCGCTTGAGCCAGAGAAGGATCGCTACGACTTCTCGCGCATTGAACGGGATCTGGCGCGCCTTAAGGCTGCCAGGAAAAAACTCTTCATCCAGATTCAGGATCGTTTCTTCGAGCCGGACGCCCGGTACGTTCCGGATTATCTGATGCACGATAAGCAATACGGTGGCGGAATTGCACCGCAGTTCGATAACCCCGGCGAAGGCAAGCCCGTCGGTTCAGGATGGGTGGCGCGTCAGTGGGATCCCGCCGTGCGCCAGCGCTACCAGGCGCTGCTGGGGGCCCTTGCGAAACGCTTTGACGGCGAGGTATATGGCGTAAACCTGCCTGAAACCGCCATCGATCTCGACGAAAAAAATCCGCCCGCCGGGTTTACCTGCGACGGCTATTTTGCGGGAGAAATGGAAAACCTGGCCTTTGCGCGAAAGGCTTTTCAGAAATCACACGTGGTGCAATACGTGAACTTCTGGCCGTGCGAATGGGATAATGACCACAACTACATGGGGCGCCTTTTTGCATATGCCAGCGCCAACAGCGTCGGCCTGGGTGGGCCAGACATTGTTCCCAACCGCAAGGCACACATGAAGAATGCCTATCCTTTCTTCAATAACAATAAACAGACGCTGCCGCTCATCGCGATGGCGGTTCAGGAGCCGACCCTGACCTACAAGAATCCTCAGACAGGTAAACCCTTCACCAAAGCCGAATTCGATCGGTTCGCGGAAAACTATCTCGGGGCCGATATTATCTTCTGGAGCACGGCTTCGCCCTGGCTAAAGGAAAAGTCATCGCCCCTTCATGCCAGGTAGCGGGCCAGCTCGTCGAGGAACACCCGCAGCGCGGCAGGCTGATATTCCCGGGACTGGTAAATGCCATGGATGGCAAGCGGCTTCGGCTCCAGCGCCTCCAGTACCGGCACCAGCAGCCCCTGCTCCAGCGCGGCGCGCGCTTCGCGCTCCGGCAGCATGGCGATGCCGCAGTGCTTAATCGCCGCGTCCATCAGCAGCGAAGAGATGCTGGCGCTCAGGTTGCCGCTGACCGCCACGCTCAGGCTTTCCCCTTCCGGCGTCAGGAAGTGCCAGGACTGCCCGGCGAAGAAGCTGTAGTGCAGGCAGTTATGCTGCGCGAGTTCTTCAGGGCCGGCGGGCGTGCCGCGCTGTGCCAGATAGTCCGGCGAGGCGCAGAGCACCGAGCGACATTCTCCCAGCCTGCGGGCTATCATTCCGGGCTCGGGGTTATCGGTAATGCGCACGGCGACGTCAATGCGCTCTCCCACCAGGCTTACCGGGTGATTGTTCACGTCAAGCTCAACGCGCAACTGCGGGTAGCGCGCGAGCAGGCCGGGCAGCACCGGCGCAATCATATGCATGGCGGTAAAGTGCGCGCAGGCCACCCGCAGGGTGCCTGACGGAAGATCTTTCTCCGACTGCCCCTCAATTTCCTGCGAGATCTGCGAGAGCGTCCGCGTTTTTTGCAGCACCTTTTCGCCTGCTGCGGTCAGCGTCAGCTTGCGCGTCGAGCGGTTTACCAGCCGCGTGCCCGCCCACTTCTCCATCTGTTCAAGGTAGCGGCTCACCATCGGCCGGGAAATACCCAGCGCGCGGGCCGCCGCGCTCAAGCTTCCCAGCTCGCATATCCGGTTGTAGACCTGAGCGGCAATAACGCGATCCATATAAGCTCCATTTGCTCAATTTATGAAACTAAGCATGTCTTGTTTCAGGAATTCTGGCAAATGCGAATATCCGTACAATAGAGACATTCCTGAACAACAGAGACAACAGCATGAAACTCACTCACCTTGCCCTGCTTTCCACCCTTATCACGCCGGCCGCGTTTGCCGCACAGCTGAACGTTGATACCTACAATCCGCAGGAAAAAGGCATTTTCGCGGTCTCCTCCACGCTGGTTTCCGGCCCGAAGGAAGCGGTGCTGTTTGACGCGCAGTTCAGCGTGAAGGATGGCGAAGCGCTGGTAGAGAAAATTCGCCGCAGCGGTAAAACCCTGAATAAGATTGTGATCACCTCCGGCGATCCGGATTTCTATTTTGGCCTGCAGCCGCTGGTCAAAGCCTTCCCGAATGCCAAAGTGGTGGCCACGCAGCACGTGGTTGACCATATTAAAGCGACCAAAGACGCCAAGCTCGCCTTCTGGGGCCCGCAGATGAAAGACGGCGCCCCTACGGAGCTGATTGTTCCGCAGGTCATTGCCTCCACCACGTTTATGGTTGACGGGGAAAAGGTCGATATTGAGCAGCCGGACAGCTACGCGGCCTATGTGTGGATCCCGTCAGCGAAAACGATCCTCGGCGGCACCGGGGTAGCCTGGGGTATTCACGTCTGGACGGCAGACACCCAGACCCCGGAAAGCCGTAAGCAGTGGCAGGACACGCTGCAGGCTATGGCCGCGCACAAGCCAGAACGCGTGATCCCGGGCCACTATCTGGGCACCCCGCCGGCGGGCGCTGGCGCGATTGATTTTACCCGCGACTATCTGCAGCGCTTTGAAAAGGCCTTATCCGCACATAAAGATTCCGCAGGCGTCATCAGCACCCTGAAAAAACAGTATCCGGGCCTGGCGGAAGAGAGCTCGCTGGAATTAAGCGCTAAGGTGAATACCGGCGAAATGAAGTGGTAATTTAACATCTGCTCCTGCTATTTATTGGTGATAGCAGGAGCACCCTCATAATATCCCCACCGTTACTTGTCGATATATCCTCCCCGTCTAAAAGCACATAAAAGCATGCACTTATGCCATTTTTATTTCTAAGATGAATCTGAGCCACAACCGGTAAAATATTTGCCATTCTGTTTGTGAATTAAATTTTTTGCGAGCCGTACCATTAAACAGACAACGACACGGAGGCAGCATGTTTACTTATCACCCGGCTAATACCACAGCAGCACAACCTGAACTCGTTAACGCGATTGCGCAGGGACTTCACGCCGAGCACGGTGCTGTGACTCAAGATGACATTTTGATGGAACTCACCAAATGGGTGGAATCCACGGATAATGACATCCTCAGTGACATCTACCAGCAGACCATTAACTACGTCGTCAGCGGGCAAAACGCACCCTTGTAAAAACCTGCTAAGCTGGATCTGCAACCTAAGGGGTTACATTTCGTTTGCGTAAGCAAACTGGTCCTTAAAACTATCAACAGGATTGAGGAGTTAACATGAAATCGAACCGTCAGGCACGCCATATTCTGGGACTGAACTACAAGCTTTCTAATCAGCGTAAAGTGGTGATTGAAGGCGACCATGAAACGCAAGTCACTCACGCCACCGGCAGAAAGCGCCACGCCGGCAAGTAAGTTCCAGACTGAGATCCAGAACACCATCGGTAATCCCGATGGTGTTTTTGTTTATGTGTTGCGGTAATTAATATTTAGCTCCTTTATAATACCGCCTGACCGCACCCCAGCGCACAGGCCAGAAAGATGACAAACAGCAGTGTCAGGGACGGATCTTCATAAAAAGAGTGAGTGACATGGACAACAAACTGAAAAAACATCGTTCCTTATACATCCCATACGCCGGACCGGTTTTACTCGAATTCCCCCTGCTTAATAAAGGCAGCGCCTTCAGCATGGAAGAGCGCAGCAGCTTTAACCTGCTGGGTTTACTGCCAGAAGTGGTTGAGACCATTGAAGAACAGGCAGAGCGCGCGTGGATCCAGTATCAGGGTTTCAAAACTGAGATCGACAAACACATCTACCTGCGTAACATTCAGGACACCAATGAAACCCTCTTCTATCGCCTGGTGCAGAACCATCTGGAAGAGATGATGCCGGTGATCTACACCCCGACGGTGGGTGCGGCCTGCGAGCGTTTCTCCGAGATCTACCGTCGCTCCCGCGGGGTATTCATCTCTTATCAGAACCGTCACAACATGGACGACATTCTGCAGAACGTGCCGAACCATAATATCAAAGTGATTGTGGTGACCGACGGCGAACGTATTCTCGGCCTTGGCGACCAGGGCATTGGCGGGATGGGTATTCCAATCGGTAAACTCTCCCTCTATACCGCCTGCGGCGGCATCAGCCCGGCGTATACCCTGCCGGTCGTGCTGGATGTCGGCACCAACAACCAACAGCTGCTTAACGACCCGCTCTATATGGGCTGGCGTCATCCGCGTATTACCGACGACGAGTACTATCAGTTTGTTGACGATTTCATCCAGGCCGTGAAGCACCGCTGGCCGGACGTGCTGCTGCAGTTCGAAGACTTCGCGCAGAAAAACGCGATGCCGCTGCTGAACCGCTACCGCGATGAGATCTGCTCCTTTAACGACGACATTCAGGGCACCGCGGCCGTGACCGTGGGTACGCTTATCGCCGCCAGCCGCGCGGCCGGCAGCCAGCTGAGCTACCAGAAAATTGTCTTCCTGGGTGCAGGCTCCGCGGGCTGCGGTATCGCCGAGCAGATTATTGCCCAGACCCAGCGCGAAGGCCTGAGCGAAGAGCTGGCCCGCTCCCGCGTCTTTATGGTTGACCGCTTCGGCCTGCTGACCGACGGCATGCCGAACCTGCTGCCGTTCCAGACTAAACTGGTGCAAAAGCGCGAGAACCTGAAAAACTGGGATACCGACAACGAAGTCCTTTCCCTGCTGGACGTGGTGCGCAACGTGAAGCCGGATATCCTGATCGGCGTTTCCGGGCAAACCGGTCTCTTCACCGAAGAGATTATTCGCGAGATGCACAAGCACTGCGAACGCCCTATCGTGATGCCGCTCTCCAACCCGACCTCACGCGTGGAAGCAACGCCGCAGGACATCATCGCCTGGACCGAAGGCAACGCGCTGGTTGCCACCGGCAGCCCGTTCGATCCGGTGGTGTGGAAGGATAAAACCTATCCGATTGCACAGTGCAACAACTCCTATATCTTCCCGGGCATTGGTCTGGGCGTTATCGCCTCCGGCGCGTCCCGCATCACCGATGAAATGCTGATGTCGGCGAGCGAGACCCTGGCGGGACACTCGCCGCTGGTCAACGACGGCGAAGGCCTTGTGCTGCCAGAGCTGAAAGACATTCACAAGGTGTCGCGCGCTATCGCGTTTGCGGTCGGTAAAATGGCGCAGCAGCAGGGCGTGGCGGTGAAAACCTCTGCCGACGCGCTGCAGCAGGCCATCGACGATAACTTCTGGATGCCTGAATACCGCAGCTATCGTCGTACCTCGATTTAATCCGCTCCGCCCGTTCTCTCTCCTCAAAAGGGAGAGGGAACTTGAACACCCTCCTCCCTTTATTTTCTTTGCCGCTGCTACGGTATTCCCCTTCCCCTTATTAAAAAAATAAATATTTCAACAACTATTCATACCTCATTGAAATATAAAAATTTCGCATAACACTTTTTGTCTAACAAACGTATTTTTTTAAGAGTTTAGTAACGCTTTGCATTACTAATAATAGGCGTTTTGAAATGACAATCTCGGGATATTATTGGTTGAAAGGTGATGGAAGCGCAGACATCAAGAGTACTATTGACGTGCAAAATTGCGAGGAAAGCAAGGAGCGGTTATGTACTATAAAAATGAAGTGATAAGTTATTTGCAGGCGAATAACATCCTTGCGTTAAAACTCGACCACGCATTAACGGGTGCAGGAAAAGCTGTATCAAATCAGATTGAAACGATCGGCGCAGGTGCAACGCGCGCGCTGTATTATACCTCCTGCTTTACTGATGAATATCAAGACGTATGCCAGAAACAAAAGTCCGAAGACATCCGATTTGCTAAAGGTGTTTATCATATTATATGGCACAGAGATGTTGTGTATGAAATGCTCGAAATCTACTTTGAAGAAGTATTCCGGCACAAAACCTCCGATCAACTAGAGCACATCAAACAATTGCTAATGGCAGTAAATATTCATATCGCCGCAAGTTCACTTACAAACGCCGGATTTGCTTTAGCAACAGCATCATTTGTTGCTGCGGGTATGAATCTAAGCCTTGAACTTAGTGCACTGGCTGGGCGAAGAGCGGGACAGGTTGTTGGAGGTATTGGCCTGTACGGCATTGTTCAGAAAGCAGCAGATAGTTCGCATCGCCTTCATATTACTTATCCAGCGTACTACTCAGCGCTATACGCTAACGAGCTGGAAATGTTGTACTTCTTGATAGAGCCATTGTTTGATCGGGCTGAAGCGTTTAAAGCACAATGGGTATCGGATGGTGAGATTGCAGATATCATAACAAGGATGGTTCAGTAATCATGATGCATCTTATTAAAAGATTTCTCAGGCGGATATTCATTTCATTGATATCGATGTACGGTCCTTCGCTATTGACACTTTTATTTGCAGTTGTCTTTTTCCAACTTTTCCCTGACGGGCCAATATGGCCTGTTCCTATATTCTTCATTTTTGTGATGGTTATTTTATCGCTATATGAAATTGTAAATCTCAAACGTTAGCTTTATCGTAATTTATCTATAAGGAAATAGTATGTCTACACCCGCACACTTATGGCTTGAAGATGAGAACGGTTCTCCGGTAATCGGTAGCTGCATGATGCCACTTCGCCTGGGGTCTATCGAGTTAAAATCCTTTTCTCACGGTGTCACTATCCCGGTAGATCCAAGCTGGGGAAAACTAACAGGAACGCGAGTCCATCGCCCTATCACAATAGTGAAGGAGTTTGACCAAACAACACCACTTTTGTACCGCGCTGTCTGTGAAGGCCGAACCATGAAGAAAGCCACAATTAAAATGTACCGTATTCTGGAATCAGGTATTGAGGCCGAGTATTTCAATATCATTCTGGAAAACGTCAAGTTTACAACGGTTGCACCCTACCTGTCTCCTAACGGTATAAGCAGCACACATCTTGAAACGCTCGAATTACGTTATGAAGCGATTACCTGGAAATATACGGAGGGTAATATTATCTATCGTGATTCATGGAACGATCGTTGTTGTGCATGATAACGAAGGCGGCATTTGCACTGGCAGCAATGCTGCCCCTCTGTTTGGTATATGCAGGAAAACGTTGTATAGTGATAGTCACCTACAACCTCATAACATATAAGGAGGCCAATTATGCTGTATCGTGAAATTTTCAATGTTTCACATACATTTGGTGATCGCACCAGCTCAAGCGTTATCGGTATCGTGCTGCGATAACTTCTGCTTGAGCGAAGACACCAACCCCTGAAATCCCTTCTCTCGGGCTTACTGAGTTATCGTCAGCGATGTTTGACGAGGCATAAACATGCCTGTAACTCTTGGGTAAGCAACAATGAGCACTTTACTCACTGCACAATCTTTACGCGTTGATACGGCGTTTGGCACGCTCTTCGACTCGCTCTCCTTTACGCTGAAAAAAGGCGACCGCATTGGTCTGCTGGGCGATAACGGCTGCGGCAAAAGTACGCTGCTGAAGGTGCTGGACGGCACTGACTCCCCTGCTGCCGGTACAGTAGCGCTGGCCGGGCACTGCCTGATGGCGCGCGTGGAGCAACACCTCCCGGACGCGATTTTACCGCTGACCATGCTGGATGCCGTCCTGGCCCAGCTGCCCTTAGCGGAACGCGACAGCCTGCGCTGGAAAGCCGAAACGCTGCTGGCGGGCATGGGTTTCACGCCGCAGGATATGTCGCTGCACTCCGCCACGCTCAGCGGCGGGCAGCACACCCGCCTGCTGCTGGCGCGGGCGCTGATTCACGAGCCGGACCTGCTCCTGCTTGATGAGCCCAGCAACCACCTGGACCTGCCGACCATGCTCTGGCTGGAGCACTTTTTACAGAACTGGTCAGGCAGCTTCGTGCTGGTCTCGCACGACAGGCAGCTGCTGGATGCCGTCACCAACGGCAGCTGGATCCTGCGCGATAAGATGCTGCACTACTTTGCCCTTCCCTGCACGGCGGCACGCGAGGCGCTTGAAGCAAAAGATGAAAGCGACGCGCAGCGCCACAAGGCGGAGCAAAAGGAGATCGACCGCGTGACGGCCAGCGCCAAACGTCTGGCGACCTGGGGCAAGGTTTACGACAACGAAGACCTGGCCCGCAAAGCCAAACAGATGGAAAAACAGGTTGAACGGCTCAAAGAGAGCCAGACCGCGCTCACGGCGGGCAGCCCGTGGACGTTAACCCTGCGCGGTGACGCGCTGCGGGCGGACCGTCTGCTGGAGATGGAAAACCTCGACGTCCCGCCTGCGCCCGGGCTACCGCCGCTGTTTACCATCGAAATGGCGCGGCTGAAAAGCGGCGATCGCGTGGCGATTGTCGGTCGTAACGGCTGCGGTAAATCGTCGTTGATGAGGCTTATCTGGCAACAGTTTGCCGATGAGCCGGCGGACGGCGGGCTGAAAATCCATCCGCGCGTCTCGCCGGGCTATTACGACCAGACGCTGAACCAGCTGCCGGATGACGCCACGCTGCTCGACGCGCTGGAGCCCTTCGCGCCCGACCCGCAAAACAGGAAGATGGCGCTCATCAGCGCCGGGTTCCCGTGGTCCCGTCACGGGCAAAAAGTCAGCACGCTCAGCGGCGGCGAACGTTCGCGCCTGCTGTTCGTTGGCCTGACGCTTGCCCGCTACAGCCTGCTGATGCTGGATGAGCCAACCAACCACCTGGATATGGAAGGCAAAGAGGCGCTGGCGCAAACCCTTCAGCAGTTTGAAGGGGGTGTGCTGCTGGTCAGCCATGACCGTCAGTTAATCAGCCAAAGCTGCAACCGTTTCTGGCTGATTGAAGAGGGAGCGCTGAGCGAGTGGCACGATGCAGAAGCGGTGTTTGAGCGGCTGCGTGAAAGCGCGGGGCTTATGACATCCGCTGCGCCCGCTGTCGCCGCGACGGTTCAGCCCTCGCCGTACGACGATCTGCTTGAACGGCTGGTCGCGCTGGAAACGCTGCTGGAAGACGATCTGGCGCGCAAGCCGAAGCATCAAAAGCCGCAGCTGCAGGCGCAATGGCGTAAGGAGATTGAGGAGATAGAAGCACAGCTGTAAGCCTGCGCCCGGCGAGCATCTCGCCGGGCCAGCATTTTCCCCCCTTAATTATTAGAGGATCGCCGTATTCTTAATCTGAAATCGAATCAAATGATGACATTATGTTGCCGCAGCCTTGCATTACCAGGCTAATGTATTAATCCTTAAGGGGTATTACACCTGCTATGCAGATTCTCATCATGAACAAGGAGATACACATGAAGGCTGCTGTTGTCACACAGGACCACCAGGTCAACGTTACCGAAAAAACCTTACGCCCGCTCAAGCACGGGGAAGCCCTGCTGAAGATGGAGTGCTGTGGCGTATGCCATACCGATCTCCACGTGAAGAACGGTGATTTCGGCGATAAAACCGGGGTTATCCTGGGCCATGAAGGGATTGGGATCGTGAAAGAAGTCGGCCCTGGCGTGAAATCGCTGAAGGTCGGCGACCGCGCAAGCGTGGCGTGGTTTTTTGAAGGCTGTGGCCACTGTGAATACTGTAATACCGGCAACGAGACCCTGTGCCGCGATGTGAAAAACGCCGGCTACTCCGTTGACGGCGGCATGGCGGAGGAGTGCATCGTCACCGCGGATTACGCGGTAAAAGTGCCGGACGGTCTGGAATCCGCTGCAGCCAGCAGCATCACCTGTGCCGGGGTCACCACCTATAAAGCGGTAAAAATTTCCGGTATTAAACCGGGCCAGTGGATTGCGATTTACGGTCTGGGCGGGCTGGGCAACCTCGCGCTGCAGTACGCCAAAAACGTTTTTAACGCCAAAGTCATCGCCCTTGACGTTAACGACGAACAGCTGAAGCTGGCGGCAAGCATGGGTGCGGATTTGACCATCAACTCCCGCAGCGAAGATGCCGCTAAAATTGTGCAGGAAAAAACCGGCGGCGCGCATGCCGCAGTCGTTACCGCCGTCGCAAAAGCGGCATTCAACTCGGCGGTAGACGCCGTGCGTGCCGGTGGCCGCGTGGTCGCGGTTGGCCTGCCGCCAGAATCGATGAGCCTCGACATTCCGCGCCTGGTGCTGGACGGCATTCAGGTGGTGGGTTCGCTGGTCGGCACCCGCCAGGACCTGCAGGAAGCGTTCCAGTTCGCCGCTGAAGGTAAAGTGGTGCCGAAAGTGACGATGCGCCCGATCGAGGACATCAATGCCATCTTTAAAGAGATGGAACAGGGCCAGATCCGTGGCCGTATGGTGATCGACTTACGTTCGTAAACACCTTTTGCCGGGTAATGGCTATGTCTTACCCGGCTCATAACTACGACGAACGACGAACTGAAATCCACTCCTGAACCTCAATCTGGAAGGTGTCCGGCGCCTTTCGGTACATTTTGCGCGCCAGGTCGAGAATAGTATGACGCGCGAGCTCCTCTTCCATCCGCTGCTGCGCACTGTCCATGACTGAACGTACTCCGCACGGGCCGTCGCATACCCAGGCGGGAGGGGTTTCATCAAACACGGCCAGCCGCTGGCGCACTTCACGACATTCAAACATATTTTTCTCGCCGTCAATGGCATGCGCCACATCCAGCACGCTGATCAGCTCTGCCGGGCGCGCCAGCTTGAAGCCCCCGCCCTTGCCTTCCGTACTGATGACCAGCCCGGCGCGCGACAGGCGCGTAAAAATTTTTCCAAGATAATCATACGGCACGCCCTGCAGGGCAGCCATCTCCCGGACGCTCATCTCACGCTCGTTGCCCTTCGCATCCACCATACACATCAGGCTGTGAATGCCGTATTCCACACCGGAACTGTAAAACGCCATGGTTCACTCCGAATCATTGTTCGCAGCAGTATAACGTTTTTTAACTCAGAAAGAAGTTGTCGCAGTTAACTCCGACAAGTATAGTGGTAGTTATGTCAGGTATACAGCCTGCCGTTCAAAAGGATCGAGTATGAAAAAGCAGATATTAATTGTGGGTTGCGGGTTTTCTGGTATGTGGGCTGCGGTCAGCGCCGCGCGCCTGTCGGCGCAGCAGGAAAAAGACAGCCTTAAAATTTCCGTACTGGCCCCCGAGCCTGAACTGCGTGTTCGCCCACGCTTCTATGAGGAGAACGTATCAACGCTGGTCGCCCCATTAACAGACCTGTTTGCTGAGCTTGATATTACGTTCATCGCCGGACACGCAGAACAGATTGATACCGCGAAGAAAACCGTTTCATACCGGACGTCGCATGGCGATCGTGCTACGGCTTCCTTCGACCGGCTGATTCTCGCTACGGGCAGCCAGACCAAACGCCCACCGATTGCCGGCCTGGCTGACTACGCCTTCGATATCGACCAGTTGGAAACTGCACAGGCATTCAGGCGTCACCTGGACTCGCTGGTGTTACGCCCCTCAACGCCTGAACGCAACACCGTGGTAATCTGCGGAGGCGGCTTTACCGGCATTGAGCTGGCAACGGAGTTGCCTGCCCGGCTGCGCTCCCGTCTTGGGGATGATACAGAGATTAAAATAGTCGTAGTTGAAAGAGGGCCAGTCATTGGCGGCCGCTACAGTGAAGCACTACGTGAAACCATTGCGGAGGCGAGCCAGGCGCTGGGCGTTGAATGGCGATTAGACAGTGAAGTTGAAGCCGTTGATGCCCACGGGGTAACGCTGAAAAATGGTGAACGTATTGCTACTGCGTCCGTCGTCTGGACCGCCGGCGTAGAGGCCAACCCTCTTAGCCTGCAGATTGACGGTGAACGCGATAGCCAGGGTCGCCTGGTCGTGGCAGAGACGTTACAGGTTCCGACGCATCCGGACGTCTATGCTACTGGCGATATGGCTCACGCCAAAACAGACGATGCGGGCAATACGGCACTGATGACCTGCCAGCACGCGATCCAGCTAGGGAAATTTGCCGGACACAACGCGGCGGCCAGCCTGCTGAACATTGAACCTTATCCTTATCGTCAGGTGAATTACGTAACCTGCCTGGACCTGGGGGGCTGGGGTGCGGTTTATACAGAGGGCTGGGATCAGGCCGTTAAATCAGTGCGGGATGAAGCCAAGAAGATCAAGATTGCCATCACTAACGAGCTGATCTACCCCCCGGCAGCCGATAAAGCGGTTGCGTTTGCCGCCGCAGACCCGCTGGCGACATTCGTTTAACTTCCAGCCTGCGCCTCCCTGACGGGGCGCTTTTATAGCCATTTTCCGGCAATCCTTATCTTAATTCCTTTGTTCCCTTGTTTTCCCCCGCGCCCGATGATGAATCCGACGCTAACAAGAAGATAACAAAGGAATTCACCATGCAAACCCCATTTCGTCTGCCGCTGCTGACGGCGCTGATTCTGACGACAACCGCAGCCTGGTCCGCCGATGCGCCGGTCAAAGGCGGCACGCTGATTTATCTGGAGCAGCAGGCGCACACTAACCTCTACCCGCCCGCCGGCGGCTTCTACCCGAACGGCGGCATCCTGAATCAGATCACCGACAAGCTGACCTGGCAGAACCCAAAGACGCTGCAGGTCGAACCGTGGGTGGCAGAAAGCTGGACCACTAACGCCGATAAAACCGAATACACCTTTAAAATTCGCCCGGGAGTCACCTTCTCCGACGGCACGCCGCTGGACGCCAACGCCGTAGCGAAAAACTTTGATACCTACGGATTGGGCAATAAGGCGCAGCGACTGCCGGTGTCAGAAGTGATCAATAACTACGATCGCAGCGAAGTGGTCGACCCGCTGACCGTGAAGTTCTACTTCAAAAAACCGTCGCCGGGATTCCTGCAGGGCACCGCCACGATTGGCTCTGGCCTGGTCTCGCTCAGCACGCTGAAACGCAACTTTGAAGAGCTGGGAGACGCCCGCCATATCATTGGCTCCGGCCCGTTTGTGGTGAAGGACGAGAAGCTCGGCCGCGAAGTGACGCTCGAAGCCCGCAAAGACTACCGGTGGGGACCTAAAAATCTGGCGCAGCAGGGTCCTGCCAATCTGGACGGCATCAAGTTTATCGTAACCCAGGAGGACAGCGTGCGCGTCGGCGCCCTGCTGGCCGGTCAGGCGGATTTTATCCGTCAGGTGCAGGCGTATGACGAAAAGCAGGCGACGGACCAGGGCTATAAGATCTACGCCGCCCCGACGCGCGGCGTGAATGACAGCATCAGCTTCCGTCCGGACAACCCGCTGGTCGCCGATATTCGCGTTCGTCAGGCGCTGCTGCACGCCACCAATGCCAAACAGGTGGTCGAGACCCTCTTCTCGGCCAACTATCCGCAGGCGAAGTCGGTGATTGCCGATTCCGCCGCAGGCTTTGTCGACCTCAGCGACAAACTGACCTTCGACCCGGCAAAAGCTAACCAGCTGCTGGACGAGGCGGGCTGGAAAGCGGGCAGCGACGGGATCCGCGCCAAAGACGGGCAGCGGCTGGCGCTGACGGTGTATGAATCGCTGCCGCAGCCGCAAAACAAAGAGGTGCTGCAGCTGGTTGCCCAGCAGTGGCGTCAGGTGGGCGTTGCCCTGAGCGTCAAAGCCGGCGACGCTGGCAGCCGCACGCTGGATAACCTTGACCCGCTGAAAACGCCGCTAACCGTCTCCGAAGTGGGCCGCGCCGATCCTGACGTGGTGAAAAGCATGTTCTACCCCGCTAACCGCGACGCGCTGCTGCAGAAAGGCGGCTCCAGCGACAAGGTCAAAAACTTCCGCGACGACAAGCTGAACGCACTGCTGGTCGATATCTCCGCCGAGGTCGATCCACAAAAACGCCTGCAGTTGAGCGGCGATGCCCAGCGTTACCTGCTGGATAACGCCTACGTCATTCCGATTTTCGAGGAGCCGCAGGTCTTCGCCGGCGCCCCGTGGCTGAAAGGCGTGAGCTTTGAAGCGGTAGGCCGCCCGTCGTTCTACGGCGTGTGGATTGAGAAACACTAAGGAGCCGACGATGCGCCACGCACTTCTTCAACGTTTTGGGCACGGGCTACTGGTGCTGTGGGCCGCCTTTACCCTCTCGTTCGTGTTGCTCCAGGTGCTGCCGGGCGACGCGGTGCTGATTAAATTTCAGAACCCGGATCTGGGCTTAAGCCCGGCGCAAATCGAGGAGATGCGCGTGGCTTACGGCGCGGACAGCCCGCTGTGGCAGCAGTACGGCCACACGCTGCTGGCGATGCTGCGCGGGGATTTCGGCTATTCGTTACAGGCTGGCGTGCCGGTCAGCGAGCTGATTGCCAGCAACCTGCCGGATACCCTGAGCCTCGCCCTGCCCGCGTTTGTACTCGCGGTCCTGCTGGCGTTTGCGCTGGCCTTTGCGTCGCGGCTGCCGGGTCTGCGCTGGCTGAGCAATACCCTCCAGTCTCTGCCGGTCCTGTTTATCTCGTTACCGACGTTCTGGCTGGGCATTGCCCTGATCCAGCTTTTTTCTTTTCAGCTGCGGCTGATCCCGGTAATTAACCCGACGCCGCTGCAGGGGCTGATCCTGCCGATCGTGACCGTCGCCATCCCGATCTCCGCCCCGCTGGCGCAAATCCTTATGCGCAGCCTGGACCAGGTGGCGACGCAGCCGTTTGTTGCTGTTGCCCGGGCCAAAGGGCTGAGTGAAACCGCCGTCCTGTGGCGTCACGTGACGGGCAACGCCCTGCTGCCGGTGCTGAATATTGCCGGGCTGCTGCTGGGCGAGCTGATTGCCGGAGCGCTGATCACGGAAACCGTTTTTGGCCGCAGCGGGCTCGGGCAACTGACCCAGCAGGCGGTGAATAACCAGGATATCGCCGTGCTTCAGGCGGTGGTGATGATTTCCGCCCTCGGTTTTGTCCTGATCAATCTGCTGGTGGATCTGCTGATGCCGCTGCTGGATCCCCGTCTGCAACCCCTTTCCGGAGGTGCATCATGAGCCTTGTCGATTACGCAGCCGCCGCGCGAAAACGCGTCCCCACCTGGCAGGGTGTCGAATGGCAGCCCGGACTGTGGCTGGCATGGGCGGTGATTATTATTGCCCTTTTTGCCGCCGTGGCGCCCGGCCTGTTAACCCACTACAGCCCGATTGAGGGCATCGCGGGCGCACAGCGCCTGGCGCCGCAGGCCGGCCACTGGCTCGGCACCGATCAGCTTGGCCGCGATGTTTACGCGCGTATCGTTTATGGCGCCTCCCACTCCCTGAGCGCGGCGCTGGCCGCCGTCACGATGGGTCTGCTGGTGGGTACCGGTTTAGGAGTGGTTGCCGGGGCGTTCGCCGGACGCGTCGAGTCTCTGCTGATGCGTTTCGTCGACGTGCTGCTGTCCATCCCGTCTCTGCTGCTCTCGCTGACGGTGATTATTCTGCTCGGCTTTGGCACCGTTAACGCCGCGATTGCCGTGGGCGTAGCCTCGATTGCCAGCTTCGCCCGCCTCGCGCGCGGTGAAGTGGTGCGCATCCGCCATACGGATTATGTCGAAGCGGCGTATGGCAGCGGCGGGACGTTCTTTGCGGTGCTGTGGCGACACATCCTGCCCAACGCCTTAACCGCCGTGCTCGCCTTTGCCACGCTGCAGTTTGGTCAGGCCATCCTGGCGCTCTCCACGCTGAGCTTTCTCGGCTACGGCACCCCGCCGCCCGTGCCGGAATGGGGCTTATTGATTGCCGAAGGCCGTAACTATCTCTCTACCGCCTGGTGGTTAACCACCTTCCCCGGCCTGGCCGTTATCGCCGTGGTGCTGGCAACCAACCGTATCAGCCAACAGTTCAGCGGAGGCCTGAAATGACCGTACTCTCGGTAGAAAACCTCACCATCAGCTACCGCACCGCGCGCCAGTGGCGAGAGGTGGTGCATAACGTCAGCTTCACGCTCGGGCGAGGAGAAATGCTGGCGTTTGTCGGCGAGTCCGGCTCCGGCAAAACGACCACGGCGCAGGCGATCATCGGTCTGCTGGCCGATAACGCCCGGCGCGATGCGGGGAAAATCATTCTCAACGGCGAGGAGATAAGCCAGTGGTCCGCTAAGCGTCTCGATACCCTTCGCGGCGCGCGAGTTAGCCTGGTTCCGCAGGACCCGGGTAATTCACTCAACCCGGTAAAAACCATCGGCGCGCAGGTCGGCGAAATTATCCAGCTGCACCAAAAGGTCACGGCTCACCAGCGCGACGAGCAGGTGCTCGCCCTGCTGACAAAGGTCGGCCTGAACCACCCCGAGCAGCGCATGAAGCAGTACCCGCATCAGCTCTCCGGCGGCATGAAGCAGCGCGTGCTGATTGCCATTGCGATGGCGCTGCTCCCGGACGTCATCATTGCCGATGAGCCCACCAGCGCGCTGGACGTGACGGTGCAAAAACGTATTCTCGACCTGCTGGATATCCTGCGTCGGGAATCGGGTACCGCTGTCCTGTTTGTTACCCACGATCTGGCGCTGGCCGCCGAGCGCGCGGACAGGCTGCTGGTTTTTCGCGATGGCGAAATTCAGGAGCAGGGAAACACCGCCGATATCGTCCGCACGCCGCAGCACGCCTACACCCGTCAGCTGCTGAGCGATCTCCAGGGCCAGCGCCTGACCATCGCCCCGGTGGGCGGTCTGACGCTCGCGTCACCGGCCATTCGCGCCCGCGCCATCAGCAAACGGTTCTCGCTGGGCAAAGGCCATCACCTTCAGGCGCTGGATGAGGTCACTTTTAGCGTCAGGCGCGGCAGCACGCATGCGCTGGTCGGTGAATCCGGCTCCGGAAAAACTACCCTCGCCCGTATTTTGCTGGGCTTTGAACAGGCCGACAGCGGGCAGGTCATTATTGACGATATCGACGCCACCACGCTCAGCCGCGAGGCCCGTCGTCAGCTGCGCCAGAAGATCCAGTTTGTCTACCAGAACCCGTTTGCCTCTCTCGACCCGCGTCAGACGCTGTTTGACATTATCGAAGAGCCGCTGAAGAACTTTTCCCGCCTGCGCAAAGCAGAGCGTAAGGTCCGGGTGGAGACGGTCGCGCAGCGGGTTGCCCTGCCCGTCGAGCTCCTGAGCCGCACCGCCCGGGAGCTTTCTGGCGGACAGCGCCAGCGCGTTGCCATCGCCCGGGCGCTGATCCTGGAGCCGACCATTCTGGTGCTGGACGAAGCCACCTCCGCGCTGGACGTCACCGTCCAGGCGCAGATCCTGGCTCTGCTTCAGCAGCTGCAGCAGCAGCTGGGGTTAACCTATCTCTTTATTACGCACGATCTCTCCACAGTTCGCCGGATCGCCCACAGCGTCACGGTGCTGCGCAGCGGTCAGGTGGTCGAGCACGGCGACGTCGGGACCTTATTCGCATCGCCGCAGAACGCCTATACCCGCGAGCTGATTGACGCCATTCCCCATTTTTCACCCGCTACGGAGGAGTTCGCATGACGCGAAAACGCCTGGGGTTTTTCACCCGCCTGCTTGACGACGCTGCGCCGAAGGAGCGCTATCGTCTGGCAACAGAACAGATCCGCCACGCTGAACGCCACGGTTTCGACAGCGCCTGGATTGCGCAGCACCACTTCCACGAAAGCGAAGGCGGGCTGCCGTCGCCGCTGCTGTTTCTGGCGCACGCGGCCGCGCATACCGAAACCATCCGCCTGGGCACGGCTATCATCACCCTGCCGATGGAAAACCCGCTGCGCGTGGCGGAAGATGCCGCGGTGCTTGATTTACTCGCCGAAGGACGTCTTGAAGTCGGGCTGGGGTCAGGCGGCACGCCCACCTCATTCCTGCCGTTCGGCCTGACGTTTGAGGCGCGCGCGAGCGCGTTTGCCGAGAACCTGCACGTGCTCCAGAGCGCCTGGCGCGGCGATTCGCTCGCCCATCCGGATAACCATTTATACCCGCCGGCACCGCAGCTGGCGGACCGCATCTGGATTGCCACCTTCTCCGTAGACGGCGCAGTGCGGGCGGCACAGGCCGGACACGGCTTAATGCTCTCCCGCACGCAGCCGCGCCCGGCGGACCGGCCGGATCTCACGCTCGATGAAATCCAGAACCCGATTGTGGATGCCTACCTTGAGGCGCTGCCGGCGGGCATCGCGCCGCGCATTCTCACCTCCCGTACCGCGTTCGTCGCCGACAGCGATGACTATGCGCTGAAGGTGGCAACGCCGGGCCTGACGAAGCAGGCACAGCAGCATCGCGCTGCCGGACACGCGGTTAAAGGTGACACCGTCACCGATTATCGCCGCCAGTTTGACGCCCATATCGGTTCACCCGAGACGGTACTGCGTTCACTGCACGCCGACTCCATTCTCAGGCGCGCCACGGATATCTCGTTCCAGGTCCATTCGGTTGAGCCCACGCACCGCGACACGCTGCGCTCCATTGAGCTGATTGCCGAACATATCGCCCCCCACATACTTTGAGGAGACACCTATGTCATTAAGTCAGGACATTCTCGCCGAGCTGGCGGAAATTAAACCCGGTTCCCCTCTGGCAGAGGCGCGCGCCACGCGGGATGCCGCCACGCGCCACGCGCAGGGCAGCTACGAAATCCTCTTCAGCCAGCAGGATGATGATTTTGCACTCGACGAGCGTTTCGCCGTGGCCGCAAAAGTGGCCAGATGGCACAGCGCGGAGGCGCTGGCCGCGCACTACGCGGGGTTTGGCCTGGCCGACCCCACCTCAGAACGCCTGACCCCGGCGCTGAACTTCGCGCGCCTGCTGACGTTCTCACCCGTTGAAGCCACGCCGGCCGCGTTAAAGGCATTGAGCCAGGCGGGATGGAGCAAGGAAGGTATCGTCACCCTGGCGCAGCTCATCGCGTTTGTGAGCTTCCAGAGCCGACTGGTTGCCGGGCTGCGGCTGCTGAACGACAGGCCCGTCGCCGCAAGCGATGTGCCGGTAGCCGCAGGCCTCTGGCACACGACCGCAACCACGGCCACCGGGAAGGCGGCTCCCGTCGCGTTCACCCAGCAGGAGCTGGGCTGGGAGCCGTGGCTGGCCGCCAAACCGCTGGCGGATTTCCGCGACGATGAGGTTGCCATACTGGCGAAATTTGGTCATACCGATTCCGACTATTTCCGCCTGCTGGGGCGCAATCTGCCGGTGCTTGAACAGCGCACGCTGACCGATAAAGGGATTTTTTATACCCCAGGAGGATTGCCGCGCGCCGAGCGCGAGCTGGCCGCAACGGTCGCCAGTAAAATCAACGGCTGCATCTACTGCGCCTCTGTCCATGCACGTAAAGCCAGCCAGCTGTCAAAGGATGACGGCGCGGTAGAGGCGCTTCTGGCGGTGCGTCCGGGGCAATCCCTGAGCGAGGGGCAGTCTGCGCGCTGGCAGGCGGAAATTAACTTTGCGGCAGCGCTGTCGGTTACGCCGCCTGCCGCCACGCCGCTGCACCTTGCCGCACTCGAAAAAGAGGGGCTGGATATCCTGGCGCAGCTTGACCTGGTACAGTCCGCGGCGTTCTTCGCCTGGGCCAACCGCCTGATGCTGACCCTTGGCGAGCCCTGGCTTGCCTGACCCGATCAGGCTAGCGCGCGAGCGTTAGCCTGAGCCTGCCTGGCCCGCAGATAACCGTAGATCAGCAGCGCGCTCATGGCCGAGAAAGAGAGTATCGCCGCAGGCAGCGTGACGTAGCTCCAGCTAAAGCCGAGTGTAATCATCATCCCGCCAAAGTACGCGCCAATCGCGCTGCCGAGATTAAACGCCATCTGCCCGCCCGCGGCCCCCAGCATCTCCCCGCCCTTCGCATTTTGCAGAAGCAGGATTTGCAGCGGCGCAGAAAGCGCGAACAGTCCGGCGCAGCAGATAAAGCCCATCACCAGCGAGGCCGTTTTCAGCTCGCCAAAGGCGAAAAGCAGCAGCAGCGAGGCGACAATCACCATGTCGGTGGTGGCCGCAATGCGCAGCGGGCTAAAGCGACCCGAGAGCTTACCGCTCAACAGATTGCCCAACACCATCCCAAGGCCCATCAGCATCATGATAATGGTCATCACGCCTTCGGTGAAGCCGGAAACGTTGACCATAAACGGCTTAACGAAGCTGAACCAGGCGAACACGCCGGCGTTGCCAAACATCGTGGCGGCAAAAATCAACCAGGGTTCTGGTTTCTTCAGAAAATGGAACTGCTCGGTCAATTTAATTTCTGATTTGTCATGGATGTCCGGCACCCAGAGCAGCACCGAGAGGATCACCAGCGCATTGAACACGGCAATCAGGAAAAAGGTATAGCGCCAGCTGAACTGGTGCCCAAGCCAGGTCCCCAGCGGAACGCCCACCAGGTTCGCCACGGTCATACCGGCGATCATTCCCGCCACCGCGACCGTCACCTTCCCCGGTGGCGCAATTTTCGAGAGGATAATTGCCCCGACGCCGAAAATCGCACCGTGCGGGAATCCTGAAATTAAGCGCCCCGCCGCCAGCCAGAAATAGGACGTTGAAAAGGTAAACAGGGCGTTTCCGACGGCGGACATCGCCACCAGAAACAGCAGCGTGGTTTTTAACGAGAGCTTGCCTGAAAACAGCGCCATGACTGGCGCGCCAATCACCACCCCGAAGGCATAAAACGAGATCATATTCCCGGCAGAGGGAATTGAAATGCCGGTGTCATGTGCCAGCTCGGTTAACACTCCCATAATGCCAAACTCAGCCATTCCCAGGCCAAAGGTGCTCAGCGCCAACGAAAAAATTGTCTTTTTCATACTTCAACCACTGGTTAATCACTCGCGACGGGCATTATTGAATAATCTTGTATGGTGAGCCAGTTCAAATCAGCCCACTGACAGGTTAATCCATTAATTCAGGTAAGGTTGTGAATACCGCTAGCCCAAAACCACGATGCCAAGCCGCTCCATCAGCTGGGCAATCTGATAGCTGTCCAGTTTGACACCCTGCAAATCAATACCGCGCACGTCCAGTTCACCCAGTTCTGAGTTGGTCAGATCGCAGTGGGTAAAATTGGCTGCTCGCCAGTCAAAAGAGGAGAACTCGCCCCCCGACAGATCCGAGCCGCTGAAGGTGGCACCGAGTATTTGCGCACCGTTCCAGCGGTTTTCCCACAACTCGCATTTTTCCAGAACCACCTTCGAAAAATTGGTATAGCTCAGGTTGCTTTTTGTTATGTAAGCACTACAAAACCAGGTACGCGTAGTGATCATGTTCATAAAACTGGCTCCGCGAAAATCAGCCCCTTGCGCCCTGCATTCACGAATTTCGATGCCTAATGCATTCGAATGCCTGAAATCCGCCATCGATAAATCGCAGCTTTTGAAAATAGCATCTTTAAGCTGCGCCCGAGTAAACTTACCGCCCTGCTGGCTTTCCCGGTCATAGAACTGACAGCCAATAAACTCCGTGCTGGTTAAATCCGTGCCGGAAAAGTCGCAGTTACGAAAGATTGCATTCTCTATTTTCTCGCCGGTAAAACGAGTACGACCGATTTTTTCGCCCTCAAAAATCAATGCCATCACAACCACCTGTTTATTCATACAGTATCTTTCACCATTCTAACCCGTTACCTGCAGAAGTGAAACACGCTTATCTGACACACATGTCTAAAATTCCCGCGAAGGTTGCAGGCCAGCATTACACTTCAAAGTGTTAGTTCCTTCTAAGCACATCACCCGATCCGGAGATGAGGATTATCATGGGAAACGCAAAGCAGAATAAAACCAAAGCAGCGACCGTGACCAAACAAGCGCAGATAGCCTGGTTAAACCCGTGCTAAAGACCAAAGAGTACGAACAAGAGCTTCGTCGCCTGCACGTCGAACTGGTTAAGCTCCAGCAGTGGGTCGTCGCCAAAGGACTCAAAGTGTGTATTGTTTTTGAAGGACGCGACGGTGCCGGCAAAGGCGGTACCATTAAAGCGATCACCGAGCGCGTCAGCCCACGCGTATTTCGCGTTGTTGCGCTCCCTGCCCCGACGGATAAAGAAAAAAGCCAGCTCTACTTTCAGCGCTATGTACCGCATCTGCCTTCGGCAGGCGAGATCGTGATCTTCGATCGCAGCTGGTACAACCGCGCGGGCGTGGAACGGGTGATGGGGTTCTGTACTGAGGAACAGGTTGAGAAATTTTTGGACGGCACGCCGGTCATGGAAAAAGCGATGGTCGATGCCGGCATCATCCTGCTGAAGTACTGGCTGGAAGTGACGCCTAAAGAGCAGGAGCGCCGCCTGCGCGACCGTATTAACGATGGTCGTAAAATCTGGAAGCTTTCGCCGATGGATATTAAATCTTTTAACCTGTGGGACGAGTACACCCGCGCCCGCGACGCCATGTTTGAAGCCACCGATACCGCCTGGGCACCGTGGTTTGTGGCGCGTTCAGAGGATAAAAAACGCGTGCGCCTGAATATTATTTCGCACCTGCTTTCGCAGATCCCGTATAAAGAACTGCACGTTGAAAAGGTCGATTTACCGAAGCGTAAAATAGGTAAGGTGAAGCCAACGAAATACCCGTTCAGGTATATTTCCGAGAAGTTTTAATATTACTGGAAGACGGCTCGCAGAATGTAGATTATCAGGGGGAACGGTATTGTTTTTTGTTGGCTGCGGTTGATAATGACCGCACCAACAAAGGAGGTAAAAATGAAACATACCGCAGAAACAAAGCCTAGCCAGAACATTACATCGCGTAAGCCCTTGAGTCATGGTGAACAATGTCAGGCCAGACGGCGTCAGCCCTCAGAAGAAGATCGTGCATTTATACAGGCAATGAATGAGTTTGTAGAGAAGCATGGAACGATTACTGATGATGATTTTTTCAGGGTGCTTTAATGCTGAGACAATTTAATGTTTATCGTAATACGTCCGCCGCAACACGGGACAGGCTACCTTACTATATGCTTATTCAGGATGATTCCTTTGACGATCTGGCTACGCGCGTAATCGTACCGCTTGCGAGAAACAATAGGCTACCGTTATGGCAGAGCCAGTTGGCTCCTGGCGTTAATATCGATTTTGAAACGTTTCTAATTTATTCGCCAATGATAACGAATATTAATAATCGAAAAATCAGTCCTAAAGACTTTGTTTGTAATTTACGCCACGCACGTCATGACGTTATAGCGGCAATTGATCGTTTATTGACGAACACATGACTTAAGGCCTGCCTGGTAGGCCCGCGCAAGCGCAGCGCCGCCGGGCAAAGCCGACGGCGCAAAGTTCACTTCATTCCTTCCGTACTTTCCCTTTTCGCTTCCAGTCGTTCCACATCACGGTACCAGCGCAGGTGATGTTTCTGCGCCCAGCGACGGCTCACCTTCCCTTCAATCATCCCTTTAATCGAGCCTTTCACCCAGAACGCCATATACATATGGATCAGGATGGCATGAATCAGGATGATGGCCGAGGTCGCGTGGATCAGCAGCGCGTAGCGCACCACCTGGATCGGGAAATAGTGCGCGAAATACGGTCGCCAGATAATCACCCCGGTCACCAGCAGCACAAAAATCATGCTCATGATGGTCCAGAACATCATTTTCTGCCCGGCGTTGTATTTGCCCACCTTCGCGACTTTATGCTCGTTACCCTTCAGGACTTCGACGATCCCTTTCACCCACGGGATATCCTGCTTGTCCGGGATGTTGTGATGAACGAAGCGCACGAACATAAACATCAGCACCACGAAAATCAGCACGCCGAAGAACGGGTGCAGAATGCGCCCCATCTGAGGGGTACCGAAGGTTTCGGTTAGCCACTGCAGCGTCGGGAAGAAGAACGAAATTCCCGACACCGCCACCAGGAAGAAGCAGATCACGACCGTCCAGTGACAGGCGCGGTCAACGAACTTTGTGCGCACTATCATTTTCGACTTACTCATGATGCTCCTCCTCATCGTCATCCACCTCTTTGTTTGGCCCAATACCGATATAGTGATAAATCAACCCGGCGAAGGTGGCGATAAAGCCCGCCGCAGAGAGCGGTTTCAGCGCCCCTTTCCACAGGTTGATCGAGGTATCGATCGCCGGATCTTTCGGCAGGTTGTGGTACAGCTCTGGCTGGTCGTTGTGGTGCAACACATACATGACGTGCGTGCCGCCCACGCCCTGCGGGTTATAGATGCCCGCATTCTCATAGCCGCGCGCTTTGAGCTTATCCACCCGCGCCTGCGCCACGTCCAGCATCTCTTTTTTGGTGCCAAAGTGAATGGCGCCGGTTGGACAGGTCTTCACGCAGGCAGGCTCCTGGCCGACGCTGACGCGATCGACGCACAGAGTGCATTTATATACCCGGTTATCCTCTTTATTGAGGCGCGGGATATTAAACGGACAGCCCGCGATGCAGTAGCCGCAGCCGATGCAGTTGTCCTGCTGGAAGTCGACGATCCCGTTGGCGTACTGAATGATCGCCCCGGCAGACGGGCACGCCTTCAGGCAGCCCGGATCTTCACAGTGCATGCAGCCGTCCTTGCGGATGAGCCACTCCAGCCTGCCGTTCTGCTCGGTTTCGCTAAAGCGCATCACCGTCCAGGATTTGGCGCTCAGATCCGCCGGATTGTCGTAAACCCCAACGCAATGCCCCACTTCGTCGCGAATGTCGTTCCACTCCGAGCAGGCCACCTGGCAGGCCTTGCAGCCCACGCAGGAGGAGACATCAATAAGCTTGGCGACTTCTGCCTTGTAATCCCGCGCGCGAGGCGCGGGGGTAATCGGGTTAGTCGCGGAGCGCTTAATAATGTCTTGTGTTTCCATCGCCATCTAATCGCTCCTTACGCTTTCTCGATGTTGACCAGAAACGCCTTGTACTCCGGCGTTTGCGAGTTGGCGTCGCCAACGTTTGGCGTCAGGGTGTTGGCGATGTAGCCTTTCTGCGCCACCCCCTCAAAGCCCCAGTGCAGCGGGATACCGACGGTTTCCACCTGCTGACCGTGCACGTTCAGGGTTTGCAGACGGCGAGTGACCACCGCCACCGCGCGAATAAACCCGCGCTTGCTGCTCACCTTCACGCGATCGCCGTTGGCAATCCCTTTCGCTTTCGCCAGCGTTTCGCTGATTTCCACAAACTGTTCCGGCTGCGCGATGGCGTTAAGCCGCGCGTGCTTGGTCCAGGTGTGGAAATGCTCGGTCAGGCGGTAGGTCGTCCCCACGTACGGGAATTTGTCCTTTTTGCCTAAGCGCAGCACGTCGTCTTCGTAGATACGCACCACCGGGCTGGAGATAACGTTCGGGTGCAGCGGGTTGGTCCCCAGCGGCGTTTCCATCGGCTCGTAGTGTTCCGGGAACGGCCCTTCCGCCAGCTTGTCGAGGGCAAACAGGCGTCCCAGCCCTTCCGGCTGCATGATGAACGGCCCGGTATTGCTACCCGGCGCGGCGGTGTTGTAGTCCGGGATATCGTTCCCCGTCCACTTCGCCCCGTTCCACTGGATCAGCATGCGCTTCGGATCCCACGGCCTGCCGTTGACGTCCGCAGACGCGCGGTTGTACAGCACGCGGCGGTTCAGCGGCCACGCCCATGCCCAGCCCAGCGTATTGCCGAGCCCGGACGGGTCAGCGTTATCGCGGTTGGCCATCTGGTTACCCTGCTCCGTCCAGCTGCCGGTATAAATCCAGCAGGAAGAGGCCGTAGTCCCGTCATCACGCAGCAACGCAAAACTGTTCAGCAGTTGGCCTTTCTTCGCCACCAGATTGCCGTTCGCATCGTAGAGATCGGCCAGCGCCACGCCGTTATTTTCCTTCGCTACCTCTTCCGACTCAGGATGATCCGGCTGCTTATAGCTCCAGCTCATCTTCAGCAGCGGCTCAGCGCCTTTGCCGCCTTCGGTGCGGTACATCTCGCGCAGGCGATGGTAAATCCCGGCCAGGATCTCGCCGTCGTTGCGCGCTTCACCCGGTGCGTCCTGACCTTTCCAGTGCCACTGCAGCCAGCGGCCAGAGTTGGCAATGGAGCCGTCCTCTTCCGCGAAGCAGGTGGACGGCAGGCGGAACACTTCGGTCTGAATCGACGCCGGATCGACATCGTTCGATTCCCCGTGGTTTTGCCAGAAGGTGGAGGTCTCGGTCACCAGCGGGTCGATAACGACCATGTACTTCAGCTTGCTCAGGCTGCGAACCACTTTGTTTTTATCCGGGAACGAGGCCACCGGGTTAAAGCCCTGGCAGATGTACCCCGTGACGTTACCCTTATCCATCATGTTGAAATATTTGATAACGTCGTAGGCTTGGTCCCACTTCGGTAACCACTCATAGCCCCAGTCGTTCTCTTTCTGCGCCGCGTCGCCGTAGAAGGATTTCATCAGGCTGACGTAGAACTTCGGATAGTTGCTCCAGTAGTTCACCTGGTCCGGCAGCGTCGCTTTTGGCGTGTTCGCCGCCAGGTACGTTTGCAGATCCGCCTGCTTTTCCGAAGGCAGCGTCAGGTAGCCCGGCAGGCTGGTGGACAGCAGGCCGAGGTCGGTCAGGCCCTGAATGTTGGAGTGACCGCGCAGGGCATTCACGCCGCCGCCTGCCATGCCCATATTGCCGAGCAGCAGCTGGATCATCGCCATGGTGCGGATGTTCTGCGCGCCGACGGTATGCTGCGTCCAGCCCAGTGCATACAGGAACGTGGTGGTCCTGTCTGCGGCACTGGTAGAGGCCAGCACTTCACACACTTTCAGGAAGTCCGCTTTTGGCGTGCCGCAGATGTTCTCCACCACGTCAGGCGTATAGCGCGACACGTGCTGTTTCAGCAGGTTCCACACGCAGCGCGGATGCGTCAGCGTTTCATCGCGCATCGCGTGGCCGTTCTCATCAAACTGATAGTTCCAGGAGGACTTATCGTACTGGCGCTTTTCGGCGTCATAGCCGCTAAACAGCCCGTCCTCGAAGGCAAAATCATCCCGCACCAGCAGGTTCGCGTTGGTGTAGTGCTTAACGTATTCCGCGTTAATTTTGTTGTTTTCAATCAGGTACAGCAGAACGCCTGACAGGAACGTAATGTCCGTGCCGGAGCGAATAGGCGCATAGATATCCGCCACCGATGCCGTACGCGTAAAGCGCGGATCGACGACGATTAGCGTCGCATCGTTGTTGTTTTTCGCTTCCATCGCCCAGCGGAACCCCACCGGATGGGCTTCAGCGGCGTTACCGCCCATCACCACCACGACGTTCGCGTTTTTGATATCAACCCAGTGGTTGGTCATCGCACCGCGACCAAATGTTGGAGCAAGACTTGCTACCGTTGGTCCGTGTCAGACGCGCGCCTGGTTGTCTACCGCCAGCATGCCGAGAGAGCGCACAAATTTTTGCGTCAGCATGCCGGTTTCATTACTTGCCGCTGAAGCACAGAGCATGCCGGTGGAGAGCCAGCGGTTTACCGTCACGCCCTGCGCGTTCTTTTCAATAAAGTTGGCATCGCGGTCGGCTTTCATTAATTTGGCGATTCGGGAGAAGGCCTCATCCCAGGAGATACGCTGCCACTTGTCAGAGCCCGGCGCGCGGTATTCCGGGTAGCGCAGGCGGTTTTCACTGTGAACGTAGTCCAGCAGCCCCGCCCCTTTCGGGCAAAGTGCGCCGCGGCTCACCGGATGATCCGGATCCCCTTCAATATGATAAATCGCTTCTCTGGCGTTCTTCGCGCCATCGCCCAGGCTATACATTAAAAGCCCACAACCTACGGAACAGTATGTGCAGGTGTTACGGATCTCTTTCGCGCGCAGCAGCTTAAAGTTGCGTGCCTGAGCCAGTGCCATTTTGGGAGCAAAACCCAGTATAGCGGCTGTTGTTCCGGCCATACCGCCCGCGCAGATTTTGAAAAATTGTCTGCGGCTGACGTCCATTGTTGTCCTCGTTATCTGATAAGACTTCGTGGCGCAAACTAACAGCAATGCCCCTGTTTTTTTTGCGTCAAATCAAGGTCATCTCCCTTCCCCCCCTTAATAGTCACCTCCGGTACGGTTAAATACCCCTTTTTGATTAACGGCTTAAGAGAATAATTCGCGACAGCGTCAGGATGAATGCGCTACATTTTCCCTCTGATTTTTATTGCAATGGCTAAGTAATGGACAGAAAGAGAGCAACGCTTATTGGGCTGGCAGCAATACTGTTATGGAGCACCATGGTCGGCCTTATTCGCAGCGTGAGCGAAGGGCTGGGGCCGGTAGGCGGCGCGGCGATGATATACACCCTCAGCGGATTACTGTGTCTGGTGACGGTGGGATTTCCTGATATCAGGCGGTTTTCGCCCCGGTATCTTATTGCGGGTAGCGTTTTATTTGTCAGCTACGAAATATGCCTGGCGCTGTCGCTGGGCTATGCCGCAACGCGCGCTCAGGCCATTGAAGTCGGTATGGTGAATTACCTCTGGCCAAGCCTGACGATTGTGTTTGCCATTTTGTTCAATGGTCAAAAATCTACCCTATGGGTGATCCCCGGGTTAGCCATCTCGCTGCTGGGCGTCTGCTGGGTATTAGGGGGTGAACAGGGGTTACATCTTGATGAAATCACCCGCAATATCGTGTCCAGTCCGCTGAGCTATGCGCTGGCATTCGCCGGGGCATTTATTTGGGCGGCCTACTGCACCGTAACCAGTAAATTTGCGAAAGGGCAAAACGGTATCACCCTGTTTGTTTTGCTGACAGCGCTGAGTCTGTGGGTGAAATATGCCCTCAGCGATCAGCCCGATATGGTGTTCACGCTTCCGGTGGTGGTAAAACTCGTAATGTGCGGAATCGCCCTTGGGTTTGGTTACGCCGCATGGAATATTGGCATCCTTCACGGTAACGTCACGGTTCTGGCTGCCGTATCCTATTTCACCCCAGTCCTCTCAGCCGCGCTTGCCGCCGCGGTGCTGAATTCCCCGCTCTCCTTCTCGTTCTGGCAAGGCGCGCTGATGGTCTGCGCCGGGTCGCTGCTTTGCTGGTACGCAACCAGAAAATAATGGCGATTTTGCTGTCGGATAATATTTATTCCGACAGCAAAAAATTAACATAAATTTAATATGTGAGCGCACGCCAAAATATTTATCTGGACAGTAGAGTACGCGTTTAGATTCTGTTTATATTAGCGTCCTTTCGTAAGTCCCCATTCACTTTTGTTGACATAAATTGACACCCATGAGTGATTAGTTACTTGCGAATACTCACGTTCTTAATAGCACAAAGTGCAATAGTGTGTTTCTGTTTATTTCATTTGATAGAACGAAAATTCCGTGCAATAAAGGTTTAAAACAAGGCGTTACGGCTCGATAAGCCACCAACCCCCACCCAAAGAACGAAAAAACCGATAATTACCCTTTTTTTATAAAACCAGGTTGTAACTATATCGCTGACAATCAATCACGCAAAAAATTGAATGAATATCCACCAATTCACGCCTTTTCACCGCCATTTACCCGATCTCGATCACACTAACTGAAATTATTGCTAATAATTTGAAACTTATTATTGAAATAGGACTACAAGATTTTTAAAAATAGCATGCCATTGACGATCAGCCTCGTTTAGAAATCGTTCAAAGTGGCTCAGGAAATACCTAAGAAAATTATAAGGAATATTTAAGATGAAACTTAAATTAGTTGCAGTGGCAGTGACTTCCATGTTGGCAGCAGGCGTTGTAAACGCGGCTGAAGTTTATAACAAAGACGGTAACAAGCTGGATCTGTACGGTAAAGTAACAGGTCTGCACTATTTCTCTGATGATTCCAGCAACGACGGCGACAAAACTTACGTTCGTCTGGGCTTCAAAGGCGAAACTCAGATCAACGATCAGCTGACCGGTTACGGCCAGTGGGAATATGAATTTAAAGGCAACCGTTCTGAATCTCAGGGCTCTGACGGCAACAAAACCCGTCTGGCATTCGCGGGTCTGAAATTCAACGAATTCGGTTCATTCGACTACGGCCGTAACTACGGTGTTGCTTACGACATCGGCGCATGGACTGACGTTCTGCCAGAGTTCGGTGGCGATACCTGGACTCAGACCGATGGCTTTATGACTGGCCGTACGACTGGCGTTGCAACCTACCGTAACACCGACTTCTTTGGTCTGGTTGACGGTCTGAACGTTGCCGCTCAGTACCAGGGTAAAAACGACCGTAATAACATCACCGAAGCGAACGGTGACGGCTGGGGTCTGTCTTCTACCTATGAAATGGACGGCTTCGGCGTGGGTGCAACCTACGCGAAATCTGACCGTACTGACCGTCAGGTTGCTGCAGGTCGCGTCGCTAACACCGTTAACGCTGGCGGTGAGAACGCAGAAGTTTGGGCTGCTGGCCTGAAATACGATGCGAACAACATCTACCTGGCAACCACCTACTCTGAAACCCGCAACATGACCAACTTCGGTGATGGTTATATTGCGAACAAAGCTCAGAACTTTGAAGTTGTTGCTCAGTACCAGTTCGACTTCGGCCTGCGTCCATCCATCGCTTACCTGAAATCTAAAGGTAAAGACCTGGGTTCATACGGCGACCAGGATCTGGTTGAATACGTTGACGTTGGCGCGAGCTACTACTTCAACAAAAACATGTCTACCTATGTTGATTACAAAATCAACCTGGTTGACGACAACAGCTTCACCAAAGCAACTGGCGTTGCTACCGACAACATCGTAGCTGTAGGCCTGACCTACCAGTTCTAAGATTTGTCACGATAAAAGGCCAGCCCATGTGGCTGGCTTTTTTTATACGGATTTCTGGCGTCAAAAAGGAGTACGCCATGCACATATTCAAAGGACGCTGCTTGTGCGGAATGAGTCAGTTCAGCGTGAGCCTCAACAATTTTGACGTATACGCATGTCACTGCACCCAATGCCAGAAGTGGTCAGGCGGCATTGCCATGTATCTTGAGCCGCAGGGCGAACCGCTTCTTGAGCAAGACTCCATCGCCCCTTCTCATTTCGCGTCATCGGCGCGCGGCGAGCGCTGGTTTTGTCCCGGCTGCGGCTGCCCGCTGTGGTTCAAACTGACCGCAACGTCGCGCTATTTCATTCCCTGGACGCTGCTTGAAATGGGCGAAGATGAGCGACGCCGGCTGGTGCTCGCCGCGGAAATCTACACCGAAACCCAGCCCGCATTTTTTGGCCTGACCGGGCAATACGCGCGATACAGCGGTTCGGAAATTGAAGCGCTGGATAAACAGTGCCTGCTTACCCCGTAAGCGATTCAACGCCTGCAGCCCGACGAAGCCAGTTTTGCAGCAGCTTACCGTCCTCGGTCATCTCTGAATCGGCACGCACGCAGAGGTAATAGTCGCGTCCGTCGTCAATGGGTGAGTCGAATATCTTCACCAGCTCGCCGCTTTCGAGATAAGGCGCGATCAGCGGCTCACGCATCAGCGCACAGCCCAGACCAGCCTGCACGCCTGCCAGCGTCAACAGCCCGTCTTCAAACAGTGGGCCACTGCGCCGCAGAGATCGTTTTACCCCCTGCAACTGAAACCACTGGGGCCAGCTGGTGCGCTCCTCATCGTGCAGCAGCGGCATTTGCAGCAGCTGCTCAGGGGTGTCGATATGGCCATGTACGCGCAAAAACGCGCGGCTGCACACCGGCACCATCTGCCCGGAAATCAGCTTTTCACTCTGATAGCCCGCCCACTGGCCGTTACCAAAACGAATCGACATGTCCGACGCGTCGCTCAGATAGTTTCGGTGGTTGGCATACACCACGTTGATCTCGGTTTGCGGATTGGCGCGCATAAACGCAGGCAAACGCGGGATAAACCATCCCATGCCAAAAAGCGGGATCAGGCTGATGGTGACCTGACGCGTTTGCGCCTGCTCAGCCAGATGCTCCGTCGCCTGGCGCAGCACGTTAAACGCCGCGCGGATCGAGCGGTAGTATTCACGCCCGTGCTGGCTCAAAACCAGCCTGCGCCCCTGACGCTCCGTCAGCGGCATTTGCAGATACCCTTCGAGCACCTTGAGCTGATGGCTGACGGCCGACGGAGAGATAGCCAGCTCCTGCGCGGCCAGCGTGACGCTACCCAGCCGGGCGATGGCCTCAAAGGCACGCACGGCGCGAAGCGGCGGATCGTTTGCCAGGCGACTTTCTGCATACGCAGACAGGCCAACCGATTGTTCTGTTTTATTCATATGTTGATTTCTTTAGGCTTTTTACCCAAAAACAGGTTTTCATTATCTTTATATAAATCATAAAGATAAAACAATATTTATTTATCATAAGAAATAATAGATGCGTATTTTACAATTTAATTCATTTATTAGATGGTAGCCGCAGAAAGAGCACTTTGCGGGTACAAACGTTGGATACACTCATACAACAACTGATCAACGGCGTGATGCTGGGAAGCATCTACGCGCTGATCGCGCTGGGCTATACCATGGTGTATGGCATTTTGCGCATTATTAACTTTGCTCACGGCGATATTTTGATGGTCGGCGCGCTCACCACGCTCTCCGTCATTAACGCCCTGAATGCCGCCTTCCCGCACATGCCGCTGCTGTTGCAGCTCGGCGTTGCCCTGGCGGTGTCGATGGCCGTTTGCGCCCTGCTGGCCATGGCCGTCGAGCGCTTTGCCTACCGCCGCCTGCGCAACGCCCCGCGCCTGGCGCCGCTGATCTCCGGTATCGGCGTTTCGGTCCTGCTGCAAACCGTGGCGATGATTATCTGGACGCGCAACCCGCTGATGTTCCCGCAGATCCTGCCCATGGATCCGATTGCCGTTACGTCGGGAAGTGAAATGCACCCGCCCGCCATCGTGACCGTCACCGGCATTGTCACCGTGGCGCTGGCGCTTGCGGTGATGACCGGGCTGTGGCTGCTGGTGGAATACACTCGTCTGGGCCGCGGCATGCGCGCCGTGGCGGAAAACCCGCGCGTGGCCACGCTGATGGGGGTTAACCCGAACGCCATCATTACCCTGACGTTTGCCATTGGCGGAGCGTTTGCCGCGCTGGCAGGCGTCATGATGGCCAGCAACTACGGCAACGCCAGCTTCTCGATGGGCTTTTTGCCCGGAATCAAAGCCTTCACCGCCGCCGTGCTGGGGGGCATTGGTAACATTCGTGGCGCCATGATTGGCGGGATCCTGCTCGGCATTATCGAAGCGCTGGGCGCGGGCTACCTGGGTGAACTGACCCACGGCGTGTTCGGCAGCAATTATCAGGATGTCTTTGCCTTCATCGTGCTGATTCTGGTGCTGGTCTTCCGTCCGGCAGGCCTGCTGGGCGAGCGCGTGGCAAACAGAGCGTAAGGGACACTATGACAACTCTTCAACTCCAGGCCCCGGCAACGACGCGCAAGTTCTGGTCCGGCATGACGTTATTCTGCCTTGCGCTGCTGGTTGCGCCCGTGGTGGCCACGCAGCTTGGCGGCAACTACTGGGTGCGCGTTATCGACTTCGCCCTGCTCTACATCATGCTGGCGCTGGGGCTCAACATTGTGGTCGGCTATACCGGCCTTCTGGACATGGGCTTTATCGCCTTTTACGCGGTCGGTGCTTACCTCGCGGCGCTGATGGCGTCGCCACACCTGCTGGAGGTGTTCCCGATCCTCGGCGTCTGGTTCCCGGACGGACTGCACACCTCTTATCTGCTCATCATTCCGCTGGCCGCGCTCGTGGCGGCCGTCTGCGGCATCTTGCTGGGTGCCCCCACGCTTAAGCTGCGCGGAGATTATCTGGCGATAGTGACCCTCGGCTTTGGGGAGATTATCCGCATCCTGATGCGTAACCTCGATCGTCCGGTGAACATCACCAACGGTGCCAAGGGCATTACCGGGGTAGATACGCTCAGCCTGTTCGGCCTGAAGTTCAGCGGCGTATACCACTGGTTCGGCGTGAAAGTGCCCGCCCTGTGGCTGTGGTACTACCTGCTGATGGTGGTGATTATCGCGATCGTTTTCGTCTGCCTGCGCCTGCAGCATTCCCGTATTGGCCGCGCCTGGCACGCTATTCGTGAAGATGAGGATGTAGCCCGCGCGATGGGCATCAACGTGCGTAACTATAAGCTGCTGGCCTTCGCGATGGGCGCCTCCTTTGGCGGCGTGGCGGGTGCTCTTTTTGGCGCGTTTCAGGGCTTTGTCTCACCGGAATCCTTCACGTTACAGGAATCCATCGCCGTGCTGGCGATGGTGGTGCTGGGCGGCATGGGGCACATTCCGGGCGTGATCCTCGGCGCGGTACTGCTCACCGCCCTCCCGGAGCTGCTGCGCAGCCAGGCGGCCCCTGTTCAGCAGGCGCTGTTCGGTTCGGTGCTGATTGACCCGGAAGTGTTACGTCAGCTGTTCTACGGCCTGGCGCTGGTGCTGGTGATGCTGGTGCGTCCTTCCGGCATCTGGCCGGTACGCCACAAGGAGGTGAAGGCATGAGTCTGTTAACCGTTCGCCATATGTCAAAACGCTTCGGCGGGCTGACTGCCGTGGATGATGTGTCGATTACCGTGAACAAGGGCGAGATATACGGGCTGATAGGCCCCAACGGGGCGGGAAAAACCACCTGCTTTAACCTGATCACCGGGCTTTATCCGGCGGACAGCGGCGAGTTTTCGATTGCCGATAAGCCCTATTTCCCGAAGCAGATTGAGAAAGTCACCGCCGCCGGGATTGCGCGCACCTTCCAGAACGTGCGCCTCTTTAACGACATGTCGGTGCTGGAAAACGTGATGGTCGGCCGCCACGTGCGCACCCGCAACGGCCTGTGGGCCGCGCTGAGCCGTCACAAACGCGCCCGCGAGGAAGAGCGGCAGACCCGCGAGCTGGCCTGGCACTGGCTGGACTATACCGGCATTGCGCAGTTCGCCCACTACCGCGCCTGCGATCTGGCCTATGGCCACCAGCGTCGTCTTGAAATCGCCCGCGCGCTGGCAACGGATCCGCTCCTGCTGGCGCTGGACGAACCCGCCGCCGGGATGAACGCGGCGGAAAAAGTGGCGCTCGGCGAACTGCTCATCCGCATCCGCGATGACGGCAAAACCCTGCTGATGATTGAACATGACGTCAAGCTGGTGATGGGCATCTGCGATCGCCTGACGGTGCTGGATTACGGCAAAACGCTCGCCTGCGGCACGCCGGAAAGCGTGCGCCGCGACCCTCTTGTGATCGCCGCCTGGCTTGGAGGCAACGCCCATGTCTGAATTACTTAAGGTCGAACGTCTGGACGTGCATTACGGCGGCATACAGGCAGTACGCGACGTCTCCTTTACCCTGCACGAGGGCGAACAGGCGACGCTGATCGGCGCTAACGGCGCGGGAAAAAGCTCCACCGTGCGCGCCATCACCGGGCTGGAAAGCTTTAGCGGCAATATTGAATTTAACGGTAAAGCGGTAGGCAAACACCGCCCCGACGCCCTGCTTCGCGACGGATTGGTCATGGTCCCGGAGGGCCGTGGGATCTTCTCCCGCATGACGGTACTGGAAAACCTGCAGATGGGCGCCTGGCTCAGGCGTGACACCGTCACGGTTAAGCGCGAAATGAATGAGATCTTCGAGCGCTTCCCGCGTCTGGGGGAGCGCCAGCACCAGCTTGCCGGTCTGCTGTCCGGCGGTGAGCAGCAGCTGCTGGCCCTTAACCGCGCCCTGCTCAGCCAGCCGCGCCTGCTGATCCTCGACGAACCGTCGATGGGCCTCGCCCCAAAGATGGTCGAAAACATTTTTACCGTCATCGCCGGCCTGCGCGAGCGCGGCGTCGCCCTGCTGCTTATTGAACAAAACGCCCGCCTGGCGCTGGAGGTAACCGACAGCGCGTGGGTAATGGACAGCGGCAGCATCGTTCATCACGGCCAGTCGAAAGCGATGCTCGATGACGACCAGATTGCACAGATTTATTTGGGCGAAATGCCCGTTTAACAACACCAGCCAACATCAGGGAAATACAATGAAAACAGTAAAAATCAGTGCGCTCAGCGCCGCTATTCTGCTCGGTGGTTTTGCCTCAACGTCCTCGTGGGCCGCTGACAGCGAAACCGTGGTTATCGGTCTGGCGGGTCCGCTCACCGGCCCGTCTGCCCGTATCGGTAAAGATCTGGAAAACGGCGCGCAGCTGGCTATCGATGACATCAACAAGCAGCACCCGACCATCGGCGGCAAGGCGGTGACCTTCAGGCTGCAGTCTGAAGACGATCAGTCCGATCCGCGCACCGCCGTAGCCGTCGCGCAGCGTCTGGTCGACAGCGGCGCGGCGGGCGTGGTTGGGCACTGGAACACCGGTACCAGCATTCCTGCGGCACGCGTTTATCACGATGCGGGCATCGCGCAGGTGGCACCGGTCGCGACCGGCCACGCGTATACCCAACAGGGTTTTGACACCAGCTTCCGCGTGATGGGCCACGACGACGACGGCGGCCAGCTCGCCGGCCAGTACGCGGTGAATACCCTGAAGGCCAAACGCATTGCGGTGATCGACGATCGTACCGCCTTTGGTCAGGGTCTGGCGGACCAGTTTATCAAATCGCTTGAAGCGCAGGGCGTGAAGATTGTCGATCGTCAGTACGTGGATGACAAAACGGTTGATTTCAGCGCCGTGTTGACCGCCATTCGCAGTAAAAATGCCGATCTGATCTTCTTCGGCGGCGTCGACAGCCAGGCCGCACCGCTGGCGCGCCGCATCAAACAGCTGGGCATGAAGGCCACGCTGATGGGCGCAGGCGGATTCGTCAGCCAGACGTTCCTGCAGCTGGCGCAAAAAGAGGGAGAAGGCGTTGTCGCCCTGGAGCCGGGCCTGCCGGTTGACCAGATGCCGGGCGGCAAAGCGTTTGAACAGGCCTATCAGGCACGCTACCACACCCATATCGAACTGCACGCCCCGTTCGCCTATGACGCCACCCGCGTGCTGGTGGCGGCAATGGAAAAAGCAGACTCCGTGGAGCCGTCCGCCTACCTGCCCGCCCTGCGCGCCATTAGCTACTCCGGCGTTACGGGTGAGATCGCGTTTGATAAAGAGGGCAACCTGAAAGCGCCTTCGTTCACGGTCTACAAGGTTGTCGACGGCAAATGGCAGCCGCAGACCGTGCTGGGCGGCGCAAAAGCGAAGTAACGCAGCGAGGCAATGTGATGAGTGATAATAACGAGCTGGGCATTCTCGCCCGCCGCAAAATTGAAGCAGAAATTATTAAGCCAATTTATGAAATCCTGGTGCGCGAGATAGGGAAAACCCGCGCCCAGGCGGTGATTGGCGAGGCCATTGAGCAGGCCGCGATTGACGCTGGCAAAGCCTTTGCCAGCAAAGAGCCCAACGGCACGGACGTCAAAAGCTTTATCGCCCTGCAGTATCTGTGGGAGAAAGATAATGCCCTCGACGTGAAGGTGATCGACGCCGACGACCAGCAGTACAACTACAACGTCACCCGCTGCCGCTACGCGGAGATGTACCACGAGATGGGGCTGGGGGAAATTGGCCACCTGCTTTCCTGCGCGCGCGATGAAAAGTTCATCGTTGGCTATGCGCCGGACGTGAAGCTGACCCGCACCACCACCATCATGCAGGGCGGCGCGTGCTGTGATTTCCGCTACCGCAGCACTAAGGACAAGCCATGATCCGCGTCAACGCCGAACGGCTCTGGTCAACGCTTGAGATGATGGCGCAGATCGGCGGCACGCCCGCCGGGGGCGTGACCCGCCTGGCGCTGAGTGAGGAAGATCGTATTGCGCGTAACCTGCTGCGCGACTGGGCGCAGGAGGCGGGTTTTACCTGCGACGTCGACAGCATGGGCAACATGTTTATCCGTCGCGCGGGGAAAAACCCGGCGCTGGCGCCGGTCATGACCGGCTCGCACGTGGATACCCAGCCGCTGGGCGGCAACTACGACGGGGTTTACGGCGTGCTGGCCGGGCTGGAGCTGCTGCGCACCCTCAATGACCATACCGTTGAGACAGAACGCGACATTGTGCTGGTGAACTGGACTAACGAAGAAGGCGCGCGCTTCGCGCCAGCCATGCTCGCCTCTGGCGTCTGGGCAGGCCAGCTTACCGAGGCGTTTGCTTACGCCCGGATGGACAGCAAGCGCGTCACGGTCCGCGAGGCGCTTGAAGCAATCGGCTACCGCGGTGACATCCCTGCCCGCGCGTTTCCGGTTCACGCCTGCTACGAGCTGCACATCGAACAGGGCCCGATTCTGGAAGATGAAGGTCTGGATATCGGGCTCGTCCGCGCCGCAATGGGCCAGCGCTGGTTTACCCTGACGCTGGACGGTTTCGCCGCCCATGCCGGAACTACGCCGATGCACAGCCGCCGCGACGCGCTGACCGCCTTCGCCGAGCTGACGCTGAAGGTGGAAGAGATTGGTTATCGGCATGCCCCAGACGGACGCGCGACAATTGGTATGGCGCAGGTTACGCCGAACTCGCGCAACGTCGTGCCGTCGCGCGTGGTATGCAGCGTGGAGTTTCGCCACCCTTCACAGGAGGCGCTGGAAGCCATGGAAGCGGCGCTGCATAAGGTGGCTGAAAGCCTGAGCCTGCGTGGCGTGACCGCTTCCGTTGAACGCATTTTTGACTATGCGCCCATCGCGTTTGATGCCGAATGTCTGGCCCGCACGGAGAAGGCCGTGGCGGCGCTGGGCTATTCGTCGAAGCCGATGGTCTCCGGCGCGGGACATGACACCTGCTACGTCAGCAAGATTGCGCCTGCCAGCATGATATTTATCCCCTGCGTTAAAGGCATCAGCCATAACGAAGCGGAGAGGATCCTCCCGGAATGGTCGGAGAAAGGGGCGAACGTGTTGTTACACAGCGTTCTCTCCGCGGCCAAGGAGGAATAGGCGCGGCGCTATACGGCAACGCGCCGGCTGATTTCGACAACCCGATCGCTGGGAAGGTGGTAATGGTTGATGACGTGCGTGCAGTTGCGCTTCATGAAGGCAAAAATGTGCCGTTGCCACGCCGCCATACCGGCCCCGCCTTCGCCTGCCACAATCGTTTCATGCCCGACATACCAGGTGGCATCATCCGTGGCAAACAGCGCATTAATCTCGCTGACGCCCTGCAGCAAACGCGGGATGTCCGGGTGTTCCATAAAGCCGTACTGCGCCACGCCGTGCCAGTAGCCCGGCGCGCGCTGCTCCACGCTGATGCGCTGTTCTTCTCCGACGTAGGGCACGTTGAGAATATCAATGGTCAGCGACAGCACATCCTGCTGTAGCGCCCGGTTTCGCGCGACGTGCCAGCGCATCACCGGCGGGATATTGTTCCGGGTACGGGTCAAAAATACGGCGGCGCCCGCCACTCTGGGCACCGTCTTTTGCTTAAGCTGGGCAAAGAACGCATCCACGCTGACGCCCTTCTCACCCACCGACGCGGAGACCGCCCGAACGCCGCGGTGCCAGATTAACATCACCGTACAAATGGCGGCCGCCATCAGGAGCGGAATGTAGCCGCCTTCCAGGACCTTAATCAGGTTGGCGAATAAGAAGGTGGCATCAACCACGAAGAAACAGAGGGCGATGACCGCGCTGCTGAGCAGGCTCCAGCGCCATATTTCCCGCATGGCGACAAACAGCAGCCCCGTCGTCATCAGCATGGTTAACGACACGGCAATGCCGTACGCGGCGGCAAGCTTATCGGAGGATTTGAAGAACACGACCAGCCCGATGGTCACCACCATCAGCAGCCAGTTTATTGTCCCGATATAGATCTGACCGTAGCTCTCTGCCGCCGTCTGTTTAATGCGTATTCGCGGTAGCCAGCCAAGCTGAATGGCCTGGCGGGTCATGGAAAAGGCGCCGGTGATGATTGCCTGACTGGCGATAATTGTTGCCAGCGCGGCAAGCACGATAAGCGGAACCTGCAGCACCGGCGGGCACAGCAGGTAAAAGAGATTTTGTTTGCTGTCGGCCCCCGCCAGGATCAGCGCCGACTGGCCGGCATAGTTGAGCAGCAGGGACGGAAAAACGACGCCGTACCAGGCAAGCCAGATCGGCTTTTTACCGAAATGCCCCATGTCGGCATACAGGGCCTCGGCCCCCGTTACGCAGAGAAAAACGCCGCCCAGGACCAGGAAGCTGGTGTACCCGTTTGAGAACAAAAACGCGATGCCGTAAGCCGGATTCAGGGCCAACAGTACCGAAGGGTGTTGAATGATGCCCCAGACGCCCAGCGCGGCAATCGCCAGAAACCACAGCGCCATCACCGGGCCAAATATTTTCCCTATGCGGGCGGTACCAAAAGGCTGGATCAGGAACAGCGCCAGCAGAACCGCGACAGTGAGGGGTAAGATGTACGGCTGCGATTCAGGAATGACCATCTCCAGCCCTTCCAGCGCGGAAAGCACCGAGATGGCCGGGGTTATCGCCCCGTCACCGTAAATCAACGCTGCGCCGATAAGGGCGGCAAAAATCACCCAGCGCCCGCCTTTCCCTTTTTCCACCAGCAGCGACATCAGGGCCATGATGCCGCCCTCGCCATGATTATCAATTCGCATGGCGAAGGCGGCATATTTTATGGATGTCACCAGGATGAGCGTCCAGGTAATCAGGGAGAGCAGGCCCAGTATGACGCCGGGCGTCGGGTCATGCTCAGAGAGCGAAAGCACCGTTCTGAAGGTATAAAGCGGGCTGGTGCCGATATCGCCAAAAACGACGCCCAGCGCCCCACCTGCAAGCAGGGTTAACCGGGTGAAGGGTTGAGACGGTTCACTGCTTTGGCGCGGGCTCATATTTTCCAGCAAGAGTCAGATAATCCTTTAAAAAACATAGCCCATCTGCCCCACCCGCGCCAACCGCCAACCGCCAACCCGGTTTACAGCGCTATTTACCGAGGGTTGACCTTCGCCAGGCTGAACCAGATCCCAACGGCCAGCAGCAGGAGCATACCGCCCGCGCTGCCCAGCGCCACGCTGTGCGAGGTAATAAATGCGCTTTTTGCCGCCTCAATGACCGACTCCGACAGGGTCGGGGTCAGATCCTGCGCCACCTTCATCGCCTCACCGATGGATGACGAGGCTTTGTCGATGAGAGAAGCATTCAGCCCCTGCGGCAGCGCAATCGACGCCGAGAAGCTGCGGGTCAGCAGCAGGCCAAAAATGGCGATCCCCAGCCCGGCCCCCAGCTCATAGGACATGGTTTCAATCGCCCCTGCGGCGGCGGCTTTCTCTTTCGGCGCGGCAGCCATAATTGCGGAGGTCGAGGCCAGCAGCGCGCTGGCGGCGCTGAAGCCGAGCAGCACCATCAGCCCCCACGCCTGCCACTGCTGGGTGCTGAAGTCGAGCATCGACAGGCCGATAAAGCTGACGGCGCTGAGCCCCATTCCGCCGGCCGCGACGATGCGAAGCCCTAAACGCCCAACCAGCACGCCCGCGATCGGTCCGCTGAACCCGCTGGCGACCATCACTGGCAGCATGAACATGCCCGCTTCAAACGGCGTAAAGCCGTGAACGAACTGCAGCTCCTGGGCCATCAGCAGCTCAAAGCCGACCAGCGCAATCATCGCTGTCATCGCCATCACCACCCCGCTCAAAATGATGCGGTGGCAGAACAGGCGCATGTCGATCATCGGCACGCGAGCGCGAAGCTGAATACGCACGAAGACAAACAGCAGCACCGAGCCGGTCACCAGCGCGGAGGCAACCAGCCACGGCGACAGCGCGCCTTTCAGCGCGGTTTTGGCGCTGTAGACCAGCAGCAAAATCGCCACAATCAGCATGATGGCATGGCTGATATTCAGCGGCTGCTCCGGGCGGCCCTGCTGACGGGGTACAAAACGCGCGGCCAGCGAAACCACCACCAGCACGATCGGCACGTTAATCAAAAACACCGATCCCCAGTAGAAATGCTCAAGCAGCATACCGCCGATCAGCGGACCGAACGCTGCCCCGCCGGAACCCACCGCCGCCCAGACGCCAAGCGCGATATTACGGTCACGCGCGTCGACAAACAGCGTACGGATCCCAGCAAGCGTAGCCGGAATGATCATCGCCGCACCGATCGCCAGCGAGGCTCGCGCCGCAATCAGCCACCCTGCCGACGGGGCAAACGCCGCCGCCAGGGACGACAGGCCAAACAGCGTACTGCCAATCATTAGCAGTCGTTTAAAACCAATCCGGTCACCCAGCGCGCCCATCGGCAGCACCATACCCGCCATTACCAGCGAGTAAATATCGATGATCCACAGCAATTCATTACCGCTGGCACCCAGCGTCATGCTCAATGTCGGCGCCGCCACGTGCAGCACCGTCGCGTCGATCGCCACCGGGATATACACCAGCACGATAATCACTAACGCTAACCACTGACGAAACATAAATTTCCTTTTCTTTTTAAACATGGACACATGTCCAGAATGCGATCCTACGTAAAGTTGAACGAGTGTCCAGCTTTTTGTTACACTCGTTTCGTTCCCATTGAGAGTGAGTAAACATGCCATATCTGAGCAAGGATGAACGGCGGGAAGCTATCCTACAGGCCGCCATGCGCGTGGCGCTGTCCGAAGGACTGGCGGCCATGACGGTGCGACGCATTGCCGCTGAAGCCGGCGTCGCGACCGGTCAGGTTCACCACCACTTCACCTCCGGCGGCGAGCTAAAATCGCTGGCCTTTGTGCGCCTGATCCGCGAGCTGCTGGATGCCGACATGCTGGGTGAAAACGCCAGCTGGCGCGAGCGGCTGCACAACATGCTCGGCAGCGATGACGGCGGGTTTGAACCCTACATTCGCCTGTGGCGGGAAGCGCAAATCCTCGCCAGCCGGGATCCCGAAATCAAAGCGGCGTATGTCCTGACCATGGAGATGTGGCATCAGGAGACCGTGGCGATTATCCGCGCCGGGGCGGAGTCCAGTGCCTTTACGCTTACCGACCGTGCGGAAAATATTGCCTGGCGTTTGATCGGGCTGGTTTGCGGGCTTGACGGGATCACCATATTAAATATGCCCGGGATGGACGATGCAGCGCTTAATAAGCATCTCGACAAGCTGATTTCCCTCGAATTGGGTTAATACTCCTGACGGAGTATTATTTACCGCTGCGCTTACAATTAGTAACATATTAAGCGAACCCTTATTTCCTTTCTAAACTCAAGGGTTCGTTTTTTTATCTATCCTTTCAGTTGTATCCAAAAACATCCAATAAACCAGTCAACACATCCACAACTATCCGTCTGTTTTCATTTGTTTTTTATCTTCATCTTGGCGAGCAAGAGGGTGATATGTCACAACAAAGTGAGAAGAGTAATTCGCATCTGTTGAGTAACTGGAAACCGGAAAATACGCAATTTTGGGAGAATAAAGGAAAACATATCGCGCGGCGAAACCTGTGGATATCAGTCGCTTGTTTGCTGCTAGCGTTCTGCGTATGGATGTTATTTAGCGCGATTGCCGTCAACCTGAATAAAATCGGATTTACTTTCTCCACTGACCAGCTTTTTATGCTAACGGCATTACCTTCTCTCTCCGGTGCGATATTGCGCGTCCCCTACTCGTTTATGGTGCCGATATTTGGCGGACGATACTGGACGGTATTGAGTACCGTCATCCTGATTATCCCCTGCGTCTGGCTGGGGATTGCCGTTCAGAACACCGCGACGCCTTACTGGGTCTTTATCGTGATTGCCCTGCTCTGCGGCTTTGCAGGCGCTAACTTCGCCTCCAGCATGGGCAACATCAGCTTCTTTTTCCCCAAGGCAAAACAGGGTAGCGCGCTCGGTATTAACGGCGGGTTGGGCAACCTGGGCGTCAGCGTGATGCAGCTGATCGCGCCGCTGGTGATCTTCCTGCCGATGTTTACCTTCCTGGGCGTGCAGGGGGTACCGCAGGATGACGGTTCCACCCTGTGGCTGGCGAACGCCGCCTGGATATGGGCACCGCTGCTGCTGCTGGCCACCCTTGCCGCCTTCTTTGGGATGAACGATATCGCCAGCTCTAAGGCCTCTATCGCCAGCCAGCTCCCGGTGTTAAAACGCTTTCACCTGTGGCTGCTGAGCCTGCTTTATCTCGCGACCTTCGGCTCGTTTATCGGTTTCTCGGCAGGCTTTGCCATGCTGTCAAAAACCCAGTTTCCCGACGTGAATATCCTTCACCTCGCCTTCTTTGGCCCTCTGATTGGCGCGCTGGCGCGTTCCGCGGGCGGAATGATCTCCGACAAACTGGGCGGGGTACGCGTCACGCTCGTCAACTTCATCTTTATGGCCGCGTTCAGCGCCCTGATCTTCCTGACCCTGCCCGGCACGGGCTCCGGCAGCTTTATTGCCTTCTACCTGGTCTTCATGGGGCTGTTCCTCACCGCCGGTCTGGGCAGCGGCTCCACCTTCCAGATGATTGCCATCATCTTCCGCCAGATCACCCTTACCCGCGTGAAGCAGCAGGGCGGAACGGACGAACAGGCGCAGCATGAAGCGGTGACCGAGACCGCTGCCGCGCTGGGCTTTATCTCCGCCATCGGTGCCGTGGGCGGGTTCTTCATCCCCAAAGCCTTTGGCACCTCGCTGGCAATGACCGGATCGCCGGTCGGCGCCATGAAGGTGTTCCTCGTGTTTTACATCGTCTGCGTGCTCGTTACCTGGCTGGTGTATGGCCGCAAATCCGCACAAAAATAATAACGACCTCTTAGCCGGAGCGTGATGCAGCCCCCTCCGGCAATGCTATCGAAGCAGGAGAAATGTCATGAGCAAACTGTTGGACCGCTTCCGCTACTTCAAAACAAAAGGCGACAGTTTCGCCGATGGGCACGGGCAGGTGTATCACACCAACCGCGACTGGGAGGACAGCTACCGCCAGCGCTGGCAGTACGACAAGATTGTGCGCTCCACCCACGGCGTGAACTGTACCGGCTCCTGCAGCTGGAAAATTTACGTCAAAAACGGCCTGGTGACCTGGGAGACTCAGCAAACCGACTATCCCCGCACCCGCCCCGACCTGCCTAACCACGAGCCGCGCGGCTGCCCGCGCGGGGCGAGCTACTCCTGGTATCTCTACAGCGCCAACCGACTTAAATACCCGCTGGTGCGCCGCAGGCTGATTGAACTGTGGCGAGAGGCGCTGACCCAGCATCACGATCCGGTCCTGGCGTGGGACGCCATCCAGCGCGATCCGCAAAAAGCGCAGAGCTACAGGCGCGCGCGCGGTCACGGCGGGTTTATCCGCTCGAACTGGAAAGAGCTGAACCAGCTGATCGCCGCCGCCAACGTCTGGACCATCAAACATTATGGCCCGGACCGCGTCGCCGGTTTTTCCCCTATCCCGGCGATGTCGATGGTCTCCTACGCCGCCGGCACGCGCTATCTTTCCCTGCTGGGCGGCACCTGCCTGAGCTTCTATGACTGGTACTGTGACCTTCCCCCTGCCTCCCCCATGACCTGGGGCGAACAGACCGACGTGCCGGAATCCGCCGACTGGTACAACTCCAGCTATATCATCGCCTGGGGCTCCAACGTGCCGCAGACCCGCACGCCAGACGCCCACTTCTTCACCGAGGTGCGCTACAAAGGCACCAAAACCGTCGCCATCACGCCGGACTTCTCGGAGGTCGCGAAGCTGAGCGACCAGTGGCTGGCCCCCAAACAGGGCACCGACAGCGCCCTCGCGATGGCGATGGGCCACGTGATCCTCAAAGAGTTTCACCTCGATAACCCCAGCGACTACTTCCTCAACTACTGCCGCCGCTACACCGACATGCCGATGCTGGTGCTGCTGGACGAGCAGGCGGACGGCCGCGTCGTGCCGGGCCGCATGCTGCGCGCCTCGGACCTGGTTGACGGGCTGGGGGAAGCCAATAACCCGGAATGGAAGACCGTCGCCTTTGATATTGCCGGGAACCTGGTGGTGCCAAACGGATCGATTGGTTTTCGCTGGGGAGAAAAAGGCAAATGGAACCTGGAGCCGCAGGCCGCGGGCCATGAAACCGAGCTGACCCTCTCCCTGCTGATTACCCATGATAGCGTTGCCGATGTGGCGTTCCCCTACTTTGGCGGCAACGAAAACCCGCATTTCCGCAGCGTGAAGCAGGAGCCGGTGCTGACGCGCCGCGTCCCGAGCAAAACCCTGACGCTCGCCGACGGCAGCCAGAAGCGGGTGGTCAGCGTTTACGATCTGGTGCTGGCTAACTACGGTCTCGATCGCGGCCTGGAAGACAGCAACGCCGCAGAAAGCTATGACCAGATTAAGGCCTATACGCCCGCCTGGGGCGAGCAGATTACCGGCGTGCCCGCTTATCTGATAGAAAAAATCGCCCGCGAGTTTGCCGACACGGCGCACAAAACGCACGGTCGCTCGATGATCATTCTGGGTGCCGGGGTGAACCACTGGTACCACATGGACATGAACTACCGCGGGATGATCAACATGCTGGTCTTCTGCGGTTGCGTCGGGCAGAGCGGCGGCGGCTGGTCCCACTACGTGGGCCAGGAGAAGCTGCGCCCGCAAACCGGCTGGCTGCCGCTGGCCTTCGCGCTGGACTGGAACCGTCCGCCGCGCCAGATGAACAGCACCTCCTTCTTTTACAACCACGCCAGCCAGTGGCGCTATGAGAAGCTGACCGCGCAGGAGCTGCTCTCCCCGTTGGCGGACGCCTCGAAATTCGCCGGCCACCTGATCGACTTCAACGTCCGCGCCGAGCGTATGGGCTGGCTGCCGTCGGCCCCGCAGCTCAACCTGAACCCGCTGCACGTTAAAGCCCGTGCGGAGGCGGCAGGCATGACGCCGCAGGAGTACACCGTGCAGGCGTTAAAATCGGGCGATATCCGCTTCGCCTGTGAACAGCCCGATAATGGCAAGAACCACCCACGCAATCTGTTCGTCTGGCGCTCTAACCTGCTCGGCTCGTCCGGGAAAGGCCACGAGTACATGCTGAAATACCTGCTCGGCACTGAAAGCGGCATTCAGGGCGAGGATCTCGGCTCGACCGATGACGTGAAGCCTGAAGAGGTGGAATGGCAGACCGCCGCCATTGAGGGCAAGCTCGACCTGCTGGTGACGCTCGACTTCCGCATGTCCAGCACCTGTCTGTTCTCGGATATCGTCCTGCCCACCGCCACCTGGTATGAAAAAGACGACATGAATACTTCGGATATGCATCCGTTTATTCATCCGCTCTCCGCCGCCGTCGACCCGGCGTGGGAGTCCCGCAGCGACTGGGAAATCTACAAAGGCATCGCCAAAGTTTTCTCCGAGGTCTGCGTCGGGCATCTGGGTACCGAAACCGACGTGGTGCTGCAGCCGCTGCAGCACGACTCGCCGGCTGAGCTCTCCCAGCCGTTTGATATTCAGGACTGGCGCAAAGGCGAATGCGATCTGATCCCCGGCAAAACCGCGCCAAACATTGCGGTCGTCGAGCGGAACTACCCGGAAACCTACGAGCGCTTCACCTCGCTCGGTCCGCTGATGGACAAGCTCGGCAACGGCGGAAAAGGCATATCGTGGAACACGCAGAACGAGGTCGATTTCCTCGGCAAGCTGAACTACGTCAAGCCGGACGGTCCGGCGAAAGGTCGTCCGCTGATTGAAACGGCGATCGACGCCTCCGAGGTGATCCTCGCCCTGGCACCAGAAACCAACGGTCAGGTGGCGGTCAAGGCCTGGGAAGCGCTCGGCGAGTTGACCGGGCGCGATCACACCCATCTTGCCCTGAACAAGGAAGACGAGAAGATCCGCTTCCGCGATATTCAGGCGCAGCCGCGCAAAATCATCTCCAGCCCGACCTGGTCCGGTCTTGAGAGCGAGCACGTGTCGTATAACGCGGGCTATACCAACGTCCACGAGCTAATCCCGTGGCGTACCCTTTCCGGTCGCCAGCAGCTGTATCAGGATCATCCGTGGATGCGCGCCTTCGGGGAAAGCCTGGTGGCCTACCGTCCGCCGATTGATACCCGCAGCGTCAGCCACATGCGCGAGATCCCGCCGAACGGCTTCCCGGAAAAAGCGCTCAACTTCCTGACGCCGCACCAGAAATGGGGCATCCACTCCACCTACAGCGAAAACCTGCTGATGCAAACCCTGTCGCGCGGCGGGCCGATTGTCTGGATCAGCGAAACCGACGCCCGCGAGCTGGGCATTGAGGACAACGACTGGATTGAAGCCTTCAACGCCAACGGCGCCCTGACCGCCCGCGCGGTGGTCAGCCAGCGCGTGCCGCCGGGCATGACCATGATGTATCACGCCCAGGAGCGCATCCTGAACATTCCGGGCTCAGAGGTGACCGGACGGCGCGGCGGGATCCACAACTCGGTGACCCGCGTCTGCCCGAAACCGACGCACATGATCGGCGGCTACGCCCAGCTGGCGTACAGCTTTAACTACTACGGCACCGTCGGCTCTAACCGCGACGAGTTCATCATGATCCGCAAAATGAAAAACATAAACTGGCTGGATGGCGAAGGTCGGGATCAGGTACAGGAGGCGAAAAAATGAAAATACGCTCACAGGTTGGCATGGTTCTGAATCTTGATAAATGCATCGGCTGCCACACCTGCTCGGTCACCTGTAAGAACGTCTGGACCGGGCGTGAAGGGATGGAATATGCGTGGTTTAACAACGTCGAAACCAAACCGGGCATCGGCTATCCGAAAAACTGGGAAGATCAGGAGGAGTGGCAAGGCGGCTGGATCCGCGGCATTACCGGCAAGCTGACGCCGCGCCTCGGCGGCAAGATGGGCGTACTGTCGAAAATTTTCGCTAACCCCGTCCTGCCGCAGATAGACGATTATTACGAGCCCTTTACCTTTGACTATCAGGATCTGCATCGCGCCCCGGAGGGCGATCACCTCCCTACCGCCCGCCCGCGCTCGCTGATTGACGGCAAGCGGATGGATAAAATCGTCTGGGGCCCCAACTGGGAGGAACTGCTGGGCGGCGAGTTCGAAAAGCGCGCCCGCGACCGCAACTTCCAGAAGATCCAGAAAGAGATGTACGGCCAGTTTGAAAACACCTTCATGATGTACCTGCCGCGCCTGTGCGAGCACTGTCTGAACCCGAGCTGCGTTGCCACCTGCCCGAGCGGCGCCATCTACAAGCGCGAAGAAGACGGTATTGTGCTGATCGACCAGGACAAATGCCGCGGCTGGCGTCTGTGCATCAGCGGCTGTCCGTACAAGAAAATCTACTTCAACTGGAAGAGCGGCAAGTCAGAAAAATGTATCTTCTGCTACCCGCGCATTGAGTCCGGCCAGCCGACCGTCTGCTCGGAAACCTGCGTCGGGCGCATCCGCTATCTCGGGGTGCTGCTGTATGACGCGGACCGTATTGAAGAAGCCGCCAGCACCGAGCATGAAACCGATCTGTACGAGCGCCAGTGCGACGTGTTCCTGAATCCAAACGATCCGGCGGTGATTGAAGAAGCGCTGAAGCAAGGTATTCCGCAGAACGTGATTGACGCCGCCCAGCGTTCACCGGTCTATAAAATGGCGATGGACTGGAAGCTGGCCCTGCCGCTGCACCCGGAATACCGCACCCTGCCGATGGTCTGGTACGTGCCGCCGCTGTCGCCGATCCAGTCCTACGCGGACGCCGGCGGCCTGCCGCAGAGCGACGGCGTACTGCCTGCCGTAGAGAGCCTGCGCATTCCGGTGCAGTATCTGGCGAACATGCTCAGCGCGGGCGATACCGGGCCGGTGCTGCGCGCCCTTAAGCGCATGATGGCGATGCGCCACTACAAACGCTCCCAGACCGTGGAAGGCGTGACCGATACCCGCGCCATCGAAGAGGTCGGCCTGACCGAAGCGCAGGTTGAAGAGATGTACCGCTATCTGGCAATTGCTAACTACGAAGACCGCTTCGTGATCCCGACCAGCCACCGCGAAATGGCGCGCGACGCCTTCCCGGAGAAAAACGGCTGCGGATTCACCTTTGGCGACGGCTGCCACGGCTCCGATACCAAATTCAACCTCTTCAACAGCAGCCGCATTGACGCGATCAACATCACCGAGGTGCGTGAACACGGGGAGGGAGAATAATGCAAATCCTCAAAATCATCGCGCTGCTGATCGAGTATCCCGATGAGACCCTGTGGGAAAGCCGTGACGAAGCGCTTTCGCTGATTGAGCAGGACGCGCCCATGCTGCTGCCGTTTACCCGGCAGCACCTGAACGCCCCGCTGCTGGATAAACAGGCCGAGTGGTGCGAGGTTTTTGAGCGCGGTCGCGCGACGTCGCTGCTGCTGTTCGAGCACGTTCACGCGGAGTCCCGCGATCGCGGTCAGGCGATGGTCGACCTGATGAGCCAGTACGAGAAAGCCGGGCTCCAGCTGGACTGCCGCGAGCTGCCGGACTACCTGCCGCTCTACCTGGAATACCTCAGCATCGTCACCGACGACGAAGCGCGCGAAGGATTGCAAAACGTCGCGCCGATCCTGGCGCTGATTGGGGGACGCCTGAAGCAGCGCGGCGTGGCGCATTACCAGTTATTTGACGCCCTGCTGGCGCTGGCGGGTACGCGGCTTTCCAGCGACAGCGTGGCGACACAGGTGTCCAGTGAAAAACGGGATGATTCCCGCCAGGCGCTGGACGCCGTATGGGAAGAGGAACAGGTCAAGTTTATCGAAGACAACGCCACATCGTGCGACAGCTCGCCGATGCAGCAATATCAACGACGCTTTAGCCAGGACGTCGCGCCGCAGTACGTGGACGTCAGCGCCGGAGGCCCAAAATGACACACTACCTGAACGTGTTTTTCTATGACATTTACCCCTACATCTGCGCCACCGTCTTTTTCCTCGGCAGCTGGTTGCGCTACGACTACGGGCAGTACACCTGGCGCGCCTCGTCGAGCCAGATGCTCAGCAAACGCGGTATGAACTGGGGCTCTAACCTGTTTCATATCGGGATCCTGGGGATTTTCTTCGGACACCTGTTCGGCATGTTAACCCCGCACTGGATGTACGCCTGGTTTTTACCCGTCGCGGTTAAGCAGCAGCTAGCCATGATGGCGGGCGGGGTGTGCGGCGTATTGACGCTGATTGGCGGGTCTATGCTGCTTTACCGCCGCCTGTTCAATCAGCGCGTGCGCGCCACGTCCACCACGCCGGATATCATCATCATGAGCATTTTGCTGATCCAGTGCATCCTGGGGCTGACCACCATCCCCTTCTCCGCGCAGTATCCTGACGGGAGTGAAATGATGAAGCTGGTGGGCTGGGCGCAGGGGATCGTGACGTTTAAGGGAGGCTCATCAGAAATGCTGAGAGGCGTGGCGCCGATCTTCCGCATCCATCTGGTGCTGGGGATGACGATCTTCCTTATCTTCCCGTTCACCCGTCTGGTGCACGTATGGAGCGCGCCGTTTGAGTATTTTACCCGTCGTTATCAGGTGGTGAGATCGCGCCGTTGATTTTGTCGGGTAGCGGCTACGCCTTACCCGACCTACGTTCAAACTCATGCAGGCCCGGTAAGGCGTAGCCGCTACCGGGCGATTAAGACTGCAGCATCCCATGCTGCATGAGGAAACCCCACCAGGGAATGCCGACGAGCATGTGGACTAAAAACGTGCACAGCGCCACGACGGTGCCGATTGTCCACCATGACTTAATATCGTTATACCCCGAGGCGAAAATAATGGGTCCGGCCGCGCCCCCATAGTGCGTGATACACCCGCCGTAGGAATTGGAAAATAGAATCGCAAGCGCCAGCAGGACGGGCGCCGTTCCGGTGACCAGACCCACGGTGGCAAAGACCGGCACCATGGCCGCGACGTATGCCCCGCCGGAGGCAAAGAAATAGCGAACCAGCACGCTGAGAAACACGATAATCACGATGGTCATATTACCGGCGCTGAGAAAATCCAGATGCGCAGAGAGGAAATCCGCCAGCCAGCGGAAAAACCCCTCCTTGCTCAGGGTGGCGCTCAGACCGATAATGCCCCCGTACCACATCAGGGTATTCCAGCCGCCTTTATTTTTCTGAACATCGCTCCAGCCGATAATATTAAACAGCAGAGCCGCCCCCATCGCGATAATGGCGACGGCGGATTCAGTGAGACCAAGATGGCGTGAGAAGATCCAGCCCAATAATGCGGCGATAAAAATAAACACCAGCCCCTTCTCTTTGAGGCTCATTGCCCCGAGGCTTTCCAGCCCGTTGGTCGCAATCGCGACATTATCAATATGCTTAATTTCCGGCGAGGCTATCCGGTAGCAAATATAGGGAATGATACATAGCATCAATAACCCCAGCGGGGCGCCCGCCAGCATCCAGCCGATCCAGCTAATATGAATATGGAAAATATCTGAAATGAGCTGAAGCGCTAACGCGTTCCCGGCAAAGCCCGTTAAAAACATATAACTGGTCGTTTTAGTGACCATATAGACGTTGACCATTAAATAACGGCCAGCCTTACACGGCGACTCTTTTGGCGTTGAGCCCAATACCGTCGCAATGCTGTTAATAATAGGAAAAACGACCCCACCTGCCCGCGCTGTATTGGAGGGCGTCGCCGGTGCCAGCACCAGGTCCAGCAAGGCGGTCACATACCCTAGCCTTAGCGTCGTACTGCCAAATTTAAGGATAAACCAGTAAGCAAGCCGCTTTCCCAGACCGGTCGTAACGAACGCCGCGCTAAGCGTAAAGGCGCTGAACACCAGCCAGGTCGTGCCGGAGGCGTATCCGCTCAGCACATCCATTGATTTGACGGGTGAATCCGGGAATTTTGTCACGGTAAAACAGGTTAATGCGACCGCGACGAGCATAATGACGGGTTCGGGATAAGGTTTAATGACCAGGCCAACGATAGCGGATAAATATATCCCTGCCAGTATCCACGCCTCTTTACTTAATCCATCAGGCGGAGGAATAAATATTGATAATAATATTATTACGGCAAGTAAGATTGTTTTTAAAACATTGGATTTAAGCATATCTCACCCATGAGAAAAGGGTCCCTGAATGGCAGAGAGTTCTCCTGGGAGGCGACTCTGCCGGATAAATACATTTGCTAAAGAAATAATAAGGAACTACACGCTAACAACCGGGATATTATCATCTTCTGTGATTTGATATTCGGCCAGGGTGTCAAAACTGAGATAGCGATAGATATTTTCACGCGCGCCGTGAAGTTTATCCGTATAGCGTAAATATTCTTCCACGGTTGGCATTTTACCCAACATGGCTGCGACGGTGCTTAATTCTGCCGAGGCAAGGAACACGCTGGCATTCGTTCCCAGACGATGCGGGAAATTTCGGGTGGACGTCGATACTACGAAACTCCCTTCGCGCACCCTCGCCTGGTTCCCCATGCAGAGGGAACATCCCGCGGGCTCGATTCGCGCCCCCGACTTTATAAACTGGCTAAAATAGCCCTCACGGGAAAGCTGCCGGGCATCCATTTTGGTCGGTGGCGCGATCCACAGCCGCGCCTGGCTTTCACTGGTATCGGCCAGGATTTCACCCGCAGCGCGGAAATGACCGATGTTGGTCATGCAGGAGCCAATAAAGACCTCCTCTATCGGCGTGTTGGCCACCTCAGAAAGTAAGCGAGCGTCATCCGGATCGTTCGGCGCGCAGACCACCGGTTCGGTGATTTCATTGAGATCGATGTCAATGACTGCGGCATATTCCGCGTCAGGATCGGCCAACAGCAGCGACGGGTTAGCCAGCCACGCCTCGATTTCAGCGATGCGTCGTTCAAGCGTGTCGGCGTTCTCATATCCCTGCTTAACCATCCAGCGCAGCAGGGCCGCGTTGGAACGCAGGTATTGCGCGACCTTGTCCTCCGCCAGGCGCATCACACAGGCGGCAGCGGACCGTTCAGCGGAGGCGTCAGCCAGCTCAAACGCCTGCTCTGCACTCAAGGTTTCCAGGCCTTCAATTTCGAGGATCCGGCCCGAGAAAATATTGCGCTTATTCTTTTTCTCGACCGTCAACAGGCCCTGCTTTCTGGCGTAGAGCGGAATGGCGTGCACCAGGTCGCGCAGGGTGATCCCTTTCTGCATCACGCCCGTAAAGCGAACCAGCACCGATTCCGGCATATCCAGCGGCATAATGCCCGTCGCGGCGGCAAACGCCACCAGCCCGGAGCCGCCCGGGAACGAGATCCCCAGCGGGAAGCGGGTATGGGAGTCGGCGCCGGTGCCCACCGTATCCGGCAGCAGCATGCGGTTAAGCCAGGAGTGGATAATGCCGTCCCCCGGTTTCAGCGCAACCCCGTTACGACGGGTGATAAACTGCGGCAGGGTTTCATGCAGCTGAACGTCGACAGGCTTAGGGTATGCCGAGGTGTGACAGAAAGACTGCATCACCAGATCGGCGGAAAACGTCAGGCAGGCAAGATCGGTTAACTCGTCGCGCGTCATCCCGCCGGTGGTGTCCTGAGAGCCCACGGTCGTGATTTTCGGCTCGCAGTACTGCCCGGGACGGATCCCCGCAACGCCGCAGGCTTTACCCACCATTTTTTGTGCCAGCGTAAAACCGGCTGCGGATGGCGCAGGGGCGGAGGGCTTACGGAAGACATCGGAAGGCGCAAGCTTCAGCGATTCCCGCGCTTTCGCGGTCAGGCTGCGTCCGATAATCAGCGGGATCCGCCCGCCGGCGCGCACTTCGTCCAGCAGCACGTCGGTTTTAAGCGTAAAGCGCGTCACCAGGCGCTGGCTTTCCGTTTCGCGAATTTCGCCTTTGTAGGGATAGAGATCGATCAGCATTCCGGTCGTCAGCGCGGAGACGTCCATCTCTACCGGCAAGGCACCGGAATCTTCCAGCGTGTTGAAGAAAATGGGGGCAATTTTGCCGCCAAACACAAACCCACCGTTACGCTTATTCGGCACGAACGGAATATCATTCCCGATGTGCCATAAGATCGAGTTGGTGGCGGATTTGCGCGATGACCCGGTTCCCACGACGTCGCCGACGTATGCCAGCGGCCAGCCCGCCTCTTTTAATTCTGCCAGCTGGCGCAAAGGGCCGCGCACGCCGGGCTCATCCGGCTCAACCCCTTCCCTGGCGTTACTGAGCATGGAAAGCGCGTGCAGCGGAATATCCGGACGTGACCACGCCTCCGGTGCCGGAGACAAATCATCAGTATTGGTTTCGCCGGGAACCTTGAACACCTTCAGGGTGATTTTTTCAGGCATCGCCGGACGGCGGGTAAACCACTCGGCATTTGCCCAGGACTGAAGCACCTCTTTTGCCCGGACGTTACCGTTCAGCGCTTTGGCTTCAACCTGGCTGAATTTTTCGAAGATAAGGATAGTCGAACAAAGCTGCTGCGCGGCCAGCGGTGCCAGGCTCGGGTGGTCCAGAAGATCGATCAGCGGCTGAACGTTATAGCCGCCCTGCATGGAACCCAGCAGCGTCGTGGCCGCGTCGGGAGAAAGGCCGTCAATACGGTATTCCTGCAGTGCCAGCTTAAATAAAAATTCGGCTTTTAACTTTGCCGCGGGATCGACCCCCGGGGGAACGCAGTGGGTTAATAAATCAATTAATCGCGGATGATGCGTCGGTGCATCGTGAATTAAACGATGAATAAGCGCATCGGTCTGTTCCACTGTTAAGGGTTTTGCCGGAATACCCGATTCAGCGCGCGCGTTCAGGTGCTGATTATAATCATCTAACATAGGTTCTCCTGTTAAAGCTAAAGTTGTTCACAAAATTCTGTTAGTCGTTCGAGCCCGTAAGGCCATTCACCAAATCCGGATTCGGCATTAATATGCCCCGCTTCCCCGATATCGATTAATTGCCCCTCCCAGCGTGCCGCCCAGAACTGGGCGCGTGCGAAAGGCATCAGGGGATCGTTTCTGCTGGCAAACATCAGGCAGGGAACCGGTAATGACGCTGGCTGAATGGCCTCTTCCAGGCCGAAAATAGCGGGCTCTGCCGGCGCGACCATCACCACCCCGGCGACGTTTACCCGCCGCGTTTGCAGTAATCGGCATGACGCCAGCGCGCCAAAGCTATGGCCAACGAGAATGGCGGGCAGTTGACACGCTGCCAGCTCGCGGGTAATGGCGGAGACCCAGTTTTCAATATCGGGCTCGAACCAGTTTTTCTGCTGGATCCGCTTCCAGAAGGGAAAACGCCGCCCCCAGCAGCTTTGCCAGTGATGTTCATCGCTGTCTCTCAGCCCCGGCACCAGAATTGGGGTATAAACGTTACCGAGCTGCTGCAGGCGTTGTTCAATCATGACGTTTTCCTTTTTCGATTATTCGGACGGAAACTGCGACAATAACCATCCGACGGCGATAAGATCTGCGCTCCCTCCCGGGCTTAAGTTCCGGCGAATAAACTGAACGTCCATGCCGGATAAGGCGTTAATTAATTGTTCCGGCGTCAGATGCTGCACGGTTAATATCCGTCTGGCATAGCGTCTGGCATAATTCAACCCTTTCGTTCCACCACGTGAAACAAGGTTGGTGTCCGGATTCGACGCCATCAGCCCGAGCAACATCCTCAGCAGCGCCTCCTCCTCAGAGGCTCCCCGGCGCAGTGCGGTTTCAAAGTGAGGAAGGCCAGCATGGCGGACGGTGGCAAAACCGCTTTCCGCTTCGCCTCTGGCCCCGGTGAAGCCGTACGCTTTGAACTGCTGCTCGCCCTTCGTTTTCGCCACGCCGCGATTATTCAGCTCCCGCTCAACGATGCCCGTGCAGATTGCGCTGCACTCCTCGCACAGGCTGCGCTGCGTGAGGATTACTTGCCTCTGCGTCAGACGCCCCGCCGCGGCACACAGCAGCCCCAGAGAGAAGATCCCGCCTTTATGGGTATTCACCCCGCCGGTGGCGTTAAACATCGCCTGTTCGCAGGCCAGACCGGTTGGCCTTATCGCCCGCAGTGTTTGCGGGCCAGCAAGACGAGCCGTCTCTCTGCCAACGTTAAAGAACGTTGAGAACCAGGGGGCAATCGCCGCGATACTGGCCATGAACAGGGCGAAATCCATATCCTTATGCGCCCCGCTGTTAGCGCGATCCACCAGGCCCGGTTTCGGGGTCAAGCGAATTTCCCGGTACAGGGCCTCGGCCGCCAGCTCCGCGAAGGGACGCCGGGCGTCTGGCGCATTACATCTGGCAAGTGAAGTAGTCATCGGTTAACGCCTCGATTACGCGCGTGAGCTCAGCCTGCGAATGACGTCGCATGCGGGAACAAACGTGAGCAGGTTCATGACAGATAAAGCATCTGCGCATCGGTTGCTGGATGGCGTCTCTTTTCAGCAGGCCCGCCTTTGGACACAGCACGTCGATATCCCATAGGCGCCCCAGCGGATGGTTATCTTCCAGATGCGCCGTCACGTGTTTAATCATCCACGCGGGGGCCGCCACCGCCCAGAGCGCCTCCGGCCCCGTTAGCGGCTGCAGGATCTGCTGGCGGCAGACCGTCCACTGATGGGCGCGGAACAGTTCACCGAGCGCGTCATTGGCAGCGGCCATCACCCGTCTGGCCAGCGCGGTATCCTTCACCTCCCCTGGCCAGACCAGCGTGACGGAAACCACCGTATGATCCGACTGAAAGAGCCACGCCTGCTGGCGGCGGGCTCGCTGTTCTCTGGCGTTCAGCACCTGTTCCAGAGAAACCTTCACGTTCGAGGCTTTATCCGTCATGGGAATTACTCCTTAACCTGGCGAACCACGTCAATCACGCTGCCGTCGCGGTAGCGCACCACGCCCACGATCCGGTCAGTAAACGCCACAGGCTTAGGCTGCCCCGAGATGAGCAGCGCCTTGTTATAGAGCGCATCGATGTCGACGACGGCCAGCCCGGCGTTAATCAGACGTTCGCGGATCTCCGGACGCGCCGGGTTAACGGCAATACCGTGATCGGTAACCAGAACATCAATGCTTTCGCCCGGCGTCACCAGGGTGGTGACCTGCCTGACAACGGTAGGAATTCGGCTGCGGATCAGCGGGGCAACCACGATGGTGAGATTTGCCGCCGCGGCGACGTCGCAATGCCCGCCCGACGCGCCGCGCATCACGCCGTCGGAACCGGTCAGCACGTTGACGTTGAACTGGGTATCCACCTCCAGCGCGCTGAGGATGACCACGTCCACCCTGTCGCAGCAGGCGGCTTTTGCAGCCGGGTTCGCATAGACGTTGGTGGAAATTTCCACATGGCCAGGATTGACTGTCATGGACGCGGCCGCGGCACCGTCAAAGCTTTGCGTATCGAGGATCTTTTCAATAAGCCCCTTTTGATGCAGATCGACAATGCTGCCGGTGATCCCGCCGAGCGCAAAACGGGCGACAATATTGTGTTTGCGCATACGGGCTTCCATAAACCGCGTACAGGCGGTGGACGCCGCACCTGAACCAGTCTGAATGGAAAAGCCGTTGCGGAAATAGCCAGAGTGTTCGATAACGTCGGCGGCAGAGCGGGCAATCATCAGCTCACGTGGATTGCTGGTGACCCTTGCGGCGCCTACGCTGATCTTTGCCGGGTCACCGACGCTCTCAATCTGCACCACGTAGTCAACCCGGTCCTGGACGATACTGGCCGGCAGGTTGGGGAACGGCTTCAGGGTTTCGGTGAGCAAAACCACCTTTTTGGCATATTGCGCGTCGACCATGGCGTAACCGAGCGAGCCGCACTGCGAGTTGCCGCCGTTGCCGCTGGCATTGCCATACTCATCGCTGCACGAGACCGCCAGAAACGCGACATCAATGGCAATTTCGCCCTTTTGAATCAGGTTCACCCGCCCACCGTGGGAGTGGATCTGTACCGGCTCGTCCATCAGCCCGTGTGAAATCGCATCCGCCAGTTCGCCACGCATGCCGGAGGTGTAGATTTTGCCAATCACGCCACTGCGAATGTGTTCAATAAGCGGCGCATTGCACGACATTAACGAACTGGACGCGAGCGTGATCCCTTTCAGACCGCGCTGAGCCAGCTTATCCATCACGTAATTAATGACCTTATCGCCCTCGCGGAACGCGTGATGAAAGGATACGGTCATGCCGTCATGCAGATCGCAGCGGGCCAGCACATCGTCCACGCTGGCGAAAAGTTTGCGCTGAGACTTTTGCTCAGCGTCAGCAAGATAAGGCGTGGCCGCGTTAGCGCCGCTGAAGGCGACGTACTCACGGCGAGAGCCAGGAATGTGGTGCAGGGTTTCAGTGAGACTTTTCATTATTCATCCTGTCGCTTGCGGTATAAGGGATTACTGACGAATGCCCGAGGCATTTTTACGTTCGATAACCACGCGGGCATGGTTGATGATTGGCGCGTCGATCATTTTTCCGTTCAGCGAAATCACCCCCAGTCCGTTGCGTTCTCCCTCTTCTGCGGCAGCAATCACGCGCTCGGCGTAGTCCACTTCTTCCTGCGTGGGCGCGTAGGCGTTGTGAAGAATTTCAATTTGTCGCGGATTAATCAGCGATTTACCGTTGAAGCCCATCCGGCGGATGAGATCCACTTCTTTCAGGAAACCGGCCTCGTCATTCACGTCGGCGTATACCACGTCGAAAGCGTCGATCCCTGCCCCACGCGCGGCATGCAGTACGGCGCACCGGGCATAGAACAGTTCGGTCCCGTCGCCCCGCTCGGTTTGCATATCCATCACGTAGTCAAAGGCGGCGAGCGCAATCCCCATTAAACGCTCGGAGGATTTCGCAATGGCGACGGCATTAATGACGCCGACGGCGGATTCGATTGCCGCCATTAATTTCGTTGAGCCAACAGGACGCCCGCAGCTTTCTTCGATACGGACGATTTCGCGTTCGAGCTGATAAATATCTTCCGGAGTGTCGGTTTTCGGCAGACGAATAACGTCCACCCCTGCCCTGACGGCAGCTTCCAGATCCTTTAAACCAAAAGGGGTATTAAGCGGGTTAATTCTGACAACGGTTTCAATATCGTTGTACATCGGATGTTGCAGCGCGTGAAATACCAGAAGACGCGCGCTATCTTTTTCTTTCAGCGCAACGGCATCTTCCAGGTCAAACATAATTGAGTCTGGTTTATAGATAAATGCCGTCGACAGCATGGCTGCACTTGAACCGGGAATAAATAACATACTGCGGCGTAACTTTTTCATTATAACGTTTCCCATGCAATGTCTTCCCGGGCTGTACCTCTGAGCAGTGCAGCCTGCACGCGGGCGCGGATCGCGCAGTCCAGCGCGCCTTTATCATCGACAACGATCAGCCCCTGCTCGATATTGAACGCCGCAAGGGTTTCATTGACCACCTCTGCAATTCGGTCGCCGAACTGCTTATACACTTCGCTCTGGATGACAACATCGAGCCCGCTCTCGACGGGACTGACCTTGACCATCAGGTCGCTGGACTCCAGCGTTCCCGCCATCGCGGCTTGCACAATTTTCATATTCATTTTCCTGTGATAATGCGCTTAAACCGCTGCCGTCAGCGGCTCGGATAAACAGGGCTGATGCTGTATTCCGTTATTCAGAAACGCGCGCGTAGTGGCAGGCACCATGCGACTGGCGGCAGCGATGTTGTTTTCTTTTAATAAACGACGAACGGCTGAAGCCGATACCGGCACATTATTACCGTCCGTTCTTCTTTCTATTTCGTGTACGCTAATACGAGCCGCTGTGCTCGTCTCTTCTTCCAGCCAGCGGTGCATCGCCCGGTTATATTCGGCGGTTAACGGACAAAATGGCTCGGTACCCACGAAACGATGATTAATATTCAACGCGGGGGCGATGTAATTTCTGAACAGCATGAGATCAATTGCCGCGTAGGTTTTATCGATGACCTGCTTATCTTTCAGGAAATAGCCCGGGAATGTCCCGCGCGAAATAATATACGCCGACCCTGGATGAACGGTGACATTCGGCAGGTGCTGCGATCCTTCCCTGACCATCGCGAACCGTTCTTTAAACGAAAATGCCGAGACATCTTCCTGGACCACGAAAACATGTAACGCGTCGCACCGGCTTGCCGCATGCTCAATAAGATATTGATGGCCGAGGGTGAACGGATTGGCGTTCATCACAATTGCGCCAATATTTTTCCCCGGCACGAAATGGTGGCGGCGCAGCTGACTGCAATAACGATGAATACCTACCGGCGTATTCTCCATTAATGACGCACGGTTCTCGACCGTCACCAGCGGATAAAACCCGCATCCGCGAAACGACTTCACGTTATCCGGACAGGTAAAAAGAAAGAGCTGATGTTCACCGTTCTGCGCCGCCTGAAGCTCGGCTTCATGGATTAACGTCAGGCTTAACGACGTGCCCCGCCACGCGGGATCCACCGCGATGCACTTCAGCGTGTTACCTGCAATCCCGGTGCAGGCGACCAGATGGCGTTGATAGCGCGCAACAATAAATTGCTCAATATCATCATCAATGCCTAAACCGTTGCGGGCCAGGAAGCGGATAACCTCTTCCCGGGACTGGGCGTTACCGGCGTTAATAACCTCAAACTCGGGTGTTCTGGCGGTGTACATCTTCTCTCTCCTGAGCGTTTAGACAGCTAACGCTTGTGGCTGCGGCTGAGCTTCCACAATGGTATTGACCAGTCGGCCAACGTTTTCGATCTCCACTTCAACGCGATCGCCGTCGTGCATAAACAGAGGCGGATTACGCTTTTTGCCGACGCCGCCCGGCGAACCGGTAATAATGACGTCGCCGGCGCTGAGAGAGGTAAACGTGCTGATGTAGGCGATAAGATCCGCTACTTTGTGGATCATGCTGCCGGTGGAGTCATTCTGAACCAGCATGCCGTTCAGCCAGGTATGAATGGTCAGGGCGTGAGGGTCGGGGATCTCGTCCGCCGTGGTCATATACGGGCCGAAGGCGCCGGTTTGCGTCCAGTTTTTACCGGCGGTGAACCAGGCGTGCTGCCAGTCGCGCACGGAGCCGTCCATATAGCAGCTGTATCCCGCGACGTGGCTGAGCGCGTTACTGACGTCAATTCGGCTACCGGGTTTACCGACGATCACGGCCAGCTCGCCTTCGTAATCGAACTCGCTGGAAAGAACCGGTTTTATCACCGGCCGCGCATGCCCGGTTTGCGAATCAGGAAAACGGATAAACAGCGTGGGGGCATTATTCGTCTCAGCAAACTCTTTTCTTTTTTCAGCGTAATTCATCCCCACGCAGAAAATCTTTCCGGGCTCTTCTATAACGGGCAAAAAGGTGATTTCTTCAGGCCTAATATCCACCGGGCAATCGAGATATTGTCTGGCGACGTCTACCGCATCCCAGTGAAGAAGATCTTTTAATGTCGCATATTGATGGCCGATTTTATTACCCAAATCGATAAAGCCGGATGGCGTATAAATCCCGTAGCTTTTACGGCCCTGATGAATATAGCTTGCTAATTTCATGATAATACCCGATTGATATACGTGTTCTTTCTGTGTTCACGCCCTGGGGCGTGAACACATTGCCTGACTTTTATTCTGCGGACTGGGCGGGAACCAGTACCGGTTTATTACCGGATGCCAGATATGTCGCCACCACAACGCCAACCCCGAGCAATGCCAGAATAAATCCGGTCATCCCCTGCCAGCCCATCGAATGGAAAACAAAACCGTTAATAAAACCAATCACCGAACCGCCCATGTAGTAGAAGAATAAATAGAGCGCGACGGCCTGGCCTCTTGCATGGGTTGCATTTTTACTGACCCAGCTTAGGCCGATAGAGTGGCAGCCGAAGAAACAGCCGGTAAAAATGACGGCGCCAACAATAAACGTGACAACGTTCGACGTGAGCGTCAGCAGCATGCCGAACGCCATGATCAGGAACAACACCCGCAGGACTTTCATTGCGCCATATTTTGCCGATAAGCGGCCTGCCTGCGGTGCCGTAAAGAAACTCAGGGCGAAGCTAAAGGAGAGCAGGCCTGCATTTGCCGGTGAAATATGGAACGGTTCACCTTTCAGGAAGAAGGCCAGATAGTTATACAGTGAGGTAAATGCGCCGAAGATAATAAAGCTGATGACAAACGCCAGCGCCAGATTTTTATTTTTGAAGTGGGATGCCGCCCCTTTCACCATACGCATGGCGTTAAGGCTCTGCGTGGGCTTGAAGTTTTTAGATTCCGGAAGCAGGAACTTCACCAGAACGGCAACCGCAATCAGGCTGACCGCAAAACCGTAAAAGATGACATTGATTGAAACGTGATCGATCAGCTGGCTGGCAACAATACGGCCGGACATGCCGCCCATCGAGTTACCGAAGACAAAATAGCCCGTCACGATGCCAGCCGCCACCGGTGCGACCTCTTCACTGATGTAGGCGGTGGCTGCCGCAGCGATGCCGCTCAGCGCCAGACCAATCACCGCACGCAGCGCCACCAGCATCGCCCAGGATTCCACCAGCGGGCAGAGCAGCGTCAGAATGCCGCCCAACAGGAGGGAGACGATAATTAATCGCTTCCTGCCATAGTGATCGGATAACGTCCCGGTAAACAGCAATCCGATTGCCAGCAACGCTGTTTCTGCCGATAAGATAATACTCACCTGGCTGACCGGGACATTATACTCCACAGCAAGCGTCGGAAGCAGTGGCTGAATAAAAAACAGAGAAGCAAGTTCTGCAAGCCCGGATAATGCGAGTGCCAGAATTACGCGAATATGCGCGCTGGCTTTTACAGGATCGGGCGCTTTCAGGGTATTGTTAGCATGCGTTAACGCCATAATAACCTCAGTTTTATAGTTAAGGTACAGAATATAATTGTTTAAGGTGGAACTATTTCTTAGTTTGGCTTTTACTTAATCAACTTCAGAGAGCATTTTTTCAGGTACGCAGACGACACCTTCAAAGAGCTTACGGGAAGTGCGAATTACCGCAGCTCGGGTATTTTCGATATTGTTCCCGTCCCTCAACAATGACACGGATATTTTTCCACTTGGGTGTTCAATATCAATAATATTGGTAAAGCGCTCTTTTGGACGATCGGCGATGATTTTAGCGGCGACAGAGCCTTCTATAAGCGTCGCGGTCGAAATACCAATCGAGCCGGTAATGGCCAGCGATTTATGGCAGGTGTGTGGCATGAAATACCGCACCTGAAGCGTTCCGCCGTTGCGCGCCCGGCTGAGGAGAACCGGTTTAGGGATCACTTTATTTGACACATCCCCTAAGCCCATCGCCTCGCCCGCCTGACGACGCAGGCTCTCCAGCCTTGCTTTAAACGCCGTATCGGCATCCAGTTCCGCGGGTGACTCCCCTCCCGTTTTCCCCAGGGCCGAGGCCTCAATCAATACCATCGGCATCGCCATATCAATACAGGTAACGTCAATACCGTCGAATACGTTTGTGACGCTGTCGGTCGGAAGCAATTTCCCTGTTTTGGAACCCGCTGAATTCAGGAAAGTTAAGCCAACGGGTGCGGCCGTACCCGGAACGCCGTCAATCTGGGTATCGCCTTCATAGGTGACCCGATAATCAGGCGTTTGCACTTCCGCATCAACCAGCGTTCCGGTGTTAAGATTACGGATCCGCACCGTTGTCACCGGGCTGTGCGCCTTCACCAGCCCCTTTTCTATCGCAAAGGGCCCCACCGCGCAGAGCATATTGCCGCAGTTTGGCGTGGTATCGACGCGACGTTCGTTCACCATCACCTGTGCGAATAAATAATCCACATCTGCATCCGGACTGTCGGAAGGACTGACGATGGCCACCTTACTGGTTTGCGGGCTTCCACCGCCAATGCCGTCAATTTCGAGCTCATGGCCTGCGCCCATCAAGCTGAGTAACACCGCGTCGCGCTCTTCGGTTTCCTCAGGCAGGTCGCTGGCCAAAATAACGGGGCCTTTTGACGTACCGCCACGCATTAAAACGCAAGGGATCTTTAACATGTGTTTTTCTCATTTCGTTTTATCAGGAACGCAATAAGGTTTTCACACTCCTGTTGATAACTCTAATGTCAAAAAAAGAAGGATTAATACGTTTTGCACATTAATAACCCCTGCGTTATCGTGGTTAAAGAAAAGCGAGAACGGGATGCGGATATGCAACATGAATTACAGGGAATACAAGCGTTTGTAAAAATTGCAGAAATCGGATGTTTTACAAAAGCGTCGCAATTTCTTCATATTTCACAACCGGCGTTAACACGCAGGATTCAAAAACTGGAAGAGAGCCTGGGAGCCACGCTGTTTGAGCGTTCGACGCGAAGCGTGAAGCTTACGACGGTGGGAAGAGAGTTTTTACCTAAAGCGAGGAATTTAATCGATTTTTATGAAAGTTCAATCCTGAGTATTAAAGAGATGGCGACGCATCAGGCAGGCGTGATTACGGTTTCCTGTATCCCTACCGCGGCCTTCTATTTTCTGCCATCAGTGATACGAGATTATAACAATGACTACCCAAACATCCGGATCCGCATACTTGAGCACAGTGCCAGCGATTGTCTCGAAGCGGTTTTGAATGGTGACGCAGATTTCGGCATAAATATGATAAACATCACACATCCTAATATCGATTTTGCGCCGCTGGTGAATGAACCCTTTGTTCTGGCATGTCGGCGCGACAATGAACTGGCGAAAAAACCGCTGGTCACGTGGGACGATCTGGCCGGAATGAAGCTGATTGGGGTAAGACGTTCCAGCGGGAACCGTTCGCTTATCGATCAGGCGTTCGAGAAAATGGCCTGGAAACCGAACTGGTTTTATGAAGTGCGTCATTTGTCAACGTCACTGGGGATGGTGGAAGCGGGTCTCGGCGTGTCTGTGGTTCCAAGTCTGGCGATGCCGACCGATGAACATCACGTCCTTGTCAGTCGCCCGCTGATTGAACCCGTCATACGCCGAACGCTGGGGCTTGTGCAACGCCGGGAAACACCCCTTAGCCCGGCGGCGGAAAAATTCCGCGAGCTGATTTTACATCTGTGGTCTGGCGAAAACAGCAGCCCGTGGATCGGCAAGTTTACTCAGTAGTAGCCCTTGCGGAGAAAGGGGCCCGCGCCCCTTTGCGCATTATTTCCCGGCCTGCGGATGCGTATCAAACCCCGCCATCACCGCCGTCAGCTCCGCCAGAGAAAAACCGTGCTTCGGATCGTCAACGCCCAGCCCAAAGCGCGCCTGCATCAGCTGATACAGCGCCGCAGCGTCGGGAAGATGGATCTGCTCCTCCACATGACCGTTCTGCCAGTGGGTAAAGTTAAAGTTGGTCAGCGTCAGCTTGCCGCCGTCCGGCAGATGGCGGCACATCAGCAGATGATGGCGGAAATGCGACTGTGGCCAGTGCGCCGACCAAAAATTCCCCATCACATAATCGCTGAAATACTGCGTCGTCAGGTCAAAGTGGTACATTGACTGCCAGTGCTCGTGGTGACGGAACTGCAGCACCCAGTCATTCCCCTCGCTGAGCAGACGATACAGCCCGTGCGGCGTCTCCTGTTCTTCGTTGGCAAGCAGGCGGATCGGCGCCGTCAGCGTCTGGCCGCCAAACCCGACGTCGGCAATCCAGCGCTCGCCGTTAAGTTCCACCAGCAGCAGGCGGTGCGTGCGCGGCGGCATCTGCGGCGGACTCGCCAATACCACGCGTCCGAGCACGCTGCGCACCGTAAACCCGACTTCGCGCAGCACGCGCTCGAACAGGCCGTTTTGCTCAAAGCAGTATCCCCCGCGACGGGCGGTCACCAGTTTGTCGACCAGACACGGGTCTTCAAGATGAATTTCGCGCGGCAGGACAACATCGATATTCTCAAACGGGATCGCGCAGTTGTGATGTAAATGCAGCGCGCGCAGGGTGTCTATATCAGCAGAAGCCGGTTGCTTCCAGCCGATGCGAGCAAAATAGGCAGTCAGAAAGGGAGACATGCATCAGTTTCCTTTAAAAGTGATGTTTTGTTTATAAACTAATTTTACGCGTTCACTTTGATTTCCGTGCTTTTTCTGCATACTCGATTGTTTATGAGGAGAACCTATGAGCCACTTTCGCCCTGTTGAATTACGTCATGCCAGCCGCCTGCTGAACCACGGCCCTACCGTGCTGATTACCAGCCGGGATGAAACCCTGGACAGACGCAACGTGATGGCCGCCGCATGGTCAATGCCCGTCGAATTTGAACCGCCGCGTATTGCGATTGTGGTGGATAAAAGCGCCTGGTCGCGCGAGCTGATCGAACGCAGCGGGAAGTTTGGCATCGTCATCCCCGGCGTGGCGGCGGCCAGCTGGACTTACGCGGTAGGCAGCGTCAGCGGGCGCGATGAAGACAAATTCAACTGCTACGGGATCCCGGTCGTAAACGGCCCCGAACTCGGCCTGCCGGTCATTGAAGAAAAATGTCTGGCGTGGATGGAGTGTCGATTATTACCCGCCACATCGGCGGCAGAAAAGTACGATACGCTGTTTGGCGAAGTGGTATCAGCGGCAGCAGATGAACGCGCGTTTGTCGCCGGACGCTGGCAGTTTGATGGCGATAAGCTGAATACGCTGCATCACCTTGGGGCCGGAACGTTTGTGGCGAGTGGGAAGATGGTGAAGGCGCTGGATTGATAAGCTCAATCAGATACCTTAGAGATATAATGATTTCATATAACATTAAATGCTTACCAGCTTTCAAAAAAAAAGAGGATATTCGCTATGTGATTGCAATGATAACGTGAAATAAAAATCGCATTAAGGATCTCACATCATGAATGCATCTGACTATTTAAGGATAAAATTTCAGAGTGACCACCATCTGGCCCTCACAATGCAGAACGCAATTGGTGGCATTTTGCAATCAGCAAGAGGTGTTGCATCCGTTATATATTCTGGTATTGAGCGAGCCAGTTGGTATTCATCATGTTTTATTCCCCAGTACAATAATGTCTGTCAGGAGTTAAAAGCTGAAGAAATCAGAACACTCTACTCAATAGAGTCGGTTTTCAAACACGCTGATGTCATTGCATACATGTTTTATCTGTACCTGAAAACGATATGTGATGACATAGATAATGGCAATCCAGAAGGTTCAGCCCGTAAACTCATCCAAAGAATTGCAGAATTTGGCTCTCACATGAACGTAGCGGGAGCAACGCGCTATGCATTTGCCACTGCTGCCTCGGTAGCTCTTTCTCAATCCAGTCTTGTTTCGAAAGTTGTTGTTGAACGTCTCTCGGGTAAATTACCACAAGGGGTCTTAGTTCTCCAGTTTTATGGCATACAACAGAAATGTGCACTCGCTGCTCGCCAATTGAAAGTTATTAATCCCGATTATTATTGGATTCTATACCAGGCGAAACTGGAGATGCTGTATTATTTTTGCGAGCCCGCCATTTCAAAATTATTTGAAAAAATGAAATTAAAAGCCTTTTCAAACCTGGATGATTTAGCCGATTATATACAAAGTGACTTGAATGTTTAAAAACTTAATCAGACTGTTATTAGAAAGTATAGTCTTTCCTGTGCTCGTCATAGGTTTTGGTTTATTATGGCTTCATCTATTTCCTGAGTACTGTCTATCATTGACGTTGCTCACAATTATTATACTTATTTGGTTATTCCCTCGATTAACTTCACGCATAACAAAACTGAAATAAAAGGATTTACTATGTCTAATCCAGCTTATATGTGGTTAACTGATGAAAATGGTTCACCAATGATTGGTTCATCTCTTGTCTCCGGGCGTATCGGGGCTATTGAGCTAAAATCACTAACTCATAATGTCAATATTCCGGCCGATAGCAATACAGGCCGCCTGACGGGTACACGAATTCACGCGCCGATTATGTTTCAGAAAGAGTTTGATCGGGTGACCCCTCTTTTGTACAAAGCTTTAACTACAGGCGCCACACTCAAATCAGCAATTATAAAGATGTACATAATTAGCGAGGCTGGAATAGAAAGCGAATATTTCAATATTTCCCTGGAGAATGTAAAAATCACGTCCATAACTCCTGACTTATATCCTGGTGCAGGATCAGGCACACACCTCGAAACAATCCTTCTACGTTATGAAAGTATTACCTGGAAGCACTGTGATGGTAATATTGTTTACAAAGATAGCTGGAACCATAGAGTCGTAGCCTAACAGCATATACTAATTGCACTATCTCAGTAACAGTGCCCTATTTCTTCCGCCTGGTATATGATCAACCGCATTCAGGCGACGTAGCCGTTATCCAGAATATTGTGGGTCACAATAGCGGACAGATTTGCATCTACGATGGCCAGCAGTGGATCAGCGATTTCGTACAACGCACCCTGTACCCAGTAAAGGCTTACCGAAGCATACAGTCCCATTACGAACGCTTCAGGCATGACTAATGAAAGCACTCTTCTTTTTTCTTTTCGCCCTGCCTCCTTTCGCCGTCGCTGATAGCATCTCTCCACCGGGGATGGCGGCGCTTAAATTCAATCAATGGTATATCGCGCAGTTGAATCAGGACAAACCGCCAGTCCTCAATCCGGACAGCAGGAGTGACTACGTTACCTCAGAAACTATCGCAGCAATTAAAGAAATGTACTCTGGCGACAGTAACGAAAAAGACATGCCCGATGCAAATATGTTTATTAAATCGCAGGACTGGAATGAGGACTGGGAGCAGATAACAGTGTTGCATTCTGATTTTGATGCCGTTTGCACAAACGTGTATATCGCATTTGGTAATAAGCAGGACCACGTTGTTACCGATTGTCTCGTTGAGGAAAAAGGGAAATGGAAAGTTCGATCGGCCACGCTGGTTAAGTGACCACGCGATATTAAAGCCGCCTGTAAGAGCGGAAAAAGCACACGGTAGCCCATCGGCTACCATGTGCAATTACTTCACTACTTCGCACGCCGCGCAATAATCTCATCCGCAACATTTCTCGGGGCTTCCGCGAAATGATGGAACTCCATCGTGTACGTCGCACGTCCCTGGGACATCGAGCGCAAAGTCGTGGCATAACCAAACATCTCTGCCAGCGGAACATCAGCACGAATAATCTGGCTTCCGTACTGCTCTTCCATCCCCTGCACCATGCCACGGCGGGAGGAGAGATCGCCCATAATATTGCCGGAGTACTCCTCTGGTGTTTCCACCTCCACGTGCATAATCGGCTCAAGGATCGCCGGATTCGCCCTGCGAGCGCCCTCTTTAAAGCCGAGGATCGCCGCCATGCGGAACGCCATCTCCGAAGAGTCGACCTCGTGATACGAACCAAACGTCAGCGTCGCTTTGACATCGACAACCGGGTACCCCGCCAGAACGCCGCTGTTCATGGCTTCCCGCAGTCCTTTCTCAACGGACGGGATATACTCCCGCGGCACCACGCCGCCCTTGGTGGCATCTTCAAACGTAAAGCCGCTGCCGGGTTCGGTCGGCTCAAGGCTCAGCACCACGTGACCGTACTGCCCTTTACCGCCGGACTGACGGACAAATTTGCCTTCGATATCCTTCACCGCTTTACGCAAGGTTTCGCGGTAGGTCACCTGCGGACGACCAATGTTCGCCTCGACGCCAAACTCACGCTTCATGCGGTCAACGATAATCTCCAGGTGTAACTCACCCATCCCGGAGATAATGGTCTGGCCGGACTCTTCATCAGTGTGCAGGCGGAAAGACGGATCTTCCGCCGCCAGACGCTGCAGCGCGATCCCCATTTTCTCCTGATCGCCTTTCGTTTTCGGCTCGATCGCCAGCGAGATAACCGGATCCGGGAACTCCATCCGCTCAAGCGTGATCACTGCGTTCGGGTCGGTTAAGGTGTCACCCGTGGTCACATCTTTCAGCCCAACGCAGGCCGCGATATCCCCGGCGCGCAGTTCGTCCACCTCGTGGCGATCGTTGGCATGCATCAGCACGATACGCCCGATACGCTCTTTCTTCCCTTTCACCGGGTTATACACCGCATCTCCTTTGCGCAGCACGCCAGAGTAAACGCGGATAAAGGTCAGCTGCCCGACGTACGGGTCGCTCATCAGCTTAAACGCCAGCGCGGAGAACGGCTCATCGTCGCTGGGATGACGCTCGGCGTGCTGCCCTTTTTCATCTACGCCGTCAATCGCCGGCACGTCAAGCGGCGACGGCATCAGCTCAATGACCGCATCGAGCATGCGCTGCACGCCCTTGTTTTTGAACGCGCTGCCGCACAGCATCGGCTGGATTTCACCCGAGATGGTGCGAATACGCAGCCCCCGGATGATTTCCGCTTCGTCGAGATCGCCCGTTTCCAGGTATTTATCCATCAGATCGTCGCTGGCCTCCGCCGCCGCAGAGACCATTTTTTCCCGCCATTCCTGAGCGGTTTTCACTAAGTCATCCGGCACGGGCGCATAGGTAAATACCATGCCCTGGGTGGCATCGTCCCACAGAATGGTGCGCATCTTGATGAGATCCACCACGCCGGTGAAGTGCTCTTCCGCGCCAACCGGGATCACAATCGGTACCGGATTCGCCTTCAGGCGCTCCTGCATCATCCGCACGACGCGGAAGAAATCGGCGCCCGGACGGTCCATCTTGTTGACGAAGGCCAGACGCGGCACGTGATACTTATTCGCCTGACGCCAGACGGTTTCGGACTGAGGCTGCACGCCGCCCACGGAGTCATAGACCATCACGGCACCGTCGAGAACGCGCATGGAGCGTTCCACCTCAATGGTGAAATCCACGTGCCCTGGGGTATCGATAATGTTGATCCGGTGCGGTTCAAACCCTCTGTCCATACCCGGCCAGAAGCAGCTGACGGCCGCAGACGTAATGGTGATCCCGCGCTCTTGCTCCTGCGCCATCCAGTCGGTTGTTGCCGCGCCATCGTGTACTTCACCCAGCTTGTGGCTCATCCCGGTGTAAAACAGGATGCGCTCGGTGGTGGTTGTTTTACCGGCATCGATATGCGCGGAGATACCGATGTTGCGATAACGTTCGAGAGGGATGGGTCGGGGCATGATATTTCCTTAAGTCTCTTTGACCTGTTTGTGACGACCGGGATGGTCGCGTATTCGTTCGTTTGCTATAATAGTCCTATTGTACGAGTATTATCGAACTATTTTTTAATGGTTGACCTATTGTTGATATAGCTCAATCTGACACCAGACGCAGGAAAACGATGATCCCTAACCATCCTGAAACTGAACAAATACTGCTGGAAAATGTGCTGTTTGCCCTCGGCAACCCGCTCCGGCTGTCGATTATTCGCCGGCTTGCCGACGGCAGCGAACTCAGCTGCAACGCGCTGCGCCCGGAAGACGTGGTGAAGTCCACGATGACCCATCACTGGCGCGTGTTGCGCGACAGCGGCGTCATCTGGCAGCGTCCGCAGGGACGAGAAAATATGATTTCGTTGCGCAGAGAGGATCTGGATGCCCGTTTTCCCGGGCTGATGGACATTTTGTTGCGGGCTCAGTGAGTTGCCGGGAGGCCAGTTTCGCCTCCCGGCCTCTCATCAGGGTACCTGCGTCGACGCGAATTTCTTCGCAATCATTTCAGCGGTAGGCTGTAATCCGCCCAGGCTCCACTGCTCAGGGTCGTGCTCATCAATACGGATCCAGACCGAGCGCCGGAACTCCGGATCCCCTTTCCCCTCGATTTCCACCATTAAGTCCGTCATCCGGCGCAGCAGCTCGCTTTTCTGCTCGGCGTTCATGATCCCTTTAATCGATTGTACATTCACAAAAGGCATTGTATTCTTCCTGCAAGCAAGGTCTAAAAATCATACTTAGATTAGAAAGGAAAACACCCGGTGTCAAAAGATAAATCGTTGCCTTACCTCTCCCCCGAACTCTGCGGTCTGGCTGAAGGAGCAAAAATCGTGGGCGATCAATGGATTTTGCTGATCCTGCGGGAGGCGTTTTACGGGGTGACGCGCTTTGAAACCATGCGAAGCCATACCGGAATCACGAAGCAGACGTTAGCGACGCGTTTAAAGCTGATGACGGAGCTGGGGTTGCTTTCCCGAATACCTTACCGGGAAGAGGGTGAACGTGAACGGTATGAATACCAGCTTACCAACAAAAGCCGCACTCTTGCCCCGGTGCTTCTGTCGCTGATGGAGTGGGGGCACAAACATGTGTTACATACCGCGCCGCATTTAACCCTGGTGGACAGCGAAACGGGTGATCCGTTGCATATCGGCTACGTGAATGCGCAGGGTCAGGAGGTGAAACAAAACCATGTTCACATTGTGCCGTCCGAAAAGGGGTAAGCCCGGCGATGCTGCCCGGCCTACCCGCACCGCGTTACATAATCCATCCCATCAGCAGCGTGGCGAGGATCACCGTCGACGCGCCGCCGATGCGAGTGGCAATCTGCGCAAACGGCATGAGCGACATCCGGTTAGAGGCCGACAAAATGGCCACGTCCCCCGTTCCGCCCAGACCGCTGTGGCAGCAGGTCACAATGGCCGCCTCCACGGGATACATATTCAGACGCGAGGCAATAAAGTAGCCGCTCAGCGCCATTGCAATCACGACCGAGCCGCACACCACCACGTACCCCACCGAGAAGACCGACACTACGCTTTCAAGCGGCACGTATAACATCCCAAGGCCGATCATCAGCGGCCAGACAAGCGCGGCCGAGACGAATTTATAGCAACTGTGCGCCCCCTGCTCCATGGAGGACGGGATCACCCTGAAGTACTTACACAGAACGGCAATCAGGATCATCAGCACCGGGCCGGGAATGTGGACCAGTTTTTCAAACAATCCTCCGACGATGAAAAATGCGCACACCATCAGCAACCCGCCCCCCATCAGATGAAAATCCGTCTGTTGAGCGCTTTGCGCCCCGGCAAACAGGCTGACGTCCTCTTTGCTTCGCGTGAGCATGCCGTTACCCGAAAGCGCGGGACGTTTTGCCCCAAGACGCGCCAGCGAGCCTGCGCAAATAATGGCGAAGATGTTCCCCACGACCGCCGCGGGTGCCAGCTGGGCAACGTAGACGTCCGGCGTTTGCCCGAGTATTGCCGAATAGGCCAGTGACAGGGGCAAAATCCCCTCGCCAATCCCTCCGCCAATAATCGGAACGATGATAAAGAAGAACGTGTGGTAAGGCGTATAGCCAAACAGCGATCCCACAATGAGCCCGCTCAGCACGGCCATGAATGTCCCTGCCACCAGCGGAACAAACATGCGCATCATCCCCTGGATCAATAGCACCCGGTTCATCCCCAGAATACTGCCGACCACCAGGCAGGCGATGACGAAATAGAGCAGATTCGCCTCTTTCATCAGCAGATGCACCGTATCAAGGGTCTGCTTGCCGAATACGCCAAAATAGACCAGCACGGAGGGCACCATCAGGCACAGGATCGCCGGGCCGCCGATGTCTTTCAGCAGGGGGATTTGACGCCCCACTTTGGCAAACGCGAAGCCGAGGGTCATGATGACCGCCAGCCCGCCAATCATATTTTTCGGCAGCAGCCCTGCCCAGGCGGACGTCGCCACAATAGCGGCAATCCCGACAAACAGCATCAGCGGGACCGCGCCAACCTCAGTGTTGAGCCCAAAGGCGAAACGCGAGGTCGGCAGCGCAGACGTTGGTACAGGATTATCTTTCATATAATCACCTGAAAATTGTGTTCGGATATACAGAGAAAGGAATAGGCTGGAAACTATTCCTGATACCAATAAATGTCCATAAATATAAATAATGAATTATGCGGCCTTTTCTAAAAACAGGCTCAGGGTGAAATTAACATGCGTTCCCGAAGAGAAATGTGAACACAACAACGCTTTCCTTTTAAATAATTTAATTCATCATTATGTAACTAAAGTTATTCATGGCGATCAATGCATTCCTTTTTGAAATTAATAAAAGCAGAAAGAATGTGAACTTTATCACTCCTGCTCCGTTAGCTAAGCGCTAAATTAGCCCCCAACCAAACGCACGAAATACCGTGTCTTTACAACCATTAAAGGCACTGTTTTTGCTCATCTTTTATCTTTATCGCTTACATATTCAGGAGTTAACCATGTCTCGCAAAGAAGTGCTGTATACCCCCTATAACGGGGCCGTACTGCTGGAAAATCCGTTATTAAATAAAGGGCTCGCTTTCATTAAAGAAGAGCGTGATAATTTTAACCTGCATGGCCTATTACCGCACAACGTTGAAACCATTGAAGAACAAACCGAACGTGCCTGGGTGCAGTTCTGCCATTTTAAAAGCGATATTTCCCGTCATGTTTATCTGCGCAATATTCAGGATACCAATGAAACCCTCTTTTATAATCTCCTGCGTTTGCATCTGAAAGAGACGCTGCCAATTATCTATACCCCGACCGTAGGTGAAGCCTGCGAGCATTTCTCGACGATTTATCGCCGTGCGCGCGGGTTGTTTATTTCATGGCCTAACCGCCATCGTATTGATGAAATGCTGCAAAGCTTCTCGCGCAACGACATTCGCGTGATTGTGGTGACGGACGGGGAGCGTATTTTAGGGCTTGGCGATCAGGGTATCGGCGGAATGGGTATCCCGATTGGCAAGCTGTCGCTGTATACCGCCTGCGGGGGGATCCATCCGGCTTCTACCCTCCCGATCATGCTGGACGTCGGCACCAACAATCAGCAGCATCTGGACGACCCGATGTACATGGGCTGGCGTCATCCGCGCATCAGCGACGATCAATACGCTGAGTTTATGGATATGTTTGTCAGCACCGTCAAGGCGCGCTGGCCCAACGTTCTTCTGCAGTTTGAAGACTTTGCCCAGAAAAACGCCACCAGACTGCTCCAGCGCTACCGCGACCAGCTGTGCTGCTTCAATGATGACATTCAGGGAACGGCAGCCGTTACCGCAGGTACGCTGATTGCGGCGGCCCATGCCGCGGGCACGCGCATTCGCGACCAGCGCGTGGTCTTCCTGGGCAGCGGTTCCGCCGGATGCGGGATAGCAGAAAAAATTGTGGCGCTGATGGTGGATGACGGCCTGACCGAGTCCGAAGCCCGCAGCCGGATCTTTATGGTCGATCGCTTCGGCCTGCTCACCGACGACATGACCAACCTGCTCGATTTCCAGAAAAGCCTGCTCACCGCGCGCGACGCCATTAGCCGCTGGCAGGTAGTGGCGAAGAATATTTCCCTGCTGGACGTGGTTAAAAACGCGCACCCAACGGTGATGATTGGCGTTTCGGGCCAGCCGGGGCTGTTCAGCGAAGAGATTGTCAAAGAGATGCATCGCCACTGCCCGCGCCCGATTATCATGCCGCTTTCGAACCCGACGTCACGGGCGGAGGCTCAGCCGCAGGATCTTATCGCCTGGACTCAGGGCGCCGCGCTGGTGGCCACCGGCAGCCCGTTTGCCCCGGTATTCTGGCAGGACGCGCAGTACGACATCGCCCAGTGTAACAACGCCTATATTTTCCCGGGACTGGGATTAGGGGTTCTGGCCAGCAACGCGCGCCGGGTGACCGAAGAGATGCTGATGGCAGCAAGCCGCAGCCTGGCGGCGCAGTCTCCGCTGGTCACCGCGGAAAAAGGGGGATTGCTGCCGCCGGTTGACTGTATTGAAGCGGTGTCACGCCAGATAGCCGTCGCCGTGGCACGGGCCGCAATTGCCCAGGGCATTGCCCCGGCGATAGATGATGAGACGTTGATGGCGCGCATCGAGAAGACATGGTGGCAGGCGGACTATGCGCCTTACCGCCGCTCCGCGCTGTAGCATCGGTCATGCCCTCACCGCGCGGTGAGGGCCCTGGTGCTGTTTTAGTGCTGTACGCCCGAGCGGTCGGAAAAATCGTCGGCTGACAGAATATCAACCCGCGGTGCCGCCGGTTTGCGGCGGGCATACCGGTCAGGCAGGCCTTCTGGACGCGTTTTGAAGCGACGGTGCAGCCACATATATTGCTCTGGCGCCATCCGTACCGCGTGCTCAATTGCCCTGTTCATCTGCGTCGCAACGGATTCTTTATCTCCCCCCTGCAGCGCTTCACCGATATCCTCCAGAATAATCAGCTCGTAACCTGAGCCGTCCGCCCTGCGCCGCGGCACGAAGGGGATCACGGCAGGCCGCGCGCTTTTGACCAGCATATAGCTGCCCGCCGTCGTGGCGGCATTCGGCACCGCAAAAAACGGCACGAAGACGCTATTGGTTTTGCCATAGTCATGGTCCGGGGCGTACCACAAAATTTCATTCTGCTTCAGCGAGCGGATCATGCCTTTTAAATCATGGCGATCGAGCATGGTTTTATTGGAACGCAGGCGGCCGCGCGTCTGCAGCCAGTCAAGCAGCGCGTTATTGTTAGGACGATACACCCCAATGCCGGGGTTAAGCATGCCAAAGATCCGCGCGCCCAGCTCAAGGGTGAGGAAATGCATGCCCACGAGCACCACGCCATTGCCTTTCGCCCGCGCCTTTTCCATGTGTTCATAGCCCACCACGGTGTAGCATTTGCGCACCCGCCACGCCGGCCAGAACCATGCCATCCCGGTTTCGATCACCCCCATGCCTACCGATTCAAAATTACGCTGCAGCAACGTCTCGCGTTCATTCTCATTCATCTCTGGAAAGCAAAGCTCAAGATTGCGGCGGGCAATCTCGACGCGGCGAGGGAGCAGGCGCATCGCCAGCCGCCCCAGGCCGTGACCGATTCGGAACAACAGCGGATAAGGCAGCAGCATGATGAGCCACAGCGCGGCAATGCCGACCCAGCTGAGCCAGTAGCGGGGGTGAAGAAAAGCGAGGGAAAACTGCGGTAATTTTGTCATCAGAAAATTATCCTTTAACGTGTCTGTCCTTAACTGATTCTGTTGAAGATCTTTCCTAAGGATTTATGAAATGTCAGTCAGAACCGTAAAGTGTAGCGGATAAGATAAAACTCATTTTTATCGATTTTTGCGAAAAGCGGGATGACAGGCGGGGAAAGCCGGGGAAGAACGGATCCGCTCCCCGGCATAAAGATCTTACATAGAGTAGCCGGGCTTCTTAATCAGCTCGTCCAGCTTCGGTCCTATTTCGGTATCCCAGACCTGCGCTTTCCAGTCCTCCTGATTCACCTGGTTCAACGCCACCGACACGGAACTGTCTTTGCTGTTGAAATGGCGAATAATCACCTCGGCAATATCCGCCGCCAGGGCGGTTTTTTGTTCGTCGTTCAAATCACGGGGAAAACATTTGATATCTACGTGTGGCATGCGCAGGCTTCCAGTTGTGAGTCAGGGCTCCACGTTATCAGATAATATCGTTGGCCTTTAACACCTTGTGCAGTTCCGGCAGCTGGCATACGGTATCCGCAATGGCCGTCAGTTTCGGCGTATTGGCCGCAAACCAGGCGTGTCGGGGCCCCCAGGTACGCGCCACCGCGATATACACGTCCAGCAGCGTCAGACGTTCACCCAGCGCAAACGGGGCCGCGCTGAGCTGTTCTTCGAACCACAAATAGAGGGATTTCCGGTACTCGATGCAGTTTTTCTGCAGCTGCTCCGGCGCGTCCGGCACCCAGCGTTCGGGATAGTCGGCATACGTAAACGTGGGATAGACGTTCGCCACAAACCAGATGAGCAAACGCTGAAACTGCTGGCGTTCGGCCTGCCCTACGGGCGGGGCGAGATCGGGACATCTGTCGAGCACCATCAGGGCAATCGCCGCCGTTTCGGTCATGATGGCACCATTTTCCAGCTCCAGCGTGGGCACCTGGCACAGCGGGTTTAGCTTTTGCAGCAGCTCACGCTGCGGGCCGGGCTGGTCAAACCCGTCCACGTTGATAAATCGATAAGGGATATCAGCCAGGGTTAGCATCACTTCACTGATTGCCGAGCCCCAGCCGGGTACGCCATAGAGTTTAATCATGTTGCCCCCTGAGGGTGAGGGATGAAAACCCTAAGTGTAGAGCACCATTAGTAGGTTATCCCAGGCGGGTTGACCTCCGATTGCGCTACCGCTTCGCCCTGCTCCCCCCAGCGCGCCAGCACCTTCTGGTAATCTCCGCGCGTAATCGCACCGTTCAGCGCGGCCTGCAGCGCGTACACCAGCTCATTGCCTTTTTTGGTGGTGGTCGCAACATAGGCTTTTTTCGGCCCTAAACCGACCACGCGGGTCTTGCCGGTGAGCGCCGCTTTATAGGCCGAGACCGACTGCGGCCCGAAGAACACGTCTGCCCTGCCGGACTGAATATAGAGGTTGCCCGAGGCATCGTCGTGGAGATAGACCGGCAGCGCAGGCGCCCTCCCTGCCTTTTGGTTCTCTTCGTTCCAGCCCAGCAGGATACGTTCCTGATTGGTACCCGAGCCGACAATCACCTTTTTCCCCGCCAGATCTTCCGCGTTTTTAATGGACTGCACCTCGCTGGTGGATTTCACCGAAAACGCCAGCGAATCGACGCGGTAGGTTGCAAAATCGAACTTCTCTTTCCGCTGTTCGGTCACCGCAATGTTCACCAGCGCCACGTCGTAGCGCCCGGAGGCGATCCCCAGCGGCCAGTCCTCCCACGCCGTCGGCACCAGCTTCAGCTTCAGCCCCAGGCTGCCCGCCAGCAGGCGGGCGATATCCGGGTCGCTGCCAATCCGCGTCCGGTTATCGCTGGCCAGCAGCGCCAGCGGCGGGGAGTTCAGCGCCGAAATGGCCACCGTCAGCGTCCCGGGCTCAACGAACCGGTAATTTGCGGGGATCTTTGCCACCGCCTGCGGATCGACCGTCACCGGCAGCGGCAGCTCGTTGGCTTTTAAATCAATGCTGGCGTGGCTGGCGGCTGAAAAAATCAGCCCCGCCAGAAGTCCGTATTTCATTGGCGCTCCTTACAATACTTTGGAGAGAAACTGGCGCGTTCGCGGGTGCGACGGATGATTCAGCACCTCGTCACTGCTGCCCTGCTCCACAATTTTGCCGTCGACCATAAACACCACCTGATCCGCCACCTCCCGGGCAAAGCCGATCTCGTGGGTGACCACCACCAGCGTGGTGCCGGACCGGGCCAGCTTTTTGATCACGTCCAGCACTTCCCCCACCAGCTCCGGATCCAGCGCCGAGGTGGGTTCATCAAACAGCATCACGCGCGGACGCAGCGCCAACGCGCGGGCAATGGCAATGCGCTGCTGCTGGCCGCCGGAAAGATGGCGGGACCAGGCGTCCGCTTTATCCCGCAGCCCAACCACGTCCAGCAGGCTAAACGCCCTTTCCACCGCCTCTTTTTTGCTGAGCTTTTTATGCGCGACCGGCGCCTCTATCAGGTTTTCCAGCACCGTGAGGTGCGGAAAGAGGTTGAAGTTCTGGAACACATAGCCCACGTTGATGCGCTGCTTGAGGATCTCCTTCTCTTTCAGCTCGTAGAGCCTGTCACCCTGACGGCGATAGCCAATGTAATCGCCGTCAATCTGGATAAAGCCTTCGTCGACGCGCTCCAGGTGGTTAATGGTGCGCAGCAGCGTCGATTTGCCCGAGCCGGACGGCCCGAGGATCACCGTCACGGATCCGGGCGGGATCTCAAGCGTGACGTTGTCGAGCGCCTTATGGCGACCAAAATACTTGCTGACGCCGGTAATCGAAATGTGTCCTTCAGGAGAGGCTTGCATGGACGGGCTCCTGTGCTGGTGCGGTGGTGACAGAACGGCTACGACGGGTGGCGCGGTTCTGATTAACGGCAGAGCGGCGTTCGCTGCGGGCGAGCGCGCGTTCAACACCGTACTGGATAGCGGACAAGACGGTAGTAATCACCAGGTACCAGGCAGCTCCGACCATCAACAGCGGGATCACCTCCTGCGTGCGGTTGTAGATCATCTGGATGGTATAAAACAGCTCCGGCATCGCCAGGACGTAGACCATCGCCGTGCCCTTGGCGAGGCTGATGATCTCATTGAATCCCGAAGGCAGAATGGTGCGCAGCGCCTGCGGCAAAATAATGCGCACCGTGCGGCGCCAGGCCGGCAGGCCGAGCGCGGCGGCCGCCTCATATTGCCCGTGGTCGACGCCGAGGAATCCGCCGCGAATGATCTCGGCGGTATAGGCGCTCTGCACCAGGGTGAGTCCTACCACGGCGGTGGAGAACTGCCCCAGCACGTTAATGGTTTCAAAGCTTCCCCAGGTGATGCCGGTGAACGGCACGCCGAGAGAGAGCGTGTCGTAGAGATAGGAAAAGTTGTAGAGAATGATCAGCACCACGATCAGCGGCAGCGAGCGGAACAGCCAGATGTAGGCCCACGCCAGGCTGCTCAGCAGCCAGGACGACGAGAGTCTCGCCAGGGCCAGCATGCCGCCAATCACCACGCTCAGCGCGGTACCGATCAGCGTCAGCAGCAGAGTCTGGCCGACGCCTTCGAGGATCACCGGGTCAAAGAACCAGCGGGCGAATACCGCCCACTCCCAGCGCGGGTTAAAGGCCACGGACTGAATGACGACCGCCAGGACAAACAGCGCCACCGCGGCGCCGACGGCCCGCAGCGGATATCGCGCCGGGACCACCTTAATGGTTTCAACGTTGCTCATCGTCGTTCCTCATGCGGTTTGACTGAACGCTTCGCGTACCAGCGTTTTGGTGAATCGCAGCCGGCCGTCAAACGGCGGCTGGCTATACTCTTCCGGATCCCGGTTCAGATCGAACTGCGGCTGGTAGCCCTGGCTGATATAGAGCCTGACCGCCTCCGGCTGACGAAAACCGGTTGTCAGGTAGATCTGGCTATACCCTGCCAGCACCGCCCTGCGCTCCAGCTCCTGCACCACGCGCCCGGCAAGCCCCTGCTGACGCAGGGATTTGTTGGTCCAGATACGTTTAATCTCTGCGGTCCGCTCGTCAAAGGGCTTATAGGCACCGGTGGCGATGATTTCACCATCGCGCTCCAGGACGATAAACAGCCCCTGCGGCGCCAGATACCACTCCGTCAGCTCGACTTCTGCGTCCTTAGAGAAGTAGTCCCCGTAACGGGCCGCGTATTCACCGAACAGCCCCTCGATAATGGGCTGGAGTTCGGCGTCTTCCGGCGAAACATCACGAAATTGTTCGCTCATCGCGCCTCCTTAATCACCCAGGCCAGCCGGGTTCACTTCTGAACTCGGGATGCGCTCAACGCCTTCACCCCAGCGGTTCAGCACCTTGTCGTAATCGCCGCTTTTGATAGCACCGTTCAATGCGGTTTGTACCGGCTCGACCAGGCCGCTGCCTTTTTTCAGCGTTACCGCGATGTGCGCCGCCTTCGGCCAGCCGCCGTCGACGCTGCCGACCAGCTTGGTTTTACCCGTCAGCGCGGCTTTCCACGCGCCAATCACGTTCGGGCCAAAGAAGGCGTCCGCGCGCCCGGACTGCAGCGCCAGGGTTTGTGCCGCATCGTCTTTGGTGTAGATCGGGGTAAAGGGTTTCAGCCCCTTCTTCAGGTTTTCAGCATTCCATGCCAGCAGGATGGCTTCCTGATTGGTACCGGAGCCCACGATAATCCGCAGCCCGGCGATGTCTTCCGCCTTCTGAAGCGAGGTAATCGGGCTGGTGGATTTCACGTAGAAACCGAGGGAATCCTTGCGGTAGGTGGCAAAATCAAACTTCTGTTTGCGTTCTTTGGTGACGGTGATGTTGCTGATAGCCGCATCGTATTTCCCGGAGGCCACGCCCAGCGGCCAGTCCTCCCAGGAGGTCGGCACCACGTTCAGCTCCAGCCCAAGGCTGTCCGCCACCAGACGCGCAACGTCGACCTCGCTTCCCAACAGCGTTTTGTTGTCATCGGAGAAGACCGTCAGCGGCGGCGAGTTAAGCGCGGCCACCGCCACGGTAAATTTCCCCGGCACGGCGAAGCGATAGTCTTTCGGCAGCTGGGCGATGGCATCGCCGTTTTTGGCGGTGTTGATCGGCGTTTTATTGGCCTCAATGCTCACGCCGGTGCCGTTAATATTCACATTCTCTGCCCAGACGGCAGGGGTAAAGGCCAGCGCGAGCGCCAGAATAAGCGATGTTTTCTGCATAGCGGTGTTCTCTTTTATTGTTGTGTGAAGGCGTTTTTCGGCTCGTCCAGGCCTAAGCTTTCGCGCAGCGTGGTGCCCGGGTAGTCGGTGCGGAACAGGCCGCGAGCCTGTAACACGGGCACCACCTGGTCAACAAAACGCGGGAAGGTGTCCGGCGTACCGCCCTGAATGATAAAGCCGTCTGCGGCATAGCCTTCAAACCAGGCCTGCAGGCCGTCCGCAACCTCTTCCGGCGTGCCGGAAAAGCGCGGGCGCGGCGAAGCGGCTTCCAGCGCCACCTGACGCAGGGTTAAGCTGCGCTCGCGGGCGTTACGCTTGATTTCATCGGTGGTGCTGCGGAAGCTGTTTTTGCCTAAGTCGCCGATATCGGGGAACGGTTCGTCGAGCGGATACTGGCTGAAATCATGATGTTCGAAATAACGCCCGAGGTAATTAAGGGCATCATTAATCGACACCAGCGCCGCCGTGGTTTGATACTGGTTTTCCACGTCGTCGGCATCGTTACCGACAATGACGCTGACGCCCTGGAAAATATGTAAATCAGAGGCGCGGCGGCCGTGCGTTTCCAGCTGCTGCTTCACGTCACGATAAAAGGCTTTTGCTTCATCGACGGTTTCGTGATGGGTAAAAATGGCGTCGGCATGTTTCGCCGCCAGCTTTTTCCCGTCATCCGACGCGCCGGCCTGGAATACAATCGGACGCCCCTGCGGGGTGCGGCCAATATTCAGCGGCCCGGCGACCTGGAAGAAATCACCGCGGTGATCCAGGGTGTGAAGCTTTGACGCGTCAAAGAATTGCCCGCTCTCTTTATTACGTACGAACGCATCACCTTCCCAGGAATCCCACAGCCCTTTCACCACGTCGAGATACTCATCGGCGATCCGGTAGCGAAGCGCGTGTTCAGGGTGCTTTTCGCGGGAAAAGTTCTTCGCCGATCCTTCCAGCGGTGAGGTCACCACGTTCCAGCCCGCGCGGCCGTTGCTCAGATGGTCGAGGCTGGCGAACTGGCGCGCCGTGGTAAAGGGCTCGCTGTAGGAGGTGGATAAGGTTCCCACCAGCCCCAGGCGCGAGGTGATGCTGGCGAGCGCGGATAACACCGTCAGCGGTTCAAACCGGTTTAAAAAATGCGGGATCGACTTCTCGTTAATATAAAGACCGTCGGCAACGAATAAGAAATCGAGTTTGCCCTCTTCCGCCTTTAACGCCGTCGCTTTGACGAAATCAAAATTGATGCTGGCATCGGCGACGGCCGCCGGGTGACGCCAGGCGGACATATTCCCGGATGCACCATGCAAAATGGTCCCGAGCCGCAGTTGACGATGTGCAGACATATTCACCTCTTCTGAATTAAACGTGTTGCAGGGCTTTTTCCGCAAGCTGTGCAAAATAGCGGGCAGCGGGCTCAATTAATGCTTCGTCCGGGTTAAACGCCGGGTGGTGTAAACCAAACGGGCTGTTGCTGCCAATGCTGACAAACGCGCCGGGAATGGACTGCAAATAGACCGCGAAGTCTTCCCCGCCCATGTGCAGCTCCGCGTGCCGGGTTTCGTAACCGGCTTCCCGGGCAACCGAGGTGGCGAAGTCGGCCCAGCGTTCGTCATTCACCAGCGCGGTGGGCCCGGCATACCAGGTGATATCGATCTGCGCGCTAAAGGCGCTGGCAAACCCGGCGGCAATTTCGCCCACGCGGGCCTTCACGTTCTGCTGCACTTCCGTGCGATGGGTGCGCAGCGTACCTTCCAGCTCGACGCTTTCCGGCAGCACGTTCCAGGTGTTGCCGCCCGCGATGCGCGTGACGCTCAGCACTACCGAATCCAGCGTGTTAACGTTGCGGCTGGCGACGCTCTGCAGCGCCGTCACCAGCTGGCTCGCCAGCACGATGGCGTCATTGCCTTCGTGCGGACGTGCGGCGTGCGCGCCCTTGCCGGTAATGCGGATCACGAAGCGGTCGACGTTGGCATAGAACGGCCCGCCGCGGGTGGCGAACTCGCCGACCGGCAGGCCGGGCTCGTTATGCATACCGAAAATCGCGCTCACGTCGCGCAGGGCACCGGCCCGCACCATGCTCTTCGCGCCGCCAAAGTTCTCTTCCGCGGGCTGAAACAGAATACGCACCCGGCCGTTAAGCGAGGCTTCCCGCTCTTTCAGCTTTAGCGCCGCGCCGAGGATGACGCTGGTGTGAACGTCATGTCCGCAGGCGTGCATGACGCCTGCGTGCTGAGAGCTAAACGGCACGCCGCTGCGCTCTTCAATCGGCAGGGCATCAATATCTGCCCGCAGCGCAATCAGCCTGCTGCCGGTGCCGATTTCCGCCACCAGCCCGGTCGAAAGCTCATAAGGCAGCGGCGCAATGCCCGCGTTTGTCAGCCACTGGCGCAGGCGCGCGGTGGTTTCCACTTCCTGACCCGACAGCTCCGGGTTCTGGTGCAGCTCGCGCCGCCAGGCAATCAGCTGTTCGCCAAAGCTCATACGGTAACCTCCCTGTTAAGACGCGCCTCGGCCAGCAGCCGCAGGGACGCCACGCGCGTGGCGCCATTCGCAATCGGGGTATCAATAATAAATTCGTCAATGCCCCACGTTTCATGGAGGGCGTTCAGGTGTTCAAGCACAGATTCCGCCGTGCCCGCCAGCAGAGATTGCGCCCGACGCGCAATGCGCACCGGTTCACTTCCCGCCTGGCGCGCAAACGCGTAAGCCTGCTCTTCGCTGGCGACGGTGACGCGCTGTCCGTTGGCCAGCTCAACGCCCCACACTTCCACCTTCTGCGCCAGCGCTTCCGCTTCGGCCTGCGTCGGCGCGACAATCGCCTGCACCGCCACAATCGCCTCGCGGGTGCTGTTTTCACGCCAGGTGGTAATCACCTCACGCAGCAGGTCCGGATCGCCGTTCAGGTGCGCGGCGAAGACAAAGTGCCAGTCAAGCCGGGCGGCCAGCAGCGCGCTTTCGGTGCTCGCTCCCAGCAGGAAACCCTGCGCAGGCGATGGCGGCAGCGGCGTGGCAAGCACGGCTTCTTCTGTTGACTGATGTTCAGGACGAATCCAGCGATCGAGCTGGGCCAACTGTTCGGCAAAGCTGCCCTTTTCCTGTTGATTCAGACCCTGCTGCAGCGCGCGGGTCGAGAGCGGCAGGCCACCGGGGGCTTTTCCGACGCCGAGATCCACGCGGCCCGGCGCCAGCGCGGCCAGGACGTTGAAATTCTCGGCAACTTTATAAGGGCTGTAGTGCTGGAGCATCACGCCGCCGGAGCCGACGCGAATCCGCGTGGTTTGCCCGAGGATCCAGGCAATCAGCAGCTCCGGCGAGGGGCTGGCAAGCTGTGGGGTATTGTGGTGTTCGGCAATCCAGAAGCGGTGATAGCCCAGATTTTCTGCCTGCTGAGCCAGCGCAAGGGTACGCGCCAGTGCATCGGCAGCCGTTTCATTTTCAGCGATGGGGCTTTTATCCAGAATGCTGATTCGCCATGACATGTTGCGTTCTCGTTTGACTTAACATGTCGACATTATTAAAGGCGCATTTCACCACTGAGAAACAATTAATTTACATTTGGTTTGCCGGAAATCAGATATATAAAACCATGCTAAGAATAAGACTTTAGGGAGGCGATCAGCGTTTCCGCCTGCTCGCGGCGGGTAATGCGGACAAAGCGAATGTGCGCGTAGCGCGGATCTTGCAGATCGGCTGCATAACGCGTGCGGTTGTTGCGCCAGGTTTTCATTGTCCAGATGATGATGGACTCTCTGCTGAGGAACGCGCGACGAAAGCTCTCCTTGTTCCCCGTGCCGGGCCAGAGTTCGTGCTTGTGCCAGGCCCGTTTGATGGCCCTGATGACGGCCTGCCTGAGGGTGCGGACAAACCCGTAATCTACCCACACCACAACGTCAACGTTGCGCCATTTAATGGGCCGCGTGCGGTTATAGTTACCGTCAAGCACCCAGTCTGGCGACGCCTGTAGTGCCAGCTCCAGTTTTTCCTCAAAAAGATCGTCCGGAGTTCCCTGCCACTCGGGACGCCAGTAGAGCCTGTCCATCTCGATGTAGGGAATCGCCAGTTCGGCCGCAATCTGCTTCGCCAGTGTGCTTTTTCCACTCCCGCTGGTTCCGATGACGTTAATTTTCACTCAAGCCTCACCCCGTTAACGAAAACTGACCAAATAATAACGTTTTCATCCTGTTAACGAAACGCTATATCAGCAGGGCAATTTTCCCTGGGTGGCGATCTCCCTCTTTCAGTTTGGTTTAGGTCATTTATTTACAGCGGTTCAATAAAGCGCGCCTGGAAATATTTTCATTTTTATTACATTCGAAGAAATTAACCCTATAAAAATAATTAACGGGGCTATTTCGAATAATATTAATTTCAGAGAGAATAGCCTCAGACAGTTATAAAAATAATCACATTAATCTTACCTGAGCGTTTTCCGGGTGTATTTTATTCTTGCACATTATTATGGAGTAACTCATGAGGCGTAACACTCCCGTTACACAAAACGAGTATTTGCTTAACGATGGTTCGACGCTAATGTCGACCACCGATACAGAAAGTCATATTACCTATGCCAATTCCGCTTTTATTGAAGCCAGCGGATATAAAGAAGAACATCTTCTGGGTGAACCGCATAACCTCATCCGCCATCCCGACATGCCTGCCGGGGCGTTTGGCGATATGTGGTTTACCCTGCAGCAGGGTGAGACCTGGACGGGGATGGTGAAGAATCGTCGTCAGAATGGCGATCATTACTGGGTGCGGGCTAACGTGACGCCGGTCTGGCAGGATGAAACCCTCACGGGCTATATTTCCGTGCGGAATATCCCCTCCCGGGAAGAGATAGCGGCCAGTGAAAAACTCTATGAAAAAGTGCGTAATAATGAATTAAAACATTACCGTTTTTATAAAGGACTGTTAATTCGGCGCGGTTTATTTTCCTTTATGTCGCTTTTTAAACGTCTCAGCACCGGCAAACGAATCCACCTCGGTATTGCAGCAACAGCGTTACTCGCCTGCCTGGCGATGTATTTATTCCCTGATAGTCGCGTTCAGGCCGGAAGTCTGATGCTGCTGTTTGTTGCTCTCGCCTGTTATCTTCACGCGCAGATCGCCCGGCCGTTAAAATCCATCGTGCAACAGATGCAGAGCGTGGTTTCAGGGCGTAAAACGGCGTATTACCATTTTGACAGGATCGATGACATCGGGCTGATGATGCGCCTGGTGAATCAGTCTGGTTTAAACCTGAATTCGCTGGTCGATGACGTTGGGGCGCAAATCAGCGGAATTGGCGACATCAGCCAGCAGGTCGCGAAAGAAGGTGCAGCGCTGCAGTCGCGCTCCGAAGAGAGCGCAGACTTTTTGCAGCAAACCGCTTCTGCGGTGGAAGAGATCGCCAGCGCGGTGAAGCAGACGGCGGAAACCGCGAAAGAGGCCACGGAGATGGCGGATCGCACCCGCGCTAGCGCCCGCTGCGGTGAAGCGATGATGAAAGAAACCATCGGTATGATGCAGTCCGTGTCGCAGGATAATAGCCAGATTGTCGATATTATCAGCGTTATCGATCGTATTGCCTTCCAGACCAACATTCTTGCCCTAAATGCTGCCGTTGAAGCGGCGCGCGCCGGTGAGGCCGGCCGCGGGTTTGCCGTGGTGGCGGCTGAGGTGCGCAATCTTGCGCAGCACTCGGCGACGGCGGCGAAAGAGATCAAAGCGCTGATTGAGAAAACCGTTGCCAGCGTCAACGCGGGCGTGGAGAAGGTAGAACAGACGGAAACGCAGCTGACGGTGATGATCGAAAACGTTCTGCAGGTCTCTTCACTGATTAAGGAGATCGGCCACGCCACGCAGGAGCAAACCCAGGCGCTAACGCTCATCAACGCGTCCATCTCCCGCATCGGTGCCATGACCCACACCAATACGGGGATGGTGGATAACGTCACTCACGCCGCGAATCACCTGACGGAGCGCACGACGCGCCTTAAGCAGGCGATTGCCGTGTTTGGCGGTTAGCCGTTCGGGTACTGCTCGTCGGTGACTTTTTCCAGCCACGCAACCGGGCTGCCGTTTTCCAATTCGGCGATGGCAATATGCGTCATCGCCGTTTGCGCGCTTGCCCCGTGCCAGTGCTTCACGCCGGGTGGGATCCAGGCGATATCGCCCTGATTCAGTACTTCCGCCGCTTTGCCCCACTCCTGTAGCCAGCCGCGCCCCTGCGTCACTATCAGCGTTTGTCCCAGGGGGTGCGTATGCCACGCCGTGCGCGCCCCCGGCTCAAAGGTCACGGTTGCCCCGCCGACGCGGGCAGGCTCGGTCGCCTGAAAGGGCGCGTCAATGCGGACGGTGCCGGTGAACCAGTCTTCCGGCCCCTTCGCTGAAGGTAATGAACCGCTGCGGATAATTTTCATGTTGAACTCCTCGTTGACTGTTGCGTTAACGGTAGCGCAAAGCAATCCGAACCATTAGCGTGCATAATCAGATAGGAAATATGATTGAAATTCATAAATAGAGGCAACCGCGATGCTAAAAGATAATTTCAACGACCTGCTCTCTTTTATGGTGGTTGCACGCGAGCGCAGCTTTACGCGCGCAGCGGCGCAGCTGGGCGTCTCGCAATCGGCCCTTAGCCATGCCATGCGCAAGCTGGAAGCGCGGTTAGACGTGCGCCTTTTAACCCGCACAACCCGCAGCGTGGTGCCCACCCAGGCGGGCGAGCAGCTCTTTACGCGCTTAAGCCCGCATTTGCGGGAGATAGAGCAGGAGCTTGCGGCGCTACGTAGCGCCCGCGACAAACCCGCAGGCGCTGTCCGCATCGTCGCCGGCGAGCACGCGATGGACGCCGTGCTCTGGCCGGTACTGAAGAGGTTTATGCTGCAGTATCCGGAGATTAACGTCGAGGTGACGGTCGATAACGGCATGACGGACATCGTGGACGGCCGCTTCGATGCGGGAGTACGCCTCGGTGAACAGGTGGCAAAAGATATGATTGCGGTGCGGATTGCTCCGGACATGCGCATGGCCGTCGTCGGCTCAGTGGATTATCTGGCACGCTTTGGCGTGCCGCATGAGCCGGAGCAGCTCGCTGACCACCGCTGCATCAACATGCGCCTGCCCACGCGTGGGGGACTGTATCACTGGGAATTTGAACGCGACGGGCGCGAGCGGCGCGTGCGGGTTGAGGGACAGCTTACGCTGAACAGCCTGTCGCAGCGCATCGACGCCGCTGAGAATGGTCTCGGATTAGCCTACGTGCCGGAAGCGTCAGTTCTGGCGGCGCTGAATGACGGGCGGTTAGTCAGCGTCCTTGAGCCGTGGTGCCCCACTTTTGAAGGGTACCACCTTTATTATCCCAGCCGTCGCCAGCACACTACCGCTTTCAGGTTACTGCTGGACGCCCTGCGGCAGTCATAAACTTTACCACCTGGTAATTATTAAGCGAATCTGATGATTAAATAATCAACCTCGCAACTGTTTTGTCTAAAAACGCACCATGATTCAGCGTGTTGCGATCGCCGTCTGCTCTGACCACACGATTTCCTTCGACGTGCATCACTTTCGGCACGGTTATATTTTGCGTCGCTTATGAATTGCAGGTAGGATGCCTCGCCATGTTTCGCCTTATCCATACGCAGAATGACTGGGAAGGCGACATGTGTTTGCGCAGAAGCAATCGTTTGTATTGCTTTCTGCCAGGCAGGACTATCACGATAATGGTTCAGACAGGCAAACAGGTAACTCAATGAAAACAAGCAATAAAAGCGCAGCCGATCATCATGCTGCTAAACGTCGCTGGTTAAACTCCCATGAAGAGGGCTACCACAAAGCGATGGGCAACCGTCAGGTTCAAATGATCGCCATCGGCGGCGCTATCGGAACGGGTCTGTTTTTAGGTGCAGGTGCACGTCTGCAGATGGCTGGCCCGGCTCTCGCCCTGGTCTATCTGGTGTGCGGGATCTTCTCTTTCTTCATTCTACGCGCGCTGGGCGAACTGGTACTCCATCGCCCTTCCAGTGGAAGCTTCGTCTCTTACGCCCGTGAATTCCTTGGTGAAAAAGCGGCCTACGTTGCGGGCTGGATGTATTTCGTTAACTGGGCAATGACCGGTATTGTCGATATCACTGCCGTTGCGCTGTATATGCACTACTGGGGCGCGTTTGGCGATGTGCCGCAGTGGGTCTTTGCGCTTGGCGCGCTGGCGATCGTTGGCACCATGAACATGATCGGCGTGAAGTGGTTCGCGGAGATGGAGTTCTGGTTTGCGCTGGTAAAAGTGCTGGCCATCGTGGTGTTCCTGGTCGTCGGTACCGTCTTCCTCGGCAGCGGTAAGCCGCTGGATGGCAATGCCACCGGCTTCCATCTTATAACCGATAACGGCGGCTTCTTCCCGCACGGTCTGCTGCCTGCGCTGGTGCTGGTTCAGGGCGTCGTGTTCGCCTTTGCCTCCATTGAGCTGGTGGGTACTGCGGCAGGTGAATGTAAAGATCCGCAGACGATGGTGCCAAAGGCCATCAACAGCGTGATCTGGCGTATCGGTCTGTTTTACGTGGGTTCCGTGGTGCTGCTGGTTCTGCTGCTGCCGTGGAACGCCTATCAGGCGGGTCAGAGCCCGTTCGTGACCTTCTTCTCTAAGCTTGGCGTGCCTTACGTTGGCAGCATCATGAACATCGTGGTGCTGACGGCGGCGCTCTCCAGCCTGAACTCCGGCCTTTACTCTACCGGTCGTATCCTGCGCTCCATGTCAATGGGCGGCTCTGCGCCGAAGTTCATGTCAAAAATGAGCAAGCAGCACGTGCCGTACGCCGGTATTCTGGCAACCCTGGTGGTCTACGTCTTCGGCGTGTTCCTGAACTACCTGGTCCCGTCTCAGGTCTTCGAAATCGTTCTGAACGTGGCCGCGCTGGGTATTATCGCGTCCTGGGCCTTTATCGTGGTCTGCCAGATGCGTCTGCGTAAAGCCATTAAAGAAGGGAAAGCGGCTGACGTTAGCTTTAAGCTGCCTGGCGCGCCGGTGACCTCCTGGCTCACCCTGCTCTTCCTGTTCAGCGTGCTGGTGCTGATGGCGTTCGACTACCCGAACGGCACCTATACCATTGCGACCATTCCGCTGCTGGCCGTGCTGCTGATTGCCGGCTGGTTTGGCGTGCGTAAACGCGTTCACGAAATTCACAGCACCGCGCCGGTTCATCCTGACGATGAAAAACACGACGCGCCGCTGGTTGAAGAAATCTCGCGTTAAGTATCCAGTAAGTATCAAAAAGGGAAGGCAAATGCCTTCCCTTTTTTATTTTACAGCGCAATACGAATCACATCGTCAGGCTGAGTGGCTTCTTGCTGGCGGGTAGATTTCTGTTTCACCGTCACGTACAGGGTATTGCCATCCGCTGAAAGCGCCAGGCTGTTCGGGTAGACCGGCGTGTCGAAGGTTTTAGTGACCTTATAGGATTTCGCGTCAATCACGCTCACCTTACCGGCTTCACGGTGCGTCACGTAGGCTTCGTTGCGGGCCGGGTTAAACAGGACGGCCAGCGATTCCGGCGCGGCGATTTTCTTGATTACGCTGCCGTCTTTCAGGCTCACCACCAGCACTTCCGGCTGTTTTGAATCGGTCAGGAACGCGCGCTGACCGGCGGCATCGAGGCTCAGATTCAGGTAGAAGTGCTCTTTCCCGTCATCCTGCACCTTTTTACGGCTGATAATTTTGTTGCTGGCCGTATCAATCGTCACCAGCTCGCCGTCCGCATTCGTGGTATAGAGACGTTTCGCCTGCACGTCCAGCGCCAGGCCAGTGCCGTACGTACCGGTGTTGGCAATGGTCTCTTTCAGCTTCAGCGTTGCGCCATCCACGACCCAAACCACGCTCTCTTTCCCCACGCCCGTGATGTAAACGGTGTGGGTGCGGTCGTCTGCCACCAGCTGACGCGGCTGCAGCGGTTTAACGGTGTCACTACGCTGACGTCCGTCCAGAACCACACGCCCTTTTACGTCGCCCGTTTTGGCGTCAATGGCCGTTACCTCGCCGTTGAGGGTGTTGCCGAACCACAGCGTCTGGCTCGCGCCGTCAAGGGTGGCGCCAAAGGGCTTGAGATCGCTATGAATGGCCTGCGTGACGTCCAGCGTGACCGGATCGAGACGATAGACAACGCCGCCCTTGTCGGTTTTACGGCTTTGCGCCGTTGCCACCCACAGCGCGTTCTCCTGCTGGCTCACCGCCATTTCATACGCCCCTTTGCCCACCGCTTTGCGCAGCACCTCTTCGGCGGCATGCGCCTGGAACGTTCCGGCAAACAGTAAAGCGGCAGACAGCAGCGACACGCTCAGACGCGGCGAGCACAGTTGACGTAAAGACATAACAATTCCTTTTCTGAAAAGAGGGTTTTCTGCTGACATCACTTCCGGCAGGCAACGTCGTGGCATTGCCTTTTGATAATGAGAATAGTAATCATTAATCAAACGAATGTGGAGTTTTTCTTTCCCGTTTCGCCTTTCATTAACGCAATGTGCGGTTATAGTTTTCAAAACATTTACAAAACATTTAACATGTACGGACATGTTCCATTTGGTTCGTTTATACACCACAACCGGTTTTATTCATGAAAATCATTTCTGCCCGTAAGGCTTCTCTCCCGCTGCTGCTGGTTCCCGTTGTTTTGGCGCCGCTTAGCGCAATGAGCGCGGAAGAACAAACCATGATCGTCAGCGCCACGCCGCAAACCGTATCGGAACTCGATACCCCGGCGGCGGTCAGCGTCGTTAATGGCGACGATATGCGCCAGGCCACACCTCGTATCAACCTGTCTGAGTCCCTCGGCAGCGTCCCGGGGCTGCAAATTCAGAACCGTCAGAACTATGCCCAGGATCTCCAGCTTTCGATGCGCGGGTTTGGCGCCCGCTCAACCTTCGGCGTGCGCGGTATCCGTATGTACGTCGACGGTATTCCTGCCACCATGCCGGACGGACAGGGCCAGACCTCCAACATCGATCTCTCCAGCGTGGAGAGCGTTGAAGTGCTGCGCGGCCCCTTCTCTGCCCTGTACGGCAACGCTTCTGGCGGCGTGATTAACATCAATACCCAGACCGGGCAGCAGCCGCCGACCATTGAAGCCAGCAGCTATTACGGCAGCTACGGGACCTGGCGCTACGGCATGAAAGCCACCGGCGCGATGGGTGATGGCACCCACGCGGGCGATGTGGATTACACCGTTTCCACCACCCGCTTCACCACCAAAGGGTTTCGCGACCACAGCGGCGCGCGGAAGAACCTTGCCAACGCTAAGCTGGGCGTGCGGATTGATGACGTCAGCAAGCTGACGCTTATCTTCAACAGCGTGGACATGAAGGCCAACGATCCGGGCGGGCTGAACTACCAGGAGTGGCGGGACAATCCGCGCCAGTCCCCGCGGGGCGATCAGTACAATACGCGTAAGACCATTAAGCAGACGCAGGCCGGCCTGCGCTACGACCGCCAGCTCAGCGCGCAGGACGACCTCAGCGTGATGATGTACGCCGGCGAGCGTGAAATGACGCAGTATCAGTCGATTCCCTATCAGCCGCAGCTCAAACCTTCCCACTCCGGCGGGGTGATTGATATGCAGCGCCACTATCAGGGCATCGATACCCGCTGGACGCACCGTGGCGAGCTGCTGGTGCCGGTCACCTTTACCACCGGCCTGAACTACGAAAACCTGAGCGAAGATCGTCGCGGGTACGAGAACTTCGTGATGAACAACGGCATGCCGGACTACGGCGTGAAGGGTGACAAGCGTCGTAACGAACGTAACCTGATGTGGAACGTCGATCCTTATCTGCAAACGAGCTGGCAGCTGACGCAGAAGCTGTCAGTGGATGCCGGGGTGCGCTACAGCTCGGTCTGGTTTGATTCCAACGACCATTACGTTACGCCGGGCAATGGCGATGACAGCGGCGACGCAAGCTATCACAAATGGCTCCCGGCCGGTTCCGTGAAGTATGCGGTGACGGACGCATGGAATCTTTACGCCGCCGCAGGGCGCGGATTCGAAACGCCAACCATCAACGAACTCTCCTATCGTGCCGATAATCAGGGTGGTCTGAACATTGGCCTGAAGCCATCCACCAACAACACCTATGAAGTGGGCAGCAAAACCCGCATCGGCAATGGCCTGCTGACCGCAGCCCTGTTCCGCACCGATACGGATGATGAGATCGTGGTGGATGCCAGCTCTGGCGGGCGTACCAGCTATAAAAATGCCGGTAAAACCCTTCGTCAGGGTGTGGAAGTCTCCCTCGACCAGCAGTTTGCTGAGAACTGGAAACTGAAGCTGGCGTGGACGTATCTGGACGCCACCTACCGCACCAACGTATGCGGCGACGCAGACTGCAACGGTAACCGTATGCCGGGCATCGCCCGCAACATGGGTTATGCCTCGTTTGGCTGGCAGCCTGAAGAAGGCTGGTACGCCGGTTCAGACGTGCGCTACATGAGCGATATCATGGCCGACGACGAGAACACGGCGAAAGCGCCGTCGTATACCGTGGTCGGGCTGAATACTGGGTATAAATTCAACTACGGCAGCTGGGGCATGGACGTCTTTGGTCGCGTCGATAATCTGTTCGATAAAGAGTATGCCGGCTCAGTTATTGTCAACGAATCCAACGGGCGTTATTACGAGCCTGCACCTGGCCGTAACTACGGTGTCGGCCTCTCGGTCTCTTATCGCTTCGAGTAATCAAAAAGAAAAGATTATTTTATTGATGAAATAACGCTCCTGATGGCAATAAGCCATCAGGAGTTATTCACCAGATAAATAATTAGATACGGTATATAGTCGCTCTGTTAAATAATCGCTTAGTTAAAATATTGTCGCTGTAAAAGAGAATTCGCTTCATCAATCACCTTATCAATCGCCTTCTGGCTGGCAACAACATCTCTTCGCTCAAGGGCGGAAAGGAGTTCGTCATAGTGATACGTCGATGCTTTAATGTCGTTAAGCTCCTGGTGAAGATAGTTCATACAGGGCCCGATACGCACCCAGAGCTGTTCAATTAACGCGTTAAGCGTGGGCATTTCCGCATACTGATAAAGCGTAAACCGGAAGACGCGGTTCGCATGCAGTGCCTGCTGAACGTTTCCGTTGCGCATGGCCTCATGGAATACCTCTGACATTTTGCGCAACGTCTCCAGCTTGCCGTCTGACATATTCTGGCATGCGGCAGCAACCGCCATCGGCTCAAGCTGTTTTCTGATGGCGTTTATCTCGTTATACCGCTCCAGCGACACCTCCGGAACCAGAAATGCCTGCGCCGGCGTGGCGTGTAACGCCCCTGATGACACCAGGCGCAAAAGCGCCTCGCGAACCGGTGTAATACTGGTACCTAATTTATCGGCGATCTCTTTCGTAATCAGTCGTGCCCCAGGTTTGAGTGAGCCTGTTATTAACGCTCCTTTCAAACTGAGTTCAACTTGCATGGTAAGACTGATCCTTTGGGCTTTTTCTAAGTGGTCCAAATCAAGCATGTTCAATTCCTGTAGCTAAAACTTAATGCTATTTTTAAACGCCAGTTTAAATAAAACGACGCTGGTCCGATATATCCTGTATCGTCATGCCTGGTGGTGGGAAGTACGTAAAAACAGCAAAAAAAGCAAACGTCATTTTTTTATCGGTTTCGGGCTCATCAGGGATGAAGGCGCGAAATGCCATGTCCATTAATTAAAGACAATATATCGTATCTTCACAAATAAATATGGCGGGAAACCCCGCCATAATGCTGTTTATTTATTGTCACCCGCGACGCGAATCACGACTTTGCCGAAGTTGCGCCCTTCAAGAAGGCCAATCAGCGCCTCAGGGGCGTTCTCCAGCCCGTCCGTGACCTGTTCACGATAGTGAATTTTGCCCTCCTGCACCCAGCGACCCATCTCTTCCTGGAACTCCTTAATGCGGTGCCCGTAGTCCTGTCCGATGATAAAGCCCTGCATACGAATACGTTTCTTCAGAATGGTCGCCATCAGGAGCGGCAGTCGATCCGGCCCTTCAGGCAGGCCCGTCGCATTGTAGCCACTCACCAGCCCACAAACCGGCACGCGGGCGGAGGTATTCAGTAGCGGCAGAACGGCATCAAAGACTTTTCCGCCGACGTTTTCATAATAAACGTCAATCCCTTTCGGGCAGGCGTGCTTCAGCTGTTCGGCAAAATCCGCGGCATGGTGGTCCAGGCACTGGTCAAACCCGAGGACCTCTACGGCATGGCGGCATTTTTCAGCACCACCGGCGACGCCGACCACCCGGCAACCTTTAATTTTGCCGATCTGCCCGACGGTCGCGCCCACCGGGCCCGTCGCCGCGGCAACCACCAGCGTTTCACCCGCTTTGGGTTGCCCGATATCCAGCAGCCCCATATAGGCGGTAAAGCCCGGCATGCCCAGAATACCCAGCGCCCAGGAAGGATGAGTCGGATTTTCGCCGAGCTTCACCAGGCCGCTGCCGTCTGAAAGTTCATACTCCTGCCAGCCGCTGTAGCCCAGCACCCAATCACCGGATTTGAAATCGGGGTGACGGGATTGCTCAACGCGGCTGACCGTCCCCCCTACCATCACCGCCCCCAACTCTACCGGAGGCGAATAGGATGGCGCATCGCTCATGCGGCCGCGCATGTACGGGTCCAGCGACAGCCAGACGGTACGGAGCAAAAGCTGCCCCTCAGCAGGCGCCGGAACAGGCTGCGTTTCCAGACGAAAATTTTCTGCGACCGGCGCGCCCTGTGGACGAGAGGCCAGTACCCAGCGGCGATTTTGCGAAACAGGTTGATTCATCGGGATCTCCTTCTGGTACAAATGTCATTACAGCCTGGCTCACGATTGGCGTTACCGCATTAGCATTACGAGCCAGACTGGTTAAGCCGTACAACCAGATAGATACAGGTTTCGTTCGTTTCATTGATGAACCGGCAGTCATTTGGCGGCCCCAGCTCCAGACAGTCTCCGGCGTGCATCTCGTGGCGCGTATCGCCCTCCTGAAACACCAGCTCGCCGGACTGCAGCCAGATAAGCTGACGCGCCAGCGCGTATGAAGATGCCGGCATCGGAACATCGCTGCCTGCAGGCAGTTCAACCTGAACAAGGTCGATGGGCAGATCGGTGCGGGGAGAAACGTGGCGGCGGAGATAGTGCGTCTGCGGGTCGCGCCAGACGGGCTGGTTTGCCAGGCGGAGCAGCTTGCCTTCCTGCATCTCGGCCCGGGCAATCAGCGTGGACATGCTGATGCCAAACGCCCCTGACAGGCGGGCAAGCAAGGTGGCCGTCGGGCTACTGTCCCCGCGCTCTATCTTATGGATCATGGCGCGGGAGACGCCTGCCCGGTCGGCAAGCTCGCTCAGGGACCATCCGCGAGACTCGCGCTCCAGGCGAATTCTTGCGCTAATCCGTTGATTCATCGTGTCTGTTATGGTGTTCATGACGTCATACTATAGTGTATGAACGGCATTTCAATGAGCTTTTGATAACAAAAAAATATGGCTTATGCCGTAGCGTTCGGGCTATACGGTTGTGTAATATCGTAGCAACAACGTAATACTATAGTGAACAACACACAGAGGTTTAATCATGATCGTTCGTCACGCCTGCAAAGAAGACTGCGCTGCGATAGGAGAGATCTACAACCACGCGGTGCTGCATACCGCCGCAATCTGGAACGATAAAACCGTCGATACCGATAACCGAATCGCCTGGTTTGAGGCGCGCACGCTCGCGGGTTACCCGGTTCTCGTAAGCGAAGAAGACGGCGTTATCACCGGCTACGCCTCTTTTGGCGACTGGCGCGCGTTTGACGGTTTTCGCCATACGGTTGAGCACTCGGTTTATGTCCACCCGGGGCATCAGGGCAAAGGCATTGGCCGCACGCTGATGAAGGCGTTGATAATTGAGGCTCGTCAGATCGGCAAACACGTCATGGTGGCGGGAATTGAAGCGCAGAACCACGCCTCGATTCATCTGCACGAAACGCTGGGATTTGTGACGACGGGACAGATGCCACAGGTGGGCACCAAGTTTGGCCGCTGGCTGGACTTAACCTTTATGCAGCTGCAGCTGGACGAGCGCAGCGACCCGGACGCCATCCCATGAATCAGTCACTGACGCTGGCGTTTCTGGTGGCGGCGGGCATTGGTCTGGTGGTGCAAAACACCTTAATGGTGCGAATCACCCAGTCCTCTTCCACCATACTTATCGCGATGCTGCTGAATTCCCTGGTGGGCATTGTGCTGTTTGTCAGCATTCTGCTGCTGAAACAGGGCGTCGCCGGGTTTAGCGAGCTGGCCGCAACGGTACGCTGGTGGACACTCATTCCGGGGCTGCTGGGGTCGTTCTTCGTGTTTGCCAGCATCAGCGGGTATCAGAACGTTGGCGCGGCGACGACTATCGCCGTGCTGGTAGCAAGCCAGCTCATCGGCGGGCTGGTGATGGACGTGCTGAGAAGCAACGGCATTCCGCTGCGCGCCCTGATAGGCCCGGTGTGCGGCGCGGTGATGCTGGTCGTCGGTGCCTGGCTGGTGGCGCGACGCCAGTTTTGAACGTTACAGAATGACGCCGCCTTTGGTGAGCTGTTCCTGGCGCGCCTCCATCTCTTCTTTATGCTGCTTCCCGTGGTGCGAAATCGCGGTACGCAGGCGCTGCTGCTGGACGTAGCGTTCATCGCGGCCCAGCACAGCGTCATCGCTCAGTTCAATCAGCAGTTCATTCATGTGGGTGATGACGCTCTCTTCAATCGCGGCATCGACGCGGGCGATAACTTCGCTTAAATGTGACATTGTCACTCCTTGAGAATTGCCGGGTGGCGGCTACGCCTTACCCGGCCTACAGAGGGAACCGTAGGCCCGGTAAGCGCAGCGCCACCGGGCACAAGATCAGTTCAGCTTCGCCTTCGAGAAGTCGCTGCCCATCAGGCTCACGCTGTATCCCGTCACGTTGCTGCGGGTCGCATAGAACGTTTTGCCGTTTGCCAGCGCAATCCACGGCGCCTGCTGGTAGAAAATCTCCTGCGCCTGGCCATAGAGTTTCGCCCGCTCGGCCGGGTTGCTGGTCAGCTTCGCTTTTTGCACCAGACCATCATACCCCTTATCGCACCAGCGCGCGGCGTTTGAACCGGTTTTGATGCTGTTGCAGCCCAGCAGCACATCGGCAAAGTTGTCCGGATCGCCGTTATCGGACATCCAGCCAAACAGCGCGGAATCATGTTCGCCTTTGCGCATTCCGGAGAGGTATTCACCCCACTCGTAGGAGACGATTTTGGCCTTCACGCCGACTTTGGCCCAGTCGCTCTGGATCATCTCAGCAATACGGCGCGAGTTAGGGTTATAAGGACGCTGAACCGGCATTGACCACAGCGTGACTTCCGCCCCCTTCTCCAGCCCGGCCTGCTTCAGCAGCGCTTTCGCTTTTTCAGGATCGTAGCTGTAGTCCTTCAGGTCTTTATTAAAGCCCAGCATGTTTGGCGGGATCGGCGATTTTGCCACCGTACCCGACCCCATAAATACCGCATTAACGATAGCCTTCTTGTCGGTCGCGTAGTTCAGCGCCTGACGCACCAGCACGTTATCAAACGGTTTTTTCTCGGTATTAAACGCCAGGTAGCCGACGTTCAGCGCATCGACGGCGTGCAGCGTCAGGTCCTTGTTGTTCTTGATAACATCGAACTGCACCGGGGACGGCGCAGGAACGATCTGGCACTCGTTGGTCTGCAGCTTCGCCAGCCGGGTTTCCACATTTGGCGTGATGGAAAAGATGAGGTGCTTCGTTGGAACCTCGCCGTCCCAGTAGTTCGGGTTAGCGACATAGCGGATCAGCGAATCCACCTTGTACTGCTGGAGGACATAAGGCCCGGTCCCAATCGGCCAGGTGTCCACGTTCTCCGGCGTGCCTTTTTTCAGCATCGCGTCGGCGTATTCAGCGGAAAGAATGGAGGCGAAATCCATCCCCCAGTCGGCAAGGAACGCGGCGTTGGGCTCGCTGAGGGTAAACTGAACGTGGTAATCGTCGACCTTTTTAACATCCTGGATCAGCTTATCCAGACCCACATCGTTGAAGTATTCGTAGTTGCCCTGCGACACGTTGTGGTACGGGTGCTTAGGGTCTTTCTGACGCATGACCGAGAAAATAACGTCATCGGCGTTAAAGTCGCGCGTGGGTTTGAAGTATTTATTGCTGTTGAACTTCACCCCTTTGCGCAGGGTGAAGGTATAGGTCTTGCCGTCCGGTGAAATCGTCCAGGACTCAGCCAGCGACGGAACCGGGGTATTTTTCACCGGGTCGAAATTGATCAGGCGGTTATACAGCACCTGAGAACTGGCCACAAAAGACGGACCAGAACTGGCAATTTGCGGGTTAAACGACTCGGGGGACGCTTCAGAACAGTAAATAAGGGTGTCGTTGTTTGCCGCCCATGCGGCACCGGCCGGTAATAAAGCGCTCAGCGCAAGGGCGAGCAGTGTTTTCCCTGTAGACATGGTTATAACCCTGACAGTTTTATTATATAGGACAGTAATAACAGCACAGGCGTTATGACCTGGCAAATAACGAAACACTATCAGGTTATTCTAAAGCCGCGTTTTTCGCTGGTTTTACAGCCAGCCCCCCAAAAGACGATTTGCCTTAAGTGCCATTATTCGTCAAGCACAACCGTCACTTTCTATGCCGCAAGAAATCGGCCCTTTTGGCGTCTCTTCCTCCGTTTGTTTGCGTCCTCGTTTCGTTAAAGTAACGGTGTGAAGAAGTATATGGGATCAAATCGTGGCAAAAACTCTTTTACGCAGCGGTAACCTGGATGATTTTCAGGCCGTTGGCGGCGGCGGACAAGCCGTTTTTGAATCAGCGTTACAAATCCGGGAAGCGCTCCGGTTGCGCAAACAACAGGCCATCGTCGACTGTCTGGCTATTCCTCAGGTCAACGACAGCGGCGACCGCGTGGACTGGTACTCCCCTGTTGAAGGGAGCGTGACCAGCTGGAAAGCGGCCGATGAAGATGACCGCTATCGCGCCCTCCGCTATCTGGAAAACACGCTTGCCAGCGTCGAATCGTTAAGCAAGAAATGCCTCCAGTCGCCCAAAACCGCGCAGCAGCTTTTTGGTTCTCTGCTGTCAAAGGCGTTCCAGTTTCCGGGGGAAAATTTCCTGTTCCTGGTGGACGGAAAGCCGGTTATCAGCTTCTGGGGATTTGTAAACCTGAACGAAAATGCGCGCGACGATGTCCTCGACTGCCTGCGTGAATCGCTGATCCCTGAGCCTGCGCCCGTTGTGATTGAAGATCCTGAACCCGAGCCAGAACCCGAACCGGTGATGACCTTTGAGCACGCTGATGAACCGCTGATCGCCCCTTCCACGGTGGTACGCATTACGCCGGAGGAGCTGTATGAGCCCGAGCCAGCTCCGGCTGTTGCGCAACCCGTACAGGAACCGGCCCCGGCAATTGTCGCGAAAAAGCGCCGTATCCCCCTGTGGACGCTGCCGGTTGCCGCCGTGATTGTTGCCGCCATCGCCGCGCCGCTGCTGTGGCCAAAACAGGCGCCTTCCGCCGAGCCCGCACCGGCACCTCAGCCCGTGGAGATTGCGCCAAAACCAATCAAGTCGGTTGAGCCGCTGGCCATGAACTTACCGCTGCATCAGGCTGAAGTCGTGGCGAGCAAAGAAAAAGAACCGGCTCCAGCTCCTGCGCCACAGCCCGCTCCGGTGGTGATTGTCGCCATCCCGAAAGATGCCATGGTAATGGAAGCGAACCAGGTAAAAGCGGGATCGACGCGTTTCCTGAACGGAACCTGGCGCGCCATCCTCGATGTGAAAGATCCGGTGACCGGCAAGCCGCCGTCGCTGCGCTATCAGATCCAGAACAATAAAGGCTTCGCCCGCGTTGTCCACGGTGACAACGTTGTCTGCCGCACGGAAGTGTTCTCCGGGCTGCACAGCAACGGCGAGCTGATGATTAAGAGTCGCGGTCATGCCCGCTGCACCGACGGTTCACGCTACCCGATGCCGGAGATAGCCTGTAAAGCCGGCGCCAGCGATATCGCAGAATGTCGCGCCCGTTATGACGCAAATACCGTCGTCCCACTGACGTTCAAGAAAGCAGGTGCCTGATCCTATGCTGGTAAATCTTTGCGACTATAAACAAAGCGTCACGCTTATCGCTAACAGCGGCGTTCAGTTCCTTGATTTTGGTCTGACGCCGCAGGACACCGCCAGCCACGGGCGCTTCGTACGTAAAACAGCGAACGGCCCGCTTTTGCGACTCGATTTCGACCTGGTCAACGGTCGCTACACCCTGCCGGGAACGAACGGCGGGCAGCCTGAAGTGGTTAAACCGGAAACCACCATCCCGCTGCATCAGTCGCTGGCGGTACTTGATGGCGTCTGGCTTCCGGTTCCGTTCCTGCGCTTCAACCCGCCGCGGACCTTTGTTGAAGGCCCGGATAACTGGGCCCGCGTTCAGGTGCGCGAGCTGGATACTCCCGACGCGGCTGGCAATACGCACCGCGTGACCCTTGCGCTTGACAGCCAGATTGCCGAACATGCCACGTCCGCCCTGTCCCCGGTCGAAAACGATATTCTGAACGGCACCCGCTTCGCGCTGGCCTGGCGAGACAATGAGGTTGAAAGCTTCCTCGACCAGACCTGGATTGACGGCTGGCTGCGCGAGGCCTTTACCCAGTATGCCGACAGCGTTGAGAACCGCCCGGAACGCGATCTCCAGCAGGCGATGCGCAGTTTTGAGTATCAGGCCCACTGGCTCAACGTGCTGACTATGCTCGGCGAGCAGCTCACCGTGCCGGAAGTGAAATTTGTGACCCATACGCTCAGCACGCCTGCCATTCCGGTCGACCTGATCCTCGACGTGGGCAATACCCACACCTGCGGCGTCATTATTGAAGACCACGGCGATGCGAACGATGGGCTGCGCCAGACCGCCGAGCTGCAGGTGCGCTCGTTAAGCGAACCGCAGTTCCTGAACGAGCCGCTGTTCACCAGCCGCCTCGAGTTTTCCGAAGCGCGTTTTGGCAAGCAGCACTTTTCGGTTGAAAGCGGTCGCGAAGATGCCTTTGTCTGGCCGTCGATTGTCCGCGTCGGCGATGAAGCCCGCAAGCTGGCGATGCAGCGTCTGGGTACCGAAGGCAACAGCGGCATCTCCAGCCCGCGCCGCTACCTGTGGGATGAAACGCCGGTGGTGCAGGACTGGCGCTTTAGCCAGATGAACAGCAAAACCCAGCGTGAGCCGCTTGCCACCGCGTTTCCGCTGATGAACCTGATGAACGATGACGGTGAACCGCTCTTCACGCTGCCGCAGGACGAGCGGCTGCCGGTCTTCTCGCCGCAGTACAGCCGCAGCACGCTGATGACGCACATGCTATGCGAACTGCTGGCTCAGGCGCTGGGGCAGATCAACAGCGTCGCCACGCGCCTGCGTCTGGGCTTCCCGGCGTCTCCACGCCAGCTGCGCACCCTGATCCTGACGCTGCCCTCCGCCATGCCCAAGCAGGAGCGTGAGATTTTCCGTCGCCGCATGTTCGAAGCCATCGCTATCGTCTGGAAAGCGATGGGCTGGCACCCGCAGGATGAGGATTTTGTCACCCGCAAACAGCAGGATAAGAGCGTGGTGCCGGTGCCTGAAATTCAGATGGAGTGGGATGAAGCCAGCTGCGGTCAGCTGGTCTGGCTGTATAACGAAGCGATCTCTCGTTTTGGCGGCCAGACGGAAGCCTTCTTCGCCTCCCTTGCCCGCCCGGACCGCGCCCCTGAGCCGGGTATTCAGCCGGGTCGCGCATTGCGCGTTGCCTCCATCGACATCGGCGGCGGCACAACGGATATGGCGATCACCCACTATCAGCTGGACGACGGCTCCGGGAATAACGTCAAAATTACCCCGCAGCTGCTGTTCCGCGAAGGCTTTAAGGTGGCGGGCGACGACACGCTTCTCGACGTGATCCAGCGCTACGTGCTGCCCGCCCTGCAAACGCAGCTGCAGAAATCCGGTATTGCGGACGCCTCGCTGCTGATGGCTTCACTGTTCGGCGACTCCGGGCGCATTGATACCCAGGCCGTACTCCGCCAGCAGACGGCACTGCAGCTCTTTATGCCGATTGGCCATGCCATTCTTGCCGCGTGGGAGTCGAGCGACGTTGACGATCCGCTGGCCGGCCTGCATGCCACCTTTGGCGATCTCCTGGCGCAGAAACCGACCCGCAACGTGATGAATTACCTGCAGCAGGCGATCGATCACGCCCTGCCTGCGGGTTCAGTTGCTTTTGACCTCTTCGCCGTGCCGCTGCACGTCAATTTCCGCGAAATGCAGGATGCAATGCTGGCCGGGCAATTTACGCTGGCCTCACCGCTCCACGCGGTGTGTGAGGCAATTTCGCATTACAGCTGCGATATTCTGCTGATCACCGGTCGCCCTGGCTGCCTGCCCGGCGTTCAGGCGCTCATTCGCCATCTGCAGCCGGTGCCGGTCAACCGCATCGTCTGGCTGGATAAATACCAGGTGCACGAGTGGTATCCGTTCAACCAGCAGGGGCGCATTGGCAACCCGAAATCGACGGCCGCCGTGGGGGCCATGCTCTGCAGCCTGGCGCTCGACCTGCGCCTGCCGCGCTTCAACTTTAAAGCCGCGGACATTGGTGCATATTCAACCGTGCGCTATCTGGGCGTGCTGGATAACACCGTCAACACCCTGCGCGAGGAAAACGTCTGGTATCAGGATATCGATCTCGATAAGCCGGGCGCGAAGCTCGACGCGCGTCTGCACTTCCCGCTGCGCGGTAACGTCACCCTCGGCTTCCGCCAGCTGGCGAACGCGCGCTGGCCCGCTACGCCGCTCTACACGCTCAGCATTAACTCGGCTGAACTGGCGAAAGCGATTGCCGGCGACGGCGTGCTGAACGTGCGCCTCAAGCTCTGCGGCGGCAGCAAGCAGGAGGGGCCGGAGGCCTTCGAGCTGAGCGATGCCTGGCTGCAGGACGGTACGCCGGTGGCACCTGACGCATTAACCTTCAAACTGAATACTCTGGCCGATCGCCGACACAGCGGCAGCCACTACTGGATCGACAGCGGGAGCGTATACCTGAAATGACAGCGACGACGACCACCACTCAGGCCTTAATCGGGTGGATTAACGAGACGCGGCTGAACGCCCCTGTGCTGGATAACGATGCCGACGCCCTGCTTGCCCGCATCAACGCGGCGCAGGCGCGGGAGCAGGCCATTGAACGCGCCATGACCCGCCAGAGCAGCATCGGGCTTTACGGCCATTCGCAGAGCGCGAAAGCGCACCTGCTGTTGTCTCTGTGCGGCAGCGGCAATGGACGCCTGAACGTGACGCCGGGCCAGCGCACCTTTGACTATTTTTCGCATATCAATCCGGGTCATGCCCTGACCAATATGGCCGTCCGCTTCACCCGGGAAACCCCGGCGGTATCCGATGAGGCGTTCCCGCTGCGCCTGAGTCTGGTCACCGAGGCCGAGCTGGTGCAGCTGTTTATTGCCCGCACGACGCTGCATCCGCAGATGCGCGCGGTGGATAAGGCGGTCATTGAGACGCGTCTGGAAAAATGGCGCGGCCTGCGCCAGCCGCAGGGCGTACCCGGCATCACGGCTCAGGAAGTGGGCGCGATTGCCCGCTTCTGGCAGAGCACGGTGCCCGCCGCCAAACAGCAAATTGACGATGCCCTGTGGCATGCGTTTGCCCAGCTGGTTCCTTCGCTCGATCTCAGCACCCGGGCCAGCGTCTGGTCGCTGCTGTGGGGCGAGCAGCAGGAGCTGACCCAGCAGTGGTTAAACCTGGCCCACGTGCTGCATCAGACCAGCCATGCCAGCGAGCTTGCCGCCCCGCTCAGCCTGCTGGTGGACAGCTTTGGTCTGCCGGGTGAAGGGTTCCTGACGCACGACGGCACGCCGGCCCTTCAGGATGCGCAGGAGACGCTGCTTCATCCGCTGAATAACGGTGAGATGCTCAACGCCATCAGCGTTCCCGTCGATGTGCTTGCCTTCCTGACCCGCGAGCTGGTGCTGCCGGTTGAGAACGGCGCGCTGGATAACGTCGATATTATTGATATCCCGGTTTTCGAAGATAACCGTGCCGACCCGCTGCGCCAGGCAAAATCCCAGTGGCTGCTCGAGCACTACCGTCAACAGCTGCAGCCGGATGTGCTGGTCATTTGCAATGCGACGGCGCACCACGAACAGACGGCCAAAAAAGCAAAAGTGTTGATGAACTGGGTCAAAGAGACGCAGCCCGCTGAAGACTCTGCCCTGCCGGGCCTGGTATGGGCCATTACCCCGCACGACGCTCGCTTTACCACCCGGCAGAATCTTGATGAAGCCGTACAGCATCTGCTCGGGAAACCGGGTTTACGCTGGGGCACGCTGCAGGCGCTGGACAGCCACAGCATGCAGCGCGTCATCGAGTGGCTGTCTCAGGCCACGCTGCCCGCGCAGCGACAAAAGCGTCTCAGCACGCTGAAAAACGCGCTGCGCCAGGAGCTCTCGTCGCTGATGCAAAGCTATCTGGCTCCGCTGGTTGAAGAGCCGGGTACCCGACGCGCTCAGGCAGAAAACATGGTGCGTACGCTGCAAAGCAGCGCCGCCCGCCACGGCGAGCTGCTTGATGGCCTGCTGCCGCCGCTAAAAGCCTTTGAAACGCTGCTGGCCGTTCAGCAGCCGCGCGAGGAGCAGGTTAACGGGCTGTTTACGGATAGCATTGACCTGTTTGCCGATAGCGCCCAGGAAAGCGCCGGACTGTTCCAGACAAAAGACAAAGCGCGTCTGGCGCACAGGGTGTGGATTAATCATCTGCGTCAGTGGAGCCGCAATGAGGCCACGGCCACCCGTCTTGGGCTGGAACCCGCGGTGTTACAGCAAATCGCGGATGTTCTGGTGGTCACCAGCTACCGGCTGGATCTGGCTCAGCAGCTTCAGCGTATTGTCGAAGCGGATAAAAGCAGCGCTGCGCAGCTGCATGCCGTAATGGGTAACTTCATTGGCTGGCTGGGTTACGACCAGACGCCAGCGGCGACGCGTCCGGCAAGCCGCATCCGCAAGGGTCAGGCAATCTTCATTACGCCAGTGGTCAGCAGCGCCGAGCCCCGCCTGACGCGCCTGGGGGAACAGCCCGTGCATGCGGCCACCGCGTACGTTTACGACTGGCTGGTTGCGCTCTATAGCCGCGCGATAGAGAACATTGATTACCAGCACCCGCATGATGTCCAGCCTGGCGCGCGTCAGGCCTTACACGCGTTATTGCGCTGAACGCTGATTAATCATGTAGCCGCCTTTCTTGCCGGGTGGCGCTGCGCTTACCCGGCCTACATTCTGATTTTTTGGCTCGCAGCACAGTCCGCTAGCGTCTGCGCCAGCGCAGAGGGGTTTTCCCACGACATTGAGTGCCCCGCCGCAGGGATGATTTTCACCGCAACGCCCTTCTGCTTCAGATTATCCACGTCGTCATCAGGCAGCGACAGCTCGCCGAAAATCAACGTCACCGGGCAAGTGAGTGACAGGAACTGCGCCTCCCATTCTGGCTCAACGCCCTCCACCAGGCTCGATGCACCGCGCCAGACGGCATAAGGGGCATTGCTCTGCAGGCACCCCGCCCACGCCGTGGTTTCTGCCCGCAGCATGGCGTCATAGCCCTGCTCCAGAAACTGTTGCTCGGTTTGTGCCGCAATAGACCGGCTGAACATGCCCCCGCCCGCGTGAAAATTAGGTTCTGACACCATCAGTCCCTTAACGCGGGTGCCCAGCAGCCCCGCCGTTTCGATAGCAATACTGCCGCCCATGCTGTGACCATAAAGCCATAAGGCATCAAGCTTGAGATGGTTAATCAGCTCCACGACGACGCGAGCCTGGTCAGTTGTTCGGTAGGAGTAGTGCAGAGGTTTGTCGCTGTAGCCGCTGCCGGGCAGATCGATGAGAATGGCTCTGCGTGCGCCAAAAAGAGGGTCACAAACGACACGGGGATATTCATAGGAAGCGGCGCAGCCCAGCCCGTGAATGAACACCACGGGATCGCCTGTGCCAGGCAAATCATGCCAGCGCACGGTGCAGCCGGCCTGCTGCGAGTAAAAGCTGTTCATAAGCACTCCTTTTATGACTCACTGTGTATTTATACAGTCATTACATCCGGAATGCTACGTTCATCTTTTAAAACGGGAAGCGTGCTTCAGAAAAGCGAGATCAGCAGCGCAACGGGAAAGCTCATTGGCCAGGTTGATCCCACCAGAAAAGCGCTGAGCAGGCGGATACGTTTGCGGTCTTTGGAGAGGAACCAGGTAATTAATGCGCAGATGGAAGCCATGATTGCGTAAAAAACCAACATCTTTTGATACAACGTCATTCTTGATACCAGAGCCGAAAAAATAACCGCACGCAATATGCGTCATATGTTGATACAGATCAAGTTTTTTCGTTACACAATAACCACTTAAATATTAAGGCTAATAACAACTGAGTATTCTGTGTAACAAGCCGGGAGAGTGAACAATAACCTTTATTGATAACATGTATATTAAATGCACTTTTTGATAAATTTTGAATTCTGAAAAGGCGTCTAATAAAGGCAGACATTCATGGGAGGCAATATGCTGCGCATTCCGCCGAGTTGTATTCATACCCGCTCCACCCCTTTCTGGAATAAAAACACCGCGCCTGCCGGGATCTTTCAGCGTCATCTCGACACGGGTACCCGTCCGGGCGTCTATCCTCGCCTGACCGTGGTGCAGGGTGCCGTGCGTTACTTAGGCTATGCCGATGAATTGACTCCCGAGCCTGACAGCACATTGATTATCAAGGCTGGCCACTTCGGCGTGTTTCCGCCTGAGAAATGGCATCACATCGAAGTGATGTCCGATGACACGCTGTTCAATATCGACTTTTTCGTCGAACCCGAGGTACTGAGGTCGCTTTAAGTGGCTTGCACTTACGAGGAAACCATTATGCTACGTATTCCTGAGAATTTTGTTCATACCCGCTCCACGCCATTCTGGAACAAAGACACGGCACCAAAAGCCCTTTTCACCCATCATAATACGAAAGCCAGCGTCTACGGCCGTTTGTCCGTGATGCAGGGCGCGGTGCGCTATTTTGGCTTCCCGGATGCAGACGCGACAGAACCGGATCTGGAGCTGGTGATCGAGGCCGGATCGTTTGGCATCTCACCGCCGCAAAAATGGCACCGCATTGAGTTATTGACCGACGATACCTATTTCAACATCGACTTTTTTGCCGACCCTGACGTTACGCTTCAGGGCGCAGGTATCGGAAAAGTGGTTAATACACATAAGGAGTAACAGCGTGGGTAAAGCAACGTACACCGTGACCGTCACCAACAACAGCAATGGCGTCTCGGTGGATTATGAAACAGACGCCCCAATGGAACTGCTCATCCCGGACGTCGCCGCAGACGTGGTGAAAGAGCTGGTGAATACCGTTCGCGCTTACGACACGGAAAATGAACACGAGGTTTGTGGCTGGTAAGAAAACGCCCGGCGGTACTGGCCGCCGGGCATGGTTCTTAATGTTTTATCATGACATGCCGGACAACCGTATAATCCTCGAGCCCGTACACCGACATATCCTTTCCGTAGCCGGACAATTTCATGCCGCCGTGCGGCATTTCGCTCACCAGCATAAAATGGGTATTCACCCAGGTGCAGCCGTACTGCAGGCGCGCGCTCAGACGATGGGCGCGGCCCACGTCTTTCGTCCAGACCGACGACGCCAGCCCGTACTGTGAATCGTTCGCCCAGGCCAGCACCTGCGCCTCGTCGTCAAACTCGGTGACGCTCACCACCGGGCCAAACACCTCGCGCTGAACGATGGTATCGTCCTGTTTTGCCCCCGCCATCAGGGTTGGCTGGAAGTAATAGCCCGCCCCCTCTTTTTTACTCCCGCCCGTGACGACGCGGATATGGCCGAGCGCTTTTGCCTCGTCGACAGCCTGACAGACGCGCGAAAGATGGGCCGCCGAGCTGAGCGGTCCCAGTTCGGTATCCCCATCCTCAGGGGCGCCCATTTTGAGGCTGGCTACCGCTGCGCCCAGTTTTTCCACAAGCGCAGCATAAATGCCCTTCTGGGCATAAATGCGGCAGGCCGCCGTACAGTCCTGCCCGGCATTGTAGAAACCAAACGTCCGCACGCCTTCGACAACCGCATCCAGGTCGGCATCATCAAACACGATAACCGGCGCTTTTCCGCCCAGCTCCATGTGGGTGCGTTTGATGGAGGACGCCGTATGGCCGATGATATGTTCCCCGGTCGCAATCGAACCGGTCAGCGAGACCATACGGACCTTTTCATGCCCGGTCAGCGGATCGCCTACCGTCTTGCCCCGTCCGAACAGCACGTTCAGCACGCCCGCCGGGAAGATATCCTTTGCCAGCTCCGCCAGCTTCAGCGCCGTCAGCGGCGTAATTTCGGAGGGTTTGATCACCACGCAGTTACCGGCGGCCAGCGCGGGTGCGAGCTTCCACGCGGCCATCATCAGCGGGTAGTTCCACGGCGCGATAGAGGCAACCACGCCCACCGGGTCACGGCGGATCATCGACGTGTGGCCCTCAAGATACTCTCCGGCGGCCAGCCCGTTCAGGCAGCGGGCCGCCCCGGCAAAGAAGCGGAAAACGTCGACCACCGCCGGAATTTCGTCCCCGAGGGCGCAGTGCAGCGGCTTGCCGCAGTTGAGAGACTCAAGCCGGGCAAACTCTTCACCCTGCGCCTCGATGGCGTCAGCCAGCTTCAGCAGGCACTCAGCGCGCGCTTTGGGCGTGGTCTGCCCCCAGTCGGTAAAAGCCTGGTCAGCGGCCTCTACCGCCGCGTTGACCTGGGCCAGCGAGGCTTCAGCAATTTCCAGCAGTACCTCTCCGGTGGCCGGATTATAAACCGGCTGTTTCTCGCCTTCTCCGGCAACCAGTTCACCCTTAATCAGCAGATGTGTTTGCATAGCATTGTCCTGTTGAAATGAATGTTATTTCCCGCTGCCGGCAATGTTCTCGCCGTCGCGGGTTAGCCACCAGGCTCCCAGAATGGGGATGGTTGTCACCAGCATCACCAGCAGTGCAACGACGTTAGTAACCGGCACGTCGCGCGGACGCCCGAGCTGGTTAAGCAGCCACAGCGGTAACGTGCGCTCGTGTCCCGCCGTGAACGTTGTGACGATTATCTCGTCAAACGACAGGGCAAACGCCAGCATTCCCCCGGCCAGCAGCGCTGAACCCAGATTGGGCAGCACGACATAGCGGAAGGTTTGCCACCCGTCGGCCCCGAGATCCATCGACGCTTCCACCAGGCTCCAGGAGGTGCGTCTGAACCGGGCAATTACGTTGTTAAACACCACCACCACGCAAAATGTGGCGTGTCCCACCACGATGGTGAAAAAGCCCGGCTCAAGGTTGATGGTTTTGAATGCGGTCAGCAGCGCCAGGCCGGTAATGATCCCCGGTAACGCAATCGGCAACAGCAGCAGCAGTGAGATCGCATTCTTGCCAAAAAACTCGCTTCGCCACAGCGCTGCTGCAGCAAGCGTGCCAAGCACAAGGGCTATCGCGGTGGACAGCGCGGCAATTTGAAGTGACAACGTCACGGACTCGATAATGTCCCCACGCCCCGCCGCCACGCTAAACCACTTCAGCGTTAGCCCCTGCGGCGGAAAGCTGAAGGCGGCATCTTCGGTATTAAAAGCATAGGTTGCGATAATCAGCAGCGGGAAGTGCAGGAAGATAACCCCTCCCCACGCTGCCACTTTCAGGAACAGCGGTGCGCGTTCAGAGTGCATCGAATGCTCCCAGGCGCTTCACGAACGCCAGATAGAGAGAAATCAGCACGATGGGAACCAGCGTGAACGCGGCGGCCATCGGCATATTGCCGATAGCCCCCTGCTGGGAATAGACCATATTGCCGATGAAATAGCCCGGCGGCCCCACCAGCTGGGGAACAATGAAATCCCCCAGCGTCAGGGAAAAGGTGAATATCGAGCCCGCCGCAATGCCCGGGATCGCCAGCGGCAGAACGACGTAGCGAAAGGTCTGGCGGGGACGCGCGCCGAGGTCGGCTGAGGCCTGCAGTAAAGAAGCCGGCAGGCGTTCCAGCGCCGCCTGGACGGGCAGGATCATAAACGGCAGCCAGATGTAGACGAAGACCAAAAACCGTCCCAGCCCGGAGGTGGACAAGGTGTTGCCGCCGATCGCCGGGAGCGTAAGGAGCGAGGTCAGGATCGGCTCCAGTCCCATGTTGCTGAGAAACCATTGCGCCACGCCGTCCTTCGCCAGCAGCAGCGTCCAGGCGTAGGCTTTGACGATGTAGCTCGCCCACATCGGCAGCATCACGGCGATATAGAAGAACGCTTTCCATTTGCCGCGAGTGTATCGCGCCATGTACCAGGCCATCGGGAACGCCAGGATGGCGCTGGCGATGGTCACCGCCATCGCCATGGTTAACGTGCGTACAATGATGTCGTAGTTAGCCGGGTTAAAGAGCGCCTGAATGTTCGCCAGGGTCAGGTCCGGCGTGACCGCCATGGTGAAATCGTCAAAAGTGTAAAACCCCTGCCACAGCAGGGTCAGCAGCGATCCTAAATAGACGATGCCGAACCACATCAGCGGTGCAAGCAGAAGCAGGAACAGCCCGAGCGACGGCCTACGCCAGAACAGTGCCGTCATGCGGCTCAGGCGGCTGCGGGAGGCGGGAGGATGCGCAACGCTCATATCCATTTCACCTCTCCTCGTGAAGGCGGATCATCGCCTCGCGCGACCATGACGCCATAACGACCTGCCCCGGCGCAACGCCGTTCAGCGGCGAGGCGTCACTGAGGTTGGCCTGGCTCACCAGCAGTTTTACGCCATCGTCGAGTTTCAGCTCCAGACGCGTGGCGGCGCCCTGGTACTGAACGGCCTGCACGCATCCCTGAACCTGAACGTCACCGCTCTCGTTAAGGCGAATATGTTCCGGGCGCAGCGAATAAGCGCCCTCCATGCCGCACAGTTTCTGCGCAAGGGCCGCGTCAAAAACGTTGGACGTGCCAACAAAACCGGCGACAAACGGCGTGCGCGGCCGCATGTAGAGATCGCGCGGGGTATCTACCTGCTCGATGCGCCCGTTATTGAACACCGCCACCCGGTCGGACATGGAGAGAGCTTCCCCCTGGTCGTGGGTGACGAAAATAAAGGTGATGCCGAGTTCCTGCTGAAGTTTCTTCAGCTCGAACTGCATCTGCTCACGCAGTTTGAGATCGAGCGCCCCTAAGGGCTCGTCCAGCAGGAGCACGCGCGGCTCATTGACCAGCGCCCGGGCGATGGCGACGCGCTGGCGCTGGCCGCCGGAAAGTTGCGACGGTTTGCGGGCAACGGCAAAGCTCAGGCCCACTTTTTCCAGGGCGTCACGGGCCTGCGCATGGCGCTTTTTCTTATCAATGCCTTTTACCATCAGCCCGTAGGCGACGTTATCGAGGATCGACATATGCGGGAACAGCGCGTAGTCCTGGAACACGGTGTTCACGTCCCGCTCCCAGGGAGGCAGTTCGCTCGCCTCTTTGCCGAAGATAGAAATCGCGCCGCCCGACAGCTGTTCAAAACCGGCGATCAGGCGCAGGCAGGTGGTTTTGCCGGAGCCCGAAGGCCCCAGCATGGAGAAAAATTCTCCGTCACGGATCGCAATGGTGACCCCGTCCACCGCCCGCACGTCGCCGTACAGGCGGGAAACATTATTAAACTCTACCGCGTACGTCATGTTCTGCTCCCGGGCGATTAACGGCCACCCATGATGGCGATGTAATCCTGCGTCCAGCGGCTGTAGGGCACAAATTTGCCGCCTTCTGCGATAGGGGTTTTCCAGAACATGATTTTGTCGAACTCGTTATACCCGTTTGTTTCGCAGCCTTTATCCCCCAGCAGCGTGCTGGCCTTACACCCTTCCGGGACGACGGGCAGCGAGCCAAACCATGCGGCCAGATCGCCCTGCACTTTCGGCGTGAGCGACCAGTTCATCCACTTGTAGGCGCACATCGGGTGTTTTGCCTGCGCGTGCAGCATGGTGGTGTCCGCCCAGCCGGTTACCCCCTCTTTCGGGAAGACGGTGGCAACGGGCTGGTTTTCGGCCTTCAGGGCATTCGCCTGATACGGCCAGGCGCTGGAGGCCACGACGCCTTCATTTTTGAAGTCGCTCATCTGAACGGTGGTGTCGTGCCAGTAGCGGTGGATCAGGGCATGCTGATCGCGAAGCACCTTGAGCACGGCAGCATACTGTTCTTCACTGAGCTGGTAAGGGTCTTTGATCCCCAGCTGAGGTTGAGTGGCTTTGACAAACAGCGCCGCATCGGCGATGTAAATCGGGCCGTCATAGGCCTGAACGCGTCCCTGATTGGTTTTACCGTCCGGCAGATCCTGTTTGGTAAAGACCACGCTCCAGCTGTCCGGCGGCGTCGGGAAGGTTTTGGTGTTGTACATCAGCAGGTTTGGCCCCCACTGGTACGGTGTGCCGTAGACTTTACCGCCAACGTTAAACCATTCTCCTTTCACCATCCGTGCATCGAGTGTTTTCCAGTTGGGAATGAGATCGGGGTTAATCGGTTGAACGCGTTTACCCATGATCAGGCGGAGCGACGCATCACCCGACGCGGTGACCAGGTCGTATCCCCCTTTCGCCATCAGGCTGACCATTTCATCCGACGTGGCCGCCGTTTTGACGTTGACCGCGCAGCCGGTCTCTTTTTCGAACTGGGTGACCCAGTCATAGTTTTTATCCGTCTGCCCCCGCTCGATGTATCCCGGCCAGGCAATAATATCCAGCCGTCCTTCCCCGTCGCCAATGACCTTCGGCGGTTCTGCGGCTTGCGCTGTCATGATAGTCATGCCGAGCGCACACAGGCTGCTGCGGGCAAATTTTTTGCTCATAAGAATTACTCCTGTCGCAATGAAATTTAGCGGCAGCCGTGCCGTAAATATATCTCCCTTATTAAACGTAGACCGCGCAAATGCGCCGCACCGTGCGGCTTAAGGAAATTTCATCAAGGTGTGACCGAGGGCGCATTCCCCGTTAACTGGATTATAGACAAGGAGTTAGCCGCGAGAGGCGGTATGCAGATTTCCTATGATACGGCACCGCGAAATATTCGCCGTGCCGTCATCAGGATAAGAAATGATTATTTAATTGCGGGCGAGGAAAATTATTCCAGCATGCTGCTAATTAATTTCCCTAACTGAATGACCGCCTGCTCTTCCCGCTCTCCCCAGGCCCAGGAGGTATTGAATCGAAAGAACGGTGTCCACGCGTCTGAGGTAGAAAACATCTTTCCGGGGGCAATGCTAATGTGGTGCATGAGGGCCTTTTCGCTCAGCAGACCCGCATCCAGCTGCGCCGGAAGTTCCAGCCATAAAAAGTAGCCGCTGTCGTTATGATGAATTTTGACGCCGGCAGGCATATGGCGCAGCAGTGACTGCCAGGCCTGCTGTTTTCGCTCGGCCAGGGTTCGTCGCAGGCGGCGAAGATGGGCGTCGTAGCGCCTGGTCGCCAGGTAATCCACCAGCGCCAGCTGCATGGGAGAGCTGGTTGAGAGCGTGCTCATCAGCTGCAGCTGCTGAATGCGCCGCGCGTGTTTTCCCGCAGCTATCCACCCGATGCGAAAACCGGCCACCAGACATTTTGAAAAGGACGAGCAGTGGAGCGTCATGTCCTGACGATCCCAGGCTTTCGCCGGGAGCGGTTTTTCACGCCCAAAATAGAGCTCGCTGTAGACATCATCTTCAATCAGCGTGACGTTGTGCTGCGTTAACAGCGCGACAAGCTGCGCTTTTTTCTCCGCGCTCAGCGTGAAGCCAAGCGGGTTTTGGCTGTTGGTCATGATCCAGCAGGCTTTCACCGGGTAGTCATTCAGCGCCTGTTCCAGGGCGTTGAGATCGATCCCCTCGCGGACGTCCGTTGCAATCGACAAGGCTTTGAGCTTCAGGCGTTCCAGCGCCTGCAGCGCCCCGTAGAAGCAGGGATTTTCGACAATCACCCAGTCACCGGGCTCGGTTACCGCCTGCAGGCTGAGATTAAGTGCTTCGAGCGCGCCGGCGGTGATCACGATCTCTTCGGGGGAGATATTCATCCCCTGCTGCGCGTAGCGGCGGGCAATGGCGTGGCGGAGATCGACGTTACCCGGCGGCAGGTTTTCAATCACGCTCATCGCCGTCGCGGTTTTGCTGACGTTTGCCAGCGAGCGGTTGAGCTGCTGAAGCGGGAAAAGCCGGGGGTCGGGAAACGCGGAAGCAAAAGGGACAACGGAGGGGTCGCGGCTGGCCTGTAAGACCTCGAAGATGTAGGTGTTGATATCCACCGCTTCGTCACGCATCACCTGAGCGGGTGGCGCAGGCTGGTGTGCGGTCGGGCGCGAGGCAACGTAATAGCCCGACTGCGGTCTGGCGACTATGCGCCCCTGGCTTTCCAGCATCTGATACGCGTGGCCAACGGTCATAAAACTCATGCCGCTGCTCGCCACTTGCTCTCGCAGGGAAGGCAGCTTATCGCCCGGCAGCCATACGCCAAGCTCAATCTGCGAGATAATTTGTTGCGCCAGACGCTGGTATTTTTTCATCAGATTCTCCTTATGACTGACAGTGTATATCAGCAGGAGAAAAAGAGAAGATTTAGCTAACTGTTATAGTTTTGAAAATGAATTACTTACGGTACTCGGTGATGTGGCTTTGCGCCTGACGCGCAGCGGCCAGGTGATCAAGCGTAATCATCGACGATTTGCAAAAGATGCATTTCGCGCCGAGCGGGTTTTTCTCAGACACATCAAAGACTGAGGTACGGTACTGCGAGCCATGACAGCATGGGCAGCGAAAATGGATATAAGAAGTCATAGGATTCTCCTGAAACGTAAAACGTAAATTACTAATGGGCCGATTGGGCAATAATGGTTTTAAACAAAACTAATCGGAATGTAGATAAAGACCCAAGAGAGGCTGCGGAGAGGCACAACGTGATGAGAACTGCTTTATAAAACTACGTCAGATATTTATTTGGACTCAAAACCAGAAGGCCATTAACGCACGGCGCTGACGACAAGGCAAGCAGTTTTATGCGGAAAATTCATAAAAGAAGTGTTTTTATTCCCTATCCGCGACGTATATCAGATGTCTGAAGCATGGTCTTTACACCAACTGTTATGGTTAAAAATCGTTTTTCTGCGTCTGATAGTCTTATTTGCGTCCCTATACCATAACAGCACACCGTTTGACATTGAGGCTGTGCATGTTTGGTTTAGATGCTTTTCACCTTGCACGGATACAGTTTGCGTTTACCGTATCCTTTCACATTATTTTCCCGGCAATCACCATCGGTCTGGCCAGCTATCTTGCCGTGCTCGAAGGCCTGTGGCTGAAAACAAAAAATCCGGTATGGCGCTCGCTGTACCATTTCTGGTCGAAGATTTTTGCCGTCAACTTTGGCATGGGCGTGGTCTCAGGGCTGGTGATGGCCTACCAGTTTGGCACTAACTGGAGTGGTTTTTCGCAGTTTGCGGGCAGCATTACCGGCCCGTTGTTGACCTATGAAGTGCTTACCGCCTTCTTCCTTGAAGCCGGGTTCCTCGGCGTGATGCTGTTCGGCTGGAATAAAGTCGGGCCGGGACTGCACTTCTTTTCCACCTGCATGGTGGCGCTGGGCACCATTATCTCCACCTTCTGGATCCTCTCATCGAACAGCTGGATGCAGACCCCGCAGGGCTATGAGATCGTCAACGGTCAGGTGGTACCGGTGGACTGGTTCGCCGTGGTGTTTAACCCCTCCTTCCCTTACCGCCTGCTGCATATGTCGATAGCCGCCTTCCTGAGCAGCGCCCTGTTTGTTGGCGCATCGGCGGCATGGCATCTGCTGCGCGGCAATAATACCCCCGCCATCCGCGCGATGTTTTCAATGGCGCTGTGGATGACGCTGATCGTCGCGCCCATCCAGGCCATGGTGGGCGATATGCACGGGCTGAACACCTTAAAGCACCAGCCCGCGAAAATTGCCGCCATTGAAGGGCACTGGGAAAATCCGCCGGGCGAGCCTACCCCGCTGCTGCTGTTTGGCTGGCCGGATATGGAACAGGAACGCACCCGCTTTGGGCTGGAGATCCCGGCTCTGGGGAGCCTTATCCTGACCCACAGCCTGGATAAACAGGTTCCGGCACTCAAAGAGTTTCCAAGGGAAGATCGTCCTAACGCCACCATTGTCTTCTGGTCGTTCCGCATTATGGCAGGCCTGGGGATGCTGATGCTGCTGCTTGGCGTGGCGGCACTCTGGCTGCGCTATAAAAAGCGCGTTTATTCCTCCCGTCCTTTCCTGTGGTTTGCGCTACTGATGGGGCCATCAGGGCTGATTGCGATTCTGGCCGGGTGGATCACCACCGAAGTGGGCCGCCAGCCGTGGGTCGTCTACGGACTTCAGCGAACGAAGGATGCGGTTTCTGCCCATGGCGATCTGCATATGAGCGTGAGCCTGCTGGCCTTCTTCGTCGTTTACACCTCGGTATTCGGCGTGGGCTACAGCTATATGGTGCGCCTCATCCGTAAAGGCCCGCAGCCGCATGAATCTTTCGCCACCGAGTCCGACGGACGTCCGGCGCGCCCGCTTTCTGCCGTCACCGCTGAACATAAGGAGCAGCCATAATGGGTATCGATCTTTCCATCATCTGGTTTGTCATTATCGTCTTCGCCACGCTGATGTACATCGTGATGGACGGTTTTGATCTGGGGATAGGGATTCTGTTCCCGGTCACGCAAAACGCCGACGATCGCGACGTAATGGTTAACAGCGTTGCGCCGGTCTGGGACGGAAATGAAACCTGGCTGGTGCTTGGCGGAGCCGCTCTCTTTGGCGCATTCCCGCTGGCCTATGCGGTGATCGTTGACGCCCTGACCATTCCGCTGACGTTAATGCTGATCGGACTTATATTCCGCGGCGTGGCGTTTGAGTTTCGCTTTAAAGCTACGCCGGCGCACCGTACCTTCTGGGATAAGGCGTTTATTGGCGGTTCCATTCTGGCGACGTTTACCCAGGGCGTGACGGTGGGTGCCGTCATTAACGGCTTTACCGTTACCGGCCGGGCCTATACCGGGGGGCCCTTTGACTGGTTTACCGCGTTTAACCTGTTTTGCGGCGCGGGCCTGGTGGTGGCCTATGCGCTGTTAGGCTCTACGTGGCTGGTGATGAAAAGCGAAAACGCGCTGCAGCAGCGGATGCGCGAGGTCTCGAAAACGCTGTTACTCGTGCTGCTGGCGTTTATTGCGGCGATCAGCCTCTGGACGCCGCTTGCACATCCGGCCATCGCTGCGCGCTGGTTTACGCTGCCGAACCTGTTTTATCTGCTGCCGGTCCCGGCCCTGGTGGTGATGTTTAGCCTCTATCAGTGGCGCTGCCTGAACAATCCCGACAGCCATAGCCGACCGTTTATCCTGACGCTGGGGCTGATATTCCTCGGCTTTAGCGGGCTTGGGATCAGCATCTGGCCGCACATCATTCCGCCGTCGATCACCCTATGGCAGGCCGCCGCGCCGACGCAAAGCCAGGGCTTTATGCTGGTGGGCGCGCTGTTGATCATTCCCGTTATTCTGGTCTACACCTTCTGGAGCTACTACGTATTTCGCGGCAAAGTTCAGCATGGGGAGGGATATCACTGATGCAACAACCGGTCTGGAAAAGATTACTCTGGCTGGCCATTATCTGGGGCGGCAGCGTACTGGCGCTGGCGGCTGTCAGCATGCTCTTCCGCATGCTGATGACGGCGGCAGGGTTTAAATCTCATTAACGTCACCCGGGCATCCGCTGCGTTGCCCGGCACCTTCCCCCGCACTTTCAGATAAACCCCATTAACGCACCGCGGAGTATCGTTACACTGGAAAAAGATTCACAGTATTTATAGTTTGAGAAGAAAAATGAAAAAGCTCATTGCGATAAGCGTTATTAGTCTTGTCCTTACCGGCTGCGTTAATCCCGGCAAAGCCTCCGTACAGCCGGAGCAACTGAAAAACCACCGCTTTGTGCTGGAAAACGTGAACGGTAAGGCCGTGAAGACCGCGACAGCGCAACCTGAGATCGGTTTTAGCGCGCTGCCAGATATCAGCCTGGTTAATAACATCAGCGTCTCTGGCGTGATGTGTAACCGCTTCAACGGACAGGGGAAATTGTCCGAAGGCGAGCTAAAGGTGAAAACGCTGGCCATGACGCGCAAACTCTGTACTGAACCGCAGCTGAATGAGCTGGATCAGGCCATCGGCGACATGCTGCGCAACGGGGCGCAGGTCGACCTGACAGAAGACCAGTTAACGCTGGCGACGGCCGATAAGACGCTGATGTTTAAGCGTGCAGACTAATCAGTAGTTACCGCAGCTTCCAACGGCAAGCGACTGTTCACTGCAGCGTTTGCCGTTTGGCAAGGCGCACATCCCGATAGCAGAACCATCAAGCTGGCGGGCCACCGACAGCGAACCGCCGATCATCGCGCAGTTAGCCTGACCGGAACTGGACATCGCCGCCTTCATTCCCGGCGCCACGTGGGCTGCCGTTGCCTGCTGGACAGGTTCATTGCTACATGCCGACAACAATAATGCGGCACACCCTACCAAAAATGCTGAGCGCATGCTCTCTCCCCCATGAATAATGCGAAACCTATGCATAATAGGCATCACATCCCGCGTCGTCGAGAGCGGAAGTGCGTATTTATGCGCTCCTGAAACACTTTCTCGCAATTTTTTCGCCAAAAGTTTGATCTACACATTGATGGCGAGAATACCGAGGACACAAAAGCGAAAATCGAAAAATCACCCGTTTGCTAGAATACACAGATAATATTCAGGGTTTGTTGCCGTAATACAGACCCCTATTTTTTGCGCAATGTAAGGGTGTTGTCCTATGCAAACTATTGACGGTAATGGTGCGGTTGCCTCAGTCGCGTTTCGCACCAGTGAAGTTATCGCCATCTATCCGATTACGCCGAGCTCCACCATGGCTGAGCAGGCGGACGCCTGGGCGGGTAACGGGTTAAAAAACGTCTGGGGCGATGTCCCGAGAGTGGTTGAAATGCAATCCGAGGCCGGAGCGATTGCTACGGTACACGGTGCGCTTCAGACAGGCGCGCTGTCCACGTCGTTTACCTCCTCTCAGGGATTGTTGTTAATGATCCCTACGCTGTACAAGCTCGCCGGCCAGCTCACCCCCTTCGTTCTGCACGTCGCCGCGCGTACCGTTGCCACCCACGCGCTCTCGATTTTTGGCGATCACTCTGACGTGATGGCCGTGCGCCAGACCGGCTGCGCGATGCTGTGCGCCAGCAGCGTTCAGGAAGCCCAGGACTTTGCCTTAATTTCGCATATCGCCACGCTCAAAAGCCGGGTTCCGTTTATTCACTTCTTTGATGGTTTCCGCACCTCTCACGAAATCAATAAAATCGTCCCGCTGGCTGACGATACTATCCTGAACCTGCTGCCGCAGGCGGAGATCGACGCCCATCGCGCCCGGGCCCTTAACCCGGAACATCCGGTCATTCGCGGAACGTCGGCAAACCCGGACACCTATTTCCAGTCCCGCGAGGCCACGAACCCCTGGTACAACGCGGTTTACGACCATGTTGAACAGGCGATGAACGACTTTGCCGCCGCGACCGGCCGGGAATATAAGCCGTTTGAATACTACGGCCATCCGCAGGCAGAACGGGTGATTGTGCTGATGGGTTCAGCCATTGGCACCTGTGAAGAGGTGGTTGACGAGTTGCTGACGCGCGGAGAAAAGGTCGGCGTGCTTAAAGTGCGTCTCTATCGTCCGTTCTCGGCCAAACATCTGCTTTCCGCTTTACCTGAAAGCGCGCGCGCGGTGGCGGTGCTCGACCGTACGAAAGAGCCGGGCGCGCAGGCGGAACCGCTGTATCTGGATGTGATGACCGCCCTGGCAGAAGCCTTTAATAACGGTGAACGTGAGACGCTGCCGCGCACCATTGGGGGGCGCTACGGTTTGTCCTCCAAGGAGTTTGGCCCGGACTGCGTGCTGGCGGTATTTAACGAGCTAAGCGAGGCGAAACCCAGGCCGCGCTTTACCGTCGGCATTTATGATGATGTGACCAACCTCTCCCTGGCCTTGCCGGAGAACACCCTGCCGTCGACCGCTAAACTTGAGGCGCTGTTCTATGGTCTGGGCAGCGACGGTAGCGTCTCCGCGACCAAAAACAACATCAAAATTATCGGCAACTCAACGCCGTGGTACGCCCAGGGTTACTTCGTTTACGACTCCAAAAAAGCAGGCGGCCTGACCGTTTCTCACCTGCGCGTCAGCGAACAGCCAATCCGCTCTGCCTATCTTATATCTCAGGCTGATTTTGTTGGCTGCCACCAGCTGCAGTTTATCGATAAATACCAGATGGCTGAGCGCCTGAAACCCGGCGGTATTTTCCTCCTCAATACCCCATACAGCGCGGATGAGGTCTGGGCGCGCCTGCCGCAGGAAGTTCAGGCGGTGCTGAACCAGAAAAAGGCCCGTTTCTATGTGGTTAACGCCGCGAAAATAGCCCGCGAGTGCGGCCTGGCCGCGCGTATCAATACCGTTATGCAAATGGCCTTCTTCCACCTGACCAACATCCTGCCGGGCGACAGCGCGCTGATGGAGCTGCAGGGCGCGATTGCCAAAAGCTACAGCAGCAAGGGGCAGGAGCTGGTCGAACGTAACTGGCAGGCGCTGGCGCTGGCGCGCGAGTCGCTGTTCGAGGTGCCTCTGCAGCCGGTCAATAGCACAAGCCCGAATCGTCCTCCGGTGGTCTCCGACGAGGCGCCTGATTTCGTGAAGACCGTGACGGCGGCGATGCTGGCCGGTCTGGGTGACGCCCTGCCCGTCTCTGCGCTACCGCCGGATGGGACATGGCCGATGGGCACCACCCGCTGGGAAAAACGCAACATCGCAGAAGCGATCCCCATCTGGAAAGAAGAGCTGTGTACCCAGTGCAACCACTGCGTGGCGGCCTGCCCGCACTCAGCCATTCGCGCCAAAGTGGTTTCACCGGAAGAGATGGAAGCCGCGCCGGCTAGCCTGCATTCGCTGGATGTGAAATCCCGCGATATGCGCGGACAGAAATACGTTCTGCAGGTCGCACCTGAGGACTGCACCGGCTGTAACCTGTGCGTCGAAGTCTGTCCGGCGAAAGATCGGCAGAATCCGGAGATCAAGGCCATCAATATGATGTCGCGTCTGGAGCACGTTGAAGAGGAGAAGGTCAACTATGACTTCTTCCTGAATCTGCCGGAAATCGATCGCAGCAAACTGGAGCGTATTGATATTCGTACGTCACAGCTGATCACGCCGCTGTTTGAGTACTCCGGTGCCTGCTCCGGGTGTGGTGAAACGCCGTATATCAAGCTGCTTACCCAGCTGTACGGTGACCGGATGTTGATTGCCAACGCAACCGGCTGCTCCTCGATTTATGGCGGCAATCTGCCTTCTACCCCCTACACCACCGATGCCAACGGTCGCGGTCCGGCGTGGGCAAACTCGCTGTTCGAGGATAACGCCGAATTTGGTCTCGGCTTCCGCCTGACCGTCGACCAGCACCGGACGCGCGTGATGCGCCTGCTGGAACAGTTTGCCGGGCTGATCCCAGCAGAGCTCAATGACGCCCTTCACGCGGACGCGACGCCAGAGCTACGACGTGAACAGGTTGCTCAGCTGCGACAGGCGCTTCAGGGCGTGGCGGGTGCTGAACAGCTTCTGACCGACGCGGACGCCCTGGTCGAAAAATCGATCTGGCTGATTGGCGGCGACGGCTGGGCCTACGACATTGGCTTCGGCGGGCTGGATCACGTGTTGAGCCTCACCGAAAACGTCAACATCCTGGTTCTGGATACGCAGTGTTACTCCAATACCGGCGGTCAGGCGTCGAAAGCCACGCCGTTAGGCGCAGTGACCAAATTTGGTGAGCACGGTAAACGCAAGGCGCGCAAGGATCTTGGCGTGAGCATGATGATGTACGGTCACATCTATGTCGCGCAAATCTCGCTGGGGGCACAGCTTAACCAGACGGTGAAAGCGATTCAGGAAGCGGAAGCCTATCCTGGCCCGTCGCTGATCATTGCCTACAGCCCTTGCGAAGAGCATGGCTACGACCTGGCGCTGAGCCACGATCAGATGCGTCAGCTGACGGCAACCGGCTTCTGGCCGCTGTACCGGTTCGATCCGCGCCGTGCGGATGAGGGTAAATTACCGCTGGCGCTGGATTCGCGTCCGCCGTCTGATGCCCTGGCCGAGACGTTAATGCAGGAACAGCGCTTCCGTCGCCTTAACGCGCAGCAGCCGGAAGTGGCAGAACAGCTGTGGAAAGACGCGGCGGCCGATCTGCAAAAACGCTATGATTTCCTGGCGCAGATGGCGGGTAAAGCCGAAAAATCGACCAGCGACTAACTTCCCTGCCCGGCTTGTCCGGGCATTTTTTTGCCATAAAAAAAGCCCGGTGTTTTCACACCGGGCTAATCCAGATAATCAATGAATATCTCTTTAGTTTCCCAAATCACATTCATACGGATTATGGACAAATAATCTTAAAGGCATATAACGCCGTTGAGATTAACGTAATTAACCTCTGATTAATAATTTTAATTTAATATACTTAACTTTAAATCATCCATCAAACTAATGACCATTTCTACTGATTTATTCAGTTTAGATTTTACTTAGTTCGTAACAATTATACTTTATTACTCTTACACAGGAGTGAATTAGCATGAGACAACTTTCTCATTCAGGAAGTTCAACAGGTAATTAAATAAAAACAACTGCAAAGGAATATCATAATGCAAAGAAAAGTACTGGCTCTGATGATTCCGGCTCTGTTAATGGCTGGTGCTGCGCATGCGGCAGAAATTTATAATAAAGACGGTAACAAATTAGATCTGTACGGAAAAGTAGATGGCCTGCACTACTTCTCCGATGATAAAGGTGCTGACGGCGATCAAACCTATATGCGTCTGGGTTTCAAAGGTGAAACGCAGATCAACAACACGATGACCGGCTATGCGCAGTGGGAATACAACATTCAGGCTAATAACACCGAAGGGTCTGACAATCAGTCCTGGACGCGTCTGGCCTTCGCTGGCGTAAAAGTGGGTGACTACGGCTCCTTCGATTACGGTCGTAACTACGGTGTCCTGTACGACGTGGAAGGCTGGACCGATATGCTGCCTGAGTTCGGTGGCGACTCCTACACCAAAGCCGACAACTTCATGACCGGCCGCGCCAACGGCGTAGCCACTTACCGTAACACAGATTTCTATGGCCTGGTTCAGGGCCTGAACTTTGCGCTGCAGTATCAGGGCAAAAATGAAGACGCCAGCAACAACCAGGAAGGCACCAACAACGGTCGCGACACGCGCCACGAGAACGGTGACGGCTTCGGTATTTCTACCACCTATGATTTTGGTATGGGGATTACTGCGGGTGCCGCGTACACCTCTTCTGACCGCACCAACGAGCAGGTGATGAATACCACTGCGGGTGGTGACAAAGCGGATGCATGGACCGCGGGCCTGAAATATGACGCCAATAACATCTATCTGGCGGCAATGTATTCTGAAACCCGCAATATGACGCCGTATGGCGATAACACCGACGCCGTAGCGAACAAAACCCAGAACTTCGAAGTGACCGCACAGTACCAGTTCGACTTTGGCCTGCGTCCGTCCCTTTCCTACCTGCAGTCGAAAGGTAAGGACCTCGGCAACGGCCAGGGCGATCAGGATCTGGTTAAATACGCTGACGTAGGCGTCACCTACTACTTCAACAAAAACATGTCCACCTACGTTGATTATAAAATCAACCTGCTGGATGAAGATGACAACTTCTACAAAGACAACGGTATCAGCACAGATGATGTCGTAGCGTTAGGTCTGGTTTACCAGTTCTGATGGTCAGAGCCCGCATCATGATGCGGGCTCACTCACTTTTTGAAGCTTGTCACAAAAAAGAGGTACCGGAGTCGTGTGGTTGAGGGGCAGTTGAGAAAAAGCTGTTTAAACTGCGGTGATAGCCTTTTCATCACTAAGGATAACAGCGTTGTTTAGTCGTGTATCCGTTGCCGTACTTACTCTTTTAGCGCTAATCTGGATGGCGTTAATTTTTGATTTTGCTGATATTGTCGGGCATCTCGGTGCTCTGTTAAACCATCTGGATGGCAGTTAACCTTGTTCCTGTGAAATAAAAAGCCACCAGCAGTGCCGGTGGCGGTTAAACGTATGCGTAACGTTATTTTTTCACGGGTTGAGGCTTCTTGTCCCCTGATTCAGGTGCCTCACGCGGATCGTCTTTTTCAACACAGAGCATAATTTCTCCTGTTTCAGTTAACCACTCTCCACTATAGCCAGGCTGTTTGAAGAGTGGCCAGGCGGCAATCAGGCTTAACTCACCCCTTTTTCACGAAAAGAGAGATAGCCAAACACCCCACTCCTCCCATCAGCTGGATGGTTAACGCCGTCCATTACCGTTACCTCAGGGAAATCAAAAGGTGATACGTTTTCAAAACAGGCGACATTCACACCGTATTCATTCGGATTAGAACGCCGCTGGTGGAACGTATAAATCCCGCACACCGAGCAGAAAAAGTGTCGAGCGGTTACCGTGTTAAAACGGTACTCCGTGAGCTTATCCTCACCTTTGGTCACCGTAATACCTGACAGCGGCGCAGAGACGACAACCGCACCCCGCATTCGGCAAAAGGAACAGCTGCAGCGCCGAGCGGTGTTCATGCCATCCGTGAGCTCAACGGTGAACGCCACCGCGCCACAATGGCACTTCGCATTTCGTCTTTCGGCCATTAGCTATACTCCTTTTCTTACCAGCTCAGCGGCTTTAAGGAAAACCTCATCTTCTACACCATCGCCTTTTTGCCTACCGAGCCTGACCAGTTCATCGACAATACTGTTGCGATGGATCGGTTTCTGCGCTGAAACCAGCCCAATAACCGCCGCCCCAATCGCCAGCCCCACTAATCCTGTTTGTTCGTCTTTGTTTTTCATATTCATGCTCCTGGTACAACAAACAAGCGTAGCAGGAATACGCTAAAACGAAATGACGGACACGTTTAGACAGGTACGACCTCTAAAATCGACAGATACGAACGGGTGTCTATTATTTTGTTTAGCTTAAGATTGGTCTGTTCAAACAAGATCTGATACTCAAGCTCTGTTCTAGCCCGCCCGCCATCAAAGCTTGTTAACAGAAGAAGATCAATTTCAAATCTTCCCTGCTCATTATTGTCTTTCTTGATAAGCGGTTCAAAAATTAATAAACGGGCGTTTTCTTTCATTGCATTTCTGCAGCATTGAAGTATCTGAATTGCTTTCTCATCAGGCCAGTCCATCAAAATATATTTAAGTAGATAAATGTCCGCTGCGGGACAAGATTCAAAAAAGCTGCCCTCTACAGTCTTCCATCGACGGTTATCATTCAAAAGGTACAGTCGATTCCGCGCCAGTACGTCTTTTTGATCAAACAGGATGCCTGTTATGGTCGGGTTTCGACGTAAAACTGCCAGCAATAAATTACCCAGCCCACCAGCGATATCGGCAACGACAGCGTTTTGAGGGAACGAATAAGTTTCTGCAATGACTTCATTCTCCACGGATGACATAGAGGCCATACCGGCATGAAAAATGTTGCTATCAGCTACACTCTCGTCATGCTGCCAGTAGTTGTAAAAAGGCTTGCCGAACAACTCATTAAAAACAGGTTTGCCCTGCAATAACTCATCCAATTTAGCCGCTGGCTGCCAGAACGTTTGGTCTGTCAGCATGATCACCGCCGCACGTAAGGAAAATTCATGATCGGAACGCAGGAATTGCGCTGAGTGGCTAAGACCGTATTCCGTTTCGGATAATTCGTTGAACACACCACGAGAAGATAATAAGCGCATGATTCGATGAAGATAGTCGCTATCGACATTGAGCTCCTTCGCCAACTGCTTAACGGATTTTTTTCCTTCTACCAGAAGATCTGCAACGCCTATTACCGCGACCGCCCGAAGTGCTGCCTGCCAGACAAACCCCATGCTTTGCTCTAGCAAACACATTCCTTCTTTACGGCTTAGTAAATCAAGGCTATTACGTTGTGACATTTTCTGCTCCTTACCAATAAAGTTGTGCTGAACAACGAAAAGTCGCTAGCAAGCGTAAGTCTGGTAGTGAGCTTTATCCATAATTACAGACAGGTTTACTTAGGCTGTATTGTACCGTTTAGCATACAGTTTATTTAAATACGTAAAAAAACGAGGCCACTTACTCCTCAAATTGATTAGTCATGCTCTGAAACTATTAATTTCAACATGATTGCTACGCCATTTAAATTCTTGTCAAAATAAACATTCCACATTTAGAATCGCGGCGTCACTCCATATTTTGGCGTTTTAATATTGGCGGCCCAAATCTTGATATCGTTTTGCAGAAGAAGAGTAAAATCTGATTTCAAATGCGTCACCATGTCATTCACGCTGTCCGCATCAACTACCGAAAAATGTTCAATTCTGTTCTGCCCCACCTGCACACAGTGATATTTGGCAGGCAGCACTTTACCGTTCACATTAAGCGGCAGGTAATTCTCACCACAACGGCCTTCCGTAATATATGACACCAGCAAATTAGCGGATTTTTTTCCTGGCTGAGAGACGCTTACCATGACAGGAAACCCTTCCGAGGTCTGCGTCATATCATAAAGAACAGCATTCTTTATATACCAGGTATTATATTCCCGCTCCTGAAAGGCGGACCAGGAAGGCGCAGAAAAGATCGTCAGCACTGCCAGCGTAATAGATTCTATTTTCATGGGATGTTGTCGTCCGTGTTGTTGCACGTATTATTCAGATTGTGCAAAAAACAGCAACCTCTTAAGAATAGTCCTACTACTATTGGCAGTGATGGAGGGAAGGCATATCGACGTACGATACTTTCTACTTGTGAGCTCCGGCCATTAGCCCGCTCTATTTATCCCTATACGCCGTTCGAATCGCCTCCAGGCCGACGCGCTGTCCGAATGACAGTTCTAATGTATTTCCATCAGGATCGGCAAAAAAAGCATAATAGCCGACGGGATCGCCCAGATTCTCGGGCGCTTTCCTTAATACCCCTTCTGCGGTGGCCATCTCCGTTTTTCTGTCAATTTCTTCACGGGTGGCACAGGCAATACCAAGGTGGCCAAAGTTGCCAAGCGGTGTATCGGTCACCGTGTCTGCCTGCACCAGAACCAGTGCAAAAGGACGGGTATGGTCGCTAAGCCATGCAACTTTCCTTGCATCAGGCAGATCGGGTTCGCGGGAATGAATCACCTCCATGCCGGCATAGCGACGGTAAAAGGCAATACTTTTTTCCAGCTCCCGGACCATAAACGCCACATGCGTGAAACCTACATCAATGTCTTTCATTTTAAGATGTTACTCCTTTCAAAGTGATACACACATCTTAAAAGCTCAAGTTAACTTGATGTCAACACGCTCATGCAGAAGAAAACGAAGTGAAATGATAAAGCGCCGCCGTCGCGGCGATGCTGACGACAACGCTGATGAAAAAGTAGGTTTTGAAGGGCTGCTTTTGGGTTTTATGGCGAAAGAGTTGCTGGCCCACTATGGCGCCTGGCCAGCCGCCCGTCACGCCGAAGACCAGTAGCGTGGCTTCCGGGACCCTGCGCAGGCCTTTGCGCGCCGCCATTTTATCGGCGCCATACATGCCTGTCGTGAGGGCATTAATCAGCAGAAACCAGATAAGTACCGGATGAGAGGTAAGAAGGCTAGCTATCGCAGCGAAAATCAGGAGTAAATAACAAAAGCGATTGAGGGTCATAGCACTGAACACTGGGTTGTGAAGCGGTTTGCGAAGACGCATTATACGCTATCTGACGCAGAGATCGGGCCGAAACGCTGTAATATAAATAAACGTTATTCCACCCTCACTGTAATCTTAGGCTTCGACAAGAGAACTTTAACCAGATCCTTAAAAGGAACAGGCTTGTAGAAGAAGAACCCCTGTAAAAATTTGATATTATTGTGGATGAGGTAATCAAGTTGCTGTTGTGTTTCAACCCCTTCCGCCACAATGCTGATTGACAATTTTTTTGCCAGTTCCAGTACCGAATCAAGTATAACGGTTGAGTCCTCATTAGCATTAACCCTGGCAACAAAGCTTTGGTCGATTTTGATGTAATCAATGTGCAAATCCTGCAGGTAGGACAGACCAGAATATCCCGTTCCAAAATCATCCAGAGCAATAGCGAAACCAATCTCATGTAGCTCATTCAGCGTCTTAACGAGATGTTCATCGATATGGAGGGGTTCGCGCTCGGTCACCTCAATGACAAGGTTAAGATCCTGTCGAATAAAACTGCGCTTGTAGTTGAGACTCTCCTCAACAAAGGTGGAGGCAATGATATGGGACGCACTGAAGTTAATACCAACATGGAATCCTTCTGGCAGCAACGTAGAGATGGAATTCATATGCGCTGCAACCTGACGCATTAAGCTCTGGGTTAATGGAATGATTAAACCGGATTTCTCGGCGAGAGGAATGAACGACGCGGGAGAGATAAACCCTGAATGTGGATGCTTCCATCTTGCCAGCACTTCAACCCCGCGCAAGGATCCCTCTTTACCGCTCACTACGGGTTGGTAGTAAGGAATAATTTCATTTCTGTAAATGGCCGTGCGCAGCGACTCTTCGGGCGAAATATCCCTGGAAAGATATCTCTGCAGAATATACGCAGCAAGCAAAGAAATGATAAGCAGGAATAACAACACGCCCCCGGCTCGATTGAATAATCTCGTCAGGCTAAAAAGGGGTGGAGAGCTAAATTGAATCGAGAAAGGATAATCAGAGGCTTTAACCGTTAATACCTCTTTGCTCGAATCGACTCTCGTTACCACATCGCCTGACAGGCCTAAAACACGATCACCTACTCTGAGTGAATACTTAACGCCATTTAATGGTACGTCCAGAGCATCCCGAATATGGCTATCGCTAATACTCACTATGATTCGGCTTCCGGCATAATTTGTCTGGTATAAGAGAACCGGCAGCCCGTTTACCGTACTTCCCGAAGGGACGAGCAACAATGATGATTCTGGTAGCGCTGAGCTGTTGACTAACAATACGCGGTTTCCCGGCAGCGAAGAGCACCAGACCGCATCTTTTTTGAGAATAACGATCGTTCTCAGGTGCGGCTGTAATGCCGCTTCGGTACCCAGCCGATATTGTCCTTCAGTATCACACTCATTATCAGCAAGCTGCATGGCTAACTGTGTAGCATGACGCGCTTCTTTAAGCATGGTATTCAGGTCTCTGACGACATAGCGTGCCTCTGCAAGGCTGTCAGCACGTGCAGAATACCAAACCTGTAAATTGATGATAAAAACGCCCAGCATAAAAATTGACGTGGCTGCAGCTAAGGGGATAGATGCGTGGCGCATTGATGGCTCTCGATTAGAGTGAAGTTGCCGCTTCAATAATGCTGAAGTGATTGAATTGTCATCGTCTTAAGCATGGTTGATAAAGCAATAAATACCACGTCAGGTGTCAGAAATTTTCTCGCCCACCAGATTGATGAGTAACTAAAGGCCGCCGAACGGCAGCCCTGAAGGATAAATGTTGATTAATATCGCTTTATTATCGGCGTTCTTTCTGACCAGTCAGGCCGCTCGCCAGCCATGATTGCGCGCTGTTGTGATGGCGTCACAGACTGGGTTATTTCAGGCATCGACTTGTATTCAGGTTGCTTAGGGGGAGTGAGAACCAGATCGGAGCTACAGCCTGACAGGAGCAAAACCGCCAGTAGAGATAAATTAAGTTTGAACACGCTAACCCCTTCCAATGGGATAAAAGTGACAGAAAATGCATGGAATATTAACCATACAGATAACCCCATAAGGATATATTTACAAAACCAATGCATGCAACCCTTTGTATTCCTGCCCACCTGTGCACGAAAGTGGAAAGAAAGCCGACTACGCTTTATCGAGTATCGGCTCCAGATACAACGCCGCTGTAAAACGTGCTGGCATTCGTCGCCGGAATCCGTACCATACGCGGCATACTTTTGCCTGCTGGCTTTTTTCTGCCGGCGCTAACCCGTCTTTCATAGCCAGCCAGATGGGGCATGAAAACGCGCAAATGGTTTATGACATCTACGGTGCGTGGATTGAAGAAATGAATGGCGAACAGGTGCTGATGCTTAACGATAAGCTGGCACGCTGATAAAATTTTGCCCCTATTATGCCCCTACTGGCTCCGAAGGTAGTAATAAATGCAAGAAAATCAATATATTAACAAAAAAGAGCAATACAACCTCAATAAACTGCAAAAGCGACTGCGCCGTAACGTGGGCGAAGCCATTGCAGACTTCAACATGATTGAGGAAGGCGACCGCATCATGGTTTGCCTGTCAGGGGGTAAAGACAGCTACACCATGCTGGAGATCCTGCGTAATCTTCAGCAAAGCGCGCCGGTGAATTTTTCCCTGGTGGCGGTCAACCTTGACCAGAAACAGCCGGGCTTCCCGGAGCATATTCTGCCGGAATACCTCGAAAACCTGGGCGTTGAGTACAAAATCGTCGAAGAAAATACCTACGGTATTGTGAAAGAGAAAATCCCGGAAGGGAAAACCACCTGCTCTCTTTGCTCCCGTCTGCGCCGCGGCATTTTGTATCGTACCGCGACCGAGCTGGGCGCGACCAAAATTGCGCTTGGCCACCATCGCGACGATATCCTGCAAACGCTGTTTCTCAATATGTTCTACGGCGGCAAGATGAAAGGCATGCCGCCTAAGCTGATGAGCGATGACGGCAAACACATTGTGATCCGCCCTCTTGCCTACTGCCGCGAAAAAGACATTGAGCGTTTCTCTCAGGCTAAAGGTTTCCCGATCATTCCATGTAACCTCTGCGGCTCTCAGCCGAACCTGCAGCGTCAGGTGATTGGCGACATGCTGCGCGACTGGGATAAGCGTTATCCGGGTCGTATCGAAACCATGTTCAGCGCGATGCAGAACGTCGTCCCTTCACATCTCGCGGACGTTGAGCTGTTCGACTTCAAAGGCATCAACCACGATTCAGACGTGGTGAATGGCGGCGATCTGGCCTTTGATCGGGAAGATATCCCTATGCAGCCTGCAGGCTGGCAGCCGGAAGACGATGACAATCAGTTTGAAGAGTTGCGTCTGAACGTGCTTGAAGTGAAGTAAGCGATTAGCGTCTCAGAAGGACCTTCTGAGACGCGCCATTCCTTATTTCAGCAGACGTACGCGGCAGGTTTTACCTTTGATTTTCCCGTTTTGTAGCTGCTTCCATGCCTTGTGGGCAACACCCTGGCGAACCGCCACATAGACATGTGCCGGGTGGACCGCAATCTTACCGATATCCGCCCCGTCCAGACCGACATCCCCGGTCAGCGCACCTAATACATCACCAGGACGCATCTTGGCTTTTTTACCGCCATCGATACACAGCGTCGCCATTTCAGCCTCCAGCGGCACCAGGCTGACGCCGGCAGGGGGATTCATCCAGCTCAGCTTAATCTGCAGCATCTCAGAGAGAATGTTGGCGCGCTGCGCCTCTTCCGGCGCGCAGAAGCTGATGGCCAGGCCGCTGTTTCCCGCGCGCGCGGTACGGCCAATACGGTGAACGTGGACTTCAGGATCCCACGCCAGCTCATAGTTCACGACCAGCTCAAGCGATTTAATATCCAGGCCGCGCGCGGCAACATCGGTGGCAACCAGCACGCGGGCGCTGCCGTTGGCGAAACGGACCAGCGTCTGATCGCGATCGCGCTGTTCCAGATCGCCGTGAAGTGACAATGCGCTCTGTCCGGCGGCATTCAGGGCATCACAAACGGACTGACAGTCTTTCTTCGTGTTACAGAACACCACGCAGGACGCGGGCTGATGCTGGCTCAGCAGCTTCTGCAGGAGCGCAATTTTTCCCTGTTGCGAGGTTTCAAAGAACTGCTGTTCGATGGCGGGCAGCGCATCTACGCTGTCGATTTCAATGGTGAGCGGGTTTTTCTGCACGCGCCCGCTGATAGCGGCGATAGCTTCTGGCCAGGTCGCAGAGAACAGCAGCGTCTGACGATTGGCCGGTGCGAAACGGATCACCTCGTCAATCGCATCGCTGAAGCCCATATCCAGCATCCGGTCTGCCTCATCCATCACCAGCGTTTGTAACGCATCCAGCGAGACGGTGCCTTTTTGCAGGTGATCCAGCAGGCGGCCGGGCGTCGCGACAATAATATGCGGCGCATGCTGGAGTGAATCACGCTGCGCGCCGAACGGCTGCCCGCCGCAGAGGGTTAAAATCTTGGTGTTAGGCAGGAAACGCGCCAGACGACGCAGTTCGCCCGCGACCTGGTCCGCCAGCTCGCGGGTCGGACACAGCACCAGAGACTGGGTCTGAAAAAGCGCCGCATCGATATGCTGCAACAGGCCAAGGCCAAATGCCGCCGTTTTCCCACTGCCCGTTTTCGCCTGTACGCGCACGTCACGGCCTTCAAGGATAGCGGGCAAGGCGGCCGCCTGGACGGGCGTCATCGTGAGGTAACCCAACTCGTTGAGGTTATCGAGTTGGGCGGCGGGCAGAACATTTAGGGTAGAAAAAGCGGTCACAGTAGTCTCTCGTGGTCATCTTTGCGGTCAGATGGCGCGTATCCTCGCAGATCTCGCGGTCCGATGCGACAATTTAATCGGTTCTTCATCTGGCGGCGGGTCGGGCATCGGCTGAGGACGCGGGATGGGATCGGGCATCGGCACCGGATCGGTGGGGATGGGATCGGATTGACGCCATTGTGGCAGTAGCAGAGCGCTAAGGATGCTCATCATTCCCTCCAGAATTTGCTGTCATCCCTTTTAGGGTAGACGTTGAGAATCAGGAGGCAAAAAAAAGCCGACTATGAAGTCGGCGTCGTACGAATCAATTGTGCTATGCAGTAATTCAAAAAAGGAAGTAAGACAATATGGAGCGCAACGCCCATCGCTTGACGTTGCATTCACCTGCGGGAGTAATATTGCACCTTACAGGGCAGAGTTTTATTGACTTCGCTCAATTAAAAGAGCGTTTTGAACTCTGTAAAAGGTGAAAAAAGCGTAAATTTACAGCCATTTACTACGATGCAACCACCATGCAACACCACCAATCAAAACAACTAACATGACGCAAAACGCGGTAAAGCCGTAGCGATACGCACCGCCTGGAATTCCGCCCAGGTTAACGCCAAACAGCCCGGTAAGAAACGTGCTCGGCAAAAATACCATCGCCATCAGGGACATCGTGTAGGTTCTTCTCGCCAGCGACTCCTGCATGACCTGCGCGATTTCGTCCGCCATCACCGCCGTCCTGGCAATACAGGAATCAATTTCATCCAGCCCGCGGCCCAGTCTGTCGGCGATATCCTGCATTCTGCGCCGCTGATCGTCATTCATCCAGGCGAGCCTTTCGCTGGCCAGACGCGCATAAACATCGCGCTGCGGCGTCATATAGCGGCGCATCACAATCAGCTGCTTACGCAGCAGGGCAAGAAAACCGCGGGGTGGGATCTGCTGATCGAGCAGGTTATCTTCCAGGTCGATGATTTTGTCGTGCAGCTCTTCGATGAACTCGCTCGCGTGATCCGTAAGCGCGTCACACACGTCCACCAGCCAGCTGCCGCAGTCGGTTGGCCCGGTACCCTCTTTCAGATCGTTCACGATGTCATCCAGCGCCAGGACTTTACGCTGCCGGGTGGAGACAATCAGCCCATCGTCCATATAGACACGCATCGCAACCAGCTGATCCGGACGCTCATCCGTGCTGCCGTTAATGCATCTGAGGGTGATCAGCGTACCGTCACCCATTCGGCTCACGCGGGGACGCAGGCTCTCACCCGCCAGCGCATCGCGCACGTTATTAGGTAAAAGCGGGGTCGAGGCCAGCCAGTCAGCGCTGTCCGTGTGGGTGTAGTTCAGATGTAGCCAGCAGGGATGCGCATTATCGATCACATCATTATCTTCCAGCGGTCGTGCACCGCCGCGACCATCCAGCACCCACGCAAAAACTGCGTCAGGAACGTTTAGTTCAGATCCTTTAATGCTTTCCACAGCGCCTCCACCTTTTTAACTCTTCCGGTGTCAGTCTAGCCTCCATCAGGGCTTAAGCAACAACTATGTTTCCCATCACGCTGAAATCGCTCAGGAAATGAACATGCTGACGAGAGGCGAAAAAAAAGCCCGGCACGCCAGGCTTTGAGGTTCAATCAGAGAGAGTGTTCTGGCCGGTGAAGGAAGGTTGGCGAGCCGCCATGTAATGAGGAAGAAGAGCCCTGATCAAGTCTGAAATTACGCGTTCGGGCCTGCAGCTCAATCACCTGATTACGCAATACATCAGAGGAACCGTTGAGCTCTTCTGCCATCGCCACGTTACTTTGCGTGACCCGCTCCAGCTCCGAGAGCGCCAGCGTGATCTGAGAAATGCCTTTCTCCTGTTCTGACGTCGACGCGGAAATGTCGTCCATCAGCCGGCTGACGTTCCCGGAGCCCGTCACGATTTCCTGCATATTCTTCTCCGCCTGTGACACCACGGTAACGCCCTGCGTAACGTTATTGCTGGTCACTTCAATCAGCGTTTTGATATTTTTCGCCGCCTCTGCGCTGCGGTGCGCCAGGTTTCTGACCTCTTCCGCGACCACAGAAAACCCCTTTCCATGATCTCCCGCCCTCGCCGCCTCAACGGCCGCGTTGAGTGCCAGGATATTCGTCTGGAATGCAATGCCGTCGATCAGCGAAATAATCTCCGTCATCTGCTGTGCGCATTCAGTAATGGACTGCATATTGGTGGCGACCTGCCCCATCAGCTCTCCGCCCTTGCGCGCCTGCAGCGTCGCGACATTGGCCTGCTCGCTCGCCAGACGGGTGTTATCGGCATTGTTTTTAGTGCTCGCCGCCATTTGTTCCATGCTGGCTGCGGTTTGCACTAAAGATGCAGACTGCTGCTCGGTTTTCACCGAAAGCTGCGCGCTACGTTGCGAGAGCTGGTCCGATAAGGTCATCGCGGTTTGCGATGACGCCCTGATCTCGCGCACCAGCGTAGCAATGTTGCCGGAAAGGCTATTGATCCCCGGGATGAGTCGACCCGCACAGTTGTTGCCAAACTCGGGAATAGACACTCCCAGGTTGCCCGCGGTCACCTCTTCGATGCTTTTCTTCACCGTATTGATCGGCGTCACAAGATACTTCGTCATATAGAGCCAGAGCAAAAATAGCGCAACGAAGTTGATTACGTTAAGGGAAATAAAGAGAGAGGAATTGCTGGAAAATAGAACAACGACACCTGCATTTACCAAAAATAGAGATAAAAGGAACCCGATAATAAAGGTCCTGACACTAATATTTTTTAGCATGATGATATCCACGTTTTATATTTTGGTCGGCATTTAGACTTATAGCATTGGCGCAGCGGTTTTTCCTCGCAAACGACGCTTGTTTTTTGTTTCGCCGTTAGCAACCTGAGATTTTGCTTAAGTCAGACAAAAAGAGCGTATTAGTGAAAATGTTATTCCCGGCATGCTGCGATACTGGTCTCCGGCCATGTGAAGCGATACCATTCTCTGCGGTGAGATGATACGATCGCCCTCATATTTAAGGCGCTTTGCTACTGTTATTCGTTTTTGTTTAGCAGTGCTTAATACGTTAACAACGAGAATATATTTTATATTCTTAATAAGCTGTAGAGTATTAATATGACCGGTCATTTTTCACGATAAATAACTCATATTGTTTGAATGCGCATGTTCGCTGCCAGATTAAGATGTGCCGGCAGGCGAAATCGGTAACCCTCTGAGGCGTGGGATTGCATAATGCTCAATATATCGTGGGACCCTGTGTTGATCGCTATCTCTTATCTGGTGGCTTTTATTGCCTCCTTTGTGGCGCTGGACAGCGCCGGAAAAATACCGCTTTCCGGCCGCAGGGCTGCCCTGTTCTGGCGCATTGCCGGAGGGGTCACGCTGGGCATCGGAATTTGGTCGATGCATTTCATCGGCATGCTGTCCATGCAAATGCCAATGATGATGAGCTACGACCTGTGGTTAACCCTTACGTCACTGGGCGTCGCGGTGGTTGCCTCGACCACTGCCATTAATATTGCCGTCACGGGAAAAAAACTCTCTCCCTTACGACTGATCCTTGCCACCACGATCCTGAGCGCGGGCGTAGTCTCTATGCACTACATCGGTATGGCTGCCCTGATGCTGGACGGGAGCATCATCTGGGATCGACGCCTTGTGGCATTGTCCGTGGTCATTGCCGTTATTGCCTCCGGCGCGGCGCTGTGGCTGGCTTTCCGTCTGCGGGATAAACACAAAGGGGTCTTTATCGATCGCCTTCTCGCGGCCTTCGTCATGGGCACGGCCATTTGCGCGATGCACTATACCGGCATGAGTGCCGCGCAGTTTCAGGAAATGTCGCACACCCTCCCCGGCGGGATCGGCGAGCTGGGGTTATCCATCTGGGTGTCGGTCACCACGCTCTGCCTGCTCGGCGTGATGTTAATTATTTCGCTTATCGATTCTCACTGGCGCACCGGCCGGCTGACGGATAACCTGCGGCAGCTCAATCGCCAGCTTGAGCTACAGGCGCGCTTTGACGCACTTACCGGGCTCGCAAACCGCCATCAGATGGATATCCGCATGCAGGATTGTCTGCGCAGCGCGCTGCTGAGCAAAAAGCCATTTGCCGTCATTTTCCTGAATGTCGATCACTTCAAGCGCGTAAACGATACCTGGGGTCACAGCGTCGGGGATGAGCTATTAATCACCGTTGCCCAGCGCATCACGGCCCGGCTCACGCGTGAGATGACCCTGGCAAGGCTGGGCGGAGACGCCTTTATCCTGCTGGTGCCTGAATGTGACGACGACAAGCTCAACGCCCTGCTCACCGCACTGCTGGACGATATGCGGCGTCCGCTTTCGCTCTGCGGACATACGCTTAGCACAACAATCAGCGCGGGTGTCAGCCTCTATCCTCATGATGGCGAAACGCTGCATGAGCTGAAACTCAAGGCGGACGCAGCGCTACATCACGTCAAAGAAGAGGGTCGCAATGGCTGGGCCGTTTACAGAACCGAGATGTCAACCGCTGTCCCGGCTAAACCCGGTTTTCTACAGGAACTTTCCCAGGCGCTTGAGCGCGATCAGTTTGAACTGTGGTACCAGCCAACCTGGCATGCGGAAGATAAGACTATTCATGGTTTTGAGGCCCTTCTGCGCTGGCGGCATCCTGAGCAAGGCGTTTTACTGCCTAACCTGTTTATCCCTTCGCTGGAACAAACAGGCTTAATCATACCTGTGGGGAACTGGGCGATTGAAGCGGCGTGCCGACAGCTTCATTTCTGGACTGAACAAGGTTTCAGCCAGTGGACGCTGTCGCTCAACCTGTCCCCCGTCCAGTTCGAACAGCCGGACATCTTCCATATCGTCTCGTCGATGCTGGAAAAATACAGCCTGTCGCCCGCCAGGCTGATCCTCGAGGTGACGGAAAGCACCGCGCTTAAAAACCTCGACCGCAGCATTGAGCTGCTGGATGCGTTTAATCGTGCGGGGATCGTCGTCTCGATTGATGATTTTGGCACGGGCTATTCCAACCTGCTGATGCTGAGCGTGCTTCCGGCAAAAGAGCTTAAAATCGACAGAAGCTTTGTCACGTCGATGCTGGAAAATGAAAAAAGCTACAAGCTGGTCGAAACCATTATGAGTATTGCCCGAACCATGGAGATGAATGTTGTGGCAGAAGGGATCGAAACGGAAGAACAGCAGGCGGTCCTCACCCGTCTCGGCTGCGACTATCTGCAGGGGTACCTTTTCTCCCGGCCATTACCTGCCGAACAGGTGCCGTGGCTTCTGCTGCAGAAAAACTCAGATAAGCAAATTATACCTATTAATAAAATTCAAACGGACCCCGCATTTATTTCACAAAAAAATCATGCCTGACGGGGTTAAGTAGAGTATGTTTCAAAGGAGTACACGCGAGTTCATTCTGCCATGACAGTCAGGCACATCGTGCCGATGAACAGGAAACGCCTATGTCGCAACCTTGTTTTGATGCGTTGAATGTAATTAAAACACCCGTGTGGCTCATTTCACCCGTGTCGGAACAGATTATTTTTGCGAATATGTCCGCAACGCAGCTCATGGGAGATAAAACTCTCGACCTGCTGCGCAAAGGGACCTATTCCGCAAATGCACAAACCCTCCTGTCGATGTATGTTCCTGAATTGAAAACAGAGCAGGAAATCATCGAAATCTGGACAATCAGCCGGGATGGACACGACGCGCCGTTAAGCTGTCGTCTCTCGCTTGCCCACTACGCGCCCTGGGGTGATGCGATCGTCTTTGAGGGGATCTCCCCGCAAGTCGTCTCCGGATTGAAGGCCAGCCGCTCCGCCACCTATCAGCGCAAAAAACAGGGATTTTACGCGCGTTTTTTTCTCACCAACAGCGCCCCGATGCTGTTAATCGATCCTGCGCGCGACGGCCAAATCGTCGATGCTAACCTGGCCGCACTCAATTTTTACGGTTATTCACATGAGAGTATGTGCACTAAACATACCTGGGAAATAAATACCCTGGGGCGAGATGTGATGCCCATAATGACTGAAATTGCCGCGTTGCCCGGCGGTCATAAGCCGCTCAACTTCGTTCATCGTCTTGCCGACGGCTCCACGCGCCATGTTCAGACGTATGCAGGGCCCATTGAGATTTACGGTGACAAGCTGATGCTGTGCATCATCCACGATATCACCGAGCAAAAAAGACTGGAGCAGCAGCTGGAACACGCGGCTTTACGGGACTCCATGACCGGATTACTCAACCGTCGCCAGTTCTACGCCATTACCGATCAAAGCAGCCTGAATCAACTTCCTGCACAACAGCAGTTTAGCCTGCTGCTGGTGGACACCGATCGTTTCAAGAACATCAACGATCTGTTCGGTCATCTGAAAGGCGATGAGGTGCTTATCGCCCTCTCCCGAACACTTGAAGCCTGTAGTCGGAAAGACGACATGGTGTTCCGCTGGGGTGGAGAAGAGTTCGTCATCCTGCTGCCGCACACCTCTCTCGACGCGGCGCTTGAGATTGCGGAGTCGATCCGAGCGGCAGTTGCGCGTATCACGATCCCGGGCTTGCCTCGGTTTACCGTCAGCATTGGCGTGGCGCGGCATAACCAGGGAGAGAGTATTGATGAGCTGTTCAAGCGTGTCGACGATGCGCTGTATCGTGCTAAAAATGACGGACGCAATAAAGTCCTTGCTGCATGAAACTGGTGTATCCGGAAAAGCCCCGCTACAATGCCACCTCGAATAAAATGACGTAGGTGGGTAAAATCTCCAATGGGAAAAACAGAAATAATACTCACCATAATTATTTTATTCCTTATTATATTTGGTTTCTGGTTTATCTTTAGCGGTGAAATCTGGTATCTCGTCGAGTTTCTTGAAAATAGCCTTTACCCCACCTTCGACGCACTGTAACGCATGTTTAATTTCTTGTTTCACCTACCGAATTTGTCAGGTTCCGGTATTACCGCCCGCCGCGTAAGATACGCGGCGTTATCCTCCAACAACGTTGATAACGAATCACTTATTCACTTGCTTATGTTGCCCGTTCTCTGACGGGCTTTTTTATTTCCGCAATTCTGCCACGCCAGGCTATATCTTAATCATCGTTATTGATAAAGGTGAGGAATGATGAGCAAGAAGATCCTGATGCTGGTTGGCGATTACGCCGAAGATTACGAAACCATGGTCCCTTTTCAGGCGTTACAGATGGTTGGCCACCAGGTGGATGCGGTATGCCCCGACAAACCGAAGGGCGACTACATCATGACGGCGATCCATGACTTTGACGGCGCCCAGACCTACAGCGAAAAACCCGGCCACCGTTTTATCCTCAATGCCGACTTTTCCACTGTTAAGGAGCAGGACTACGACGCGCTGCTCATCCCCGGCGGACGAGCGCCCGAATATCTGCGATTAAATGAGGAGGTGTTAAAGCTGATACAGGCATTTGACGCCGCGCGTAAACCGATCGCAGCGGTATGCCACGGCCCGCAGCTGCTCGCTGCCGCTGGCATACTGAAAGGACGAACCTGTAGTGCCTATCCGGCCTGCGCCCCTGAGGTCCGGCTCAGCGGTGGACACTACGCCAGTATCGGCATCGATCAGGCTCACGTAGACGGCAACCTGGTGACCGCCCCCGCCTGGCCCGCCCATCCGCAGTGGCTGGCGAAGTTTAATGCGCTGTTAGAATAGCAATACCTGCTCCCGCCAGCTCAGCCTGGGCGGGCGCAGATTCACAAGACAATATTCATCGCTCCTGCCGACGCCATTCTGCTTCCATCTCGCGCTGTTTTCTTCGCGCTTCTTCTTTTTTACGGTACAGCGGCGGATAATAAATGTGCCCCCAGTCCCACTTGCCGAACCAGATATTCATCAGGGCGCTAAATACAGTGATGAGGATGATAGCGAAGATAATAAAGCCCTCATCATCGCCCAGATTGAAAATGTCCCTTGCTAAGGAATGCTGAGCGTGACTGAACCAGTGCGGATGGTAATCAAGTATCATGAAAAACAGGATACCAAAAAGTAAATCGCCAACTTTGAATCTTTCACTGAATTTACTGCGCCAGGCGGAATCATGTTTTTCATAGTAATTAAGTAAAAACTGATTGTTCTCTTTCAACGCTAAATCAAGCACTTCCCTTGAGGGCACCTCACCGGGGTGTTTCTGGTAATCGCTCTGCGGGCGAAGAATATCCGGGAAGATGCTGCTGTATACGATCGCATTCAGCACTTGCCTGAAGACATTAGCGACAACGGGCATAAGGGTTGTGGCTATCAGCCCCAGAGCCGCCAGCGCGACGCAGAAGAAGCCAAGATGTTCGGTCCAGCTAATGGCCTGTACGGGCCAGGTCAAAATCCCCTGTCCGCTGTAAGCCAGCAGCGCCAGATCGGCGAAAAGGACAATATAGATGAAGCGTATAATCCACTGCCATTCCCAGATTTTATCCATAATACCTAAGCCTGCCGGAAATGAGGGTTTGTCTTTCTTTTCATCCGTCATAATTTATCCATGCGATTATTTTTGAAACAGACACTTTTCGGGAATAAAAAACAACTGGCGCCAGATGCGCCAGTTCACAATGTTACTCTTCTTAACGATAGTTACCGTAGAATCCGGGCTCGTCAGTGCTTCTCAATATACATCGTCCGGCTATACGCCACGTCTTCCGGGTTATTAATAGGATAACCTTTCACCCAGGGCTTAATAAGACGACCGTTGGTGTACTGGTAAATGGGCGCGATAGGTGCTTTTTCCATGAGGATTTTCTCCGCCATGTTGTAGTCCGTATTACGCGCTTTCGCCGTGCTTTCCAGCGTCGCCTGGTGAATGATCTTATCGTAAGCCGGGTCGTTGAAACGCGAGATATTGCCGCTGTGGGTGGAGGTCAGCAGGGACAGGAAGGTCGAGGGCTCGTTGTAATCCCCCACCCATGACGCGCGGATCACATCAAAATTGCCGGTATTGCGGCTGTCGATATAGGTTTTCCACTCCTGGTTTTGCAGTTTGACATCCACACCGAGGTTTTTCTTCCACATGGACGCCACCGCAATCGCAATTTTCTGGTGGTTTTCCGAGGTATTGTACAGCAGGGTCAGCTTCAGCGGGCGCTGAGGACCGTAGCCTGCGGCCTGCAGCAAGGTTTTCGCCTGCGCATTCAGCTCCTGCTGAGACATCTGTTCGAACGGTGAAGGTTCAGGCGTGAAGCCCGCCGTCACGTCAGGGGTGAAATGCCAGGCCGGCTTCTCGCCTGTACCTAAGACCTTTTCCGCCATAATGCGGCGATCGATAGTCATACTCAGCGCAAGACGGACCCGTGAATCGGCCGTCGGGCCCTTTTGCGTGTTGAACGCATAGTAGTAAGTGCCGAGCTGAGGCGGCGTATAGACCTGTCCTGGGATCTCCTTCAGGAGCTTCTGATACATGTTTTTCGGGAACGATTCGGTAATATCAATATCCCCTGCCAGATAGCGTTTCGTGGCGGACGATTCCTGATTAATCGGAATGAAGGTCACTTTTTGCAGGACGGTTTTCGCATTGTCCCAGTAGTGAGTATTCGGCACGACAACCAGCTTTTCATTCACCACGCGGTCGTTCAGAACGTATGCCCCATTACCGACCAACGCTCCCGGACGCGTCCACTCTTTACCGCTTTCGACGTTCGCTTTTTGCACCGGATAGAAGGCAAAGTTTGCCGTCAGGTTGCTAAACCACGGCAACGGTTTGTCCAGCTGGACGCGTAACGTTCTGGCATCCACCGCCGTCACGCCCAGGGTATCAGGCGCCGCTTTACCGTCAATGATGGCCTGCGCGTTGTTGATACCCGCCAGCGCGGCAAACCAGGCAAACGGAGAGGTCGTTTTCGGGTCAACCAGACGCTGCCAGCTGTAGACAAAATCCTGCGCGGTAACCGGCGTACCGTCAGACCATTTCGCATTATCGCGCAGGGTGAACGTCCAGATACGGTTATCGTTGCTCTGCCAGCGCGTCGCCACGCCCGGGGTCAGTTCCCCTTTCTCGTTCTGATTCACCAGCCCTTCGAAAAGATCGCGAATCACCTGAATCTCCGGCAGCCCCACCGCTTTCGCCGGGTCGAGCGAAGCCGGTTCGTCTTTAATGTGTCTGACCAGCTCCTGTTTTTGCGCCAGTACCGTGCCTTGTGGCACATCAGCAGCGTACGAGAGTGTAGAGAGTCCGCACAGGAACAGTGCGGCGAAAAGACGCGAAACAGGATGCTTCATAGGATCCCCTTTAATGAATTCAGGTAACAAGCAGATGCGTAATTATTTGTTTCGACAAAGAGAATTGCAAATACCTTACTCCTGAATAGTGATTTAAGGCAATTCTAAGCCGTTATGGAAACTATTTGATTAACCGCGGGTTTTGCACAACACTGCCAGTAGAGACTTCTTTAACAGGATTTCATATGGCAACCACCCGACCACGAGCGGAACGCGGCGCCTTTCCGCCGGGCGCTGAGCAATATGGCCGCTCATTCTTAGGCGCATCGCTGATCTGGTTCCCGGCACCCGATGCCAATCGCGACAGCGGTTTGATCGTTGCCGGCACCCACGGGGATGAGAATTCGTCCGTCGTCACGCTCTCGTGCGCGCTGCGCACGCTCACCCCTGCACTGCGACGCCATCACGTCATTCTTGCCGTGAATCCGGACGGCTGTCAGCTTGGATTACGGGCTAATGCGAGAGGAGTCGACCTGAACCGTAATTTTCCGGCAGCAAACTGGCGCGCCGGGGAAACGGTATATCGCTGGAACAGCTCCGCCGAGGAGCGGGACGTGGTCCTGCTGACGGGAGACAAACCCGGCTCGGAGCCGGAAACGCAGGCGCTGTGCCAGCTTATCCATAAGATTCACCCTGCCTGGGTTGTCTCCTTCCACGATCCGCTGGCGTGTATTGAAGATCCGCGCCACTCCGAGCTGGGCGCCTGGCTGGCACAGGCGTTCGCCCTGCCGCTCGTCACCAGCGTTGGCTATGAAACACCCGGTTCATTCGGCAGCTGGTGCGCCGATTTGAGCTTGCCCTGTATCACCGCTGAATTCCCGCCGATCTCCTCTGACGAAGCCAGCGAAAAATACCTGAAAGCCATGATGGAGCTTCTGCGCTGGCAGCCTCAGAGATGAAGCACGCCGCTGGTGAAATCGAGCGCCGGTGAAACGTCAACCGCCAGCCACGTCGGGCCATCCAGATCGGCGAAGCGGACCTGATTGACCAGCGGCAGCGCCGCGCCGATCGCCCGGGACGTGCAGAGCATACATCCCAGCATCAGTGAAAAACCCTGCGCCTGAGCTTCCGCCGCCAGGGCCAGCGCTTCCGTCAGCCCTCCGGTCTTGTCGAGCTTAATGTTGACCATGTCATAGCTGCCCTTAAGCTCGCTCAAATTCGCGCGGGTATGGCAACTTTCATCCGCACAGACGGGCAGCGGGTGGATAAAATTCTTCAGCGTCGCATCGTCCTTCGCCGGCAGAGGCTGTTCCAGCATGGCCACGCCGAGGTCAGCCAGCAGCTGACATCGCGCGGCAAGCCCTTCGGGATGCCATGACTCGTTGGCGTCAACAATCAGCGTGGCTGAGGGAACCGCCGAGCGAATGGCGACCATCCGCTCGCTGATCAGGCGATCGTCGAGCTTCACTTTTAACAGCGTAGCCCCGGCGTCATACAGCGCTTTTGCGCTAGCTGCCATCTGCTCCGGCTCACCAATCACGACCGTTTGCGCGGTGACGACCGATTGCGGCAGCGCCACGCTCAGCAATGACGTCAGCGATTTTTGCTGCTTTGCGGCCTCAAGGTTCCAGAGCGCGCAGTCGATGGCGTTGCGCGCCGCGCCGGCGGGTAAACGCGGCTGAAGCGCCTCGCGCGTCAGCCCTTTTTGCAGCTCAGGTACCAGGGTCATGATCTGCGCCATCACTGATGCAAGACTTTCCCCATAGCGCGGGTAAGGCGTACATTCCCCGACGCCTTTAAATCCCTCTTCTTCGATTTCAACCACGACCACGCTGGCTTCACTTCGGCTGCCGCGGGAGATCACAAACGGGGTATGCAATGGCCAGGCTTCTTCATAGACCTTAACGCTTCTCATCACTGACTCCTTGCGGCCCGGAAAGGCGAAAAATTTGGTTTGCCGTGTTATCCGCTGATGGCATACACTAGCCCCGACGTTAACTATATGTAAACAGGAAGATATCTATGTCACAACTCGTTCATTTCCAGGGCAACCCGGTTGCTGTTGCAGGTTCCATTCCGCAGGCTGGCAGCAAAGCGCAGGCTTTTACTCTGGTGGCTAAAGATCTGTCTGACGTCACACTGGCTCAGTATGCGGGTAAACGCAAAGTGCTGAACATTTTCCCAAGCATTGATACCGGCGTTTGTGCTGCATCCGTGCGTAAATTCAACCAGCTGGCGACTGAAATGGACAACACCGTTGTGCTGTGCATTTCCGCTGACCTGCCGTTTGCCCAGTCCCGTTTCTGCGGTGCCGAAGGCCTGAGCAACGTCATTACCCTCTCCACCCTGCGCAGCGCGGATTTCCTCGAGAAATACGGCGTCAGCATCGCGGAAGGCCCTCTGAAAGGTCTGGCAGCACGTGCCGTACTGGTTCTTGATGAAAACGACACTGTCGTCTTCAGCGAACTGGTTAACGAAATCACCACCGAGCCGGACTACGCTGCCGCGCTGGACGTGCTGAAAGCATAATAAGTACTGAGCATTCTATACAATTAATTATCAACCTCGCCACGGCGGGGTTTTTTATTACCGCCGAGCTGAATCGTTAAAGCATAAATAATATAAAATCACATTAATTGTGTAACAAAAACCAATGTACCCAACATTAATGTGACCCTTAACACACTATTATCGTTAAAATTGCCTGTTTTTTCCTCCAGTGAAGCTCATCACATTTCCCTTTCTGTCTAAACATTAGATTTGCTTACGAAAGAAAATAATCGTTTCAGCAAAAAGGATAAAACATGAAGATCAAACTCGCTTTCACGCTCCTTGCGGTACTGGCTTCTGGCCATGCGGCGGCAAAAACCTGGGTGCTGACAAGTGCTGAAAGCAGCGTAGAAAAAGGAAACTGGAAAATTTCCAGCGATGAGCTGAATGTTAAAGATCAAACGTTCAGCATTGAGCAAAAAGTCTTACACGGCGGTAAACAGGAAGGCAGCAAAGTCATCATTATAAGCAGCAAAGACGGCCTGACCATTACTCTTAGCCCAACGCGCGGGATGAACCTTCTGCACGTTGAAGGGTTTGGCACCAGGCTGGGGTGGAACTCACCCGTCAAAGAGGTTGTGAACCCGGCTTATATCAATCTGGAAAGCCGAAACGGTCTTGGCTGGCTGGATGGTTTCAACGAGATGATGGTGCGCTGTGGCTATGAGTGGACGGGACACCCTGTCACCGCTGACGGACAGATTTATACCCTTCACGGCAAGGCCGGCAATACCCCTGTATCGCAGGTTGAGGTCGAGGTTGCAGATACCGCCCCGCATGAAATCCGCGTGCGGGGATTGATCAAAGAGAGCACGTTTAAAAAAGCGGATCTGCAAACCATGACAGAGCTACGTTACGTACCTGGAACCAACCAGTTCAGCCTGCACGATGTGCTGACAAACCATGCAGATTACCCTCATGATTACCAGATCATCTATCACAGCAACTTCGGGACGCCGATCCTCGAAGAAGGCGCACGTTTCCTTGCGCCGGCGGAGAGCGTGAGCCCGTTCAATGACTACGCCAAAGCGGGCGTTAACGACTGGCAAACCTATGCCGGGCCGACAAAAGGCTTTGATGAGATGGTCTTTAACATCAAACCGCTTGCGGACAACAACCATGAAACGATCGCGGCCGTGGTCAATAAAGCCGGCGATAAAGGCGCGTCAATCCAGTTTGATACCCGCCAGCTGCCCGTGCTGACCTTATGGAAAAATACCGACACGCTGAAGCAGGGTTATGTCACGGGTATTGAGCCAGGCACCAGCTACGCCTACCCCGTCACCATTGAGCGCGAGCAGAAGCGCGTTAAGCAGCTGCAGCCTGGCGCCAGCGCGCAGTTTGACCTGACCTATACCCTGCTTCACAGCCCGCAGCAGGTAAAAGACGTCGAAAGCCGTATTGCGTCGATTCAGGGAGAGGCAAAAACCGAAATCGTGACCACGCCTCTGGCGAAGGAATAAGCGGATAGTAAAAAAGCCTCTCTACAGAGGCTTTTTGTTATTCGTCACCCTTCTTGTGATTCAAACCGTACTCGCGGAGCTTATTCGCAATCGCGGTGTGCGAGACGCCAAGACGTTTTGCCAGCTTGCGGGTGCTGGGATAGCTGCGATACAGCTGCGTCAGTACCGAGCGCTCGAAACGGCTGGTGATGTCGTCCAGCGAACCTTCCATTGCCTCTTCGCCTACCGATACCGTCCCGGCGTCGTAATCAGGCAACAGGATATCCTGCGGACGCAGTTCATAGCCTTCGAGCTGAGTCAGCGCACGATAGACGGCGTTCTTAAGCTGACGAATGTTGCCCGGCCAGCCGTAGCGCATCAGCACCGTACCGAGATCGGCAGAAAGCTTCGGACGCGGAACCCCCTGCTCGTCGGCAAAGCGGGCCACAAACAGCTCCGTTAACGGCATGATGTCCTGCGGACAATCGCGCAGCGGGGGAATATTCAGCGTCAGGACGTTGAGGCGGTAATAGAGATCCTCGCGGAAGATCCCCTTTTGCACCAGTTCGACCAGGTTTTTCTGGGTGGCGCAAATGACCCGCACGTCCACATGCACTTCGTGATCCTCACCGACGCGGCGGAACGTTCCGTCGTTCAGGAAACGCAGCAGCTTAGCCTGCATGCGCGGCGACATTTCGCCGATCTCGTCCAGCAGCACCGAGCCACCGTTCGCCTGCTCGAAGAACCCTTTCTTGCCTTCCGGAGCATGACCAAACAGCTCGCTTTCAACGGCATCTTCCGGGATAGAGGCGCAGTTCAGCGCCAGATACGGTTTTGCCGCACGCGGGCTCGCCAGGTGCACGGCGTGCGCCAGCAGGTCTTTCCCGGTGCCGGTATCGCCGGTAATCAGCAGCGGCGCGGTCAGGCTTGCAAGCTTGCGCGCCTGGTCAACGACATGGCGCATTTTCGGGCTGACGGCAATAATCTGGCTAAAGGCGCCCACATCCTGGCTGGAAATGTTCTGCAGCTGACGGCCCATGCGTAACGTCGACCGCAGCATGATCACCGCCCCGGTCAACACGCGGGTATTCCCTTCCCCTTTCAGATAGACCGGCGTGATCTCCATCAGGAAATTCTGGCCGTTAATCACCACATGCTCGCTATGGGTGTTCTGCGGATTGCTGTCCAGCCAGCGCTGGAAGTTGAAACCGGGGATCAGCTGCGCGGCGTTGTGATTGCTCAGCTTCTCCTGGCTCTGTGCGAAAAGCTGGCAGCTCGCGTGGTTAACGCGCTCTACTTTACTTTTCAAATCCAGGGAGAGGAACGGCTCCGGCATGGCTTCCAGCAGCGCGCTCAACGCCAGGTGCTCACGCTCAGACGGCATCCAGGGAATGGTGCGTACATCCGTAACGCCAGCGATACGGCGGATTTCCGCCATCAGGCTACTGAATGTATTAAATTCAATTTCGGCAAAATTGAGGTAAATTCGCCCGACAGGATCGATCTCAATGCCACGTAAATCAATGCTACGCAAAACAAGAAGATCGAGTAATTCGCGGGTCAGACCGAGACGGTCTTCACAGAAGACTTCAAGACGCATGGGAAATTCACCGTTTTAAGCCAATAACAGTAAAATGATATGTCAGAACACGGTGATCCGGAAGATGGCTGTCAAGAAATATTGACAGCCAGCACGATTAGTGAACAAATCCTCACGGGGCAGGTTTTTTATTGAGCGTTTCTTTAAGCTGGCCGATCAGTTCACGCCTGAAATCCCCCAGCCGGGGCTTATCGCCATCGATCCAGGGCAGCGGACGACAGACTTCCATCGCTTTAATCCCCAGACGTGCGGTTAATAATCCGGCGCCGATACCCTGGGCGGCACGGGCAGAAAGACGCGCCGCAAGATCCTGCGACATCCAGTCCATTCCCACTTCGCGCACCAGCTCACTCGCACCGGCAAAGGCGATATTGAGCAGAACCAGTTTAAACAGTCTGAGCCGGCTGTAGTAACCCAGTTCTATGCCGTAAAGGTTCGCGATACGGTTGATCAGTCGCAGGTTGCGCCAGGCGATAAAGGCCATATCGACCAGCGCCAGCGGGCTGACGGCGATCATCAGCGTTGATTCCGCCGCAGAACGGCCAATCTCGCGTCGCGCCTGAGCATCCAGCACCGGCTGAACCATATGTGAATAGAGCGTCACCACTTCCCGATCGTTCTGGGTTTCATGGATGGCGGCATACCAGCGCTGAAGCGCCGGGTGCGACTGATCGATCCCGGCCTGGCTGGCCAGCTTTTCACAGAACGCACGGCCTTTACCGGTGCCGTGACTGTGGAGCAGATCCCGGGCGACGTCACGCTCATGCGCGCGCTGTCGCAGACGCCAGAGCCGACGCCACTCGGTGGCAACCGACCCGACGCCCGCCCCCACGATCAGCGCGCCCGCGGCACACCCACCCAGCGCGACCCAGTCCTGGGTTTGCCAGGCATTCATCGTCCACTGTACGCCCTGACCAATCACGCTTGCGCCAAACAGCGCCAGACCCGCGGTCACCATTTTACGCCACAGGCTACGCTTCGGACGCAACGCGGCCTCCACGGCCGCCTCCGCTGGACCGTCCTCAACGTCAGGCTCCTCCGTCAGCGCCGGGGCAAAGTTATCAGCCTGCGTGCCGCTGAACGTCTGCGCCGTTTTAAATGCCTCCTGCTGCTCTTGCTCAAGCGTTCCGGTAAAGTCTATACGCGGTTTTAACGGTTCCGTCATCGCAATTTATCTCCAATCAAAAACTCCAGCGCCGCATCCAGACGGATGTGCGGTAACGGCCGGTCGACGCTCATGACCTGCGGACGGAAGGCTTCAAACTGGAAGCCCTGGCTCTGCCAGAAGGCCGGGCCCGGCAGCCGCGCGGGCACTTCGCCCGGATATACGGTAAGCGGTTCGCCGTCGCTGAGTCGGTTTCCGCGCAATGCGGGTATTTTCTCGCCGTTGAGGTCAATCAGGCCGCTTTGCGTCGCCTGCACGGACGCGAGCCCCAGGCAATCCATGCTGATCCCTTCGAAGGCGGCGTTTTGCCAGGCGTCCTGCACCAGCTGCTGCAGCAGCGACACCATATTGGCATGCTGGTCGACCGTAACGTGATCGGCTTTTGTGGCCGCAAAGAGCAGTTTGTCGATCACCGGTGAGAACAGACGACGGAACAGCGTCCGCTGCCCGTAGTGAAAACTTTGCATCAGCTGCGTCAGCGCGAGGCGCATATCGTTGAATGCCTGCGGCCCACTGTTAAGCGGCTGCAGGCAATCCACCAGCACAATCTGGCGGTCAAAACGCAGAAAGTGGTTTTTATAGAATCCCTTGACCACTTTCTCACAGTAGTAATTGTAACGCTCGCGCAGCATTCCGGCGTTGGTGTGCCTGTCGGCCTGCGCCAGCTTCGACTCGCCAGCCCCGTCCACATCCGGCCACGGGAAGAACTGAAGCGCCGGCGCTCCCGCTAAATCACCCGGCAGAACAAAACGTCCCGGCTGAATGAAGTGCAGCCCTTCCTGCTTACACTGATGCAGATACGCCGTCCAGGCTTCGGCAATGGCCGCCAGACGGTTTTCATCGGCCGGGGCGAGCGGGTCTAAGCCTTCGCACAGCTGTCGCCATTTGGCCGACCACTCGGCGCGCTGCCCCTGCAGTAACCCGGTCATCTGCCGGGACCAGCTGAGGTAGTCCTGCGCCAGCATCGGCAGGTCGAGTAGCCATTCGCCGGGATAATCGACGATTTCAAGGTACAGGGTGGAGGTATCCTTGAAGTGGCGCATCAGGGATTCATTCGAGCGGAAACGCAGCGCAAGGCGAATTTCACTGACCCCTCGCGTCGGCGTCGGCCACGTGGGCGGATCGCCATAAAGCTGCGCCAGCCCTTCGTCATAGGTAAAACGTGGAATGCCAAAATCGCGCTGGGGGACGCGCTTAACGCCCAGCAGACGCTCTTCCCGCACCGCGCCCAGCAGCGGCAGGCGCGCCCCGGCGTGGAGGTTCAGTAGCTGGTTCACCATCGCGGTGATAAACGCCGTCTTACCGCTGCGGCTCAGCCCCGTTACCGCCAGACGCAGATGACGGTCAACGCCGCGGTTCATCAGTGAATTGAGTTCGTTTTTAAGTCGCTTCATCGCCGTCCTTCGTTGCCCGGAAGCCTTGAATGCATTGCTTCAGAATACAATAAATGGGGGCAGATCGTTGATTATCAATTCTTATTTATTGCTATTGCCGTTTTCTCTCCAGTAAGATGAACGGCATTGCTGTCAGTCCGGAGTGAGTAAGGTGTATGTCACCCACCATTTATGATATCGCACGGGTTGCGGGCGTATCGAAATCAACCGTTTCCCGCGTTCTGAATAAACAAACCAATATTTCTCCCGAAGCGCGTGAAAAAGTGCTGAAGGCGATTGACGAATTAAATTATCAACCCAACAAACTGGCCCGTGCCCTGACCTCTTCGGGTTTCGACGCCATTATGGTTATTTCGACCCGTTCAACCAAAACCACTGCCGGAAACCCTTTTTTCTCCGATGTCCTTCATGCCATTACGGCAAAAGCGGAAGAGGAAGGTTTTGATGTTATTTTGCAAACCTCAAAAAGCAGTGAAGACGATCTGCTGAAATGTGTAAGTAAAATAAAACAGAAGATGATCAAAGGGATCATTATGCTAAGTTCACCGGCAAATGAATCCTTTTTCACCACGCTGGATCCCTATGGCGTACCGGTAGTGGTCATCGGTAAAGTGGAAGGTAATTATCAGAATATATATTCTGTCGATACAGATAATTTTCATGACAGCGCGACGCTGACGGAAACCTTTATTAAAAATGGTCGCCGTAAAATTGCCTGTCTGCATGCGCCGCTTGATTATCATGTTTCGATTGATCGTCTTGCAGGCTATAAAGCCAGCCTGGAAAAGCATAACATTGCTCTTACCCCGGGCTGGATCAGGGATGGAGGATATACCCATGAGAGCGCGCTAGCGGCAGCGCTTGAATTATTATCCTCACCCACTCCGCCTGATGCGGTATTTGCTACCGATAGCATGAAGTTACTCAGCCTCTATCGCGCGGCGGATGAGTTAAATCTAATGATCCCAGAGCAGGTGGTGATAGCCGGATACAGTGACCCGATGCTGTCTCTCATTTTAACGCCAGCGCCGGGCGGGTTTGATATTCCCACCCGTAAGCTGGGCGAAGAGAGTTGCGATCTTCTTTTCAGGCGTATTGCCGGCCATCCCGCCCCGCAAAAAGTGCTTGTTGATACCCATTTTTTGTTGGCTGCCTCACTTCGCTAAAACCAGGGGCTTACTGCCCCTGGTCCGCCGTTGGTCAGAACGCATAGTTTACGCCAACACCCGCATAGTGGAAGCGGTCGCTTTCGCCTTCATCGTGGTTTTCCCACTCGTAGGCATATTCCAGCGTCATGGATAAACCATTGTTGAAATCATAGGCGTAGAGGAGACCAAGCCGGTTGAAATCATGTCCTTCACGCTCGGGATCGTCCTGCCAGTCCCAGTTAGACCAGCGGTCAAGCCCCAGGCGGGTATAAGGCGTGAGCGTGGTCTGGCCTAACGAAATGGGCAGATACGCACGAATTTCCTGCGTCGAAAATTCGCCGTTATTACGAGAACTGTCCATATTAAAACCACGTTCTAAATAGTAATTCACTTTTGCTGCAAAGGTTCCGTCGATAGTCCATGTAAAGCCCGTTTCGGTTTCGACGCGGCTGTCAGCATAGCCGGTTTTCTCGAGATCGTTGGCAAACTGATACATGGCAAACCAGCCGCCAAAACGCCAGTCGTCGGTTAATTTAATATCCCAGTCAGGCTGAACCTTATAGCGCTGCATATTTGCGCTGCCGTCTTTCGCACCGTGTTCATCTTTGAAGTGATAGCCATAATTACGGAAACCGCCGGTCAGGCCGAGTGTAAAATCTTCGGTGCCGATAAAGCGATAGCGTAATTCAAATTCAGGACGATCAAAATAGGTGCCGCGGGTCATACTGCTGTAATCAACCGGTCCTTCCTGATACATTGCCAGCGAAAGCGTCCACGCATCCCAGGTTGCATTAAACCACACGGAAGGTTCATATAATCCATCTTTATCGTCGCCCTGACCTTCGACGTTTTCAATTTCATACATTGCACCAATATTAAATTCCCACTGCTTAGCTGTTTCTGATGCTTGTGCGTAGCTAACCCCTGCGCACAGAACGAGCGCAGCACTTTTTAGTAGAGTACTCATTAAATATTCCCTTTATAAGTAACAAACAAAAAAACCGGAAATTTTCATTTCCGGCGAACACCTTTCTTATCTAATAGCCGCTTCGGTTTCAGCGTCGAAAAAATGGCACTTATTCATATCGAACTGAATGCCGATATTATCCCCTGCGGCATAATCATTCGCGGCTCCAGCGCGAACAACCAGCTCATGCCCGCCAACGGTGGCATAGAGCATGAACTCCGCGCCAGTCAATTCGGCTACGCTGACTTTCGCAGCAATGTCGTCATCACGGTGCTGAAGCGTCAGAATATCTTCCGGGCGGATCCCAAAGACCACGGCTTTACGCTGATATCCCGCGTTATTGAGCGCCGCGAGCGTCTCTTCCGGGATCGCCAGGCGCAGCGTTTCCGTCACGAAATAACGATCGTCCAGCGCGCCGCGAATAAAGTTCATGGCAGGTGAGCCAATGAAACCTGCAACAAACATATTCGCCGGTTCGTTATAAACCTGCTTCGGTGCCCCCACCTGCTGAATAATGCCATCCTTAAGGATAACGATGCGGGTAGCCATCGTCATCGCTTCCGTCTGATCGTGGGTCACGTAAATCATCGTGGTATTGAGCTTCTGATGCAGCTTGCTGATTTCAGCCCTCATCTGCACGCGAAGCTTGGCATCAAGGTTGGATAACGGCTCATCCATCAGGAAGACGCCCGCTTCGCGCACGATCGCCCTGCCTAACGCCACGCGCTGGCGCTGACCGCCCGACAACGCACCCGGCTTACGCTTGAGATATTCACGTAAACCGAGGATCTGGGCCGCCCAGTTAACGCGTTCCTCAATCACCGCGGGCGCAATTTTTTGCATTTTCAGGCCAAACGCCATGTTGTCGTAGACCGTCATGTGCGGATAAAGCGCATAGTTCTGGAATACCATGGCAATGTCGCGAGACTTGGCTGGCACGTCGTTCATGCAAACGCCGTCAATGACCAGTTCACCGGCGGAGATCTCTTCCAGCCCCGCAATCATGCGCAGCGTCGTCGATTTGCCGCAGCCTGACGGACCGACGAAAACGATGAACTCTTTGTCCTCAATGTCGAGATTGAAATCCTTAACCACGTGGACCTGGTTATCATAGATTTTCTGAATATGTTTCAGTGACAGTTGGGCCATTTTTAATTCCTTAACAATACGCCCGGGAGGCCCAGAAATCGGTCAGGCATTTCCAGGTCAGTTCCCGCGTTGAATGAAGTTGTAATCCCGCATGGTTCAGGCCAGTTCCAATCCCAACCGATAGCATTCCCGCGGCGTTGATCGCCTCAACGCCGGCGGGGGCATCTTCAATACCCATGGCCGCTTCAGGACGCACATTCAGACCTGCGCAGGCTGCGAGGAAGATCTCCGGGTCTGGTTTCGAACAGACAATAAGTGAGGCATCGGCGCAAAAATCAAAAGCGTTCTGAATACCCAGCGCATGCAATATGCCGGGCGCATTCAGGGAAACGGAGGCGAGCCCGATTTTGACCTTCGCCGCACGTATTTCCGCCAGTACGTCGCGGATGCCGGGAAGCAGAGAGTCCTGCGTCAACGACGCCAGAGACTGGACGTAAAGCGTATTTTTTTTACTCGCAAGCGCCAGACACTGTTTGTCGCTAAACGCCCCCTCTTTTCCACCCTGTCGCAGGATCCGTTGTAAAGATTCCATGCGGCTAATTCCCTTCAGTTCCTCGTTGAAGGCCTCATCGATGGAAATGCCAATCTCCTGCGCCACGGTACGCCAGGCAAGAAAGTGCAAATGCGCGGTATCGGTGATCACGCCATCAAGATCGAATACAACGGCTTCAGGCTTCATGGCTGGCCTCCGTGGTAGCGGTCCCATTAAAAGATGCAAGAAATTCCTTACGCGTCAGTACCTGCCGCGCCGATATGTACACTGTTTTACCCCACAGGGTTAACGTGACGGGCGCGGTGGTATCGATGGTTAAAACGTCATTTTCAAACGTGACGTGCAGTCGTGCGTTCTGCCAGCGCAACGGAAAAGCAAGTCTTCGCCAGTGGGCTGGTAATTTCGGTGCAAGATGCAGTTCCCCTTCCATAATCTGCATACCAGCAAATCCCTGAATGACGCCGGACCAGATCGCGCCGGTGGCTGCGGCATGAATACCGTCATCACTGCTGTGAGGATCGTCCCCCAGATCGATAGCGACACCATCACGCCAGAAGGCATAGGCTCCTTCGATATCACCACAGCGGGCAGTCACAATGCCGTGAATGGCCTTGCTCAACGAAGAGTCATGGATCGTACGGGGCTCGTAGAACGCGAGATTGGCAACACATTGTTGCGACGTAAACCGCTCTGGCAACAGGTAGTTAAGCATCACCACATCAGCCTGTTTTAGAATCTGCATCTCGTTCACTTCCGCGCGGGAATAGTCGAGCAGAATGGTCTGCTTACCCGCTTTCTCTTTATAGCGACTCAAATCAATGGCTGGTTTCGCCATGAAGGTGTCATCCTGTGGTATCACGCCGTCTGAATTGGCCTCCGGCAGCCACAAGCGCGTCAGGAACCGTGTGGCATTTTGCGTAAAACCTTCATCCTCGCGCCCAAACATCGCCATAAACTGGTGAGCGCAGGCAACGTTATGCCAGGCAAGATAGTTGGTATAGGCGTTATTGTTGACGTGCTCGGTGTATTCGTCCGGTCCAATCACGTCATGGATTTCCAGACGACCATTGATATCCGTTACGCGCCCCATCCAGAAGGCGGCGGTTTCCATCAGCAACGTCAGACCTTCATTGCGCATAAAGGCCTCATCGTGCGTTGCCTGCCAGTAAGCGACGACGGCCCAGGCAATGTCCGCCACGATATGATGTTCAGCCAGCGCGGACGCCACCTTCTGGCGCGTGCCCGTTCGGATGTTAATGGCGGCAAACTCCGGCGTCTCCTCCTGACCGCTCGCAGCACTTTCCCACGGGAATAGCGCACCAGGCCAGCCGTTGCGACGGGCTTTTTCCCGCGCCCCGTGCAGGTTGATCCAGCGATAACGCAGCAGGCTACGGGCGATCTGGGGACGCGTGAAGAGATGGAAAGGCAGCAGAAAAATTTCGGTATCCCAGAAGACGTGGCCTTTATACCCCTCTCCCGTCAGCCCTTTGGCGGCGATACTGCTTCGCTCATCATGGGCTGGCGTCATGGTGGTCAGATGCCAGACGGCATAATCCAGCGCGATCTGATCCTGGCGTTCCGCTGACGTCACTTCCACCCGAGCGTCAAGCCAGAACTCTTTCCAGGCATACGACGAGCTCTCAAGCAACGCATCGTAGCCCCGTGCCGCACAGACTTTGAGATCGGCCAGCGCGTCGCGAGCGAAAGACTCCTGCGACAGGGTTTTATCACTGCGATGCGTAACCCAGACGATTTTCTCGAGCGTGACAGTGTCACACTGCGCCACCGTCAGCGAATGATGAACGCTGAGACGACGATTTTTAGCGGTGAAACAGCTGTCGCTCTTCGTTGAGAGCTGGCAAAACGCCGACACAGCAACATCAGAGACGTTGTCCTGCGTTTCATACACGCCCTGCATGTAATGCTGGTCGAACACTCTGACCGACATTTCATCCAGATGCTGCCTGCCGCTATTGGTTTGCGTTGCGTCAATGCCGGTTTTCAGTACTACATGAGACGCGGCATCAAGAGGCGTGACCGAAAGCTGCATTGCCGCTAACGGCAACTGGTCCAGCGAGACAAAACGACGACTCTCCAGCCGATAGCGTTTCCCGTTGGGCGCGCGCCAGAGGACGCTGCGACAGAGTTCGCCATTGGCAAACGCCAGCTCGCGCTGCCACTCAAGGATTTCGCCTGACAGGAGCGTGAAATTGACGCCATCCAGCTCAACATCAATACCGGTAATATCTGGCAGGTTAATCAGTTCAGTGGTCTCGTTACGACCCGCCTGATGATAAAGACCCGCAAGATACATGCCTCGGGTTTGCCGGGTGTAATCTTCTTCGTGCGCAGCGCGGATCCCCATGTAGCCGTTACCGCAGGCCATGATGGAGGCGTATTTATTCAGGCTGTGTGGACAAAAGCCCGGATCGGTTAAGACAGACACGTTTAGCATAACGTCACGCTTTCCCCTGTTTCTGCTGATTCATACAGCGCGGCGACAAGCTGCTGGATAACCAGCCCCTGCTCTGCATCAGCAATCATGACGGGCTCTCCCTGCACATGCCGTACAAAGGCATCCATACTGCGCAGATGACGCTGGTCATCTGCTTCTTCACGCTGCATGAGGGTGACTAAAAGACCGGCTTCGTCGTTGTAGATGTGCGCCGGAAACAGCGTGGCACCCGCCTTTTCACCGCAGAATGCGACGTTCATGATCGATTGCTCACGAATATTGAGCGCAAACGACGTGTCCAGACGCAGAATGCTGCCGTTGCAAAATTCAATGGTGCCAAACAGGGCATCTTCAACGGTAAACTGAGCGGGATCCCACGCGCCAAACTGGCCGCTGCTTTTACGGTTTCCCAGCCTCTGGAAGCTATGCGCCGTCACCCTTTTTACCGCCGGGAACCCCAGGACGTACATCGCGGCATCAAGCATATGAATGCCGATATCAATCAGCGGTCCTCCGCCCTGTAACGATTTGTTGGTGAAGACGCCCCAGCCCGGAACCCCGCAGCGCCGAAGCGCCTGGGCCGTGGTGAAATAAATTTCTCCCAGCGCGCCGTTCATCACGGCCTCACGCAGCAATTGCGTATCAAGTGCGAAACGATGGTGAAAATCATACGCCAGCACTTTTCCCGCCTTGCGCGCGGCGTTGCGCATCCGTTCGGCCTCTTGCGGGGTCATCGCCGGCGGTTTTTCGCACATCACGTGGCAGCCGGCTTCCAGCGCTGCCATAACGTGTTCAAAATGAAACCGGTTAGGCGAACAGACGCTCACCACATCCGGCTTAACCGCCCCGAGCATCTCTCGCACGTCATGCCATGCAGAAGGGATGGCATGACGTTCCGCAAACGCCTGTGCCTGTTCTGGGTGGCTATCCATGACAGCCACCATCTGAACATCACCGCGCGTGGCGTAGTACGAGGCATGGACTTTTTCCGCGACCTGCCCGGCGCCAATTATGGCGACGCGCAGTAGCGAAGGTGTTGAAGGACTCATCGCGCTTGCCATCCTTAGCATTCACGTAAATAAGTCAGTGAATCCCGGTAAGCCTGAGCCGGATCATCGGCGCGTACACGGCACTCGTAAACCAGATAGCCCTGGTAACGATCCGCGCGCAGCTGATCGAACAGGCTGGCAAAGTCCAGGCTACCGCTTCCCGGCTGATAGCGATGATTATCGGCAATGTGGACGTGGCCAAGCAGATCCCGGTTGCGATGCAGCGCCTCCGTCAGCGAATCTTCTTCGATATTCATATGGTAAAAGTCGCCGATAATCTTTACGTGCTTCAACGCATTCTCTTCGATATAGCGACGCGCGTCCGCCAGGGTGTTGATCATGTGATCCTGGTAGCGGTTCAGCGGTTCAAGATAGACGGTCGTTCCGGTGCGCGCTGCCACCTCATCCAACCAGCGTAGAGAAGCACTCACCGCTTTGCGGTCGCCTTCAAGGCTGCGTGGAGAGATCATCGGCGGCAGGCGGAAGGTAAACATCCCCCACGCGGCAGGCACAATAATGCCCTTTCCACCCACTTCGGCTAGTGCTTCCAGAATACGTTCAATCTGCGCTAAACCGTTCAGCCGACGTTCTTCAATAAAGTCGCCAATCCAGCCATCATATCCGCCGCAGGCCGTCGTCACCGGCAGCCCCGTGGCGTGGATAGCCGCTTTCACTTCATCGAGGTTCTCAACCAGCAGTTTGCCGTCAATTTCATAGCCATCAAATCCCATCGCTTTGATGTACTGGAACTTCTCCAGAATCGAGGTTGGGAAAAAGGCCTGGTTTTGGGTTGCGATTTTCATTGTTGCTCTCCTTAGCTTAAAAAGTGACGCCCATTTTGATACTGAGTTCCGGATGCTGATCGACATACGTCATGTAGCTTTCCGGGCTGGTGGTGAAGGTCACGACCGGGTCGATCAGATCTTCGCAATTCAGATAACCGTTCATCAGCAGTTCCCAGCAGGTCTCTTCAATACGTTTGCGGTTCCAGCGTGGATAATCCGGATTGGGTTCGCTGCAGGCGCGCGAGAAGACAATCTTCGCGTTATTGAAATGCGCTTCGCGACCGAGATTGAAGCCTTCTGCGAACGGTTTCGCGAAGGCGACGTAGGAGATGGTACCGCCGTAGGCGAGTCCGCGCAGCGCGGACTGCAGGGCATCGGCAAAGCCGCTGGTTTCAATGATGACGTCCGCCCCCTGCTTCCCGGTCAGCGCTTTGATTTCCAGACCGACATCAGTACCGATCGGATTAAGACAGTGGTCTGCCCCGTGACGACGGGCAATCTCGCAACGATGTGCGATAGGATCGACGCCGATGACGACTGACGCGCCGGCTTTTTTCGCCAGTTGGATCGCGATCTGTCCAATCGCCCCAAGCCCCACCACCACCACAAAATCGCCTACCCGCACGTTAACATCGCGTACGCCGCTCATCGCAAACTGCGCCGGATCGTAGCAGACGGCATTTTTCCAGGAGGCACCCTGCGGCATTTTGCGCAGCTTGTAGTTGTTAACGGCATTCACGATAACCGTCTCCTGCAGAGGTGCGTAGCAGCAGACGCGATCGCCGATCTGATATTCAGTGACGTCATCACCGCACTCGATAATGTCGCCAACAATCATATTGCCCAGCTGGAACTTACCGAATTCTATCCCGCGCGGCGAGCCCTCTTCACGCGGGGTAAACATCTGCCACTCCGCGTTGAATTCTTCATCGATAAACGGACTGGCCGCACGAAAATCCACCACTTCAGTTCCGTGTTTTGGTGCGCCAAAGCGCGCACGAATTTTCACTTCATGTACTGCAACCGGACGATCTTCATATTCCACCAGCGCCGCCACACGAGGCGCTGTTGCAACTAACTTTTTCATGACTTGCTCCTGGTAAAAAATATTGGCCGCCTCAGCCCTTAACGCCGCCGGCGGTCAAACCACTTTTAATAAAACGTTCAGACAGGGCGTACATGATGACCACCGGAAGCGCCGTCACCAGCGATGCCGCCATCATGCGACCCCAGATATAATCTGGCGTGCTAAAGAGCGTGTTCAGCCCAACCGGCAGCGTGAAATTGCTGGTGCTGGACAGGAAAATGGACGCAAACAGGTAGTCGTTCCACGCCACCATAAAGCAGTAGACAAACACCGATACGAGGCCGGAAATCGCCAGCGGCACGGTGATGCGAAAGATGATTTGCAGACGGTTGAGGCCGTCCATCATCGCGGCTTCTTCAATCTCGTCCGGGATGGTGTCGAAATAACTGCGCAGCATGAACACCGCTGTCGGTAACGTCTGGGTCACCATGGTGATAATCAGCGCCAACTCGGTGTCGTAGATCCCCAGAGCAGTGATGATTTTGAACAGCGGTACCACCAGCAATATCCCGGAGAACATGTAGACGGTGTAAAAACTCGCATTGATCGTCGTGCGGCCCTTAAAACGCAGCCTGGATAAGGCGTAAGCCCCCAGCGTGCCGAGAAACACGGCAATCACCGATGAGGTCATCGACACCACCATGCTGTTTCTGAAATAGTCCACAAACGGGAAAATCAGCGGGTTAAAAATGTCGACGTAATGCTGCAGCGTCCACTCCTGCGGTAGTATGGTCGGGTGAAGCGATATCGCCTCTTTCGCGCTCTTTAAGGACGTCATTAACATCACGAAGAACGGGAACAGCGTGATGACCAGAAACACCGCCAGCCCCAGATAAAAACCAATACGACTCAGCACGCGTTTATTTGTTGCCATTGAGGTTTACCCTTTTTCTGGTCAGCAGAATCACCGCGAAGATGATCACGAACAGCACGACGGAGATAGCCGCTGCCTTACCCAAATCGTTGAAAGCGAAGGCAGTTTTGTAAAGATAGACGCCTAAAATATCGACCTTGGTCGTCAGCAGGTAGACATCCGCAAACATGTAGAACATCCAGATAGTGCGCAGCGTGACCACCGTTGCCAGCACCGGCATAATCGCGGGCAGCGTGACGATGCGAAAACGCTGCCAGGCATTTGCTCCGTCCATTTCCGCGGCTTCATACAGCGATTTATCAATGGTCTGCAAAATCGCCAGGAACGAAATGAAGGCGTACGGGAAGTAACGCCAGATGGCGAACAGCACCACCAGCACAAAGCTGCTGCCAGGATTGTCGAACCACAGTGGGGCCTGGTCATACAGATGCAGCACATCAACGCCCAGATAGTTCACGATGCCGTAGCCGTTGTTGAACATGTATTTCCAGGCAAATACCAGCGAAATGGATGGGGTGACATAGGACAAAATCACCAGCGAACGCGCCGTTTTTCGCAGACGAAACTCCCGGTTAAAGAAGATGGCAACGGCCAGCCCCAGCACCGTGCTACCCATCACGACCAGTGCCGTGTACCAGAAGGTCATCCACAGCGAGTGCCAGAATGCCGCATCACTGAGAATGCGAATGTAATTGTCGAGCCCGACAAATACAGCGCTAATGCGCGGGTTAAGCGGCAAGCGTAAAAAACTGATTTCGATATTGGAAATCATTGGCCAGGCCACCAGGCCCCCCAGCAAAATCAAGCTGGGGGCCAACAGCAGCATGGCGAAAGGCATATCTGAACGACCAGAAAACAACGTCTTCATAATTTCCTTCCGCAAAGCGCTCCTATCGTTGTGAAATCAGGTCAGTCAGTCGCTTCTGGCTGTTGCTTAAGGTCGCGCTGAGATCTTGTTGCCCCACCGTGACGTTATGCACCATGGAACTGATAATGCCGGACCCCGTCACATCTCCCATGCGGGTGAAGTTTTTGTCTCCCACCGCACCAAACACCTGCACATTCGGGAACTGTGCGATCAGTTCGTAAGGCAGTTGCCCAAACGCTTTAATCACATCGTTGTTTTTCCAGGTATCCGTGCCAACCACCCGCTTGTTCACTGGCAATGCCGCACCCGGCGACATCATTACCCAATCAGTGGCGTGTTGAGCCTGTTCCATCCAGGTGACAAACTTCTCTGCCGCTTTCGTTTCATCTTCGGTTTGGCCGGTGGTGATCGTCAGAGAGGTGACCATGCCGTAGACCGCAGACGTTTTTTCAGTGGGGACGACAAAGCCCAGATTGGACGGATTTCCGTCTTTAAAGACCGCCGGCAGGATGTAGGTGGAGTAAACGGCCATTGGCGCAGAACCGTTCATAAAGGCGTCTTTGATCTCCATGACATCATTTGATCCGGGCATGGTGGTTGCGGCCAGGGCTTTGTAGAATGCCAGGGCTTTCGCCATTTCGGGGGTATCGACGTCGATGTCCCCTTTAGCATCAAAAACGTTCGCACCTCCTGACAGGGCAAACTGGGAGAAGGCCTGTTCGGTCATCACGCTTTCTGCGGTTGGCAGCGCAATGCCGTAATGTTTTTTAGCCGGGTCGTTAAGACTCTGGCTGGCCTTCAACAGCTGTTCCCAGTTACGCGGCTCTTCAATACCCGCCGCGGCAAGCACATCCTTGTGATACCAGACGCCGGACAGCCAGGCACTGACGGGTACGCCTGTCCATGCAGAGCCATCTTCCGTACGCACGACGCGCAGGATACCGTCATAGAAGGTGTCTTCTCCTACCGCCTTAATGGCTTCGCCTATGGCCTTGCGATCCAGCAACTGCTCCTTGTCCATGACTTTTGCGTAGTCATGGCTGACTTCGATCACTTCGGGCAACGCCCCCGTTCTGGCCAGCGTAATCACCTTGGTGTTGTAGGCATCTTCTTCCACCGGCACCTGTTTTACGGTAATACCAGGATTCTCTTTCTCGAATTTTTCGATCAGTTTCGTAATTACCGCCTGACGCTCCTGCTCTACTGATGAGTGCATAAACTCAATCGTGACAGCAGACGGTTTGTCATCCTTGCAGCCTGATAACAAGGCGCACGAAACCAGTGCTGATATCAGCACAATTCTGGGCATTCTCATTTTTAAGGTCCTTTTTTAGTTTTCTTTAATCCACAACACCTGCCATGGAGTAAGGGTCAGAGCCGTATCTGTAATATCCTCTCCGGCGATCAAATCCCTTCCGGATTGAATATCGGATTCAACCGTTTGAGAGCGATCGCTGAAATTAAACAATGCTATTATCTTCTCGTCAGATTTCGCAACACGAATAATTTTTAAAACATGCTCCCCCGCCGCGTTAAAGTAAGCCTCACCGTCAGGATGGAATGCTTTTTCTTTCTGGCGCAGCGCAATTAAATGACTTAACCTGGAATAGACCTGATAACGCAGGCTGGTTTTATCCTCAAGCACGCTATCAATTTGTCCTGCGATGTATTTCTCACGGTTTATCGCGCGGTTGTATCCCAGACGTTCAACGCCTGCATAATCATTACGGGAACCAAGAATACTTTGGATATAGACAGCAGGTACACCCGGGAAGCTTAACAGCACGGCGTGAGCCAGAATAAACCGTGCGATACGATGATTATCATCGCTGTCACCTGGGCTTAATGCATCCAGATAGGTCACATTAATTTCATACGGGCTACGTGTCCCATCCGGGTTATTTTTCCAGTTAACCAGCGCCCCTTCGGCCTGCAGTTTTTCCACAAGTGAAATAATCTCTGACTCAGGTAAAATTCCACGTAACGGATTAAGGCCAATGCCGTCATGCGAGGCCAGGAAGTTGAACCAGGTGGTTTTCGTTGAGGGCAGCTTTAGCGACGCTGCCCACTGATTGAGAGCACGCACATCCTGACAACGTACCGCATGCAAAACAAGCGGGGGCAAAGAGAACTGATAAACCATCTGCGCCTCATTTTCACCGTCACCGAAGTAAGCAACGTTATCTTTATGCGGAACGTTCGTCTCAGTGATAATCACCGTCCCAGGTGCCACAGCCTCGGTAATGGCGCGGAAGAGTTGGATGAGCTTGTGGGTTTCCTCAAGATGGATGCAGCATGTTCCGGGTATTTTCCACATAAACCCAACGGCATCCAGACGAATGTATCGTGCCCCTTCCATCAGGTAATGCAGCAGGACGTCAACCATCGCAATCAGCACCTGCGGAGAGGCGAAGTTGAGATCGACCTGGTCCTCGCTGAAGGTGGTCCACAGGTGTCGCACGCTGCCATCATGAAGCGTGAAAGGCGTAAGAAGAGGTAATGCGCGCGGGCGTGTCACCGCGGATAAGTCTGTTTTGGGATCGACGGAAATGAAGAAATCTTCGTACCCGGGTATTTGCTTAAGGTAATTCGCAAACCATTTGCTTTTGGCAGACATATGGTTGCAGACGAAATCAAACATCAAACTGGTTGACTGTTTTAATTCGGCAACGTCTCGCCACGTTCCGGTTTCAGCTGCAACCTCATGATAATCAATGACAGAAAAACCGTCGTCCGAAGACCATGGATAAAATGGTAAAAGATGGACATGAGAAAAAGAGTGAGAAAGCCACTTGTTATAAAAACGCGTAAAAACCGGCAGTGCCTTCTCCCCTTTCGCCGAAAATTGATCGGCATAGGTAATCAGAACAACGTCTTTTTCATCCCACCCCGTTTTACGCTTTTCAGTAATAACAGAGGCGGCCTTTCCAATATTTTCCAGCAGCACATTACGCTGTGCTTCAGAAAACGATTCCCCATAAATAAGATTAATGAGCTCTTTAATTTTTACGTTCACTTTTATTTTCCATGGTAGCGGTCCCACGGAACGCAATCTACTCGCATGGAAAATATCTGTCAACGGACCGGGAGGCAGAAAAACGTGATTGCAAAGCAGCTCAGCGTAGTATTGTGAGCTGCCGCAAAGAAAGAAGGGGGAAAAGCGGAAATGCGGTTAATCGTCCCTGGCCCTTCTCCGGGAAAAGAAGGGGTTGGCGCCAGTGAGAAGTATCAGGATAAATAGCGGCGTGAAAGCCGTTTTGCCACTTTTTGCAACAGCGGTTCGAGCGCCACGGCCAGCACCATTCTGACCGGCTTGCGGGCAATGGATTTTATCGCCCAGCCTGCCACACCCGCCGGACCGTAGCGTAAGGCGGTCAGCAGGACCAGTTTACCTGCGATTTTCAGGCCGGGTTTTACTCTCTGACCGGCCTGTTGCCAGTGTTGTTTCATCTCATTTCTCTCTTAAAGCTGACGAAAACGACTTCTCAGCGTAAAGGTATCCGACGTGACATAGCGTTCCATTTCCCGTAGCCGCTTCTCACCGGCTGCGAGCTGCTCATCAACGGCATTGAGGAGATCGCTGCTGGTTGGAGCCCCTTCTGCAGCCAGCTCCCCTTCAGGCATAGGGTCAAGGACAAACGACAGCACGATGTACGCTACCAGGGTAATAAATGCCAGACCGAAGAAGATCGAAAGCACCGTCACCACGCGCACCAGTTTTACCGGGACATCAAGATAGTGGGCCAGCCCGGCACAGACGCCGCGCACCATGCCCTGCTGCGGAATACGCCACAACTTTTTGTTCAGATTCAGTCCAGACATTAACGGTCCCTCCAGTTTGGATGTTCAGCATCCAGAATAGACTCCAGCGCCTGAATGCGTTCGCGCATTCTGTTCGCCTCATCGGAGAGCTGTGCCAGACGCTGTTGTTCACTCTGGGACAGTTCGCCTCGTGAAGAACGGTTGCTGTAGTGCAGCCATAGCCAAATCGGCAATACGAACAGCACGAAAATAGTCAGGGGAATGGCCAGAAAAAGCGCGCTCATGTGTACTCCTTGTCTTATGATGCGGCACGCTCAGGTGCCGCAGGCATTATTATTGGTTATCTTGCTTCATTTTGGCTTTCAGTGCCGCCAGCTGCTCGCTGATTTCATCGTCGGCCTTCAGGTCGGCGAACTGCTGATCCAGCGACTTCTGCTTACCGATGCCGTGGCTTTCGGCTTCCGCTTCCATCTGGTCGATACGACGCTCGAACGATTCAAAACGCGCCATTGCTTCATCCAGCTTGCCGCTGTCCAGCTGACGACGCACGTCGCGGGAAGAGCTTGCCGCCTGGTGACGCAGGGTCAGCGCCTGCTGACGCGCGCGCGTTTCGCTCAGCTTGTTTTCAAGCTCGCCAATCTCTTTCTTCATACGGGCGAGTGTGTCATCCACCAGCGTCACTTCATGCTCAAGCGTAGCAACCATATCGGCCAGCTTCTGCTTTTCAATCAGCGCCGCACGGGCCAGATCTTCTTTATCTTTGCGCAGCGCGAGCTCCGCTTTTTCCTGCCATTCGTTCAGCTGAGCGGTAGCCTGCTCAATACGACGCGTCAGCTGTTTTTTCTCAGCCAGCGCGCGGGCGGAGGTGGAACGCACTTCAACCAGCGTGTCTTCCATCTCCTGAATCATCAGACGTACCAGCTTCTGCGGATCTTCCGCTTTCTCGAGCAGAGAGTTGATGTTGGCGTTCACGATGTCGGCAAAACGAGAAAAAATACCCATAATCTAATCCTCATAGTTTTGTTATCGGGCGATGCCCGCTATACGGATTATACAAATCCCATGCCAACTTTTTATCCTATTGATTTTACTCGTCCTGATTGATTTTCACGCAGCGCATGACTATTCTTACCTGGTGAATAACACTAAGGAGTGGTTAATTTCATCATGACCGGATACAAAGACAATTTACTCGGTGAAGCAAATAGCTTTCTGGAAGTGCTGGAACAGGTCTCGCGCCTTGCTCCGCTCAATAAACCGGTGCTCATCATCGGTGAACGCGGAACAGGTAAGGAGCTGATAGCCAACCGTCTGCACTATTTATCCGGGCGCTGGGATGGCCCCTTCATTTCCCTTAACTGTGCGGCGCTGAATGAAAACCTGCTCGACACCGAGCTTTTCGGCCATGAAGCGGGCGCCTTTACCGGCGCCCAGAAACGCCATCCCGGACGCTTTGAGCGCGCTGACGGCGGCACGCTGTTTCTTGATGAACTGGCCACCGCCCCCATGCTGGTGCAGGAAAAACTGCTTCGCGTGATTGAGTACGGCGAGCTGGAACGCGTCGGCGGTAGCCAGCCGCTGCAGGTCAATGTGCGCCTGGTCTGCGCCACTAACGCCAACCTGCCGGATATGGTGGCGGAGGAAAAATTCCGTGCCGATCTGCTTGACCGCCTGGCTTTCGACGTCGTTCAGCTTCCCCCGCTGCGCGAGCGTCAAAGCGACATCATGCTGCTGGCGGAACAGTTTGCAATTCAGATGTGCCGTGAACTCGGCCTGCCGCTGTTCCCCGGCTTCAGCGATTATGCGCAGGAGACGCTGCTGGCTTACCGCTGGCCGGGAAATATCCGCGAGCTTAAAAACGTCGTGGAGCGATCTGTGTACCGCCACGGGAGCAGCGAGACGGAGTTGGATAACATCATTATCGATCCGTTTCAGCGTAGTACGTCACCCGATGCCGCACCGGCGATCGCGGGCGATGCGCCCTCACTCCCTCTCGATCTGCGTCAGTTCCAGCACGACCAGGAGCAACGGCTGCTTGAACAAAGCCTGAAGGCAGCGAAATATAACCAGAAACGCGCGGCTGAACTGCTGGGTCTGACCTACCATCAATTAAGGGCATTGCTCAAAAAACATCAAATGCGCTGACAGCCGGAAGCGTACGACAGCGCAATGCAGTTGGAAAAGATTAGACGGAACTTATCCCCGCGGAGCATCCCGCGGGGATAAGACTCATGCTACCGCTATGTGCATTTGTGAAAGCATATCGGTATTTACACCCACTAGCGTGACGCTGCTCTCACCATAGGTCAGTAAAGCATTATCACCGTCAAACGACAGGTGGTTAAGATAACTGTCATTATCTGCAATACTCTGGTTAGCCATAAAGATCAGGCTGTCGCTTGTTGAGAGGTTATAGACAGTGTCGTGACCGAAATCACCATAAAAGAGAAGCGTGTTTTCGCTACCGTTGAGGTGAATGGCGTCGTCTGCAAACCCGGAAACAACATTATTATTGTTACCGGCTATGTTGATATCGCTGTCATTTGCCCCTGAATAGAACCAGCTGTCATTACTGGCGGTCGAGATAGTGAAACTGTTAGATGTATCAGCATAATAGCTTTTCGCATAGGCGATTGAGCCGCTATCGCCTTCTAACCCATAATCGGTTACCTGCCATGTAGCGTTCTGGTTGAAGTTAATGCCAAACAGGCTGAATAACGTGTGGTCAGCATTAACGTAGTGGATATCCTCTGCCCGGGTAACATCCCCGGTAGAATACTTAAAGTACAGCGTTCCCTCGGTGTCGTGGCTGAAGGTAAAATCGGCGATATTACATTCCGTTACGTAGGTATTGCTTCCCGCACCGCCATAAATAACGTTATAGCCGCTGTGGTCTTTGAAACTATCATCTCCCCCTCCACCGCAAAGGTAATCGTTACCCTTTCCACCCTGTAATAAATCATTCGACTCTGTACCAATAATAAACGTCGAACCAACATGCGTTACGGATTTATTAAGATCGGAAACCCAGGTTGTCGAGCGATACGCCTCAGAAAGGTTGGAAACAATAATATTGGAGTTTTGATGCGTGAAATCATAGATTTCAGAATCCATAATTCTTAACGCGCCGTCCGTATAACCCTGACCTGAATGCCCGGCCCATGACGCCATATTCGCGATCGAAAAGAACTGACAATCGCTGGTCAGGCCTGCATAGTAATCATTAAAAGAGACAAGGTTGTTGGTACAGGTCTCAAGCGGAGTGTCATGATTAAATAAACTGTCCAGAGACAGGCTATGGCCAGTTAAAACACGAAACACGGGGTCGTTTTCATAACCAATGTTAAGCACTTTGTCATCAGCAAGGTTCTGAGTCGGAGAGGCAAAAGCGACATAGCTCGCGTCCTCAAAAAAACTATCCCATTGGCCCTGCGCGGAAAGGGTCGCCATGCTGTTAACAGCCAGTCCACCGAGACTATGCCCGGTGACGATAACGTCATTGCCGGTAAGGCCGTTTGCAGTGGCAAACGCGGCCACCGAACTCATGAGGTTTTTATAAGCATTGAGAACATAGTTATCTGCATAGCCGTCGATTACCGCAGATAAAACGTCGCTGACGGTATCCATCGCTGTGTTAACGGTATGCTGAAGTGAAGGCGCGCTCGCGTAAGTGCCCGTCCCCCAGAAGCTAATTCCTATGTTCACCAGCTTACCATTAGCATCATATTTCCCCATGACGTTGCATTCGGCGCTCGCCTCCAGAAGACTTTCGCCATAAAAAGCACCATAGGGATTAGTACAACCACTATAGTTGAGCGTCGCACCGTCTAATACTTTCCAGCCATTTTCTTCCGTATAGGTATAATCAGCATAGGTCGCCGCACCAAAATTGATACTTTCAATAGTCAGCGCTTCCTTAATAAGCTGCGTGTTTTTCTCGCCCTGATAATCAAATACAGGCATAGTCTGTCCCTCTGTTTAACATTGACAATTAATGAGCGAAATAAGAATCAAGCAACATAACGTTGTCATTATTTATTTCACCCGTCTGCGCGAGCAAACTGACCCATGCTTTAATGACAGCATGTTTTTCAGCAGTAAGCTCAACTTTGGTTTTATAGAAAGATTGTTCCGCATTTAATAAATCAATATTCATACGCTGGCCAGCCTGAATACTTTTTTGGGTCGCTTCAACCTGTCGCCTGGCGGCTTCCACCGCGGAGGCATAGGCTGCAATGCGCTCTGGCGCATGAAGGCATTTATTTAATGATTTTTTGATTTCGCTATAGGTAACCAGCCGCTGCGCGTCGTGAAGATATTTTGCCTGCTCGTAACGGGCTGCCGCCTGGCGCACGGAAGCGGACACGCCTCCTCCGGAGAACAAATCCATACTGATGCGCATTCCTACGCTGTCGGTACGATATTTCTGGTTGATGGTGTTATCGTTGCTGGAGTCGTTCTCTGAATGCATTGCGTAAAGCTGTATTCGGGGAAGCGCGCCAGCGCGGCTGCGCTCAATTTCATAGCGCTTTTCTTCCACGCTGTGCCCGGCAGACAGAATATCGGGGTTATGAGAGGACGCTTTTCGTTCCCAGTAATGATAGTCTCTCGATGCCAGCGGAAGCGTAAGGGGCTTTTCACCGAGCGTCGGCAGCGTTGAAGTATCCGACAGATCCATGCCCACTATCGCCGAAAGCGCAACGTTTGCCGTATCAAGCGTATCCTGCGCTTCTACCTCGTCAGCAACAGCAAGGCTGAGCGCAGACGCGGTTTCCGTGATATCCGTTATTGACCCCTCTCCGGATTCAAACCGTCGCTGGGTCTGCTTTTTCTGCTCTTCCAGACCCTGGCGATGCAGGGCTGCGAGCTGGAGTCGCTGGTGTGCCTCAGCAACATCCAGCCATGCGGTAATGAAGCGGTTTTGCAGGTCAATCAGGCTGCTTCGGTAGCGTTCATCAGACTGCAATTTTTTGATGATGCCGATGCGATAGCCCGCATAGGCATCGTAATCAAACAGCGGCTGAACGACGGTAAGCGATCCTGAATGGCTGTCATATTGTTGATGCTGCACCACCTCAGAACGCTCGCCCAGCAAATTTGACTGCTGGTACTGTTGCCGTTGCCAGTTACGCGGTGCGCGCTGATAGCTGACGCTGACTTTTGGCAGCAACCCGGCGCGGCCAATGGGAATGTATTCTTCCCCGGCAAGCCGATCCTTAACGGCAGCACGGTAATGGGGATCGTTATCAAGCGCCATGAACCAGCCCTGTGCAAGCGTTAAGGCACCTGCTGAAAACGGCGCCATCAGTGCGAGAAAATATAAAACGCGTGTAAAGTGTGCACTCAGCATCATTATTCCTCGATGAACGACCGCGACGCTCGATCCACAATCGGTTTCAACAGATAGCTCAACAGCGAGCGCTCTCCGGCTTTAATAAAGACTTCTACCGGCATACCGGGTTTAATATCTTCACTCTCCAGCTTTTTCATACCCTCTGGCGAAACGGCGATCTGAATCTTGTAGTACGGCTGCTGGGTAGTGGGATCTGTCTGGCGATCCGCCGAAACCAGTGATACCTGGGCCGGGATCCTTGGGGTGCTTTGCTGGTTGAAGGCAGTGAACATCAGGGTGACAGGCATGCCTTTATGAACTTTATCGATCAAGGCCACATCGATATGTGAGTCGATAGTCAGGGGGGATGTCTGCGGGACAAGCTCCAAAAGCTGCTCTCCCGCACTCACTACCGCGCTATCGCTGGCAAGCGAGAGGTTCATTACCACACCGTCCTGCGGTGCCACGACTCGGGTCAACGAGAGATCGACATCGGAGAGCGTCAGCTGTTTTTTACTCTCACTTACCTGCAGGCGAAGCTGATCGATCTGCGTTTCAATATCTTTCCGGTTGTCAATCAACCGCTGTTGCATGCTGCGCTTGAGCTGCTCAATCTGATTACCTAATTCCACTATTTTGCTACGAGTTTCCCCCACCTCGCCCGCCAGTGACGCAGATTGCACCTGGATATCAAGAAAGCGGTTACGGGGAAAATAACCTTCCTCCATCAGCGGCTTCAGGTCTTTAAGTTGACGATTTACCAGCGCGAGCCCTCGCTCTTTCGTCTCGCAGGTTCTGGAAAGAGAATCACGCTGGCGCGCCAGCCCCGCGATGGCCTGAGCATCGTTTTGCTGGGCGTTTTTCAGCGCCTCCTGCCGGGCATGCATAAGCTGGCTTTGCTGTAAGACAATTGGCTTCATGGCATCCTGCAGGGCCTCTTCCTCAGCCTCAGGGGGCAACGCCAGCGTTTGCATGCCAGCCAGCTCCGATCGAAGACGGCTTTCAGCAATAAGCGAAGTCAGATAATGCTGGCGCGCAGCGGAGAACTGGGCGAGTGAGGTTTGCTGGCTGAGCATCACGAGCAGGTCGCCCTTATGTACCGTCTGACCCTCTTTGACCGCGATTTTTGTCACCACGCCGCCGATGGGAGCCTGTATGGCCTTACGGTATCCGTCGACCACCACTGTTCCGGATGACACAACCCCTTTATCCAGAGGAGCCAGGGCAGCCCAGAGCAAAAAAGAGCCCAGGCCTGCCAGCAGCACGATCCAGCCAAAGCGGACAAAGGGAATGACGTCAACAAGAGGCGTCTTCAGCGCATCGGTATCATGCATGGGCTTTTCCTTGTTCTACGGGGACGCTTTTGGTCTGATTCACCGGGCGAGTTGACTGCTGTAAGAGTTGTTCTGTCGGGCCATAAAGCTTTGATTTCCCCCCCTCCAGCACGAGCAGGTGACTGGTCAGGGGCAAAATACCCGGACGATGAGAAATGATGACGACGCTTTTCTTCTGCTGTTTAAGCTGTCGGATGACCTGCTGTAAGGCCTTTTCGCCCGATTCATCCAGGTTAGCGTTGGGCTCATCAAGGATCACCAGCGCCGGGTTGCCGTACAGCGCACGTGCTAGGCCAATGCGTTGTTTTTGTCCGCCCGAAAGGGCCGTACCCTGCTCGCCGGTCAGGGTGTTATAGCCTTCAGGCATGCGCAAAATCATTTCATGAATGCCGGCCATCTTTGCAGTGGCGATCAGTTGCGTTGAATCAATCTCACCAAAATGCGCAATATTCTCAGCGATGGTTCCCGTGAAGAGCGCAACATCCTGCGGCAGGTAACCGATTCCGGGACCTGGCTTCTGCTTCTGCCATTGATAAATATCTGCGCCATCCAGCCTGACATCCCCTTCTCCGGCGGGCCAGACACCGCATAACACCCTGGCGAGACAGGATTTTCCCGATGCACTGGCCCCCACAATCCCCAGTACCTCACCCGGTTCAACCCGCAGATTGATATTGTGCAGTATGGGCTGTCGGGAGTTTCCAGGCGGGAAGACGGTGACATTCTCCACCGTGAGCAAGCCTTGTGCCTCCGGCAGACGAATGCTCTCCAGCGCCGGTGGAAACTCGCTTGTCAAATGAACCATGCGCCCCCATGCCTGGCGAGCTGACCGGTAGCCTTTCGCCACGCTGATGAGTTGCTCAACCGGTGCCAACGCTCTTCCCAGCAAAATAGAGCCTGCGATCATCATGCCCGCCGAGATATCTCCCAGAATCGCCAGCCAGCAGCCAAGCCCCAGCATGAGCGACTGGAGTGCCATACGTACCGTTTTGGTGATGGCAGACATAAAAACAGCACGTTCACTGGCCGCACTCTGGCAGTAAAGGAACTGTCGATGTGCTCGCCACCAGCGCGCCTTGACGTTTTCAGTCATCCCCAGCGCCTGCAGCGTCTCAGCACATTGCAAGGTGCTGTTAGCTTGATGATTAGACACCAGGGCATAACCACCCGCTTCATTTAAAAGCTGACGCGTTATTTTTTCATTAATAAAAGCCAGAGCCAGCAGCACAAACGCGCCTGAAAGAGAGAACAATCCAAGCCAGGTATTAAAAAGAAAAATGACGCCTATATAGACTGGAAACCAGATCGAATCAAAAACGGCGAATAACGCCGGACCGGTAACAAACTGGCGTATGACGGCGAGGTCGCTGATAGCCTGCCCGGCATTAGGGCTACGCTTAACGAGATTGCTTTCACATGCTGCGGTATACAGTACAGGCGAAAGAGCGTTATCAAACTGATTACCTAATCTGATAATGATGATGCCACGGGCATAATCCATGAGTGCCATGATGGTGAACATAAATAACACCAACAAGGTCAACATAAAGAGAGTTGTTGTATTCCCGGATGACAGCGCGCGATCGTAGACCTGCAGCATGTAAATTGAAGGCGTAAGCATCAGTACATTTATTACTGAAGAGAAAAAAGCAATAATCACAAATAACCGCAAGCGCGCATGTGTAAAATTCTTAAATACCTGCAAGGGTTTACTCATCCATAAGCCTTTGATATCTTTGCCATCGCCACATTTTAAATGTGACGATTAGACGTCATTATTGAAACCACATCACGATGAATTTCGAAACCTCAGAAATTAACAGGCAATCGACATTCGGGTCGATAACATGAAATATGTAATTTTCCTAAACGTTGTAGAGTTTCATTTTTCTCTGACACCCCTTTCGCTCAGTCAAATTGCTGGCTCAGAGAGCCAGTATATAAACCATCATTATCATGACGGCAACAGTTACTTGGGCAAACATGCTTTTACTGAATATTTCTTATGACAATACGCATCCACTATAAAAATTCGCTTACTGGCGTGTTGCTTGCACGATATAAACACCGTGCACATTATTATGAAATTTTATGTCGAAATTAATATCAATGAGTGGATTTTAAGACAATTCGCCAATATTAATGTCAGTCGTAAGATTACAGGAAGAAATCTTGAGTTATTTTTTTCAGCTAAGCCATACGGTGACTGACTGGATGGCGTCTGCCGGGGCGAAACCTTCGTTTATAGCGAGTCAGATGGGCCGTGAAAATGCTAAGATGGTGTATGAGGTATATTCAAAGTGGATAGTTGGTATGAACGCCGATCAGGCAGGCATGCTGAATGAGTGACTGCAAACGCTCCTGCCCCAGGATGCCCTCAGGGATAAACGACACTGGATAATGTCGTTTAAAATTAGTAAGATAGCCACTTCATATAAAATACCTTAAAAATTATGCGTCTGGTTTTATCGTCCTTTTTTGCACTCGGTCTGTTCAGTAGCCTGGCCTTAGCTGCGCCCGGGCAAACGCCGCAGCCTGACATTCGTGACAGCGGCTTCGTCTATTGCGTGAGCGGCCAGGTGGATACCTTTAACCCGCAGAAAGCGGGCAGCGGCCTGATTGTGGATACCCTTGCCGCACAGCTTTACGATCGTCTGCTTGATGTCGACCCTTACACCTACCGTCTGGTACCCGAGCTTGCGGAAAGCTGGGAAGTGCTGGATGACGGCGCTACCTACCGTTTTCATCTGCGCGATGACGTCGCGTTCCAGAACACGCCGTGGTTTACCCCCACGCGCAAGCTGAATGCGGACGACGTGGTCTTTACCTTCCAGCGTATCTTTAACCGCAATCATCCGTGGCATAACGTTAACGGCGGCAACTTCCCCTATTTCGACAGCCTGCAGTTTGCCGATACGGTTAAAAGCGTGCGCAAGCTGGATAACCGGACGGTTGAATTCAGCCTGAAGCGCCCGGATGCCTCCTTCCTCTGGCACCTGGCGACCCACTATGCGTCCGTCATGTCTGCCGAATACGCGGCGAAGCTGACGAAAATAGATCGTCAGGAGCTGCTCGATCGCCAGCCGGTCGGCACCGGCCCGTTCCAGCTGGCCGAATACCGCGCGGGGCAATACATTCGTCTGCAGCGCCATGAACATTTCTGGCGCGGTACGCCACTGATGCCTCAGGTGGTGGTCGATTTGGGTTCTGGCGGGACGGGACGTCTGTCGAAACTGCTCACCGGGGAATGTGACGTGCTCGCCTGGCCCGCTGCCAGCCAGCTCACCATTTTGCGCGACGACCCGCGCCTGCGCCTGACGTTACGCCCCGGCATGAACATCGCTTATCTGGCCTTTAACACCGATAAGCCACCGTTGAATAACCCTGCCGTTCGTCATGCCCTGGCGCTGGCGATTAACAACCAGCGCCTGATGCAGTCGATCTACTACGGCACGGCGGAAACCGCCGCCTCAATTTTACCGCGCGCCTCGTGGGCCTATGACGGTGAGGCTAAAATTACGGAATACAACCCGGCAAAAGCGCGTGAACAGCTGAAGGCGCTGGGGGCGGAAAACCTTACGCTGCAGCTTTGGGTGCCGACCAGTTCCCAGGCGTGGAACCCGAGCCCGCTGAAAACCGCCGAACTGCTGCAGGCGGATATGGCGCAGGTGGGCGTAAAAGTGATCATCGTACCGGTTGAAGGCCGTTTCCAGGAGGCGCGCCTGATGGACATGAATCATGATTTAACCCTGACCGGCTGGGCAACCGACAGTAACGATCCGGACAGCTTCTTCCGGCCGCTGCTGAGCTGCGCGGCAATAAACTCACAGACTAACTACGCCCACTGGTGTAACCGGGAGTTTGACGCCGTGCTGCAAAAAGCGCTCGCTTCCCAACAGCTGGCCTCACGTATCGACGCCTATGACGAAGCGCAGAAGATCCTGGCCCAGGAACTGCCGGTGCTGCCGCTGGCCTCTTCCCTGCGTCTACAGGCCTATCGCTATGATATTAAAGGCCTGGTGCTGAGCCCGTTCGGCAACGCCTCGTTCGCCGGCGTGTCGCGTGAAAAAGAACAAGAGGTGAAAAAACCATGATTATTTTTACCTTACGTCGACTCCTGTTGCTGCTGGTGACGCTCTTTTTCCTGAACTTTGTCGGCTTCAGCCTGAGCTATTTTACGCCCCACGCCCCACTCCAGGGATCGTCGCTGTGGGATGCGTGGCTCTTCTGGTTTAACGGGCTGCTGCACTGGGATTTTGGCGTGTCCAGCATTAACGGACAGCTGATTTCCGAGCAGTTGAAAGAGGTTTTCCCGGCCACGATGGAGCTGTGCATTCTGGCCTTCGGCTTTGCCCTGATGGTCGGGATCCCCGTGGGCATGCTGGCCGGTATTTATCGCAACAAATGGCAGGATAAGTTTATCAGCGCTCTCGCCCTGCTCGGCTTCTCCATCCCGGTCTTTTGGCTGGCGCTGCTGCTGACGCTATTCTTCTCGCTGACGATGGGCTGGCTCCCGGTCTCCGGACGTTTTGATCTGCTCTACACGGTTAAAACGGTGACGGGGTTCGCCATCATTGACGCGTGGCTGTCCGACTCCGTGTGGCGCCATGAGATGATCGTCAGCGCCCTGCGCCATATGGTATTGCCGGTTCTGACGCTGGCGGTTGCCCCAACGACTGAAGTGATCCGCCTGATGCGCCTGAGCACCATCGAGGTGTTTGATCAAAACTACGTAAAAGCCGCCGCCACGCGCGGGCTATCGCGCCTGACCATACTGCGCCGCAACGTGCTGCACAACGCGCTGCCGCCGGTTATTCCGCGTCTGGGATTACAGTTTTCCACCATGCTCACGCTGGCCATGATCACCGAAATGGTCTTTAGCTGGCCAGGACTGGGGCGCTGGCTGATTAACGCCATCCGCCAGCAGGACTACGCGGCTATTTCCGCGGGTGTGATGGTAATTGGTTCGCTGGTGATTATTGTTAACGTGTTGTCCGATATTCTGGGTGCTATGGCTAACCCATTGAAGCATAAGGAATGGTATGCCTTACGATAGCGTATACAGTGAAAAGCGCACGCCCGGCGTGCTGCGTACCGTGTGGCGTAAGTTCTATGGTGACACCACGGCAATGATCGGCCTTTACGGCTGCGCCGGGCTGGTGTTGCTGTGCGTCTTTGGCTCGTGGTTTGCACCGTATGGCATTGACCAGCAGTTCCTGGGCTATCAGCTGCTGCCGCCTTCCTGGTCCCGCTATGGTGAAGTCTCTTTCTTCCTGGGGACGGACGACCTGGGACGCGACGTGCTGAGCCGCCTGCTGAGCGGTGCTGCCCCGACGGTGGGCGGCGCATTTGTGGTCACGTTCGCGGCCACTGTCTGCGGACTGGCGCTGGGTATTTTTGCGGGCTCCACGCATGGTCTGCGCTCGGCGGTGCTTAACCACATTCTGGACACGCTGCTCTCCATTCCCTCTCTGCTGCTGGCGATCATTGTCGTTGCCTTTGCCGGTCCGCATCTGTCGCATGCCATGTTCGCCGTCTGGCTCGCTATTCTACCCCGCATCGTGCGATCGGTTTACAGCATGGTGCATGACGAGCTGGAGAAAGAGTATGTCGTCGCGGCCCGTCTGGACGGTGCGACAACCTTCAATATTCTGTGGTTTGCCGTTTTGCCAAACATCGCCGCCGGGCTGGTCACCGAAATCACCCGCGCCCTGTCGATGGCGATTCTGGATATCGCTGCACTCGGCTTCCTCGACCTCGGCGCACAGCTGCCGTCGCCTGAATGGGGCGCGATGCTCGGTGACGCGCTGGAATTAATCTACGTTGCGCCGTGGACTGTCATGCTGCCAGGCGCGGCGATTATGGTGAGCGTATTGCTGATCAACCTGCTGGGCGACGGTATTCGCCGTGCAATTAACGCGGGGGTGCAATAATGCCGCTTCTTGATATTCGTAACCTCACCATTGAATTCAGAACCGGTGAAGGCTGGGTTAAAGCCGTCGATCGCATCAGCATCACCCTCGCTGAGGGGGAAATTCGCGGGCTGGTGGGGGAATCCGGCTCCGGAAAAAGCCTGATTGCCAAAGCCATCTGCGGCGTGGCGAAAGACAACTGGCGCGTGACCGCCGACCGTATGCGCTTTGATGATATCGACCTGCTGCGCCTCTCCCCTCGCGAGCGGCGCAAGCTGGTCGGGCATAACGTCTCGATGATTTTCCAGGAGCCGCAGTCCTGCCTCGACCCGTCCGAACGCGTGGGCAAACAGCTGATGCAGAACATTCCCGGCTGGACCTACAAAGGCCGCTGGTGGCAGCGCGTGGGCTGGCGCAAGCGCCGCGCGATTGAGCTCCTGCACCGCGTCGGCATTAAAGATCACAAAGATGCGATGCGCAGCTTCCCGTATGAGCTGACCGACGGCGAGTGTCAGAAAGTGATGATTGCCATCGCGCTGGCCAATCAGCCGCGTTTGCTGATTGCGGATGAACCCACGAACGCGATGGAGCCCACCACGCAGGCGCAAATTTTCCGCCTGCTGTCGCGTCTCAACCAGAATAACAACACCACCATTTTGCTGATTAGCCATGACCTGCAAATGCTTAGCAAATGGGCGGACAAAATCGATGTGATGTACTGCGGGCAAACGGTCGAAACCGCGCCGAGTGAAGATCTTATCAACGCCCCGCATCATCCGTATACGCAGGCGCTTATCCGCGCCATTCCGGATTTTGGCAGCGCCATGCCGCATAAGAGCCGCCTGAATACCCTGCCGGGGGCGATCCCACTGCTGGAATCCCTGCCGATAGGCTGTCGTCTGGGGCCGCGGTGCCCCTATGCTCAGCGTAAATGTATCGAGACGCCTCGCCTGGCCGGGGCCAAAAATCATCTTTACGCCTGTCATTTCCCGCTGAACATGGAGAGAGAGTGAAATGGTCGAAACCTTGCTGGAAGTCCGCAACCTGAGTAAGACCTTTCGCTACCGTACGGGGCTGTTTCACCGTCAAACCGTCGACGCGGTGAAGCCCCTGAGCTTTACCCTGCGTGAAAAACAGACCCTGGCGATCATCGGCGAGAACGGTTCCGGGAAATCTACCCTGGCAAAAATGCTCGCTGGCATGGTTGAACCCACCGCAGGCGAGGTATTGATTGACGATCATCCTCTGGCGTTCGGGGATTATTCTTTCCGCAGCCAGCGCATCCGCATGATCTTCCAGGATCCGTCTACCTCGCTTAATCCACGCCAGCGTATTTCGCAGATCCTCGATTTTCCGCTGCGCCTGAACACCGACCTGGAGCCGGAGGCGCGCCGTAAGCGCGTCTTTGAAACCCTGCGCATGGTTGGGCTGTTACCGGATCACGAAAGCTACTACCCGCATATGCTGGCCCCTGGTCAGAAACAGCGTCTGGGTCTGGCGCGCGCGCTAATTTTGCGCCCGAAAGTAATCATCGCTGACGAAGCGCTTGCCTCGCTGGATATGTCGATGCGTTCGCAGCTGATTAACCTGATGCTGGAGCTACAGGAAAAACAGGGTATCTCTTATATTTACGTCACCCAGCATCTGGGGATGATGAAGCACATCAGCGATCAGGTGATGGTCATGCACCAGGGGGAAGTCGTCGAGCGCGGCAGCACGGCGGATGTAATGGCCTCCCCGCTTCATGAGCTGACGAAACGACTGATAGCCGGTCATTTCGGCGAAGCATTAACCGCCGATGCATGGCGCAAAGACCGTTAAACCCACGTTGCACTGTTCAATAAGGATTAAATAGCTTTTACACGTTGTTTAATCCTTTAACTTTTTCATCTCCACTCCTGCTCCATATTCTAAGCAAAATAAATCAACAGTTCTTCTCCAGAATATCCGGACATTACGGAGGAGAAGAAATGAACACCACTACTTATGTTCTAAAATACACCGAATATCTCATCAGAAAATGCCGTTCATTTTTAATGACGGACCTGCACTTTCATACTGTGAGGCTCAGGAAAACATCCGGGAAAACCCCTGACATTCAATCACCCACAACGTTGAGTGAAAAAATATGTCATCGTCTGGTTTATGACCATAATAACCTCTACACAATGCTCGCCGATAAACTCGCCGTTCGGGCATACGTTTCCTCCAGAACAACGCGTGTGAAAACAGTGCCATTAATTGGTGTTTATTCCCGGCCGTCGCAGATTGATTTTTCAGTACTCCCTGATAAATTCGTCCTTAAGTGCAACCATGACAGCGGCAGCACAATAATATGTACAAATAAAGCGCAATTTAATGTCAGGGAAGCGTGTAAAAAACTGAGCCTCGCGTTAAAGAAAAATCTTTACTACACCACGCGCGAATGGCAGTACAAAAACATTACGCCGAGTATACTTTGCGAGCCGTTCGTCGATCTCTTCGATGATGCTGACAGAAATACAACGCCCGAAATGTTGAGGATCCATTGCTTTCACGGCGTTGCCCACTATGTTGAAGCGGATTTTACGGATGATAAAGGCAACGGTTTTATCAACGTTTATGACAGGCACTGGAACTTACAACCCTTCCAGATGGAATATCCCAATACTTCAGCAGATCCAGGCGAACCGGTCTTGTTCCGACAAGCATTGCTGGCGTCCCAGGAGCTGGCGGATGGAATTGACTATTGCCGCGTTGATCTGATGCTAAAGAAAGATGAAATCTATTTCAGTGAAATAACCCTAAGCCCGAGACGCGGTAAACTGACGATTACCCCGCAGGAATGGGATGCTAAGTTAGGAAAAATATGGCATTTAGCGCCGGCAGGCGCATTTGACCTGCCGCTGAAGCTCACGAGTCGGGCCAGGTGAGCTTAAATATCGAGTGGTTTTGCGTCGATAAGGTATAGGTAACATCGCCACCATGAGCCAGCATGATGGCTTTTACCACCGACAAGCCCAGACCACAGCCTTCCGGGTTCACATGTCTGGCGCCATTATCGCGCTGAAAGGGCTGAAATAAGAAATCATGAAACTCCCTGGGGATGCCCGGTCCCCCGTCCTGAATAAGAATATAATTGCCTTTATCAGAAACGCCATTTTTCACGATGAGTTTGCGCGAGGTTGAATAGTGTAAGGCATTGTCAAAAAAAACGGTCAGACACTGATTGATGCGTAACGGATCGAATACGCATTGCTGCTCCCTCAGTTCTGTATTGACGGTAAATGCCTTACGGTTGAACTCGGGCATGAATGTATCGAGTGCATCCTGTATTGTCCTTTTTAGATCCGTTCTTGACTGGCACAGCGTGTATCCCGCCCCGCCATTCGAACTGACAACCCGGAGATCTTCAATCAGACGGGTTAACCCTTCCGTCTGTTTGAGAAGATTATTAAACAGTACCGGGTCTGGGGTAAAAACACCGTCAACCAACCCCTGAAGCCGTCCGCGTAAGATCGTGACCGGCGTTCTCAGCTCATGCGCAATAGCGGCATTCCAGGATTTTCTCTGAATATCCAGCGTCTGTAATTTTTCCGCCATTTCATTGAAATCCATCACAAGGTGATTGATCTCACCCAGCCGGGAACTGGCGCAAAATGCCCTCGCATCCAGATCGCCCTGAGAAATCCTTTTCAGGCTAGACGCTACCGCGTTTAGCGGGGTGAGTATTCGCGATGAGAGTTTGACCGTGAAAAAGAGTGCAATAATCATGCTGATCGTAGTCGCGGTCCCAATCCATGCCCAGTCCCACATCGTCATCTGCTCGTCATCGCCCGCAGCAGGGCCGCCCGGGAGGTGATCCAGAATAAAGGAGTAAAAAAACCAGGAGCCGAGTATGGCTATGGCAATTATCGTAAACGTCAGCAAGAGCATATAGGTTAAGATCTGACGACTCAGGACAGACTCTTTGTTCATTTCTTTTCCCCAAGCCGGTAGCCCATGCCTCTGATGCTCTCGGGAACACCGTAAAGGCCGGCAAGCTCCAGTTTTTTACGCAGCTTGCTCATATGGCTGTCGACCGTTCTGTCGAGCGCATCACCTTCAGGCAGACATGCGTTGAGTAACTCTTCGCGGGAACAAACCTTTCGCGGATATCGCATCAGCCAGGTAAGTAATTTAAATTCGGTCGTCGTTAATACCGGGGAGATAACCTCTTCTCCCACGGTCACTTCCACGTAGAAGTCATCTGGATAGACCGTAATAAAGGGCGTTCTGAGCGGCAGGGAACCCGCCTGCTGAAGCGCAGTTTTTGTTCTGCGCAGCACCGCCTCAACCCGTGCGACAACCTCAGAAGGGTTGAAGGGTTTGATCACGTAATCATCCGCGCCCAGCCGCAGCCCCATGAGCTTATCGACATCCTGATCGAGAGCGGAAACCATAATGACGGGGACAGAACTTTCCTGACGAAGCGTGGTAAGTACGCTCCAGCCGTCACATACGGGCAGGTGAATGTCCAGCAATATAAGATCCGGTTTATGGAGGCGATTGAGCGTTATGGCCTGCTCGCCCTGCCTGGCTCTGAGCGTTTTCATTCCCGAACGCTCTAAGTAGCTCATCAGTATATCGGCGATTTCGTCTTCATCTTCAACAATAAGGATCAGCGTATTTTTGTGCATTTTATCTCCGTGGGTGAAATCCCTTTGAGCACGCTATCAGATATCTTTAGCACAATAAGACACAGCCTCCGCGAAAAAGTGCCGTGGTCACGAAAATTTCCCGGGTAATTTAAATGCCCGGTTATTTCTCCACACAGCCTACACATTCAGTCAATAAAGACTCGACAATGTCCACTCATAATCGCTATTGAGGCATAACCCTTTGTGCATTGCGCGTTGCAAATTACCACTGTTTCTTAAAGATTTTATGAAGTTGGCTGAAATAATGAACATGGAACTTTCAAAATATTTCTCTCCTAAAAAACTGGGCATATATTCCCTGTTTCTGCTGCTGTCGTGGGGATTACTTTATACCTGGCTGGTGCTGGTGCACAGAATGGATGAAAAAGTCGCCTCGACGCTGCTCTCTTCACCCATTATCTATGGCTGCATCGCATTGTCGGTTGTCTCGCTGATAATTCAAAATAAAGCTGGCGCGTTGACGGAGCTGCTTGTCATCGCCTTCTGGCTAATAGTGATTTTTGTCTATCTCATCATTACGTTCACCGTGCTGTTAAATGCGATGCCCGATATCGAAGATCTGGTCTTTTACTACGAGTGTTATTTGATCATTTTTTTTGGCGGAGCACCGCTGTACCTCATTATGAGAATGATTTGAGCCGCTGCTCCACACGTCCTCCATAAACCGCCCATGTCCGCTAAACAGGCTAGCGGTAGACTCTCTGTCTCATTTTTTGCACAAAAATAACTCACTGAAAAGTCTGACACGACTTACCCATAATGATGAACCGTAATAATAATCTTCGTTCTTCTGAACCTGCCGGTGTGATGCACTCGCTTAAAAAACTCGCGATACGGCACCGAAAAAAACTGGCTGTCACCTTCTTCCTGGTGGTGGCCGAAAACGTGACTTTTTTACTTTATCCCGTTCTGGCAGGCATCGCGATAAATGCCATCCTCGCAGGTAAGACGCTTAACGCCGCGCTGTATGGCCTGATGGTACTTTGTATGTGGCTCATCGGCGCGGCCAGACGGAGCATCGACACGCGCACGTTTGCACGCATTTATGCCGGACTCGCGGTATCCGTCGTCCTGGCACAGCGCAGATATCAGCTAAACCATTCGGCAATCGCCGCCAGAGTCACGCTCTCGCGCGAATATGTGGATTTCTTTGAAATGCACCTTCCCCTGCTGATTACATCGCTGAGCTCACTTTTTGGTGCCGCCATCATGTTGCTGTTTATTGAATTTTGGGCCGGCGTCATGTGCTTTGCGATTGTATTTATCCTGCTCGGATTTGTCTCCGGATATGCCCGTAAAAATGAATGGCTATTCATGCGGCTGAATAATCGGCTGGAAAAAGACGTGGATTATGTTCATAAGGCTGGCACGGCGCCCCTTCACCGTCATTACGCCACGCTGGCGCGTTTACGTATCGCACTATCTGACCGCGAGGCGTGGGGCTATTTGTGGGTTGGCGTACTTGTTGCCGCGCTTTTTACACTGACCATCGTCTGGATGACGCGCTCAACCGGCATCACCGCCGGGCATATTTATTCCGTGATGACCTACATGTGGATGTTCGCGACGAGCCTCGATGACGCACCGCAGCTTCTTGAGAAATTTTCGCAGCTAAGGGATATCGGTAAACGCGTCTCCACTGATGATGAAATTCACGTAACTGGACGTTAATTTAATGCCTCATTTTTTTATTGAACGCCCCGTTTTCGCCTGGGTAGTGGCGCTTTTTATCGTTCTGGCGGGACTTCTGTCTATTCCCCGTTTACCGGTTGCGCAATATCCGGCAGTGGCACCGCCGGGGATCATTATTTCCGTCAGTTACCCGGGGGCCAGTCCCGATATCATGAATACGTCAGTGGTATCGTTAATCGAGCGCGAAATCTCTGGCGTAGACAATTTGCTCTACTTTGAATCATCCAGTGACACAACCGGTTCGGCATCGATTACCGTCACGTTTAAACCAGGTACGGACATCAAGGTGGCGCAGATGGACCTGCAGAATCAGATTAAAATCGTCGAGCCTCGTCTGCCTCAGGCGGTAAAACAAAACGGCATTAACGTTGAGGCCGCTAACTCTGGCTTTTTAATGATGGTGGGGCTGAAGTCCACGACAGGTCAATTTGAGGAAGCCGATTTAAGCGACTATTTTGCCAGAAACGTCAGTGACGAGCTTCGTCGCGTGCCCGGCGTAGGGAAAGTTCAGCTGTTTGGCGGCGAAAAAGCGCTGCGCATCTGGCTGGATCCCATGAAGCTCCATAGCTATGGGCTTTCGATAAGTGATGTTCTTACCGCCGTTGGCCAGCAAAATGCCCTGGTTTCGCCCGGTAAAACGGGAGATGAGCCCACAGCTGCAGGACAAGGGGTGACGTATCCCATCACCGTGAAGGGACAACTCTCCTCGGTCGAGGCGTTCAGGAATATCACCCTGAAATCTGACGCATCAGGCGCCCGCCTGAAACTGTCCGACATTGCGCGGATTGAATCTGGCCTGCAAAGCTATGCCTTTGGTATCCGCGAAAATGGGGTGCCCGCAACGGCGGCGGCAATCCAGCTCTCGCCTGGCGCCAACGCAATGAGTACGGCTTCAGGCGTGCGCTCGCGCATCGACGAGCTTTCCCGGGTGTTACCTGACGGAATGGCGTTTACGGTTCCCTTCGATACCGCGCCGTTTGTGAAACTTTCTATCGTGAAGGTTGTTCAGACTTTTGCGGAAGCGATGGTTCTCGTCTTTCTGGTTATGCTGCTGTTTCTGCATAAGATACGCTGTACGCTTATCCCGGCGCTTGTTGCTCCCGTCGCACTTCTTGGCACCTTCACGGTGATGCTGTTGAGCGGATACTCCATCAATATTCTGACGATGTTCGGCATGGTGCTGGCGATAGGAATTATCGTTGATGATGCCATCGTGGTTGTAGAAAACGTTGAACGACTGATGGAGGAAAAAAGCCTGTCCCCGCGTGACGCCACGCGGCAAGCCATGCAGGAAATCACCCCGGCGATTATAGGGATCACGCTGGTGCTAACCGCCGTCTTTATCCCCATGGGGTTTGCTGAAGGATCCGTCGGGATTATCTACCGACAATTTTGTATTTCCATGGCGGTCTCCATACTGCTGTCCGCGTTTCTAGCCCTGACGCTTACGCCCGCCCTGTGCGCAACGTTACTCAAGCCGCACAGGGCAGGAAAGAGCGGAAGTGGACGGTTCGCTGCCAGGTTTAACGCGCGCTTCCGTTCGCTCACCGTCTGCTACGAAGCCGGGCTGGGTGCCGTTCTGAAGCGAACCGGACGTATGCTGCTCCTGTACGTTGCGCTTTGCGCTGCGCTTTTTTTGGGATTGTCTTCGTTACCGTCGTCCTTTCTGCCGGACGAAGATCAGGGCTACTTTATGTCCTCAATCCAGCTGCCTTCTGATGCCACGATGCAGCGCACCCTCAACGTGGTTAAAAAATTTGAAGAGGAAATTGCGGCCCGGCCGGATATTGAAAGCAACATTATGATCCTGGGGTTTGGGTTTTCAGGTTCAGGGCCGAATTCGGCTATGGCCTTCACCACGCTTAAGGACTGGAAAAACCGGCAGGGCTCGACGGCCCAGAACGAAGCCGACCATATTCAGGCCAGCATGGCGAACGTCTCTGATGCCGTCACGATGAGCCTGCTCCCGCCGGCCATTTCGGATATGGGCACTTCCTCGGGGTTCACCTGGTACGTGCAGGACAGAGCGGGACTGGGCTACGAGGCGTTAAAGCGCGCTGCCGACGCGCTGGTCCTGCAAGCCAATGAACGTCCTGAACTGAGTGACGTGTATATAGACGGTCTTCCGGAAGGAACAAGCCTTGCGCTCCAGGTGGACAGAGAAAAGGCGGAAGCGATGGGCGTCTCCTTTGATGAAATCAACCAGACGCTCTCCGTCACCCTGGGCTCAAATTATGTCAATGACTATACGAATAGCGGCCGCGTTCAGCAGGTGATTATTCAGGCCGATGCGCCCTACCGAATGCAGCCTGAGCAGATACTGACATTATCTGTGAAAAACCGGATGGGTCAGACGGTACCGGTATCGACGTTTGCCACGCTTTCCTGGAACGTTGCGCCGCAGCAGTTGACCCGCTATCAGGGATATTCTGCTATTCGCATTACCGGAAATGCAGCGTCGGGAGAGTCCAGCGGCACCGCAATGAAGGTTATAGAGAGTTTGTCCAGAGATTTACCTCAGGGCATGGCGGGCGAGTGGGCCGGGAGTTCATTGCAGGAGCGAAAATCGGAGTCTCAGCTTCCGGGCCTTATCGTCCTGTCGATACTGGTCGTATTTATGGTTCTCGCCGCGCTGTATGAGAGCTGGTCTATTCCTTTTGCGGTCATGCTGGTCGTTCCGCTGGGTCTTATCGGCGCGGTGATAGCGGTGTCTGTTGCGGGCATGACGAATGACGTTTTCTTCAAGGTCGGCCTGATCACGCTTATCGGCCTGTCGGCCAAGAACGCCATTTTGATTGTTGAATTTGCGAGGCAGCTCCATCGCGAAGGACAGCCCCTGCTGGCGGCAACCGTTCATGCCGCCAGCCAGCGCCTGCGCCCCATTCTGATGACCTCGTTAGCCTTCACCTTAGGAGTTGTTCCCTTGATGCTGGCCAGGGGTGCAAGCGACAGTACGCAGCATGCCATAGGTACCGGCGTATTTGGCGGTATGATCAGCGGCACGCTTCTCGCGATCTTCTTTGTACCGGTTTTCTTTATCGTCATTGCGCGTTTCGTCGACAACATCAGGAAAGCGTGAATACCCTGGTGGAATCGCGCTCCTTCTCTGGTTGGATGAGGCGAAGCTGTTACCGGGTGATATACTGGACGAATGCTGAAATTTTGAGCCCCCGCGAGTCCGCGGTGCATTCTTCGGGGCAGGCGTCTTCGGAGAAGTGCGAGAAATATCGTGACACAAGGGGCTGTGAGTGGGCTATAATTTCGAGCTAATTTCGAATGATTTTGAAATACTGCCTGTAACGCTATGAATTACAAGGCAAAATAAGCAATGAATATAAGGATTAAAGCTATGGGTTTTCTTTCCGGTAAGCGCATTCTGGTGACTGGCGTTGCCAGCAAACTGTCCATCGCATACGGCATCGCACAGGCAATGCATCGCGAAGGCGCTGAGCTGGCGTTCACCTACCAGAACGACAAGCTGAAAGGCCGTGTTGAAGAGTTTGCCGCGCAGCTGGGTTCCAGCATTGTTCTGGAATGTGATGTTGCACAAGACGAAAGCATCGACGGCATGTTTGCTGAACTGGCAAAAGCATGGCCGAAATTCGACGGTTTCGTTCACTCCATTGGCTTCGCTCCTGGCGACCAGCTGGACGGCGACTACGTGAACGCGGTTACCCGTGATGGCTTCAAAATCGCTCACGACATCAGCTCCTACAGCTTCGTGGCGATGGCGAAATCCTGCCGCGCGATGCTGAACCCGGGCGCAGCCCTGCTGACCCTATCCTACCTGGGCGCTGAACGTGCTATCCCTAACTACAACGTTATGGGCCTGGCTAAAGCGTCTCTGGAAGCGAACGTACGCTACATGGCGAACGCAATGGGTCCTGAAGGCGTGCGCGTTAACGCCATCTCTGCAGGTCCTATCCGCACCCTGGCAGCTTCCGGCATCAAAGATTTCCGTAAAATGCTGGCACACTGCGAAGCGGTAACCCCGATTCGTCGTACCGTTACCATTGAAGATGTGGGTAACTCTGCAGCCTTCCTGTGCTCTGACCTTTCCGCAGGTATCTCCGGCGAAGTGGTTCACGTTGACGGCGGCTTCAACATCGCTGCAATGAACGAGCTGGAAATTAAATAAGCTGTGACTCTCTTCCCGCGCGGGAAGAGAGTTTCCCCCCGCACCACCCCTTCGTTATTCCGTTCTGCTATTTGTTATCACCTAACAATATTTTTCCCTTTATCTGCGTTACGCCAGGATATTGATCGCCATTTTGAGATCAAGGAACGCACATGGAACAACGCCGTTTTTCCGGCAAAGGCCACTGGTATCACGAAACCCAGTCAAACCACGCGCAGACGGATGTTTTGCCCCTGGTGCCCGAAGCCGCTAACGTCGACGATCGTTTTTTGCTCGATTTAGCCCTGCCTGATGAGATTGTCGCCGCCTGTTCTGGCTGGCTTGCCCCTGCCAGAGCCTTATGCCACCAGCTGTTTCCGCTCTCGATTCCCGTGAACCGCCTGCATACGCTCAGCGCCTACGATCGGCTCAGTACCGCGTTGACGGTCGCCCAGGCCTGTGGCGTTCAGCGGCTTTGTAACCATTACGCCGCCCTCCTCGCCCCGCTACCTGGCCCGGACTCCTCGCGCGAAAGCAACCAACGCCTGGCGCAAATCACGCAGTATGCCCGCCAGCTTTCCAGCTCCCCTGATGTTATTGATGATAAAGCGCAGAACCAGCTTGATGAGGTTGGCCTGTCAATATATGACATGGTGGTGATTAACCAGATTATCGGTTTTATTGGTTTTCAGGCGCGCGTGGTCGCGGTTTTTCAGGCGCTGTTAGGACAACCTGTTCGCTGGTTGCCGGGCCATCATATTCAGCCGCACACCCTGCCCGCAAACCACGACGCCTGGGTGTCGCTTTTGCCGGTCGTCGAACTGCGCTATGCGAGCGCACATCAGCTTGAGTCGCTGTCCCGCTGGCAGGCAGAACCCGCGCTTGAAGCGCTGACGCCGGTTCTTTGCCATGAGCCGACGCTGCTCGACCTGACGGGAGAAATCCTGATCAACAGTCGCGAAGAGACTTCTCTGACTTCTCCTGCACTTTCGGCAGCGGTCGAACTGCTGACGCGCTCTCCGGATCGCTTCAGTGCCGCACAGTTTACCCCGCTCACGGATCAAGGACTCTCTGCCGAACAGGCGATCTCACTGCTTACCCAAAGTGCGTTTGATGGCTGGCTTACGCGTCTGAAAGTCGCGTTTGGCAAAGAGGAATAACCATACTAATTACCCAAAGACCGCTTGCTGAGACAGTGAGAATCGCGTAAAACTGTCAGCCGCTCAATGGCTACGAAAATAGAACATTATGTTTCAGGACAACCCGCTGCTAGCGCAGCTTAAACAGCAACTGCATTCCCAGACGCCGCGTGCAGAAGGGGTCGTAAAAGCCACGGAAAAGGGCTTTGGCTTCCTTGAAGTTGACGCGCAGAAAAGCTACTTCATTCCGCCACCGCAGATGAAGAAAGTGATGCATGGCGACCGCGTCATGGCCGTCATTCATACCGAAAAGGAACGAGAGTCCGCCGAGCCGGAAGAACTGATCGAACCGTTCCTGACCCGCTTTGTGGGTAAGGTGCAGAGAAAAGACGATCGTCTGTCTATCGTGCCGGATCATCCCCTGCTGAAAGATGCCATCCCCTGCCGCGCCGCCCGCGGCGTCGAGCATGATTTTAAAGAAGGTGACTGGGCCGTAGCAGAAATGCGCCGTCATCCTCTGAAAGGTGACCGCGGTTTTTATGCTGAATTGACTCAGTTCATCACCTTTGGCGCCGACCATTTCGTGCCGTGGTGGGTCACGCTCGCACGCCACAATCTTGAAAAAGAAGCACCTAACGGCGTAGCGACGGAGATGCAGGACGAAGGTCTGACGCGTCGCGATCTCACTGCCCTGGAGTTTGTCACCATCGACAGCGCCAGCACGGAAGATATGGATGACGCGCTCTACGCTGAAGAGAGCGCCGATGGCAAACTGCATTTGACGGTTGCCATTGCCGATCCCACCGCCTGGATTACCGAAGGCAGCAAGCTGGATGACGCGGCGAAAATCCGTGCCTTCACCAACTACCTGCCGGGCTTCAACATTCCAATGCTGCCGCGCGAACTGTCAGACGATCTCTGCTCGCTGCGTCCCAATGAAGTGCGCCCGGTCCTTGCCTGCCGCATGACCATCGCAGCGGATGGCGCGATTGAAGACGATATCGAGTTCTTTGCCGCTACCATCGAATCGAAAGCCAAGCTGGCCTACGATAACGTGTCCGACTGGCTTGAAAATACCGGTAGCTGGAAACCTGAATCAGACGCTATTGCCGCGCAGATCCGTCTGCTGCAGCGCATCTGTCTGAACCGCGGCGAGTGGCGTAAAACCCACGCGCTGGTGTTCAAAGACCGTCCGGATTACCGCTTTGTTCTGGGTGAAAAAGGCGAAGTGCTGGACATCGTGGCCGAGCCGCGACGCATTGCGAACCGCATAGTTGAAGAAGCGATGATTTCTGCCAACATTTGTGCCGCACGCGTGCTGCGCGACAAGCTGGGCTTCGGCATTTACAACGTCCACACCGGTTTTGATCCTGCGAACACCGAAGCGCTGGCGGCCCTGCTGAAGAATCACGATGTGCACGTTGATCCGGAAGAGGTGCTGACGCTGCCGGGCTTCTGCAAACTTCGTCGTGAGCTGGACGCGCAGCCGTCCGGTTTCCTGGACAGCCGCATTCGTCGCTTCCAGTCCTTCGCGGAAATCAGCACAGAGCCAGGCCCGCACTTTGGTCTTGGCCTTGAAGCTTACGCTACCTGGACCTCTCCAATCCGTAAGTATGGCGATATGGTTAACCACCGTCTGCTGAAAGCGATTATCAAAGGCGAAACGATCGCGCGTCCTCAGGACGATACCACGCTGCAGATGGCCGAACGTCGCCGCCTGAACCGCATGGCGGAGCGTGACGTGGGAGACTGGCTGTACGCGCGCTTCCTGCAGGATAAAGCCGGTACGGATACCCGTTTCGCAGCTGAGATCATTGATATCAGCCGCGGCGGTATGCGCGTCCGTCTGGTCGATAACGGCGCTGTCGCCTTTATCCCTGCTCCATTCCTGCATGCCGTGCGCGATGAAATGGTCTGCAGTCAGGAAAACGGGACGGTGCAAATTAAAGGTGAAACAGTTTACAAGGTCACAGACGTGATTGACGTCAACATCGCCGAAGTCCGCATGGAAACCCGCAGTATTATCGCGCGCCCTGTCGCCTGATAACCTGTTAAATTGTCGGCCATTTCCTTTCCGGAGGGGCCGACAATGTTTCTTTTTATCCCCGCCACAAAATCATCATTTTTTCTCACTATTTTCCGTTTACCGCCGCCCAAACTCGCCATAATTATCTACAGTAAAAGAGTGTTGTTATATTCGGTTACGTGAATTTTTATACGCTGAGCATTCTTTTTTACCCGACTCGTTTTAATATAAAAAAACAGGGAAAAAACAATAAGTTCACTTCGGTTTTGCCGCTGTTTCGCAACGGAAAAGTCGACTGCAAATGAATAATTTGTGCGCTAATGAACAGCGGCGGGAGAAGACATGATGGACGATCTGGAGCAGAATTTGCTGTTTCGTTACATGGGGACGCATAGCCCCTGGTGGCGCCTGTCAGCTGACAGCAATGCTCTGCACCTTGCCACCAGCGAAAACGCCGATGTCACTCAGGTGGTTTCACTGGACGATGAACAGGCCGATCTCATCCGTCAGTTAACGGTTATTACCTCCAGCATCTCCATGTCGCTCTCTTTGTACGGGGAAGATGTTCCGGTGCATCTCGTGGGGCGCAAAATTACCCGCAACGAGTGGGCCGGCACCGCGTCCGCCTGGAACGATACGCCCTCCGTCGCGCGCGATCTGGCTCAGGGGCTCTCTTTCGCGGAACAGGTTGTCTCAGAGGCCAACTCCGTCATTGTTATTCTCGATCAAAACGGCAATATTCAGCGTTTTAACCGGCTGAGCGAAGAGTATACCGGCCTGAAAGAACACGAAGTGATTGGTCAGAACGTGTTTAAGCTGTTTATGAGCCGCAGCGAAGCGGCGGCCTCAAAGCGTAATATCACCGGTTTCTTCCGTAACGGCAGCTCCTACGAGGTCGAACGCTGGATTAAAACGCGTAAAGGGCAGCGGTTGTTTCTGTTCAGAAACAAATTCGTTCACAGCGGCAGCGGTAAAAATGAAATTTTCCTTATCTGTTCCGGTACCGATATTACCGAGGAACGTCGCGCGCAGGAGCGGCTGCGCGTGCTGGCCAATACCGATACCATCACCGGCTTGCCAAACCGCAATGCCATCCATGAACTGATTTCCGACGCCATCGCCAGCCGCGGCGATACGCAGGTTGGCGTGGTGTATCTCGATCTGGATAACTTTAAAAAGGTCAACGACGCCTACGGGCATATGTTTGGCGATCAGCTGTTACAGGCCGTCGCTCTCGCCATTTTGAGCTGTCTGGATGAAGGACAGGTGCTGGCAAGACTTGGCGGCGATGAGTTTATCGTCATGGCCACCAATACCTCACAGGGCTCTCTGGAAGCGATGGCGTCGCGTATTTTGACCCGCCTGCGCCAGCCGTTCAGAATCGGTCTGATTGAGATTTACACCGGTTGCTCGCTGGGCATCGCCCTCGCTCCGCAGCACGGCAACGACCGGGAAAGCGTCATTCGTAACGCCGACACCGCCATGTATACCGCCAAAGAGAACGGTCGCGGCAAGTTCTGCGTCTTCTCGCCCGAGATGAACCAGCGCGTGTTTGAGTATCTCTGGCTGGATACCAACCTGCGTAAAGCGCTGGATAACGATCAGCTCCTGATCCACTACCAGCCTAAAATAACCTGGCGCGGGGAGATCAGAAGCCTTGAAGCGCTGGTCCGCTGGCAATCGCCGGAACGCGGTTTGATTCCGCCGCTGGAGTTCATCTCTTATGCCGAGGAGTCGGGCCTGATTGTGCCGCTGGGGCGCTGGGTCATGCTTGATGTGGTTCGCCAGGTGGCGAAATGGCGCGATAAGGGGATAAACCTGCGCGTGGCCGTGAACGTCTCAGCGCGACAGCTGGCCGACCAGACTATTTTCAGTGACTTAAAGCAGGCGCTAAAAGATCTTAATTTTGAATACTGCCCCGTAGACGTTGAATTAACCGAAAGCTGTCTTATCGAGAATGAAGAGCTGGCGCTCTCGGTGATCCAGCAGTTCAGCCGACTCGGGGCGCAAATTCACCTGGACGACTTTGGTACCGGCTACTCTTCCCTCTCCCAGCTAGCCCGTTTCCCCATCGACGCCATCAAGCTCGATCAATCCTTTGTCAGGGATATTCATAAGCAGTCAATTTCCCAGTCTCTGGTGCGCGCCATCGTCGCGGTGGCGCAGGCGCTGAACCTGCAGGTGATTGCTGAAGGGGTCGAAAGTGCAAAAGAAGACGCCTTTCTGACCAAGAACGGCGTCAACGAACGGCAGGGTTTTCTGTTTGCTAAGCCGATGCCCGCTGCCGCATTCGAGCGATGGCTAAAACGATATCAAGCGCGTAAACAGCGTTAACTGGCTTTCCGCAAACCCGCCGCTTGATGGCGGGTTTGCAGCATCACCAGACGCTCCATGTAGGCGATATCCTTCGGCTCCAGGCAGAACGCAGCATCAACCCAGTCTTCCGTGATGTCCATCAGTTCACTGCGAGGCAATTGCAGGACGCGCGTACGGGCGCGCAGCATCGCCCTTACGCCATTCAGTTTTGGCCGCAGCGTATCGATGAAGGTTCTGGTGGAGACATAGCTTTGCCCGGGCTCAAACAGGACATCCACCAGCCCGTGCTGTTCGTACCATTCCGCCGTATGGGATTCCCCTTTATAGATGAGTTCCTCCGCCAGCTTCATGCCTGAACGGCGTGCTACCAGAGAATACCCCCCCATGCCGGGAAAGAGATTGAAGGCAATCTCCGGGAAACCTAAACGGGCATCGCGCTGACCCAGAACGAAATGGTGCGCCAGCGCCGCCTCAAACCCGCCGCCTAACGCACTGCCTTCGACCATTGCCAGAGAGACGGCGCCCGTATCAAACCCGCGGGATGCCGCGTGAACGCAGTCAACGCAGGCGCGCGCGTACGCTCGCAGCGCCTCCCGACGTCCGTTCTGAATGCACTCGACGAAGAACTGCAAATCACCGCCGACGTTGTACATCTCGGGAACCAGCGAACCGGTTACCCAAAAATCAACCGCAAAACCAGACTGGCGAACCAGCCATGCAAAGTTCATGATCTCCTCGATTAACGCGTGGTTGAAGCAAGGACGCGGCTGGGCCCGCAGCATCATCCAGACTGTGCGTCGCTCCGCCTCGTAATACCCTGACAGCTGAGTGAACCGTTCAGTATCGGTAAACAGTGTGCAGGTAGGCTGATTGATAACGGTCATAGTCTCATTCCTCTTATAAAAAGCGCGTTGCGCGCAGTTTTAGACTAATCCACTCAATAAGCCCGCTACATGAGGGGGAATAAATTTATCACTTCCGTTTAAGTAATTTAGTTATTGTATTTTTTCCCTTCTCTTTTGATCCTAATTTCTGCATCATTGAAAATATTAACTTTTCGCGCCTGGGGGTGAGATTATGTCGACTATTGATGCACAAGCTGTAGCACAACGTATTGATACCGTGCTGGATATCCTGGTGGCAGGCGATTATCACTCTGCTATCCGCAATCTCGAGATCCTGAAGTCTGAACTTCTTGCTCAGAACGGCGCTGACGTGCCACCTGAAAACAGACAGCCCAAAGCGCCGTGGGAAGTTTAAGCCCACCGTTTCCGATCTCGTTTCGCTTTATTAAATGGATGCTATGAATTCCCGACAACAACTCATTTTGCAGATGGTCATCGATCAGGGACGCGTAAGCGTAGTCGATCTCGCTAAAACGACCGGCGTGTCTGAAGTCACAATCCGTCAGGATCTTAATCTGCTGGAAAAACAGAGCTACCTGCGTCGCGCGCACGGCTATGCCGTCCCGCTGGACAGCGATGACGTTGAGACGCGCATGATGAATAACTACGCGCTCAAACGTGAACTGGCGGAATTTGCCGCGTCATTAGTGAACAATGGTGAAACGGTCTTTATTGAAAACGGCAGCAGTAATGCCCTTCTGGCGCGCACGCTTGCCGATCAAAAAGACGTTACCATCATCACCGTCAGTAGCTATATCGCGCATTTGCTCAAAGAGACGCGCTGCGAGGTTATTCTGCTGGGCGGTATTTACCAGAAAAAAAGCGAAAGCATGGTTGGCCCGCTGACCCGCCAGTACGTCCAGCAGGTTCATTTCAGTAAGGCCTTTATCGGGATTGACGGCTGGCAGCCTGAGACGGGGTTCACCGGCCGGGATATGATGCGCTCTGACGTCGTGAATGCCGTACTGGAAAAAGAGTGTGAAGCCATTGTGCTCACCGATAGCTCTAAATTCGGCGCCGTTCACCCGTATACGATGGGGCCTCTTTCTCGCTTTAGCCGCGTTATTACTGACGAACGTTTACGCGAAGAGCACCGTAATAAACTGGAAGATGACGGTCTCATCGTCAATATTATTAAAACAACCGCCTGAGCCCTCTGTGCGCCCGAATTTCGGGCGCTCTCGCCCTTCTTTCTCTGAGATGATTCCTGGTACTTCTTTAAGAGTTTTTACCTGTTTAACTCGCCCTAAAGTCGTAAAATTAATGTTAGCGATATAACAGGAAGTGACTATCACCTGCGTGATTACGTAACGCCTGCGCGACCAGCTTTCACGGAGAACAGAATTAAGTATTCGATTCGTCTATACTTAACGTGTACATCTTTCCGTGAATCGATAATTCAGGAGAAAGTATTATGACCTTAACCAGCAAAAAATTAGCCGCCGCTGTTCTGGCAATCACTGTAGCTATGTCCCTGAGCGCATGCTCTAACTGGTCTAAACGTGACCGTAACACCGCGATTGGTGCCGGTGCCGGTGCTCTCGGTGGTGCAGTATTAACGGATGGTAGTACGCTGGGTACATTAGGTGGCGCTGCTGTCGGTGGTATTATCGGTCACCAGGTCGGCAAATAATTATTCTATAAGCCTTCCGCGGCATTGCGATATTTGAACGCATTTCAGGTCTGACATACGCACGTATATAACACGAGCCACGGCATTTGCCGTGGCTTATTTATTTTAGCCGCCCGCCAGTTTGACCTTCATGCCTTTGGCTTCCAGCAGCGATTTTATTAAATCGCGTTTATCTCCCTGGATTTCGATAATGCCGTCTTTCACGGCACCGCCGCAGCCACATTTCTTTTTCAACTCGGCCGCCAGCTTTGTCAGCTCCGCATCATCCAGGTCAATTCCGGAGATAAGGCACACCCCTTTGCCTTTTCGCCCGCTGGTCTGACGCTGGATCCGAACAATACCGTCACCTTTAGGACGCTCGGCTTTCGCTTTCGGTTCGTCGATACGCCCGCTGTCGGTTGAGTAAACCAGACGACTGTTAGAATCGGTCATTATGCCCCCTTTTTCAGCGACGCGTTGATAGCCTTAAGCGTCTCTTCCGGGTTTGCGGACTGCGTCACCGGACGACCGATGACCATGTAGTCAACGCCTGCAGCCAGTGCCTGCTCAGGGGTCATAATGCGTCGCTGATCGCCGACTTCACTGCCAGCAGGACGGATCCCCGGGGTGACCAGCTTAAACTCCTGACCCAGTGCTGATTTGAAGCGCCCGGCCTCCTGCGCGGAGCAGACGACGCCATCAAGACCGCAATGCTGCGTCAGACGTGCGAGACGCTCGGCATGTTCGGCAGGTGACAACGTCACGCCGAGGTCGCGTAAATCGCTTTCGTCCATACTGGTCAGCACGGTGACCGCAATCAGCAGTGGCGCATCTTTACCGTACGACAGGAGCGCTTCACGGGCAGCCGTCATCATTCTCGCCCCACCCGATGCATGGACGTTAACCATCCATACGCCCAGATCGGCGGCTGCAGCCACGGCGTGCGCTGTGGTATTCGGGATATCATGGAATTTGAGGTCGAGGAAAACGTCAAAGCCGCGCTGCTGCAGATCGCGAACGATTTGCGGTCCAAAGAGCGTGAACATCTCTTTGCCAACTTTCAGACGGCAATCGCGAGGGTCGATACCGTCGACAAACGCCAGTGCAGCGTCACGCTTATTGTAATCAAGCGCAACAACAACAGGAGAATCCGTAACTATGCGGGAAGTGGAGGATGTAACAGACGTCATGACCAGCCCTTTTCGTCTATGGGCGCGCAGCGGCGCGGAACAGATAAACGGCGAGCATTCTACCTGCCGGCGCCGCAAATTGACAGAATCCATTTGCTTTCCTGCCAGGCCGGCAAACTGCACGGAGTCAGAAGCTGTGAGAAACGGAACAGTATGTTGTAACTAAAGTGAGGTCTTTTAAAAAATCACTGCCCGTCCAGACCACGAATTGGCTTAATGGTGGACCATGCGCGGCAGGAAGGACAATGCCAGTAGAGCGTATAGGCGGTAAAACCACACTTCTGGCAACGATAGCGCGGTTTGCTGCGCACCTGCTCGCCAACCATGTCGCGCAGCACCATCAGGCTCTCTTTGGCGCGCCCTTCTTCAGCGTCGTTCAGGTGGTAATCCATCAGCTTATGGAAAACCCGCATGGTCGGATGGCGCTGCAGCTGTCGGGTAATATAAACCTGCGCGGTGTCGCTTCCCTCATACTGCTCAACCACGTCTGAGAGCATCAGTTCCGCGGTCGCCCCGGTATTCTCTTCTACGCAGCGACGCAGGAATGCCACCCACTCTTCCTGCTTGCCCAGCTGTTGGTAGCAGGTTTGCAGCATTTCCAGCGTTTCACTGACCAGCTCTTTATCCTGATCAATGACGCGCAGCAGGCTCTCAACGGCTTTGGCATAGTCGCCACTCGCCATAAAGACACGCCCCATCATGATGGAGATACGCGCACTGTTGCGGTCTGCGGCGGCCCCTTTCTTCAGCAACGCCATGGCTTTGTCCATGTCGTCATTGCCCATCTGCTGAAGGGCAAGCTCGCAGTAGAAATGCGCTATCTCAACGCGTTGCTTATCTTTACCCAGCTTCACCAGTCGTTCAGCCGTATCAATGGCTTTCTGCCAGTCGCTGGTGGCCTGATAAATCTGCAGCAGTTGCTGCAACGCACCGATACGGAAATCCGTTTCGTCCACCAGCTGGGAGAACATATCTTCAGCGCGGTCGTACAGCCCCGCAGCCATGTAATCGCGCCCCAGCTGCTGCACCGCAAGGAGACGCTGATCGTAGGTCAGCGAGGCGCTTTCCATCAGGGTCTGGTGGATACGGATGGCGCGATCGACCTCACCCCGCGAGCGGAACAGGTTTCCGAGGGTGAGATGCGCTTCAACAGTACCGGTATCCTCTTTCAGCATGTCGAGGAACAGATCTACCGCTTTGTCCTGCTGATTGCTCAGGAGGAAGTTCACCCCCGCCACGTAGTCGCGGGAGAGACGATTGGCCTCATCCTGTTTTGTTTGTTGCGCACTTCTGCGGCCCATATACCAGCCATAGGCTGCGGCGACAGGCAAAAGCAGAAACAACAACTCCAGCATAGTCGATTATTCCTTCACGACCGGCACACCGGAGCTTTCCGGAATGTCGGACGCAGGCGCAATGTTATTTTCGAGTCGTTTAATTTTACGTTCAGCGCGCGCAAGAGAGACACGGACTTTTAACCAGAACAGACCGCAAACCAGCCAGCCAATGGCAAAGCCCGCAGCAAATAAGACCGCCAGCAGGCTCGACACGCGATACTCGCCCTGGGCCAGCAGATAGTTAAACGTCACCTGTTGATCGTTCTGTGCACCCAATGTGACTGAAATGACAAAAATCGCCAATACCAGTAAGAAAATGAGTAAATATTTCACATTACTTCCCGTTATGTGGTTCAAGCGAATAAAGTGTGTTCAACTCACCGCAATCAGCCTTATAAACTACCATTTTAGTGACGGGCGCGAAACGGAAAAAGTAACGCGCCAGCCATGGATTTATGGGCAAAATACGGAATATCAACCGTCAGGCGTCGCTTTGCTCCCTTTCGGCTATTTCTTCTTTCTCTTCTGGCGGTGGCGTTAGCGGGCCGCAGAATCGTTCAGCAAGCCAGGTCGCCAGCGTCACCAGCAGCCATGAAATAAGCGTAGCGACAACCAGGTCCCGCGGCCAGTGCATTCCCAGAAGCAGGCGGCTGCCCATCACACCCGTAGCCCAGACCAGTAAAATCGCGATAGTGACCGTCCGACGTCTTGGCCAAAGCAGCCCAACGCCCAGTAACGCCCAGCTGGCCGCAAACATGGTGTGACCGGAAGGAAACGCGAACCCCGTCTCTTTTTGCCAGTGTTTACGCAAAAACTTCGGGATATCCTGCTGTTCCGAAAGCTGTTCTTTTACCAATGCACCGCGATCTTTACGCTTTAAATTGTAGAACTCATCTACCGGAACATGATGCGCTTTTTCCAGCCAGACGACAAAAGGACGCGGCTCCTGAACGCGATCTTTCACCCAGGACTTGACGCCCTGGCCAATAACAATGGCAGCACCGAGGATCGCAAAAAGCATGAGCGCCGCGCGCAGACGAAAGCGCAAACACCACAGGAACCAGGCGCAGAGAAGCACGTGGGTAATGATCCCCCACGGCTGAGTGACCGTTTCCGTTATCCAGTATAACGATTTCAGCCACGTGGCGTTCTGCCCGGGCTGCCATATCCACCCTGAGGCCCATACGGCCAGAGGCATAATCAGTAAAATGGCCGCACCTGCTGCCGTACGTCTGGCGATCGAAAGCATGTCTTCTCCTTTTTCGCTAAGCGCCACAATCATAACTGAAATTTATTCACTCGGTGGATATGTCGGATCGTGCGTTTAACGTTCATATAGCGTGGCGCCCATTAGGCGAACATGCTGAGCTTGTGGCAAAATGAACGGATACAGAAAGCAAAACAGGGCAACGACGCGAAACGTGTCAGCCTACTCTGGAGAATCACATGCAGCTTAAACGTGTGGCAGAAGCCAAACTGCCAACCCCATGGGGCGATTTCCTGATGGTCGGATTTGAAGAACTGGCAACCGGACAGGATCATGTCGCGCTGGTGTACGGCGACATTTCAGGGCAGACGCCGGTGCTGTCCCGCGTACATTCAGAGTGTCTTACCGGCGATGCGTTGTTCAGCCTGCGCTGTGATTGCGGTTTCCAGCTGGAAGCGGCCCTTTCTCATATTGCTGAAGAAGGTCGCGGCGTGCTGCTTTATCACCGTCAGGAAGGTCGTAATATTGGTCTGCTGAATAAAATCCGCGCTTACGCGCTTCAGGACCAGGGCTACGATACCGTTGAAGCGAACCACCAACTCGGTTTTGCCGCTGACGAACGTGACTTCACCCTGTGTGCCGATATGTTCAAGCTGCTGGGCGTGGATGAAGTTCGCCTGCTGACCAATAACCCGAAAAAAGTGGAGATCCTGACCGAAGCCGGGATCAATATCGTTGAGCGTGTCCCGCTGATTGTCGGCCGTAACCCAAAAAACGCCCACTATTTAGATACCAAAGCGGCTAAAATGGGCCATCTCCTGAACGAGTAAACGTAAAAAGCCCGGCACGGGTGCCGGGCTTGCTTCATCAATCCAGCATCTTGCGAATCACATAATGTAAGATGCCGTCGTTCTGGTAATAGGTCAGCTCGGTTGCCGTATCGATACGACACCGGCATTCCAGCACCTCGGTTTTCCCGTCAGCCCGCGTTAACTTCACCAGCACCGTTTTTCCCGGCTTCAGGTTTTGCAGATCGCTGATATCAATCTGCTCTTCTCCAGTCAGGCCCAGCGTTTTGCGCGTCACGCCCTGCGGGAACTCAAGCGGCAGGATCCCCATACCGATCAGATTCGAGCGGTGAATACGTTCGAACGATTCGGCGATAACCACACGAACGCCAAGCAGCCGCGGACCTTTCGCCGCCCAGTCACGGCTTGAGCCGGAACCGTACTCCTTCCCGGCGATCACCGCCAGCGGCGTTCCTTCCTGCTGATATTTCACGGCCGCATCATAAATCGACACGACTTCCGTCCCCGGCAGATGGCGCGTCATGCCCCCTTCAATCCCCGGTACCATTTCGTTACGAATGCGGATGTTGGCAAACGTGCCGCGCATCATGATTTCATGATTACCGCGGCGCGAACCGTAGGAGTTAAAATCACGGCGTTCCACCCCCCTGCTTTGCAGATAGCGGCCTGCCGGGCTATCGGCTTTGATGCTCCCCGCCGGAGAGATGTGGTCGGTCGTGACCGAATCCCCCAGCATCGCCAGGATGCGCGCGCCGTGGATATCCTTAAGCGGCGCCGGCTCGGCCAGCATCTCATCAAAGAACGGCGACAGACGGATATAGGTCGAGTCATCCTGCCAGTCATAGGTATCCGAACCTGCGACGTTAATGGCTTTCCATTCCGGCGTACCTTCAAAGACTTCCGCATACTCTTTGCGGAACATTTCGGTCGAGACCTTTTCAACGGCCAGCGCGATTTCACGCGATGACGGCCAGATATCTTTCAGGTAGACAGGGTCATTCTTGCGATCGTGACCAATCGGATCGGTCACCAGGTTGATATTCATGTTCCCTGCCAGGGCGTAGGCCACCACCAGTGGCGGCGAGGCGAGCCAGTTGGTTTTTACCAGCGGATGAATTCGCCCTTCAAAGTTTCGGTTGCCGGAAAGGACTGCGCCAACCGTCAGATCGCCCTGCTTGATCGCTGTTTCAATGGGTTCAGGCAGCGGACCGGAGTTACCGATACAGGTCGTACAGCCATAGCCCACGAGGTTAAAGCCCAGTTCGTCGAGGTACGGCGTCAGCCTGGCCTGAGCCAGGTAATCTGATACCACCTTGGAGCCCGGTGCCAGCGAGGCCTTGACCCACGGCTGAGGTTTTAGCCCAAGTTCTACCGCTTTTTTAGCCAGCAAACCGGCCGCCATTAACACGCTGGGGTTCGAGGTATTGGTGCAGGAGGTAATGGCTGCAATAACCACCGCCCCGTCCGGAAGCTGATACTGATGACCGTTCAGAACATAGTCGATTGGACGATGGTCTTTCTTCGCCACGTTCACTTCCAGCTCATTGCTGGCGGTAAATGCTTTTGGCACGTCAGTCAGCGCAACCCGATCCTGAGGACGTTTAGGCCCGGCGAGGCTCGCCTCGACGCTCCCCATATCGAGCTCTAGCGAACTGGTGAAGACCGGTTCGTCACCCGGATTTCGCCACATGCCCTGCGCTTTGGTGTACGCCTCCACCAGCGCCACCTGCTCTTCGCTGCGACCACTAAGGCGCATGTACTCGAGCGTGACGTCATCGATAGGGAAAAAGCCGCAGGTTGCGCCATATTCCGGCGCCATATTGGCAATGGTGGCGCGGTCGGCCAGCGGCAGCGAATCCAGTCCGTCGCCGTAAAATTCAACAAACTTGCCTACAACACCATGCTTGCGCAGCATCTGGGTAACGGTGAGCACCAGATCGGTAGCGGTAATGCCTTCAGACAGTTTACCCGTCAGCTTGAAGCCCACCACATCAGGGATGAGCATGGAAACCGGCTGGCCGAGCATGGCGGCTTCCGCTTCAATACCGCCGACACCCCAGCCCAGCACACCCAAGCCGTTGATCATGGTGGTATGGGAGTCCGTGCCCACCAGCGTGTCCGGATAGGCCACCCACTCTTTATCCTGCAGTTCGCTCCAGACGGCTTTGCCCAAATATTCAAGGTTAACCTGGTGACAAATACCGGTACCCGGTGGAACCACGCTAAACCGGCTGAACGCCTGTTGCCCCCACTTCAGAAATACGTAGCGTTCGTGGTTACGCTCCATCTCCAGGCGCACGTTCTCACCAAAAGCGGCATCATCACCGAAGTGGTCAACGGTGACGGAGTGGTCAATGACGAGGTCAACAGGGGAAAGTGGATTCACTTTTGCCGTATTACCGCCGAGACGCTTAACGGCCTCGCGCATCGCGGCTAAATCAACCACGGCAGGAACGCCGGTAAAGTCCTGCATCAGGACCCTCGCCGGGCGGTAGGCAATTTCTCTGTCGGCATGGGCATTCTTAAGCCACCCGGCCAGTGCCTGGATATCGTCGAGGGTGACGGAATCACCGTCCTGCCAGCGCAACAGGTTTTCCAGTAAAACTTTCAATGACTTGGGTAAACGCGAAATGTCCCCAAGCGTTCTGGCAGCCAGCGGCAGGCTGTAGTAATGCCAGGTTTTATTTTCTGCCTGTAATGTGTCCTTACTGGCTTCGCGTAGGGTTAACGACATAAGCTCCTCCTTAATCACAGAGATGCCCTGACAATCGTCAGGGCCGTAATTAAAGATAACACAAAGATGTCGTAACGTTTTGATAACAACCCAAATTGATAAATTTCGGATTGGTCCAGAGGGGAGAAACAAAAAACCCCGCCGTAGCGAGGTTTTACAATTTAGTTGAGGGCCAACCAGATGAGCTGACTCCAGAACAGAATCGACACGGTAAAAACGCCGATCCATGACCAGTATTTGTGAGACGTCATGTTATTCATCATAGGGACACCAGGCATTATTTATAAAAAGTTCCGAGGTTTGTCCTCAGTGCTATATTGCTGATGTGTATTTATTAAAGAGTACAAAAGTGCAGAGTCGTTATTCACACTATTTGCATCATTACACAATAAACTAAATTATTGTTTTTTGGGTTCGTCTTCTGCGAACACATCAATAAACGCTTGCTGCTGCGGCGTCAGTTTCCAGGACGCGGGTACAACAGTCGCAGGTGCTTTACGCCCTCTGTGACCATTGTCACGATGCTGACACATCTGTTTTACCGTTGCTGTACGAACCGTCACTGCCATATTTAACCCCAATATTTCCAGGCTAGGAGAGCAACAGCCACCCAAAACAGGGCGGAAACGAGAAAGACCGCCAGCCAGGCTTTACGCTTGAGCGCAGGATCCCTTTGCGGTTCTTCACTTCCTGAAGGCATTGCTAACCTCATACAATCGATATCGCTTATCATTTAGGACCAAACAATTGGTACAATTAATCATCTGTTGAGATAAATCCTAAAGAAACTTTAGCCGAAAAGCCAGTGAATTTACGCATCAAGAGGTAGGAAATATTCAATCTTTTGACCAGAAATAAATAATTGAAAAGAAAAATTTGCGTAGCCGTTAATTAGTTTCTACTTTTGTCGCCAATTCACGACATTATAACCACATAAATTAAAAGGATACTGACATTATTTGGCAGGAAGCGTAGATGAAGATAATTCTAATTTAGCTTTGAGGGGTTATTTCGGTATCTTTCCGTAAGGGAAAGATACCGGGTGTGATTATTTTGCAGGGAGTTTGATATCTTTAAACATCTCTTCGATATCTTCATTTGAACGTAATGCAACGGCGGTATCAACCACGTCACGCGTTAAATGAGGGGCAAAGCGCTGAATAAAATCATACATATAGCTACGCAGGAAGGTGCTGCGGCGGAACCCAATTTTTGTGGTGCTATGGCTGAAAATATCATGCGCATCAAGGCGCACCAGGTCAGGGTCTGACACCGGGTCGACCGCCATGCTGGCAATAACGCCCACCCCCAGACCAAGCCGGACATAGGTCTTAATCACGTCGGCATCGGTCGCGGTAAAGACAATACGCGGGGTTAACCCAGCCCGGTTAAACGCCGTGTCAAGCTCAGACCGTCCGGTAAAGCCAAACGTATAGGTCACTAAAGGATACTGTGCCAGCTCTTCAATCGTCACCGACCCCTTGCCCGCCAGCGGGTGATCGGGCGTCACGACAATCGAACGGTTCCAGTGGTAGCACGGGAGCATCACCAGATCGTCATACAGATGAAGGGCTTCCGTCGCGATGGCAAAGTCCGCGTTGCCCTTCGATACCGCCTCCGCAATTTGCGTTGGCGAGCCCTGATGCATATGCAAAGAAACGCGGGGATAGCGCTCGATAAAGCCCTTAATGACGCCCGGCAGCGCATAGCGCGCCTGCGTATGCGTTGTGGCAATATACAGCGAGCCTTTATCCGGCCAGGTATGTTCCCCTGCGACAGACTTAATCGCATCGACTTTAGAGAGGACTTCCCGCGCGATGCGGATGATTTCCTGGCCCGCTGGCGTCACCTGGGTGAGGTGCTTACCGCTACGGGCAAATATCTGGATACCTAACTCGTCCTCCAGCATACGAACTTGTTTGCTGATGCCCGGCTGAGAGGTATATAGCCCCTCGGCGGTGGAAGAGACGTTAAGGTTGTGATTCACCACCTCAACGATATAACGAAGCTGCTGTAATTTCATGCCAGACCATCCGATTTAGCGCACGCGGTCAATCGCTTAAGACGATTTAATAATAAAAAACAGGTTAACTATAACCACTATATCATTTATAGCCTGACTGTATAGTACGGAACAAAAAATAATAACCAGGCAATAAAAAAGGGCCGGAAGTCCGGCCCTTTTACAGGTAAGTTACGGTAAGGGAAGATTATTTCTTGCCTTCAACCCATTTGCCATCGACAAAGAAGGCTGACCATCCGGTCGCTTTACCCTCTTTTTCCGCCGCAACATACTGCTGCTTGGTTTTACGGCTAAAGCGTACCACGGTTTTGTTGCCTTCCGGATCCTGCTGTGGCGCATCGGCCAGATAGCGCAGTTTCTCAGGCAGACGATCGCGGAAACGATGCAACTCTTCAACCAGCGGCGCGCGCGTTTCACGCGATTTCGGGAAAGTGTTGGCGGCCAGGAAGACACCCGCAGCGCCGTCACGCAGCACGAAGTATGCGTCAGATTTCTCGCACGGCAACTCAGGCAGCGGAACCGGATCTTCCTTCGGCGGCGCCACTTCACCGTTACGCAGAATTTTACGCGTGTTTTTACACTCGTCGTTGGTGCACGCCATGTACTTACCGAAACGTCCCATTTTCAGGTGCATTTCAGAACCACACTTCTCGCACTCAACGATAGGGCCGTCATAGCCCTTAATGCGGAACTCACCCTCTTCGATCTCATATCCGTCACACGTTGGGTTATTACCGCACACGTGCAGTTTACGTTTTGGATCGATCAGGTAGCTGTCCATTGCCGTGCCGCATTTTTTGCAGCGGCGTTTGGCACGCAGAGCGTTCGTTTCCGCATCGTCACCTTCCAGCACGTTGAGAACTTCATTCTCAGGCACCAGGTTGATGGTGGTTTTGCAGCGCTCTTTTGGCGACAGCGCGTAGCCGGAGCATCCGAGGAAAACGCCCGTCGTGGCAGTACGGATCCCCATCTTACGGCCACAGGTTGGGCAGTCGATGCTGGTCAGTACCATCTGGTTAGGCAGCATGCCGCCCTCTTCAGGATCTTTCTCCGCTTTTTCAAGCTGGTCGGTAAAGTCGCTGAAGAAGCTATCGAGTACCTTTTTCCATTCCGCCTGGTGGCTGGCGACCTGGTCGAGGCTGTCTTCCATTTGCGCGGTGAAATCGTAGTTCATCAACTCGCGGAAGTTGGCTTCCAGACGGTCGGTGACGATCTCACCCATTTTTTCCGCATAGAAACGACGGTTTTCAACACGAACGTAGCCACGATCCTGAATCGTCGAGATGATGGACGCGTAGGTAGACGGACGACCGATACCGCGTTTTTCCAGCTCTTTTACCAGCGAGGCTTCGCTGAAGCGCGCAGGCGGCTTGGTAAAGTGCTGAGCCGGGATCAGTTCAACCAGAGACAGTTCGTCACCTTTGTTCACCGCCGGCAGCGTTCGGTCTTCATCACCTTTACGCAGCGCAGGCATGACTTTCGTCCAGCCGTCGAAACGCAGGATACGACCGCGCGCCTTGAGGCGGAAATCGCCCGCACCGACGGTCAGCGTGGTGGAGTCGTACTGCGCTGGCGTCATCTGACACGCCACGAACTGCCGCCAGATAAGCTGATACAGCTTCTGGGCGTCGGCTTCCATATCTTTGAGGGATTCGGCTAGCACAGAGACATCGGAAGGACGAATCGCTTCGTGGGCTTCCTGAGAATTCTCTTTGCTGGCGAACTGATTGGCGCTTTCCGGCAGGTATTTCTTGCCGAAGTTGTCACCAATGTAGCCGCGCACCATGTTGACCGCGTCCTGGCTCAGGTTGGTTGAGTCGGTACGCATATAGGTGATGTAACCCGCTTCATACAGGCGCTGGGCCATCATCATGGTTTTCTTCACGCCATAGCCCAGACGCGTGCTTGCAGCCTGCTGCAGCGTAGAGGTAATAAACGGCGCGCCAGGCTTACTGCTGGTCGGTTTGTCTTCTCGTTCCAGCACCTGATAGCGCGCTTTTTCCAGCAGCGCCACGGCGGCCATGGTCTGGTCGCGGTTTTCTGGACGGAAAGGCTTGTCGTTCTGGTGGCTTACCTGCAGCGGCAGAGCGTCACCGCCCGGCGTGGTCACATTGGCATCAACTTCCCAGAACTCTTCCGGCACGAAGGCTTTAATTTCGCGTTCACGCTCAACGACAAGACGCACAGCGACGGATTGCACGCGACCTGCGGACAGCCCACGGGCTATCTTTTTCCACAGCAGTGGAGAGACCATGTAACCCACTACACGGTCCATAAAGCGACGTGCCTGCTGTGCGTTTACACGGTCGATATTCAGCTCGCCCGGCTTTTCAAAAGCCTGACGAATCGCATTCTTCGTAATTTCGTTAAACACTACACGGCTGTAGCGTTTGTCATCACCACCGATCACTTCCCGCAGGTGCCATGCAATGGCTTCCCCTTCGCGGTCAAGGTCGGTTGCGAGATAGATGTGGTCTGCTTTTTCAGCAAGCTGCTTCAGCTCGTTAACGACTTTTTCTTTCCCGGGCAGCACTTCATATTGTGCATCCCAGTTGTGCCATGGGTTAACACCCATGCGGTTGACAAGCGCGCTACGTTCATCCTTTTTAGGCTTTTTAGCCCCTTTGGTGGAGGTAGAGTCTGCGCTCTTTTTGCTGGCTGAGCCACTGGTCGGCAAATCGCGGATATGACCGACGCTGGACTTAACCACGTAGTCATTACCCAGATACTTATTGATCGTTTTGGCTTTTGCCGGGGACTCAACGATGACGAGAGCTTTACCCATATTCACCTTTACCTAATTTAATTCTTCCAGGAATACGCCGCACGTTGATTTCCCTTCCACTGACGACGAGCCACTGATATTGCGACTGCGTCAGGAGATATCAACCCCTTTGTCTTACTGAGCGTCAAACAAAAAACGCCCAGGTGATTGAGTTTTCGGGTATTTTTCTCACATCTCGTGTAATTCGTGACGAATTCCAGGTCGAATGTCAAGCAATTCTGTTGCCAGAATGACGAAAGCGCACACTCTACCTGATAAAATTCGTTACGCAACTTTATTAGCATGCAAAAGCAAATCCTGCCAGCCGGGTCCCGGTACCTTACCCCCTCACATTACAGGGAAAATTTGCCCCCAAAGCGCCCGCGGCGTAGACTATTGTCACTGTTTAAGGAGTGGATTATGCAGAATACGACCCAACCTATTGACCGAGCCTCTCTGCTTATCGAAGCAAACAAGCTTATCCGTGACCATGAAGATACGCTGGCAGGCATTGAAGCCACCGGCGTAGAGCAGCGTAATGGCGTGCTGATTTTCAGCGGCGAATACTTCCTTGACGAACAGGGGTTACCGACCCCGAAAAGCACCGCCGTGTTTAACATGTTTAAATACCTGGCACATACGCTTTCAGAGAAATATCACCTGGTCGATTAATGCAAAACGCGAGGCATATGCCTCGCGTTTTTGTTTACAGCAGCGGTTTTTGTCCGCGCTGCAGCCAGCGGAGCAGCAGGCGGTCCGCACTCTCTGCCGCACTGTTGGTAAAGCGATCCAGCATTCGCTTACGCTGGGTGAAGCGCACCCCAACCAGCTCCCGGCCTTCCATCAGCTTGAGCAGCAGGTCATCGCTGGTCCCGACTTCATCCACCAGCCCTTTCTCCTGCGCCTGGGTTCCGTACCAGTGCTCACCCGTCGCCACCTGTTCGATATCGAGCGTCGGGCGCATCCGGTGCACAAAGTCTTTAAAGAGGTGATGCGTTTCGTTGAGATCTTCACGGAATTTTTGACGCCCTTCTTCCGTATTTTCCCCCAGCAGCGTCAGGGTGCGTTTGTACTGACCCGCCGTGTGAAGTTCGATATCAATCTCTTTATTTTTCAGGAAGCGGTTAAAGTTCGGAATTTGGGCGACTACGCCGATTGAACCAATAATGGAGAACGGCGCGGCAACAATTTTGTCCGCCACGCAGGCCATCATGTAGCCCCCGCTCGCCGCCACTTTATCCACGGCAACGGTCAACGGGATCTGTTTTTCACGCAGGCGCTGCAGCTGCGAAGCGGCCAGCCCATAGCCGTGAACCACGCCGCCCGGGCTTTCAAGACGCACAACAACCTGATCCTGCGGGGTCGCCACGGCCAGAACGGCGGTGACCTCTTCCCGCAAAGAGGAAACTTCATGCGCATCCATACTGCCTTTAAAATCGAGCACGTAAACGCGTGGCGCGGCCTTATCCTGCGGTGCATTGAGCTTCGCTTTTGCCTTTGCCGCTTTAGCATCCTGCTTATGCTTTTTCTTCTGCGCTTTCAGCCACAATTTCTGTTGATGACTATCAAGCAGCGCGAGAGACATCTCTTCCTGCATCTCTTTATACTGCTCGCTCAGGCGGGTGATGCGTAACTCCCCACGCTGACGCTTACGCTGCGTCAGGTTGACAATCAGAACGGCAATCACCGCAATGGCAATCACTACCGTTGCGATTTTGGCCAAAAACAACCCATATTGAGAAAGTAATTCCACGCGTTCCACCTTGATTTAACCACGAATCTTTCACGGCAGTGTACAACAGCCCTGCCCATGCGTCTCGCTCGTGACATTACCTCTGCGAGCCGCCTTCAGGAATCCCCGGCGTGTAGTTTAAATATTTGCAAATTGTTAATTTTACAGTAATGCGTCCTGTAGACTGATTGAATTCTCATGCTAATTCGGGCATAAAGCCGAAAAGTCATTATGAAGGTGCCACTGAATTACCGGACACCTGAGGAGCCACCGTGCATTATCAACCGCAAAAAAATCTGCTGCAGAACCGGATCATTCTTGTCACCGGTGCCAGCGATGGGATTGGCCGCGAGGCGGCCCTGACCTACGCCGAGTACGGCGCGAACGTTATTCTGATAGGGCGCAACGAAGAAAAACTGAAAAGCGTCGCTCAGGAGATTGAGGCCGCATACGGCACTCCGGTTCCGTGGTATACGCTCGATTTACTGACCTGCACGCCCGCGAATTGCCAGGAATTAGCCCGACGCATCAGCACCCACTATCCGCGGCTCGACGGCGTGCTGCATAACGCCGGTCTGCTTGGCGAGGTGCGGCCAATGGATGAACAGGATCCGGATATCTGGCAGCAGGTGATGCAGGTTAACGTCAACGGCACGTTTTTCCTCACCCAGGCATTGCTTCCTTTACTACTCAAATCCGAGTCAGGCTCCCTGGTCTTTACCTCCTCCAGCGTAGGCCGCGAAGGGCGCGCAAACTGGGGTGCTTATGCCGTATCAAAATTCGCCACCGAAGGCATGATGCAGGTGCTGGCGGAGGAGTATCAGAGCCGCCATCTTCGCGTGAACTGCATTAACCCGGGCGGTACGCGCACCAAAATGCGCGCCAGCGCGTTCCCGAGCGAAGATCCGCAGAAGCTGAAAACTCCGGCCGATATTATGCCGCTCTATCTCTGGCTGATGGGCGACGACAGCCGCCGCAAGACCGGGATGACCTTTGATGCCCAGCCGGGCCGTAAACCGGGAATTTCGCAATGAGTGAAGAACGTCATCAGCAGCGCCAGCAGCGTCTGAAAGAACAGGTCGACGCACGCGTCGCGGCAGCGCAGGACGAACGTGGGATCGTCATCGTGTTTACCGGCAACGGCAAAGGGAAAACCACTGCCGCGTTTGGTACTGCCACCCGCGCGGTCGGCCATGGGCAGAAAGTCGGCGTTATCCAGTTTATCAAAGGCGAATGGCCCAACGGCGAGCGAAATTTACTTGAGCCTCACGGCGTTGAGTTTCAGGTGATGGCCACCGGATTTACGTGGGACACGCAGAACCGGGAAACCGATACCGCAGCCTGCCTCGCCGTCTGGGAGCACGCCAAAAGGATGCTGGCCGACCCCACGCTGAATATGGTTCTGCTGGATGAGATAACGTACATGGTCGCCTACGACTATCTGCCGCTGGAGGCCGTACTGACAGCCCTGAAAAACCGCCCTGCGCATCAGACGGTTATCGTCACGGGGCGCGGGTGTCATCGGGATATTCTGGAGCTGGCAGATACCGTCAGCGAGCTGCGTCCGGTGAAACACGCCTTCGATGCGGGCATCAAAGCGCAAATCGGGATTGATTACTAAAAAAAAGCCCGGTCACTGACCGGGCTTTCGTTTTTAACCATTGTTGTTACGGCTGCCGGAGCGGCGGTTGCTGCTCACCTGGCTGTGGCGTTTCACCGCACGGCGAATCTGATTCGCCTTCATGCGACGACGATCTTTTTCAACCGCCACTTTAGAGGTGGTTTCTGGCGTCAGGCCAACCAGCTCGCGCAGGTAGTTGGTTTGCGTCAGATCCAGTTCGGTATAGCCACCGCGCGGCAGACCTTTTGGCAGCAGAATGTCGCCGTAGCGGACGCGGATCAGACGGCTAACCTGGACGCCCACCGCTTCCCAAAGACGACGCACCTCGCGGTTACGGCCCTCGGTCAACGTCACGTTGTACCACTGGTTAATGCCTTCCCCACCGGTAAATTTGATGGTTTTGAACGCCGCGGGACCGTCTTCCAGCTGAACGCCGCGCGACAGATCGCGCAGTTTATTTTCATCAACCTGGCCAAATACGCGCACGGCGTATTCACGCTCCACTTCACGGCTCGGGTGCATCAGACGGTTTGCCAGTTCACCGTCGGTGGTAAACAGCAGCAGACCGCAGGTGTTCACGTCCAGACGACCTACGGCAATCCAGCGAGCGCCACGCAGTTTTGGCAGACGGTCAAACACCGTCGGGCGACCTTCCGGGTCGTTGCGGGTGCACAGCTCGCCTTCCGGCTTGTAGTAAGCCAGCACGCGGCAGATCTGCTCAGCGGATTCTTTCACGGAGATAAGATGACCGTCGATGCGGATCTTAAGCCCCGGTACGATTTCTACGCGGTCGCCCAGCGTGGCGATTTTACCGTCCACACTCACGCGGCCCGCTTCAATAATGGCTTCGATTTCACGGCGTGAACCGTGGCCGGCGCGCGCCAGCACTTTCTGTAACTTCTCGCTCATTGAGCTTCCTCAGGTGTCGCCTTCACAGGCGTCGAATCAGGTCAAAACAGGGCCGCGCCCTGCTTTGATGGCCGCGTAGTATATCTGCTTATACCTTTACAAGAAAGGCTTTACGTCGCCCACGCCTTCACGAATCACTTCCGGGGCATCTTCGGTTAAGTCGACGACGGTGGTCGGCTGCTGGCCAAGATAGCCGCCGTGAATAATCAGCTCGACCACCTTCTCCAGGCGATCTTTGATCTCTTCCGGATCGGACTCGGTAAACTCACTTCCCGGCAGCATCAGCGAGGTAGAGAGCATCGGTTCACCGAGGGTTTCCAGCAGCGCCTGCGCAATCGGGTTCGACGGCACGCGCATACCGATGGTTTTACGTTTTTCCTGCAACAGACGACGCGGCACTTCCTTTGTCCCTTTCAGGATGAAGGTGTAATTACCCGGCGTGTTGTTCTTAATCAGGCGAAACGCCACGTTATCGACATAGGCATAGGTCGACAGCTCTGAAAGATCGCGGCACATCAGGGTAAAGTTATGGCCGTCCGGCAGCTGGCGAATACGGCAAATGCGCTCCATTGCCCCTTTATCTTCAATTTTGCAGCCCAGCGCGTAGCCTGAATCGGTCGGGTAGACGATCACGCCGCCTTTGCGGACGATCTCCACGGCCTGGTTAATCAGGCGCGGCTGCGGGTTATCCGGATGGATATAGAAAAACTGACTCATACTTCCCTCTCTTCAATTTGCTGCGGCTGTTCCCAGAGCTGCCAGACAGGCTCAACGCCAGCGGGCAACCAGAGCTTGCGCCCCAGTTCGATCCAGGCGCAGGGCTGATGAAAATCAGACCCTTGTGACCCAAGCAGGCCGAACTGGCGGGCATAGGTCGCGAGCTGCGCGCGCTCGTTGGGCGCCTGCTGACACTGGGCGACTTCCATCGCCTCACCGCCGCATTCGGCAAAGTGTGCCAGCAGTCTTTTCAGCCATTTAGCAGAAAGATTATACCGTCCCGGATGGGCCAGCACGGCCTTACCGCCAGAATGATGAATCACATCAATAGCTTGTTTTATTGTACACCACTGTGGCGGAACGTATCCGGTTTTCCCCCGTGCCAGATACTTTTTAAAGACATCCGCCATGGTCGTTGCTTTGCCTGTCTCGACCAGAAAACGGGCGAAATGGCCGCGAGTGACCGCCCCGCCGTTCGCCATCTTCTGTGCGCCTTCCAGCGCGCCCGGAATATGCGCCTTTTCCAGACGCTCGCCGATCATCTCTGCGCGCTGGTTGCGGCGCGTTTTTTGTTCTTGCAATAACGCACGAAGTGCCGGATGTTCTATATCGATGTTCAGGCCAACAATATGAATTTCGTGGTTCTCCCAGAGCGTGGATATCTCGACGCCGGGCACCAGATTTAGCGTCAATCCGCTGCGGGCAATCTCGGCGCGCGCCGCCGGAATAGCATCAGTCGTATCGTGATCGGTTATCGCCAGCGTGCCAACGCGCATTTCAACGGCGCGACGAACCAGATCTTCGGGTGTCAGCAGGCCATCAGAAGCCTGAGTATGGCTGTGTAAATCATAAATAATGGCGTAGGTGGTATCGCTCAAAGCACTTTCCATAACAGGTTGGAGACATCCGAAACCACCATGATACCGACTTAACGCGAAATTCTGAAATCAAGGGTTGACAACCAGCCATCGAACTAGTTAACTAGTACGCAAGTTCACACGAGAAAGGTATCTGAAAATGACAGCACATTTCACTCTGCACGGTTGGTGGCGTACTTCCTGATCTTCGGGCAGTGTCACGCGTCTGCGAAATGCAAACAGATACCCAGCCCGCTACCAAGCGGGCTTTTTTTTGAACAGAAAATGAGAACAACATAATGCAAACAGCCAAACCACACCTCGAATTGCTGACCTGCGAGGCGGCCTATCGTCACAACCCTACTGCCCTGTTTCATCAGGTGTGCGGAGCCCGTCCGGCGACCTTGCTGCTTGAATCTGCGGATATCGACAGCAAGGACGATCTCAAAAGTCTGCTGCTGGTTGATAGCGCGCTGCGCATTACCGCGTTAGGTGACACTGTCACGATCAAGGCGCTGTCAGAAAATGGCGCATCGCTGCTGCCGCTGCTGGATGCCGCTCTGCCTTCAGGTATTGAAAATGAACGCCACCCGGAAATGCGCATTCTGCATTTCCCGGCGGTCAGCCAGCTGCTGGACGAAGACGCGCGGCTGTGCTCTCTTTCCGTTTTTGATGCTTTCCGCCTGCTGCAGAACCTGGTCACCGTGCCGGCAGAGGAACGCGAAGCGATGTTCTTTGGCGGGTTGTTTGCTTACGACCTGGTTGCCGGTTTCGAAGATTTGCCGGAAACGGAACAGGGTAACCGCTGCCCGGATTACTGCTTCTATCTGGCTGAAACCCTGCTGGTGATCGACCATCAGAAAAAGTACACCCGCATCCAGGCTAGCCTGTTCACGCCGTCCAGCGCGGAGAAAGACCGTCTCGAACACCGTATCGCACAACTGGAACAGCAGATGCGCGAAGCGCCACCTGCACTGCCAGTGCAGCGCGTGGAAAAAATGACATGCGACGTTAATCAGACTGACGATCGGTACGGCGCCGTGGTTCGCCAGATGCAAAAGGCGATTCGCGCCGGGGAAATTTTCCAGGTGGTGCCTTCACGCCGCTTCTCACTGCCCTGCCCGTCGCCGCTCGCAGCCTACGACGTGCTGAAAAAGAGCAACCCAAGCCCGTACATGTTCTTTATGCAGGACAACGAATTCACGCTGTTTGGCGCGTCGCCGGAAAGCTCGCTGAAATATGACGCCACCAGCCGCCAGATTGAGATCTACCCGATTGCCGGAACCCGTCCACGCGGACGCCGCGCCGATGGATCGCTGGATCGCGATCTCGACAGCCGCATTGAGCTGGAGATGCGTACCGACCACAAAGAGCTCTCCGAGCACCTGATGCTGGTTGACCTGGCGCGTAACGATCTGGCCCGCATTTGCACCCCGGGCAGCCGCTACGTGGCGGACCTGACCAAAGTCGATCGTTATTCGTTCGTGATGCACCTGGTCTCCCGCGTGGTCGGCGAGCTGCGCCACGATCTCGACGCGCTTCACGCCTATCGCGCCTGCATGAACATGGGCACCCTGAGCGGTGCGCCGAAAGTGCGCGCCATGCAGCTGATTGCCGCGGCCGAAGGACGCCGTCGTGGAAGCTATGGCGGCGCGGTGGGCTACTTCACGGCCCACGGTGACCTCGATACCTGCATCGTGATCCGCTCCGCCTATGTCGAAGACGGCATTGCCACCGTACAGGCGGGTGCCGGTATTGTTCTTGATTCTGTTCCGCAGTCTGAAGCTGACGAAACGCGCAGCAAAGCGCGTGCGGTCCTTCGCGCCATTGCTACCGCACACCATGCACAGGAGATTTTCTGATGGCTGATATTCTGCTGCTCGATAATATCGACTCCTTTACCTATAACCTGGCAGATCAGCTGCGTGCGAATGGTCATAACGTCGTTATCTATCGCAACCATGTACCGGCGCAGACCCTGATTGACCGTCTGGCAACCATGCAAAACCCGGTGCTGATGCTCTCCCCGGGGCCTGGCGCACCGAGCGAAGCGGGCTGTATGCCCGAGCTGCTGACCCGCATGCGCGGCAAGCTGCCGATTATCGGCATCTGCCTGGGCCATCAGGCCATCGTTGAAGCCTACGGCGGCTACGTCGGCCAGGCGGGTGAGATCCTGCACGGTAAAGCGTCCAGCATCGAACATGACGGCCAGGCGATGTTTGCCGGGCTGCCGAATCCGCTCCCGGTTGCGCGCTACCACTCGCTGGTCGGAAGCAACATTCCCGCCGGGCTGACCATTAACGCCTCGTTTGAAGGGATGGTGATGGCGGTGCGTCACGATGCTGACCGCGTCTGCGGCATGCAGTTCCACCCGGAATCGATCCTGACCTCCCACGGTGCCCGTCTGCTGGAACAGACCCTGGACTGGGCGTTACAGAAGCTGGAGCAGACCAACACCCTGCAGCCGATTCTGGAAAAACTGTACCAGGCGCAGACCCTGAGCCAGCAGGAGAGCCACCAGCTCTTCTCCGCGGTGGTTCGCGGCGAGCTGAAGCCTGAGCAGCTGGCGGCCGCGCTGGTGAGCATGAAAGTGCGCGGCGAAAGCCCGCAGGAGATCGCCGGCGCCGCCACGGCCCTGCTGGAAAATGCCGCGCCGTTCCCGCGCCCGGACTATCAGTTTGCCGATATTGTCGGCACCGGCGGTGACGGCAGTAACAGCATCAATATCTCCACCGCCAGCGCCTTCGTGGCGGCAGCGTGTGGTTTGAAGGTGGCGAAACACGGTAACCGCAGCGTTTCCAGCCGGTCAGGCTCGTCTGATTTGCTCGCCGCATTCGGTATTAATCTCGATATGAACGCCGAGCGCTCCCGCGAAGCGCTGGATGACCTGGGCGTCTGCTTCCTGTTTGCGCCGAAGTATCACACCGGTTTCCGCCACGCGATGCCGGTTCGTCAGCAGCTTAAAACCCGCACGCTGTTTAACGTCCTGGGGCCGCTGATCAACCCAGCTCACCCGCCGCTGGCGCTGATTGGCGTCTATAGCCCGGAGCTGGTCCTGCCGATTGCAGAAACGCTGCGCGTCCTGGGCTACCAGCGTGCCGCCGTGGTGCACAGCGGCGGAATGGATGAAGTATCGCTGCATGCCCCGACGCTGGTGGCCGAACTGCGCGACGGTGAAATTATGAGCTACCAGCTGGACGCTGCCGACTTCGGCCTTGCGCCGTACCATCAGGAAGCGCTGGCAGGCGGTACGCCGGAAGAAAACCGTGACATTCTGACGCGCTTATTACAAGGTAAGGGTGAGGTCGCCCATGAGGCCGCCGTTGCTGCCAACGTCGCCATGCTGATGCGTTTGCACGGTGAGGAAGACCTGAAGGCCAACGTTCAAAAAGTTCTGGATGTACTGCGCTCCGGTGCAGCTTACGATCGCGTTACCGCACTTGCGGCAAGAGGGTAAAGAATGCAGACCGTTTTAGCGAAAATCGTTGCCGACAAGGCCATCTGGGTGGAAGCCCGCAAGCAACAGCAGCCGCTTGCCAGTTTCCAGAACGACGTCGCCCCGAGCAGCCGTCGTTTCTATGACGCCCTGCAGGGTGCGCGCACCGCGTTTATTCTTGAGTGCAAAAAAGCGTCCCCGTCTAAAGGCGTTATTCGTGACGATTTCGATCCGGCGCGTATTGCCGGCATTTATAAGCATCATGCGTCAGCCATCTCGGTGCTGACGGATGAAAAATATTTTCAGGGCAGCTTCGATTTTCTGCCGATCGTCAGCGGCATCGCACCGCAGCCGATCCTGTGCAAAGACTTTATTATTGACCCGTATCAGATCTGGCTGGCGCGTTTCTACCAGGCTGATGCCTGCCTGCTGATGCTTTCGGTGCTTGATGACGAACAGTATCGCCAGCTCGCTGCCGTCGCGCACAGCCTGAATATGGGCGTGCTGACCGAAGTTAGCAACGAAGAGGAGCTGGAACGCGCCATCGAACTCGGGGCCAAAGTGGTCGGGATCAACAACCGCGATCTGCGCGATCTGTCGATTGACCTCAACCGCACGCGCCAGCTGGCGCCGCGCCTGGGCCCGGGCGTAACCGTAATCAGCGAGTCCGGGATTAACAGTTACGCCCAGGTACGAGAGCTGAGCCACTTTGCTAACGGTTTCCTGATTGGCTCCGCCATGATGGAGCATGACGATCTCAATGCTGCCGTGCGACGCGTGCTGCTGGGTGAAAACAAAGTCTGCGGCTTAACCCGCGAACAGGATGCCCAGGCCGCGTATGAAGCAGGTGCCATTTACGGCGGACTGATTTTCGTGGATACCTCCCCTCGGGCGGTGAGCGAAGAGCAGGCGCGTAAGGTGATCGCCGCGGCCCCTCTCAGCTATGTCGGCGTGTTCCGCAATGCGGATATCGCAGAGGTCGTGGCAAAAGCCGAGTCGTTATCTCTGAGCGCGGTGCAGCTCCACGGTGGCGAAGATCAGGCGTATATCGATGCCCTGCGAACCGCTCTCGCGCCTCAGGTGCAGATCTGGAAAGCACAAAGCGTCGGCGATACCTTGCCCCCGCGAAACCTGAACCATGTGGACAAATACGTCCTCGATAACGGCCAGGGCGGCACGGGCCAGCGATTTGACTGGTCGCTGCTGAACGGCGAAAAGCTGGACAACGTCCTGCTGGCGGGTGGATTAAGCCCGGATAACTGTGTTGAAGCCGCCAAAACCGGCTGCGCAGGCCTTGATTTCAATTCAGGCGTAGAGACCCAACCCGGCATAAAAGATGCCAGCAAACTGGCCTCAGTGTTTAAAACTCTGCGTGCATATTAAGGAAGAGAAGATGACGACATTACTTAACCCGTATTTTGGTGAGTTTGGTGGGATGTACGTCCCGCAAATCCTGATGCCCGCGCTGCGCCAGCTGGAAGAAGCCTTTGTCAGCGCGCAGAAAGATCCGGCGTTTCAGGCTGAATTCACCGACCTGCTGAAAAATTACGCGGGCCGCCCAACGGCGCTGACCAAATGCCGTAACCTGACGGAAGGCACGAAAACCACGCTGTATCTGAAGCGTGAAGATCTGCTGCACGGCGGTGCCCATAAAACCAACCAGGTTCTGGGTCAGGCGCTGCTCGCAAAGCGTATGGGCAAAACCGAAATCATCGCTGAAACCGGCGCGGGCCAGCACGGTGTCGCCTCCGCGCTCGCCAGCGCCCTGCTCGGCCTGAAGTGTCGCATCTACATGGGCGCGAAAGACGTTGAGCGTCAGTCACCGAACGTGTTCCGCATGCGTCTGATGGGCGCCGAAGTGATCCCGGTGCACAGCGGCTCCGCCACGCTGAAGGATGCCTGTAACGAAGCGCTGCGCGACTGGTCTGGCAGCTATGAGACCGCGCACTATATGCTGGGTACCGCTGCGGGTCCGCATCCGTTCCCGACCATCGTGCGCGAATTCCAGCGCATGATCGGTGAAGAAACTAAAGCGCAGATCCTCGAAAAAGAGGGTCGCCTGCCGGATGCCGTTATCGCCTGCGTTGGCGGCGGGTCTAACGCCATCGGCATGTTTGCCGATTTCATTGACGACACCAGCGTGGGCCTGATTGGCGTTGAACCCGCCGGCCACGGAATTGAAACGGGCGAACACGGCGCGCCGCTGAAGCATGGCCGCGTGGGGATCTACTTCGGTATGAAAGCGCCAATGATGCAGACCGATGAAGGCCAGATTGAAGAGTCTTACTCTATTTCTGCCGGTCTCGATTTCCCCTCTGTAGGGCCACAGCATGCCTTCCTGAACAGCACCGGTCGCGCGGATTATGTTTCCATTACCGATGACGAAGCCCTGGAAGCATTCAAAACACTGTGTCGCAGCGAAGGGATCATCCCGGCGCTGGAGTCTTCGCACGCGCTGGCGCATGCGCTGAAAATGGTTAAAGAAAACCCGGAAAAAGAGCAGCTGCTGGTGGTGAACCTTTCCGGTCGCGGTGACAAAGATATCTTCACCGTTCACGATATTCTGAAAGCACGAGGGGAAATCTGATGGAACGCTACGATAACGTATTTGCAGAGCTGAAATCCCGCCAGGAAGGCGCGTTCGTTCCCTTCGTCACTCTGGGCGATCCGGGCCCGGAACAGTCGCTGAAGATTATTGACACCCTGATTGAAGCCGGCGCTGATGCACTCGAGCTGGGTATTCCGTTCTCTGACCCGCTGGCGGATGGCCCAACCATTCAGAACGCGACGCTGCGCGCATTTGCTTCGGGCGTGACGCCAACCCAGTGTTTCGAGATGCTGGCCGCGATCCGCCAGAAGCACCCGACCATTCCTATTGGTCTGCTGATGTACGCTAACCTGGTGTTTAACCGCGGAATCGACGAATTTTATGCCGAGTGCGCGCGGGTGGGCGTTGACTCGGTGCTGGTAGCCGACGTGCCGGTTGAAGAGTCCGCGCCGTTCCGCCAGGCGGCGATACGCCATAATGTGGCCCCGATTTTCATCTGCCCACCAAATGCTGATGACGAGCTGCTGCGCCAGATTGCCTCTTACGGACGCGGGTATACCTACCTGCTCTCCCGGGCTGGCGTGACCGGTGCGGAGAACAAGGCGGCGCTCCCGCTGCATCATCTGGTGGAAAAGCTGGCTGAATACCACGCTGCACCTCCGCTGCAGGGCTTCGGGATTTCATCTCCCGATCAGGTCACCGCGGCGATTGAGGCGAAAGCGGCAGGTGCGATTTCCGGCTCTGCTATCGTCAAAATCATTGAGAAGAACGTGGACAAGCCAGAGCAGATGCTGGCCGAGCTGAAAGCGTTCGTCAGCGGCATGAAAGCCGCGACGCGCAAAGCATAACCCTTCTACCGTCTGGCATTCCAGCCAGACGGTTCTCCTTCCGTGCCCAACGTCACCAAAGGATTAGGTCAAAATTGATCCTGTCGATATTTTCGGTGTGAATGGCTTTTCAACCCTTGCCATAAGCGTATTATCTGGTCTCTTTTCAGTATTAACCTTCTGAGTTCAGAGGCTTATTCATGTCATGGCAATACTTCAAACAGACTTACCTGGTTAAGTTCTGGTCACCTGTCCCGGCCGTCATTGCGGCGGGCATTCTCTCTACATACTACTTCGGCATTACAGGCACCTTCTGGGCAGTTACCGGCGAGTTCACCCGCTGGGGTGGGCAACTGCTGCAACTGGCTGGCGTACATACCGAAGAGTGGGGATACTTTAAACTCATTCATCTTGACGGCACGCCGCTAACCCGCATCGACGGCATGATGATCATCGGCATGTTCGGCGGCTGTTTTGCTGCCGCGCTGTGGGCAAATAACGTCAAGCTCAGGCTGCCCAAAAGCCGGATCCGCATTTTGCAGGCGATTGTCGGCGGCATCATTGCCGGATTCGGCGCGCGCCTGGCGATGGGGTGTAACCTTGCCGCTTTCTTTACCGGGATCCCTCAGTTTTCGCTGCATGCGTGGTTCTTTGCTGTCGCTACGGCCATCGGCTCTTACTTTGGCGCTAAATTTACCCTTCTGCCGCTGTTTCGTATTCCCGTCAAAATGGTCAAAGTGAGCGCCGCGTCGCCGCTCACGCAAAAGCCCTCTCAGGCGCGTCGCCGTTTCCGCCTCGGTATGCTGGTCTTTTTCGCTATGGTGGCATGGGCGCTGTGTACGGCCATGAACCAGCCCAAACTCGGTCTGGCAATGCTGTTCGGTGTGGGTTTTGGCCTGCTCATTGAACGCGCGCAGATCTGCTTCACCTCAGCGTTTCGCGATATGTGGATCACCGGCCGCACGATGATGGCGAAGGCGATTATCGCCGGGATGGCGGTCAGCGCCATCGGTATCTTCAGCTATGTTCAGCTAGGCGTCGAACCGAAAATCATGTGGGCTGGCCCTAACGCGGTGATTGGCGGTCTGCTGTTTGGCTTCGGAATTGTGCTGGCCGGCGGGTGTGAAACCGGCTGGATGTACCGCGCCGTTGAAGGTCAGGTGCATTACTGGTGGGTGGGCCTCGGAAACGTTATCGGCTCGACGATCCTGGCGTACTTCTGGGACGATCTCTCCCCGGCGCTAGCCACGAGCTGGGATAAGGTCAACCTGCTGAGCGCTTTCGGTCCGCTCGGCGGCCTGCTGGTCACCTATGGCCTGCTGCTTGTCGCTTTTTTACTGGTTGTCGCGCAGGAGAAACGGTTCTTTCGTCGTGCCACCGTCAAAACTGAAACGCAGGAGAATGCTGCATGAAAGATATCGTGCCTGACTACCGCCTGGATATGGTCGGTGAACCTTGCCCTTACCCGGCCGTCGCGACGCTTGAAGCGCTCCCGCAGCTTAAAAAAGGTGAAATTCTGGAAGTGGTGAGCGACTGCCCGCAGTCCATAAATAACATTCCTCTGGATGCCAAAAATCACGGCTACACCGTGCTGGACATCCAGCAGGATGGCCCGACCATTCGCTATTTGATTCAAAAATAATCGCTGAAGGCCCCATAAGGGGCCTTTATCGCTTTGAATTGTAAGGCGTCTTGATCCACAGCAAAACCCAAACCTTCGACTTAAGTAAAATCTCACATCCCTTTTAAAGGAGGTTTTAGCGGTTTGATGTATTTACGAGCTTTACTGGTTTTCACCCTATTGATTCCCTTTCACGCATTCTCCCTGAATTTCTCATCTACCTTCCTGCGCCTTAACTGTCCGGAAAGAGGGCTCGTCGAGATTATTCTGCACGTTTACGACCATACGCAGGAAAGGTGGCGCGGTCATTTCGAAACCGGTGCGGGACACAAGCGCGCGGGAGATACCGAAATTATCCCGTTTGCGAATGGCGATATTCTTTTCCATTCCACCTCCAGCGACGCTTTCAGCTATTTATATGATGGGGAAAAGGTCCTGAGGCACTGCGTAAAACTTGATGAGCGACCGGTGTATCCGTCGTTTTGAAGCATGCAAAACAAACTGGCCACCGCGTGGCCAGTTTGACGGGAGATCAGAAACGGTAACCCGCAGAGAACATAAATACCCACGGGTCGAGGCGAGTGCTGATGCTTTGCTGCTGACCGCCCGCTTTGAAGCGTACGTCGGTATCAATATCCATATACCAGACGGAAGCGTTAATTAACCAGTCGCGGTTAATCAGATAATCCAGCCCGACCTGCCCTGCCATGCCCCACGAATCTTTCAGGCTGAGATCGGTCAGACCTGCCTCTTTCCCGGTATCGTTAAACTTCTCATCAAAGAAGGTGGTGTAGTTCACACCTGCGCCAATATAAGGACGCACCTTGCTGCTTGAGTCACCAAAGTACCACTGCGCCATCAGCGTTGGCGGCAGATGATGCACCGTGGCGATATCACCGGTTGGTCCAAGACCTACGCGATGACGGAAAGGCGTTGCGGCCAGAAGCTCAACACCAATGTTATCCGTCGCCATATAGGTAAAGGTTAACCCTAGCTGGGTATTATTACTGACGTTAAAACCGCCCATCCCCAGCACGTTATCAGAACCTTCAGTTGGGCGAACCGTAGCCGAACCGGCACGAATAAAGAATTCGCCTGCTTCATGCGCATACGCGCCGCCAGAGAGACTGCTTAATACAAGGGCTGCCACCGCTAATTTTTTCATATCCGCTCCATCGTTGTGGTTTTAATCGCGGGTGAGAATATACTCACAAAAGAGTATTAAGTGATCTGCCGCAGATCACATTAAAACCAGTAATTTAACATTCATTGATCTGGGTTAATTTTTTGTGGCACATCAAAAAGCAATAAGTTGTTTCCATGTCAATTTTTGGCATTTCACAGTTACAGAATTTTCTCATTTCCCCCTCTTGCTCTTCCTCTGGCGGCTGGATAATTTAGCGTTCTCACAAGTTGATTTGATGCGTTCTTCATTTGCAGGTGTGCCATGAGTGATAAAAACCCGTGCATGACGTGCGGAGCCTGTTGTGCGTATTTTCGAGTCTCTTTCTACTGGGCCGAAGCCAGCGATGGCGGCGGTACCGTTCCGGTTCATCTCACAGAGCCGCTAACGCCTTTTCTGCGCTGCATGAGCGGCACGAACCAAAAACAGGTCCGCTGCGCGGCGCTACAGGGTGAGCCCGGGGTCGCTACCCGGTGTTCTATCTATGAGGATCGTCCCAGCCCGTGCCGGGAATTTGCCATGTCGGGAGAAGATGGGCAGGTCAATGAATCCTGCAATCGCGCCCGGGCGCGCGTTGGATTACCGCCGCTTTACAAAGATATGCTTTTCCATACAAGCCTTGATGCTGCCACAGCAGGCGCATCCGGTGTACAATTGCCGGCTAATTAACACCTGCAATACTCAAGGAGAGTGCATGTCTATCACGGCGAAGTCTGTCTACCGTGACACGGGAAACTTTTTCCGCAATCAGTTCATAACCTTTTTACTGATCGCGTTGCTTTGCGCCTTTATCACGGTGATGCTGGGTCATGCGTTCTCACCGAGTGAAGAACAGATTGCCAGCCTGAGCCAGGGCGACCATCTTGCGGGAAGCGTGGGGTTGTTTGAGCTGGTGCAAAACATGACGCCGGAGCAGCAGCAAATTCTGCTGCGGGCCTCTGCCGCATCCACCTTCTCAGGCCTTATTGGTAATGCGGTTCTGGCGGGCGGCGTTTTACTGATGATTCAGCTGGTATCGGCGGGTCACCGGGTCAGCGCCTTACGGGCGATTGGTGCCAGCGCGCCGGTCTTGCCTAAGCTTTTTATCCTGATCTTTTTAACCACCCTGCTGGTGCAAATGGGGATTATGCTGGTCGTGGTGCCGGGTGTGTTACTGGCTATCGTGCTCTCCTTTGCCCCTGTCATGGTTGTGCAGGACAAAATGGGTATTTTTACCGCGATGCGCAGCAGCATCAGACTGGCATGGGCTAATATGCGTCTTGTGGCTCCCGCCGTGATCGGCTGGCTGCTCGCCAAAACGCTCCTGTTACTGTTTGCACCGAATTTTGCGGTATTGACGCCAAACGTTGGCGCAGTGGTGGCGAATACGCTGAGCAATCTTATTTCAGCGGTACTGCTGGTCTATCTGTTCCGCCTGTATATGTTAATTCGTCAGTAATCCTGAGGCGGGGACATCGCTGTCTCCCGCCCCGCTCAGAAGATGGAATCACAGAGAATGAAGCAGTTTCTTGATTTTTTACCGCTCGTGGTCTTTTTTGCTTTTTATAAGCTGTATGACATTTATGCCGCGACCACTGCGCTGATCGTTGCGACCGCTGTTGTACTGATCTACAGCTGGGTTCGCTATCGTAAAGTCGAAAAAATGGCGCTGATAACGTTCGTCCTGGTTGCCGTGTTCGGCGGTCTTACGCTGTTCTTCCACAACGATGAATTTATTAAGTGGAAAGTGACGGTGATTTACGCGCTGTTTGCCGGTGCATTGCTCATCAGCCAGTGGGTAATGAAAAAACCGCTGATCCAGCGCATGCTGGGCAAGGAGCTGACCCTGCCTCAGGAAGTCTGGTCGCGTCTGAATATCGCCTGGGCGGTCTTCTTTATTCTCTGCGGCCTCGCCAACATCTATATCGCCTTCTGGCTGCCGCAGAATATCTGGGTCAACTTTAAGGTCTTCGGCCTGACCGCGCTGACGCTTATCTTCACGCTGTTAAGCGGCGTATATATCTATCGCCACATGCCGCAGGACGATAAGCACTGATTAAGGACTGACCAGGACGTTAACGACAGGCGTTCTGGTCTATTCTCACCGCCTCGAAATCATAGTAGCATCCCGCCTGAAGTCTTCCGTTACGAGTTAAAACAATGACAACAACTAACGCCCCTCAGGGCGAACTGGTTTTACGCACACTGGCAATGCCCGCTGACACCAATGCCAATGGCGATATTTTTGGCGGCTGGCTGATGTCGCAGATGGATATGGGCGGCGCAATTCTGGCAAAAGAGATCGCACATGGGCGTGTGGTCACCGTGAGAGTGGATGGCATGACCTTCCTGCGCCCGGTTGCGGTGGGGGATGTGGTTTGCTGCTACGCGCGCTGCGTCAAGCGCGGCAATACCTCTATTTCAATCAACATTGAAGTATGGGTCAAGAAAGTCTCATCTGAGCCGATTGGACAGCGCTACAAGGCCACCGAAGCGCTGTTTATTTATGTCGCAGTGGACAGCGAGGGTAAACCTCGTCAGCTTCCGCAGGCCTGATCGACAGACAAAAAAAAAGCCTCCATCAGGAGGCTTTTTTCATTCCATCTGCGCCCCGCCGTTCAGGCGGAAAACAATGTTCACTATCAGGCCATTACCAGGCTTGCCGGGCTCATAACGCCATCTGCGCATAGCCGTTTTCACTTCTCGCTCAAACATATTAGACGGTTGAGCAGACAAGATTTCCACGTTATCAACGCGACCTTCCGCCGTGACGTCAAACTTCACCCGCACGCGGCCTTCAATACGTAGGGACTGAGCGCGAGGCGGATACTGAGGCTGATTGCGGCTCAGGGCACGCGGACCCGCAGGCGCGGTTACCGTCGGCTTTGCGGTCGTTGCCGTATTGTTCATCACCGGACGTGAAGGCGCTGCATTTTCAACCGGCTGCGTCGCGCGCGGTTCAACCGGGCGCTCCTCGCGTTTCGGACGCTCCTCGACCTTCTTCACCGGCTTTGGCTTCGGCTTAGGTTTTGGCTTCGGTTCAGGTTTATGGATAACCACCGGGGCTTCCTTCGGCGGCTCCGGAACGGGCTCGGGTTCTGGCTCCGGCTCAGCAACCGGCTGTGGCGGCGGAGGTGCAACCTGCGGCGGTTCGAGATCCGCCGGTGATACCATTGTCACCGAAATCGGCTGCGCGGGCGCTGGCATTTCAATAACCTGATGAACCGAGGTATACAGCAAACCCGCCACAACGGCACCGTGAATCACGACGGAAAGCAGTGTCGGCCAGGGAAAGCGGCGAGGTAAATCAAGGGTCATCGAAGTCATAATCATCAACGTTAAAAAACCGAACACTGATTTTAAATGCAAATAGCAATCATATTCAATAAGACACTTTGCTCTGGCGCAACTTTAGCGCATAAGAGGCCAAAAAAGGCGCATTCAGATCAGGACATTAACATTGTTTTTATTTTACATTGCAGTCGTTTGCCCTTTCACATAACGTAACTGACACTTTTACCGGTTAAGGAGCTTCGCCGTGTTTTACGTGATTTACTCTGAAGATGTTGCTGATTCACTCGCAAAACGCCAGTCTGTTCGCCCTGCCCACCTCGCGCGTTTGCAGTTGCTCCAGGATGAAGGTCGGTTACTGACCGCTGGCCCGATGCCTGCAGTAGACAGCAATGACCCAGGTGCCGCCGGTTTTTCGGGCTCCACGGTCATTGCCGAGTTTGAATCCCAGGAAGCCGCTCAGGCCTGGGCTGACGCTGATCCGTACGTTGCTGCGGGCGTGTATGCGAAGGTGACGGTTCGACCGTATAAGAAAGTGTTCTGATACCAAAGCGGCTCCGAAAGGAGCCTTTTTTATGGCGGCGGCTACGCGTCTCTGTGCCGGGTAAACTGCTGCTCCGTCATGAGGCTTCCCCACTGGTCGCCTTCCCACTCTTTCACCAGCGTAAAACCAAACGATTCATAAAGCCGCCGGGCGGTGGTCAGCTTGTTAAATGTCCAGAGATGCACGGCTGAAAACCCAACGCTGTCGCAAAAACGCATGGCTTCGGTGAGTAATTTTTTTCCCGCGCCATGGCCCCGACAGCCGTCGTCGATAATAAACCAGCGCAGGTGGGCTTCGCCCTGTTCTAAGTCCTCGCCATCGATTGCCACCGACCCCACGATCCTGTCGTTCATCACCGCCAGCCAGACCTGGTTACAGGGTTTGTCCAGCCGACCACTAAACTCAGCCAGACCTGCGGCCACTTTGGCCTCAAAGAAGCGACCAAAATTATGCCCTCGGGCGTAATAGCACCCGTGCATTTCGGCAATGCGGCCAATCATGCCGGGTAGATAACCCTGCACAATCTTAAGCTCGTCGGGGCGGGTATCGACAGTCGTCTCACGACACGCCAGCAGCGCGTTGGCGTAAAGGGATAATCCCTGAGAGATGGTTTGCTGCTGAGCGGGCTCCAGGGACTTTATCGCTGAGACAACTCGCTCGTTGCTGTAGGTATTAATTTTTTTGACCGTCTCATGGCCTTTCGCAGTCAACCTGAGACATTTTGCTCTGGCATCGTCAGTGGAGACCACCTCTTCCAGTTCACCCGCGGCAATCAGGCGAGCCAGCATTCGGCTGACGCTGGACTTTTCCAGACCCAGCAGCTGCACCAGTTGACCCGCCGTCATTTTCTTGCGCAATGCGATTTCGACGAGGGTGTGCACGGCAGAGGGTGAATAATGGGTTGAGGCCAGAGTGGAAGCCATAAAGCCTAACTCTCGCACCATCAGACGCGAGGAACTACGGATAACGCTGACTACGGGATTTTCGGTGTGCATATTATGCCCTCACTATTTAGTTGCACTATACAACTAAATAGTGAGCGGCTGTCAAACAGAATTAAAAAGGCTCCCTCAGGAGTTTTTTTAAATGCTTCAACATAATGAAATAAAAGGATTTGTTTCAGATCATGTCCACATGTTGACCACATCGGTATGAGAAGCCCTGCGATTGCGGGGCTTTTTTCATAAGGTAAATATTACTGATATTCTCTGATAAAAACTAATGTTTGATATGCGTTAATATTAGATCCATTAATAAAACACATTAACTCTGGTGAGTTTGTGAATATTCACCAGAATTTTATTTTACAATATCTTGATTGCTTAGCTTAGGAGCTAACTCTTCAAAAAAATCACTTTCAACATAAGGAATGTTACCTGTATGTCTTGAGTAAGCTATTCCTCCCGTAGTGATTAACTTCGAAATCGAACTTTCACTAATAACTCCAATAATTTTATTTTTCTTACCAGAACCGAAGCTTTCAGCATTATCAAATGCAAATCTTTTCGCTACTTCCCTATGAAAAGTGATTACTGATTGTATATTATCAAGAGGCATTAAATAAATTTCCGGAAGCAAATCCGTTATGTTTATCGCGACTAATCCAATGTTTTTCAAGGAGCCGCTATCTTTGATTCTCCTGTCGATTTGTTGATTAGCTATCTTAATATTCTTGGCAAGTTTTTTAATCGATTTTATTCTCTTGCATTCTACAAATAGAGATTTCCCATCAGGGAGTTCAACAACTATGTCGCATATACCTTTGAGCGAGACATTGTAGCCAGCACGAATAAATCTTGATGCGGTCGATAATTCAAACAAAAAATCTCTTGCCTGATCGTTATCAACCAATCCTCTATACTCCTGCCCGGAGATTATTTTATTAATCTGGTCTTGAAATTCCTGATGATTCAATACAGACAAATCATTATAAACTCTTATAATTTCATTAGCTTCTATATGAGAATTCAAGAACGATTTTATTAAAGGGATTTTATTTTCATCCTCTACTAGATCGAAAATCTTTTCTCCTTTTGACCAAGAGTTCATTTTTTGAAGATTTTTTTGATAGATGCCATATCTTGTGGAAGCATACTTAAACCCCATACTAGAAAACCATGAACAAACCTCATTGTATTTTTCTAATAAACCATTAAAATCATGTAAATAAAATTCCTGCTGCTGCATATACCATCCTTTAATAAATACAATCTATTTCAAAAACTTAATTATACCATTCACACATGCAAATTGTTGATACACTAATCACTTAATGATCAAATCCATTGAATTCTTTGTTGACCTGACTCTGTCGGGTGTGGCGATGCTGGCACCACCTCACCCGGTGAAACGATAAAGCGTTCGACCGTTTCAGTGGTCACAAACGTCGCGCTGCAGTTGATGTTTGTGCACTGGTGATACCGCTCTTTGGTCGTGTCAGTAAAATAGCGACTTGTGCGGGCGTGAGCGGCAAAATGGCATTTTGGACAGTGAAACATGGCGAGCACCTCATTTAATTTTAGATGCGTTAATTTTACTCACTTTTACTTTATATAACAAAGACTTAAAAAGCAAATCACTGCGCTAATTCTTCGCTTTCGTACTCCACATCCGAAACCTTAACCTCAAGCTCTAAGCCCGTCGTGTAGCCGCTCCCGTTGAGGTTATGCACCACCCGGCTGATTATCCACGCCTGATCGTCTATGACGCGCTTAACCCCTTTTACCGCGACTGGCGTTTCAGGAAATAAATCTGCCCGGCCAAACGCCAGCGAGATTGAAAACTCCGCGACACCTCGCTGCAGCTTGTCCCACTTCGCCTGAGCGGCGCGCATGGCCTGCGCCTTTGTCGCGTAAATGGTCGTCAACTCCAGCACGTTGTCAGCTTCTCCGGCCATATACTCACCCTCGTGCGCTTCCTGCTCTTTTTTGGCTTTGGCCTTTGCCGGGGCTTGGGTCGCTTTCGGGTGCTGCAACGCGCGGAGATGCTTCTCTTTTGGCTTACGCCTGAGCTTCACCTTTTGCTTTTGCGGCTTCGGGTCTTTGGTGTGCAGCCATTTTGCCGTCACGCCGGTATAGGCTTCCCGGTCAGCAATGGCAAACTGATGACGATCGCCGTCCCCGCGCTCAAGCGTCATCTGCGGAATGGGCTTTCCGCTGGCCGTCTTACCGCTCCCCGCTTTCAGGAATAACAGTTTCCCTGCTTTTACCGAAACCGACGCCCCGTTCCGTTCAGCCAGGCGGGACAGAAACACCGCGTCGGATACCTGCGACTGGTCAATGTGAGGCACGACGACGGTTTTCAGCGTGTCGGCCACGCTGGCCATCAGTTTATTGCGTGCCGCAATCGTCTCCACAATTTGCCCGAGCGTGGTGTCATGCCATGACTGTTCCCGACGAGAGTTCAGCATCCCGCGAAAATCGGCGCTTCGCCCCCGGATGGTCAGCGTATCAGGTGCGCCCCTGTGCTCGATTTCGTCGACCGTGAACGTCCCTTTTTTTATCAGCGCGGATCCCTGCCAGCCTAACCACAGCGTCAACTTTGCTCCGCGCGGTGGCATTGCTATCTGGCCGTCAGTGTCATCGAGCTTGATATCGAGTTGGTCGGCCTCGAATCCGCGATTATCGGTCATGGTCAGGCTGATAAGGCGGTCACTAAAATCCTGGGTGATATCGTCGTTATCGAGCTTGAGCATAAACGCCGGGGCAATCTTCGCCCCGGCCTGAATATCCATTCCCGTAATCATCCTGCCAGCCCTCCCAGCCAGTCACCGGCAGACGTGACCAGATTGTCGGCCTGCGTTTTCAGATCGCCATAAATGACCGCCAGCGATTTATCGACCCGCTTAAGGGAAAGGCTAAACTCGATTTTTCTCGCCGCTCCGTCGCTGAATAGCTCGGTGTGCGTGTGCGTCACTTTGTCGATTACATACATGCCGTGGATCATGCCCGTTCCGTCAATCAGCGGCCACGCGCGCCCCTCGTCTGCCATCAGCTCGATGGCGGTCAGTGACAGGCGTCCGCCGGTAATTTCGGGATAGAGCACACCCGACAGCGTGCGCGTGGTTTCACCTTCCCCGAGATACTGGTAAGCCGGTGGCTGTCCGATACGGTCGTTTGACGCCCAGCGGTAATCCTTCGAATACTGCATGGACTGATAGGGCAGCGTGCGGCGCTCAAACACAAACAAACCTAAAACCATTAACATGCTTTAAACACCCGCGCGTTTTCATCGACTTTTCTGGTCAGTTCCTGCTTAAGCTGCGCATAAGCGGTCTCCAGTTCAGTGACGCGCTGGTCGGTAGCGCTGAGATTGGTTTGCACCTGCTCGGTGACGGCGGTCACCGCCTCATGCACGTCAGCGAGACGGGCGTCATCGCTGGCCTGCTTACATCATGTACGTGACCGACGCGGCGCAAAGCAGCACCGACGTAGAGGCGCTGCGCTCCGCGATGCGCGACTCGAAAGGACTCGGGAATTTTAAAAAACTGTTTTTCTACGACCCGAACGGGAAACCGGATGGCATTAAGATCGTGCCGTTGAGTGAAGTCGCCAAGAAGAATGATTTTTTTAACATCAAGAAGATGAGCGCCGCTGATCTGCTCGACGCGCACCGCGTGCCGTTCCAGCTCATGGGCGGCAAGCCTGAAAATATCGGCTCGATGGGCGATATCGAGAAGGTGGCGCGGGTATTTGTGCGTAACGAGCTGACGCTGCTGCAGGAGCGGTTTAAAGAGATTCACGATTGGTTAGGAATGGAGGTGATCCGCTTTAAGGATTACAGCATCGAGACCGACTAAACCCGCCCAAAATGCCGCCTCCGGGCGGCACACCCTCAGAGCAAACCATACGCCGCATACGCGACGCAAGCGCCCCGACATCACCTTGACCGACTTCACATTACAGCGCGCCACCACGACACGCACAGACGCGCAAAAATAAATCCCGTCACCACGTCTGGCGCGCAGTGCTATCCCCGCCTCGCCTACCCGCTTAATGGGTCGCTTTTGATGCAATTGCATCACTACTACTCAAAGAGCTATGATGAGGTATCAGTTAATAAAAACTACTTAACATTCTGCATGCATTTTGATGCATCCTGATGCAGGAAAAGATGCATTCGAACTTGTAGATTGTATAAGTAACATTGTAATCAAAAGCTTGAACCTGTATAGGAGAGGGGTTTATGTCAGATTATTTTTTTGAGTATGAAGAACAGGCTGAAAACGAAGATGATGTTGAGTTGGTCGAAGGAACAGACTTCTCGGCTGCTGTAGTTAGCGGTACTGATTGGACTACAGAAACTATTATCAATCAGATTAATAAAAACAATATTCAACTCAATCCTGATTTTCAACGTCGCGATGCATGGGACAAATCTAGGAAAAGTAATTTTATTGAATCATTGATATTGGGGCTACCTATCCCGCAGCTTGTTTTGGCAGAAAGAAAGGATCAGCGAGGCGCATATATAGTTCTCGACGGAAAGCAACGACTATTAAGCATTCGTCAATTTGCCGCTGAAAAAGATGATTTGGTTTATGAGTCCTTAAAATTAAGCGGTCTAGAAATCAGAGCTGATCTCAAAGGTAAAAACCTTCACGATCTTAGAGAGAATGCTGATTTTTTTAACGATGTTGCTGCTTTCGAAAACCAGCCAATAAGAACCGTTGTAATTAAGAATTGGCCAAGTGAAGAGTTCCTTTATCATGTGTTTTTACGGCTCAACACTGGCAGCGTACAACTCGCACCTCAAGAACTTAGGCAAGCTCTTCATCCGGGAAGTTTCGTTTCCTATATTGATAGTGTCGCGCCAGAAAACGAAGCGATCAAAAGCATATTAAAACTTAAAAAACCCGATTTTCGAATGCGTGATAATGAACTACTTTTGAGATATTATGCACTCAAAAATTTCCTTCCAGACTATGCTGGTGATCTTAAAAAGTTCCTGGATAACACCTGCCTTATTTTCAATAGGGATTGGGGAAAAGTTGAGAGTATGATTGAAGATCAATATCAAAATCTCAATCATGCTCATGAAACCATTGTAAAAATATTTAATGGTAACAGTTATAGAAAATGGTTCGCAGTCGATTATGAAAAGAAATTTAACAGAGCTATTTTTGACATCATGACTCTTGCATTCTCATATCCTGAAGTGCGTGCGGCAGTGATTGGCAGAGAAAAGGAGGTTGAGGAGCTGTTCAGAAGGCTTTGCAATGAAAACTTTGCATTCCTTACATCAATTGAAACTACTACAAAAAGCCTCAAATCAACCCATACTAGGATTTCAGTATGGTTCGATGAATTAAATTTATTATTAGGGACTAAATTACCTACTCTGGTTATTGATGATACTACTAATAGAATTAAAGTGGTGTAATTATGGCTAGCTCCAGTCGGTTTATCACATTGCAGGAGAGGCTCGAAGAATTAAGGAGACACTTGCTTCCTGCGGAGTTTTCTCCTATAGGTGAGTACGACCCTGTCCAGTTAGATATGGCAAAGGGATATCGGCTTTTGACTCATGCAGAGTTTGAATCTTATTTGGAAGATGTATCTGCTGAGACTGTGAATTATGCTTTAAGGCAATGGGGGGAGAACAAAATTCCTTCCATGACGATTGTTTCGTTTCTTGCTGCATATCACAGTTGCTGGTCTGTCGGTGATGAAGAAAATAATCAGGAGATAATCAATCTATCTCAAGGAAGAAGCCATCCCAAAGAATCCCTCCGTGAAGTCATGAATATAGCCAGTAAGCAATTCATGAAAAAAGTAAAGTCCAATCATGGAATTAAAGCTAAAAATTTCAAATTACTTATATTACCTACTGGTATAGATATCGAAGAATTAGAGCCTGAAATGTTGCCAAAATTGGATAGTTTTGGCTCCAAGCGAGGTGAGATCGCGCACACATCAGGAAGAGTTAATCAACAAATCAACCCTCAAGACGAGCTCGAAGATGTTAATTTTTTACTCAATTGTTTCCGTGAACTAGATTTAAAGCTAGCTGCAATAAAAGAAACGATATAGCTCCTAGATATAAAATTAAGCCATGTTTTTACATGGCTTTCAGCTGACAAACTCCTGAGAAAATCACTGATATCACTCACAACTAGTCCTCGGTACTTTAACAATTCAATCATCTTTACATGCTTGTTTAGAAACCCAGCCACTCATCGCTATCTGGATAAGAGAATTTTCTATCTCCATAAATCACCGTTGCTCCACGCGACAGCGCATCGAGTTCCCACCGCTCCGGGGTAATACCTTCCTGAGCTAAATCGAATCGTATTTGCGCCATCCTCCCTCTTTCGAGCTTTGTCATCCTCGCTGATGGCGCTTGCTCGCTAGTTTTAAGTGGTACATTCTTTATTTGCTGGCGATTCCTGCGAGGTGCGCTAGCTTTTAACGCCCCGTGAAGCCCTTTCACGACATCTGGCTCGTTCCATCCGGTCACCCCGCGCTCAATCAGATTTAACACCGCTGCGGCTTGCTCAGTCGGTGTAGGTGTCATCACTGGATCACCACCGCCGGCGAGCTTTCCACAGTTATTGACAGGACTCCGAGGCGCGGCAGAGCCGCTTTTTAAGGTCAAAGGCTCAACGGCCAAAATCTTTGGAACGATGCGCCATTCGGCTGTACGGGTTACATGGACACGATGAGCCCCGAGATGAGGGGCATAAATCCCAACAACCCTCTCGATATCTTCCTCGTCTTCGTTGACCTCATCCGTCACCTTACGGGCGACCCTGACGGCCTGAGCATCACGCGGCATGTTTGCCCCACCCTGCGCGATGATGTACCGCTCAAAGTCCCCCTCATCTGCAGCAGCTCGCGCGGCCCGGACCCTGTCGTCAAACTCGCAGGCAATACTCACCCCACGCGGCAGTTTGCGTAGTTCGCGGTAAGCGCCCATCGTCGGGAGGCGTGCATATTCATCCCGCGCAGACAGAAACCCAATCGAGGCGGTTTCATTTATCCCGCACAGCTCATTAACACGCTCAAGACGTGGCAGCAGCTTGCGCTCAAATGTGTTTTTAAGGAAATACAGCCCACCTAAAGGGCTCTTTTTACGGCGGATGAAGTTATAACGCGATGTAAACAGCGTTTGCAGGAAAAACGGCAGACGGTCAATCCGGTTTAAAACACCTTGCACCTGACGGAGTTCGGCACGTGTAAGGTGTCTGTCGCGGCCAATTGCCTCTTTGGTGACGTTATTCCAGGGATAAGCACCAACGAATGAATCACTGGTCCCCTTCAAAAATGGTGGTGGTGGCGAGGGGGCAACACGCCCCTGAGGTTCTTTGGACATATTATTTAAAAGCGTCCAGACATTGCTTCCCCATGCGTTCAATCCGAGCTTCCAAAGCTGAGAAGCCAGTAAGATCGCTGGTCAAAAGATCATGCAAAACCAGGCCTGAGATAAGCTTAGGGATAGTTGGGTAGTAACCCACAACGTCCAACCATTCCTTACCTTCATTTTTCCCGGATGTAGCGGTCTTTTTTCCTGCAAAATGAATTGATAGAGGTCACTGGTGATGACGTATTGGTTATTAATCTCGATGTGTATGCTCATTTTTGCTTCCTGTTAACAGTGGTTAACCAGCTCTACCGAAAATTGAGTTGTGTAACTTTTCCGACTCCAGGCCTAATAACTCGATAATCTCGGTACGATTAAGTTCTGACTTACTGATGTACGCGATAAGCCCATCAAACTGAGAAGAGAAACGGGTCGCCAAGTCGCGCTGTGCCTCGCTTACTGCCTGCGCCAGATGTGCCGAATACATCCCCCGCTGCGCTGTATTTTGTTTTTGCATTTGCCTATCTTCGGACAAAAGGAGTCCCCACGCTGTATGGCGCGTAATAAAACGAATCCAGATTAATTAATATAAATACTGCTCAGGTTTTACCGAGGTTAGAATAGTTGGTGCGTACTCAAAAAGACTGAACAGCTCTCGCAGAGCGCGGAAAAGTTTGTCACGCCAGTAACAATCCTCTTCATTCAAACGCCAGTGCGGCATCATAAATTCCTGCTCTGTCAGCCCAGCATGAAGAAACAATGAGCGCCTTTGGCTGAGGGTCAGGCGGCTGGTGAAAGTTGCTTTTGACGCGCCAAGTTGACGATACCGGGTGAATGCATTTCTCATTTCATCAAGTGTACAAACAAGACGCTCACGATCGGCTTCGGTCATTTCCTCTAAGCGCATCACAGAGTGACGCTGTTTTAATTGAGCGTGGAAACAAACCGTAAGACGCTCCCGCTCCATCATCTGATTGTAAAAATCGCAAGTGTCCTGCCAGCGAGGCTGAGCCAGATACTTGCAGACCACGAAGCGCTTTTGGTTGTTTCTGGATTACATCAAGTGTCATTACCGTCATAACCACAGTCCTCTCTTTTTAACCAAGCGACGAAGCTTCTCGATAACACCCGTCTTACGGGTTCGGATGATGATGCCCTTGCGTCCGCGACCGCGAGTGATAGTGAAGTTGATCAGATTAGGGCTTTCTCTTCGAAGTAACTGTGCAATGCAACGAGGTTCATTCTTCATACTGGCTCCCCTAATCCGAGCCACATTAGCCAACCCCTTCGGGCGGCTGTCATAAGCCATCTTCATTTCTTTGTTCCATGCTGGCAGGTAGACCCAATATTCCCCTGCGCGCCCACTCGTTGACTGCGGATCAGTCACTCTAGCCGCTTTTTATGGCTTTTGACTGCTAGTAGTAAAACGTGAAGCCTTGTCTGGCGCGGCTTTCCAGCTACGCCAGACATTAAAAAGGCTCCCGCAGGAGCCTTTCATTCAATCAATGTAGCGACGCTAGCCTCGCCGCAAACCCGACAAACAGCAGCCCTATCAGCCCGTTCCCCAGCTTTGCCAGTTTCTTTTTGGTTTTCAGATAACGCGTTACAAACGCGCCGGAGAAGATCAGGAAGCTCATATACATAAAGCTAATCAGTTCAAGCGTGGTGGCGAGGATCAGGAAAGAGGTACCTGTGTTCTCAGCATTCACGTCAATGAACTGAACGAAAAACGATACGTAGAACAGAATCGCTTTTGGATTCGTCAGGCTTAATACCAGCGAGCGTTTCATGATCGCGCTGGCAGGCTCGGTTCCGCTCTCGTGAGCATGATTCTGCCGGGTGATAACCGACCAGAGCATTTTACCGCCCAGCCACAGCAGATAGAAGGCCCCGAGATAGCGCACGATATTAAACAGCACCGGGGTAGTCTGGATTAATGCAGCCACGCCCGCCCAGGCCAGAAACATCAGTACCGCATCGCCGATAAATACCCCTGTCGCGGCGAGATAGCCTTTTTTAACGCCGTGGCCGATCCCGGTTTTCAGCACAAACAGGGTATTTGGCCCCGGCACCAGCACAATAAAAAATGCGCCAACAACGTACGTCCAGAAATTCAGTACACCAAACTCCGCAAACACTTCTCCCTCCTTTTGCTAAACACAACAGGAATATCGCTGCAAATACGCTATTCCCCAAAATCAGACGCTATAAAAACAGTGGGCACCATTACGGTGCCCTCATGGTTCTCAGATATCCTGGACGGCGAACAGCAACGCGTTACGATGTCTGGTCAATCCACATTTTCTGATGGCGTGAATACGCATATTGCGGCGGGATTGTGCCTCCAGCCAACGAGCCTTGCGACGACTCACCTGTCGCAACATGCGCCAGCGCCCTACTTCTGTTCTACTGCGCTTCATGTTTACAACTCTTTCTCTAACACTTTTTCTCTTAAAGAAAGGCCATTATAAACCCAACCCGGCAGCAAACCAGCGCTTTTACCTGGCGTTTTTATTTGCCAGATGAATCCTGATGCGTACACTCTTAACAATACGCTTTCAAAAGGATTTTTTTACCTATGACAACCTTCTACACCGTGGTGAGTTGGCTGGTCATTTTGGGATACTGGCTGTTAATCGCGGGTGTGACGTTACGCATCCTGATGAAGCGCAGAGCCGTACCCTCTGCCATGGCCTGGCTTCTGATAATCTACATCCTGCCGCTGGTCGGAATTATTGCCTATCTCTCTTTCGGTGAGCTTCATCTGGGTAAACGCCGAGCCGAACGGGCCCGCGCCATGTGGCCTTCAACCGCGAAGTGGCTCCACGATCTTAAAGCCTGCAAACATATCTTTGCCGAGGAGAACAGTAGCGTCGCCTCCTCATTGTTTAAGCTCTGCGAGCTTCGTCAGGGGATTGGCGGCGTTAAAGGCAATCAGCTCCAGCTCCTGACCTCGTCCGACGACGTCATGCAGGCGTTAATCCGCGATATCCAGCTGGCCCGCCATAACATCGAGATGGTCTTCTACATCTGGCAACCCGGCGGGATGGCCGACCAGGTCGCTGAATCGCTGATGGCCGCCGCGCGGCGCGGCATTCATTGCCGCCTGATGCTTGACTCCGCAGGCAGCGTAGCGTTCTTCCGTAGCCCGTGGGCGGGCATGATGCGAAATGCAGGTATCGAAGTGGTAGAGGCGCTGAAAGTGAATCTCCTGCGCGTATTTCTGCGCAGGATGGATCTCCGCCAGCATCGTAAGATGGTCATGATCGATAACTATATTGCCTACACCGGCAGCATGAATATGGTTGACCCGCGCTTCTTCAAGCAGGACTCGGGTGTTGGCCAGTGGGTGGATCTGATGGCGCGCATGGAGGGGCCGATTGCCACCTCGATGGGCATCGTCTACTCCTGCGACTGGGAGATAGAGACCGGCAAGCGTATCCTGCCGCCGCCGCCGGACGGCAATATTATGCCGTTTGAGGAGGCCAGCGGTCACACCATCCATACCATTGCCTCCGGGCCGGGTTTCCCGGAGGATTTGATCCATCAGGCGCTGCTGACGGCAACGTACTCGGCGCGTGAATATCTGATCATGACGACGCCCTACTTTGTCCCGAGCGACGATCTTCTGCACGCAATCTGCACCGCAGCGCAGCGCGGCGTCGATGTGAGCATCATTTTGCCACGCAAAAATGACTCCCTTCTGGTGGGCTGGGCCAGCCGCGCATTCTTTAGCGAACTGCTGGCCGCGGGGGTGAAGATTTACCAGTTTGAGGGCGGCTTGCTCCACACCAAGAGCGTTCTCGTCGACGGCGAGCTGAGCCTGGTGGGGACGGTCAACCTGGATATGCGTAGCCTGTGGCTAAACTTTGAAATCACGCTGGTGATTGATGATGCCGGCTTTGGCGGCGATCTTGCGGCGGTGCAGGATGATTATATCTCCCGCTCGCGGCTGCTGGATGCCAGACTGTGGGTAAAACGTCCGCTGTGGCAGAGAATTGCCGAACGACTGTTTTACTTCTTTAGTCCGTTGCTGTAAAACGTGCCCAACGATGTTAAACAGGTAGTCATCATGGAAATGGATCTGAACAATCGCCTGACCGAAGACGAAACGCTCGAGCAGGCCTATGACATTTTTCTCGAACTGGCGGTTGATAACCTCGATCCCGCAGACGTGATCCTCTTTAATCTTCAGTTCGAAGAGCGCGGCGGCGCTGAACTGTTCGACCCTTCAGAAGACTGGGCTGAGCATGTGGATTTTGACCTTAATCCTGACTTCTTTGCCGAAGTGGTGATTGGGCTGGCCGATGAAGATGGCGGCGAAATTAACGACATCTTCGCCCGCGTCCTGCTGTGTCGCGAGAAAGACCACAAGCTGTGCCATATACTCTGGCGCGAATAATAAAAAAGGCTGCGATTGCAGCCTTTTTTATTTACTCCGGCAATTCACTTCCGCAGCGGTTACAAAACCGGGCGCTGTGTTCATGTTCACCCTGATGGCAGTTCGGGCATTTACGCTGCTGCTTGCGGCTCTGAAATGCGTTGCTCATGTGCGTAGTAATGAGTCCCGTCGGGATTGCAATCACCGAATATCCAATCAAGATAAGCACTGACGCCACAATGCGGCCCAGTGGCGTATGGGGTGTGATATCACCGTACCCCACGGTCGTGACGGTCACAATCGCCCAGTACACCGACGCATTGAGCGTCGTAAAGCCATACTTCGGCCCTTCTATCAAATACATCAGCGCGCCGAAAACAATCATGACGATGGCAATAAAGGAATAGAACAGAATAAGCTGATGTCGCGCGCTAACGATTGCACTCCAGAATATGCGCAATGACGGCATAAACCGCAGTAATTTCAGAATACGTAATACCCGAATAACGCGCATCGCGCGCCAGGCAAAGACATAGCTCAGGCTGATTTCCGGCCACAGCCACATTACATAGAGCGGCAGGATGGTGGCTAAATCGATAACCCCCCAAAAGCTAAAAACATATCGGGCTGGGTTAGGCCAGGTAACCACTCTGAGGATGTATTCAGCGGTAAAGACCAGCGTTATCGCCAGCTCAAGCCAGACAAAGATATGCCATTCATCAAACGTCAGGTGGTATTGCGTCCCGGCCCCCGATTCAATAAAGATGACAACCACGCTGAGCAGCGCAAATAAACCACAAAGACCTTCGAAGCGTCGTCCGGATACCGTTTCAGGATCGAATAATAAATGATAAAGCCGACGACGGGCTGACGTGAATAAACGCGACACGATTACCTCGCAAAAAATAAGGGCTGACATCATGTCAGCCCTTGCGATTATAACGGGTCTACTTTCAGGCAGGAAACCGCATGTCGGAAACTGCCTTCCAGAACCGGACGCGTTTTCGCACACTCCGGCCCGGCCATAGGGCATCGCGTCCGGAAGACGCAGCCTGACGGCGGGTTAATCGGTGAGGGCAATTCCCCTTCCAGAAGCTGTATCGTTTTATTCTTTTCCAGATCGGGGTCGGGAATCGGCACCGCGGACATCAGCGCTTTGGTGTAAGGGTGCAGCGGATTGTGGTACACCTCATCGTAGGTGCCCAGCTCCACGGCATGACCCAGGTACATCACCAGCACGCGGTCAGAGATGTGTTTCACTACGGCCAGGTCATGTGCGATGAAGATCAGCGACAGCCCCATTTCACGCTGCAGTTTTTGCAGCAGGTTTACGACCTGAGCCTGAATAGAAACGTCCAGGGCGGAAACCGGCTCATCACAGATGATCAGCTTCGGCTCGAGGATCAGCGCGCGCGCAATACCAATACGCTGGCACTGGCCACCGGAGAATTCGTGCGGATAGCGGTTGATGAGGTTAGGCAACAGACCCACTTTCATCATCATCGCCTTAACACGATCGCGGACTTCCTGACGCGGCATCTTCGGATGATAGGTACGCAGCGGCTCGGCAATAATCTCACCGATGGTCATACGCGGGTTTAATGACGCCAGCGGATCCTGGAATATCATCTGGATATCGCTGCGCACGTCCCGCCACTCGTCAGGCTTCATTCCCAGCAGATCTTTACCCAGCCAGGCCACCTTGCCGCCGGTGGCTTTTACCAGACCGATAATCGCTCGCGCAAAGGTCGATTTACCGCAGCCGGATTCGCCCACCACGCCCAGGGTTTCCCCTTCGTACAGGCGCAGCGTCACGCCATCCACTGCCTTCAGCGTCTTTGGCGGTTGCCAGAACCACTGTTTTCCGTCTTTGATGTCGAAATGCACTTTAAGGTCTGCGATTTCGAGCAGCACGTTGCGTTTTTCATCTAATGCGTTCATACCAGCTCCTCCTGCGGCTTAAAGCAGGCGCGCAGACGGCCTGGTGCAAACTCTTCCAGCGGCGGTGCGCTGTTGCAGATTTCCATCGCGTGCGGACAGCGCGGCTGGAACGGGCAGCCTTTCGGCAGTCGCAGCAGGTTTGGCGGGTTGCCCGGAATCGTGAGCAGCGCTTCCCCCTCCGCATCGAGACGCGGGACCGCATTCAGCAGGCCGATTGAGTACGGATGCGCAGGCTGATAGAACACATCGCGCGCGTTTCCGTATTCCATGGTTCGACCGGCATACATCACCAGCACTTTGTCACAAATGCCCGCAACCACGCCCAGATCGTGGGTGATCATGATAATCGCCGTGTTGAACTCACGCTTAAGCTCGTTCAACAGGGTCATGATTTGCGCCTGAACGGTGACGTCCAGCGCGGTGGTGGGTTCATCGGCAATCAGCAGTTTTGGGCGGCACAGCAGCGCCATCGCAATCATCACGCGCTGACGCATACCGCCAGAGAACTCGTGCGGGAACATGCGCATACGCTTACGCGCTTCCGGCATTTTCACCGCATCCAGCATTTTAACGGACTCTTCAAAGGCCTCTGCTTTACCCAGGCCTTTGTGCAGCATCAGCACTTCCATCAGCTGCTCGCCAACGCGCATATACGGGTTCAGCGAGGTCATCGGATCCTGGAAAATCATCGAGATCTGTTCGGCGCGCAGCTTGTTCAGCGCATGCTCCGGCAGGTTGAGGATTTCACGGCCGTTGAATTTTGCGGAACCACCAATCACACCGTTCGCTGCCAGCAACCCCATCAACGCAAAGGCGGTCTGGGATTTACCCGAGCCGGATTCACCCACGATCCCCAGCGTTTCGCCCGCACGCAGGTTGAAGTTAAGATCGTTGACGGCGGTAACATCCCCGTCCGGCGTTTTAAAGGTCACGCGGAGGTCTTTCACATCCAGCAGAAGATTGCTCTGCTGTTGCGCCTGTGGCGCAGTGGCCGTTTCAATAATTTTCATGACGGCGCTCCTTAACGGTCTTTCGGGTCGAGGGCATCACGCAGGCCATCGCCGATAAAGTTAAAACAAAACAGAGTGACGACCAGGAAACCCGCCGGGTAAAGCAGCAGCCACGGTGAGACTTCCATTGAATTTGCGCCATCGCTCAGCAGCGCGCCCCAGCTGCTCAGTGGTTCTTGCGTACCCAGCCCGAGGAAGCTCAGGAAGGATTCAAACAGAATCATGCTTGGCACCAGCAGCGAGGCGTACACCACCACCACGCCCAGCACGTTAGGAACGATATGACGAACCACGATATTTCCGGTAGAGACGCCCCCTACCTGCGCGGCCTCGATAAACTCTTTACGTTTGAGGCTCAGCGTCTGGCCGCGAACAATACGCGCCATATCCAGCCAGGAAACCATCCCGATGGCCACGAAGATCAGCAGGATGTTCTGGCCGAAGAAGGTCACCAGCAGGATGACGAAGAACATAAACGGGAAGGAGTTCAGGATTTCCAGCAGACGCATCATTACCGAGTCCACTTTACCGCCAAGATAGCCGGAAAGTGAGCCGTAAAGCGTGCCCAGGATCACCGCCACCAGCGCGGCTGCGATACCCACCATCAGCGAGATACGGCCACCGATAGCAACGCGCACCAGCAGATCGCGCCCGGAAGAGTCTGTGCCAAAATAGTGTCCGGATTCCATATCTGGCGCGCTGGACATCATGCCCCAGTCGGTGTCGAAATAGGTAAATTGCGACAGCATCGGCGCCAGGGTCACAAACAGCGCGATAATCACCAGAACAACCAGACTGGCGACCGCTGCACGGTTGTGCATAAAGCGACGGCGCGCGTCCTGCCAGAGGCTACGGCCTTCTACTTCCAGTTTTTCACTGAAGTTTTCCAGCGCCTCGCTGTTTTTCTTACTCAACATCATGGCGTGCTCCAGCGTTAGTAACGGATTTTCGGATCGATGACGGCATACAGCACATCGACGATCGCGTTAAAGAGAATGGTCAGTGCACCAACGAGGATGGTCAGGCTCAGCACCAGCGAATAGTCGCGGTTGAGCGCGCCGTTAACGAACAGCTGGCCAATGCCCGGCAGACCGTAGATCGTTTCGATAACCATTGAACCGGTGATGATCCCGACGAAGGCAGGCCCCATGTAGGAGAGCACGGGCAACAGCGCCGGCTTGAGCGCGTGGCGGAAAATAATCCGGCGCATCGGCAGCCCTTTTGCGCGCGCGGTACGAATGAAGTTTGAGTGCAGCACTTCAATCATTGAACCACGGGTGATACGCGCGATACTGGCGATGTACGCCAGAGATAATGCCACCATCGGCAAAATCATGAACTTTAATGCCCCGCCGTTCCAGCCGCCGCCAGGCAGCCACTTCAGCGTGATGGCAAATATCATTACCAGTAATGGCGCGACAACGAAGCTGGGTATGACTACCCCGGTCATCGCCACCCCCATTACGGCGTAATCCCATTTGGTATTTTGTCTGAGCGCGGCGATAACGCCTGCGGCAACCCCGAAAACGACGGCCAGAATGAATGCCGCAGCACCCAGCTTGGCCGAAACCGGGAAGCTGGACGCCACCAGGTCGTTAACGGAATAGTCTTTATATTTAAATGACGGTCCAAAATCACCGTGGGCCAGCTGCTTAAGATAATTGAAGTACTGGGTGGAGATAGGATCGTTTAAATGGTATTTCGCTTCGATATTCGCCATAACTTCTGGCGGCAGCGTACGCTCACCGGTAAATGGACTTCCCGGTGCAAGACGCATCATAAAGAAGGAAATCGTAATTAGAATAAAAAGCGTTGGAATCGCTTCAAGACAGCGACGTAGGATAAATTTCAACATTGCCCGTACCTTCTGGCGTGTGCCTATATAATGTGACGTTGGTTAGACACCGTGGGGCGAGCAAGCCCGCCCCACTCATTGCCATTAATGCTTGATAATATACAAGTTTTTAACGTAGATATTATCCATCGGGTCTTTACCGGTATACCCACCTACCCACGGTTTCACCAGACGGGCGTTAACGTAGTAGTAAACCGGAACGATCGCGGAATCTTTATCCAGCTGCTGCTCAGCTTTAGAGTACAGTTCGGTACGCTGTGCTTCGTCAGTAGTTTTCAGCGTGTCAGCAATCAGCTTATCAAACGCCGGGCTCTTATAGTGCGCGGTGTTGTTTGAGCTGTCGCTCAGCATGGTGTTCAGGAAGGAGGTCGGTTCGTTATAGTCCGCACACCAGCCTGCACGCGCCACATCAAAGGTGCCCTGATGACGGCTGTCGAGGAAGGTTTTCCACTCCTGGTTTTCCAGCTTCACGTTTGCGCCCAGGTTCTTTTTCCAGATTGAGGCAACGGCGATAGCCAGTTTTTTGTGCAGATCGGAGGTGTTGTACAGCAGGCTGAAGGTCAGCGGCTTGTCAGCGGTATAGCCCGCTTCGGCCAGCAATTTCTTCGCTTCTGCGTTACGCTGTTCCTGCGTTTCTTTGAACCACTCTGGCGCAGTCAGTTTTGCGCCATCGGTGTATGGAGGGGTATAGCTGTACGCCGGCAGATCGCCCTGGTTTTTCACTTTGTTCACGATGATATCGCGATCCAGTGCCAGCTTCAGCGCAGTACGTACACGCACGTCGGTGAACGGTGCTTTCTGGTTGTTGATTTCGTAGTAATAGGTGCACAGGTACGGATCGACGTGAACTTCTTTCGGGATCTCTTTTTTCAGTTTCTGGAACAGTTCAATCGGCATGTTGTTATAGGTCATGTCGATTTCACCGCTGCGGTAGCGGTTAACGTCAGTCACTTCGGAAGAGATTGGCAGGTAGGTCACCTGGTTAATCACGGTTTTCGCGTTGTCCCAATACTGCGGGTTACGATCGAGAACCATGCGTTCGTTGACCACCCAGTCTTTCAGCTTATAGGCGCCGTTGGTCACGATATTGGCAGGCTGCGTCCATTTTTCACCAAATTTTTCCACTGCGGATTTTGGTACCGGAGAGACGGACGGGTGAACCAGCAGCTTATAGAAGTACGGAACAGGCTCGCTCAACGTCACTTCAAAGGTATTCGCATCAATCGCTTTTACGCCCAGGTCAGTAACCGGCTTTTTGCCCGCGATGATGTCATCAATATTGGCGATGTGGCCATATTGCAGGTAGCTCGCATACGGGGAGGCGGTGTTTGGGTTCGCCAGGCGCTGCCAGCTATAAACGAAATCTTCGGCCGTAACCGGGGTACCGTCGGACCATTTCGCATCTTTACGCAGATGGAAGGTCCAGACTTTGAAATCTTTGTTTTCCCATTTTTCTGCCACACCCGGTGCCGGGTGGCCGTCTACGTCCGTCACCAGCAGGCCTTCGAACAGGTCGCGGTTGACGTTAGACTCAGGAACACCTTCAATTTTGTGCGGATCAAGCGACTGAACTTCCGCACCGTTATTACGAACCAGCGTCTGCTTCTCAGCCAGTTGAACTCCTGCAGGAACGTCCGCAGCCATTGCAGCGTTGCCCGCGATTAGCGCAGTTAAAATCCCCGCCGCTACCAGATTTTTTTTTGTGATGATGGACATTGTGTTGGTACTCCACTCATTATAATTACTGGCCTTCGCCAGCTGTGTAATCCCCTGTTGGGGCCTGTACAGCGCAGGAGTTTTTTTTGCTGCTGTCAGGTTCTTCTTTTACTGCTTGCTATCACCGACTTTTTTTATTACTGACCGCTCGTATGGCCGTCTTGCGTCGATTCTTCACCGGCCTCCCCTGTCTGAGACCCGTGCTGGATATCTGAGAAGAGAACTATATGAAAATAATTCTCATCTGATTGTTTTATGCTGCAAAATATTAGGCCGGAAAGTATCAAATGGCGTAAACGCGCGCCAATACATTTTGCAAATTTGTTAAGCAATTCTCTTTTACGGTGAACACCGTATCTTTGGGGGCAGCCCTGCCAGACATCAAACACCATCAAAAACACATGATATTCAATATGATAGAGAATATTTTCTCTCTAAGCGCGTCGCTGCGCCATCATCGGGTGGTTTTGTACAAAAAATTAACAACTGGTTATTATTTAGCACATTCATCTAAGGGAATGTTGAAATTACTAATATCATTTCGGTTATCTCTCAGCAAGCCCCAGAGTATCATGTGAGTAAAATAACAGAGCGATCGAAGATTTTATGTGCAGGCGGGTTAAGGCGGAATTAATAACTTATTGAAATACAAGAGATGAACATTATTAGTAGAATTTATTATGATATGTGAGCATTTCAACTTTAGTTATATGATTTGCTGATAATCACGTAAAAAACGGAGCCATCGCTCCGTTCTTTCATATGAAATATTAGTGTAACAAGCCGGGGAAAATGCTTTTAATCCCCGTGACGATAAATTCGATCCCTAACGCCATCAACAGCAGGCCCATGATACGCGTAATGACGTTAATGCCCGTCTGCCCCAGCAAGCGCACCAGCCACGGTGCCATGCGGAATACTCCCCAACAACAGAGCGCGAAAAGAGCGATCGCGACTGAAAAACCAATCAGATGCATCAGGCTATGGTAACGCGTGCCCCAGACAATGGTTGAACTGATGGCACCAGGACCGGCCATGAGCGGTAATGCCAGCGGCACCACGCCGATGCTTTCCCGGATGGCAGTTTCTGACTTCTCCTGTTTATTCTGTTTATCTTCACCCAGCTTCCCGCTGATCATCGACATGGCGATAGTCACCACCAGGATCCCACCCGCGATGCGGAAAGAATCGATCGAAATGCCGAAGAGCTGAAGAATGGTATCCCCCAGAAAAAGGGAGGTCAGCAATATGATAGCCACAGACAGGTTCGCGGTGAGGTTGGTTTTGTTCCTGGCCGCTGCCGTCTGGTAACTCGTCATACTAATGAAGACAGGAATGATCCCCACCGGGTTGACCAGGGCAAACAAACCAATAAAAAATTTAAAATACGTTGGAAAATCAAAGAGCGTTTGGATCACGTTTTGCTCCGCTTATACATATGCCCGGGACTGAGAATGTGTCATGAGAAATCGCGCTGAAGATACCTTTTTTATTAGCATACTTCACTTGAAATCTGTGCCAAAACGTTATCATTTCAGGATGTTAAACATATGTATAATCAATGATAGCGCCGCTTCCAATACTTACGTAATTTTTTAACACTGGAAAAATCACAACGAAATTACCCTGCTGAAAGGTATCAGCTTGGGGAAAAATTGACACAGATCATGATTTCCGTACTCAGAAGTGAGTAATCTTGGTTACGCCCCCAGGGAGATCGCCTGACAAAAATGGATGATGCTAAGGTAAGGCTCTTTTAGTAAATTAGTGTGCTGAAGCAGAAAGTAACTCTTTGTTTTACTTTGTGTTACGCAAGTGGTATCGGCTCTGACTATACTGAGTGACGTATCGAGCGCTGGTTTACTAAAAGAGTTTAAACATTATCAGGAGAGCATTATGGCTGTTACTAATATCGCTGAACTGAACGCCCTCGTCGAGCGCGTTAAAAAAGCCCAGCGTGAATATGCCAATTTCACCCAAGAACAGGTTGATAAAATCTTCCGCGCGGCCGCACTGGCTGCTGCAGATGCTCGAATCCCTCTCGCTAAAATGGCCGTTGCCGAATCCGGCATGGGTATCGTTGAAGATAAAGTGATCAAAAACCACTTTGCTTCAGAGTATATCTACAACGCCTATAAAGATGAGAAAACCTGTGGCGTGCTGTCTGAAGACGACACCTTCGGTACTATCACCATCGCTGAACCTATCGGCATTATCTGCGGTATTGTTCCGACAACTAACCCAACCTCTACTGCTATCTTCAAATCGCTGATTAGCCTGAAGACCCGTAACGCAATCATCTTCTCTCCACACCCACGTGCGAAAGACGCGACCAACAAAGCTGCGGATATCGTCCTGCAGGCCGCTATCGCTGCCGGCGCACCAAAAGATCTGATTGGCTGGATCGACCAACCTTCTGTAGAGCTGTCTAACGCGCTGATGCATCACCCGGACATTAACCTGATCCTGGCAACCGGTGGTCCTGGCATGGTTAAAGCCGCATACAGCTCCGGTAAACCTGCTATCGGTGTGGGTGCGGGTAACACCCCTGTTGTTATCGACGAAACTGCTGATATCAAACGCGCTGTTGCTTCCGTGCTGATGTCTAAAACCTTTGATAACGGCGTTATCTGTGCATCCGAACAGTCTGTTGTTGTCGTAGACTCCGTTTACGACGCCGTTCGTGAACGTTTCGCTAGCCACGGCGGCTACCTGCTGCAGGGCAAAGAGCTGAAAGCGGTTCAGGACATCATCCTGAAAAATGGCGCGCTGAACGCCGCTATCGTAGGTCAGCCAGCATACAAAATTGCAGAACTCGCAGGCTTTACCGTTCCGGCAACAACCAAAATCCTGATCGGTGAAGTGAAAGTTGTCGACGAAAGCGAGCCGTTTGCACACGAAAAACTGTCTCCAACGCTGGCAATGTACCGTGCGAAGGATTTCGAAGACGCGGTAGAGAAAGCCGAGAAACTCGTTGCCATGGGCGGTATCGGTCACACGTCTTGCCTGTACACCGACCAGGATAACCAGCCAGAACGCGTCGCTCACTTCGGTCAGATGATGAAAACTGCGCGTATCCTGATCAACACCCCTGCTTCCCAGGGTGGTATCGGTGACCTTTACAACTTCAAACTCGCACCTTCCCTGACTCTGGGTTGTGGTTCCTGGGGTGGTAACTCCATCTCTGAAAACGTTGGTCCAAAACACCTGATCAACAAGAAAACCGTTGCTAAGCGAGCTGAAAACATGTTGTGGCACAAACTTCCGAAATCTATCTACTTCCGCCGTGGCTCTCTGCCAATCGCGCTGGATGAAGTGATTACTGATGGCCACAAACGTGCGCTCATCGTGACTGACCGTTTCCTGTTCAACAACGGCTACGCTGACCAGATCACCTCTGTGCTGAAAGCAGCTGGCGTTGAAACTGAAGTGTTCTTTGAAGTTGAAGCTGACCCTACCCTGAGCGTTGTGCGTAAAGGTGCTGAGCTGGCTAACTCCTTCAAACCTGATGTGATTATCGCCCTGGGTGGTGGTTCCCCAATGGATGCTGCGAAAATCATGTGGGTTATGTACGAACATCCGGAAACCCACTTCGAAGAGCTGGCGCTGCGCTTTATGGACATCCGTAAACGTATCTACAAGTTCCCGAAAATGGGCGTGAAAGCGAAGATGATCGCGGTAACAACCACTTCCGGTACCGGTTCAGAAGTCACACCATTTGCGGTTGTAACGGATGATGCAACGGGTCAGAAATATCCACTGGCTGATTATGCACTGACGCCAGATATGGCTATCGTTGATGCAAACCTGGTCATGGATATGCCTAAGTCACTGTGTGCGTTCGGTGGTCTGGATGCTGTGACTCACGCCCTGGAAGCATACGTTTCTGTCCTGGCGTCTGAGTTCTCTGACGGTCAGGCTCTGCAGGCGCTTAAGCTGCTGAAAGAAAACCTGCCAGCATCTTACAACGAAGGTTCTAAAAACCCGGTTGCTCGTGAACGCGTTCACAGTGCAGCAACCATCGCCGGTATCGCGTTTGCTAACGCCTTCCTGGGTGTTTGCCACTCAATGGCGCACAAGCTGGGTTCACAGTTCCACATTCCACACGGTCTGGCGAACGCCCTGTTGATCAGCAACGTTATCCGTTATAACGCGAACGACAACCCAACCAAGCAGACTGCTTTCAGCCAGTACGACCGTCCGCAAGCACGTCGTCGTTATGCTGAGATCGCTGACCATCTTGGTCTGAGCGCACCGGGCGACCGTACTGCGGCGAAGATTGAGAAACTGCTGGCATGGCTGGAAAGCCTCAAAGCTGAACTGGGTATTCCTAAATCTATCCGCGAAGCAGGCGTTCAGGAAGCTGATTTCCTCGCTCACGTAGATAAGCTGTCTGAAGATGCATTCGATGACCAGTGTACTGGTGCTAACCCGCGCTACCCACTGATCTCTGAGCTGAAACAGATTCTGCTGGATACCTTCTACGGCCGTGAGTTCAAAGAAGGTGACGTTGCCGCTGTGAAAACAGAAGCTCCAGTTATTAAAGCTGACAAGAAAGCGAAGAAAAGCGCTTAACTGACAGTCTAATAATAAAAACCCGCCTGTATGGCGGGTTTTTTTATGTCTGAATAATCCGAATAATAAAGCTGACGTTACTTTCTGTTGTCGTGCTGAATCGCCGTCAGCGAGCCTACAGACAACGCTTCTTTATAATGCTTACGACAGACCGAAACATAGCGTTCATTACCGCCTATCACGACCTGCTCACCATCTGCATAAGGTTTTCCGGCCTGGTCGAGACGAAGCACCATACTGGCTTTGCGGCCGCAAAAACAGATCGTTTTCAGTTCAACAAGCTTATCCGACCAGGCGAGCAAATACTGACTCCCGGCAAAAAGCTCACCGCGAAAATCCGTGCGCAGCCCGTAACAAAGAACGGGGATATCGAGTTCATCGACCACCTCTGACAGCGCATGCACCTGTTCACGCGTCAGGAACTGGCTCTCATCCACCAGGACACAGTGTATGGGCTGAGCGGCATGCGCTGTGCGAATGTCCTCAAACAGGTCAGTTTTCGGGTTAAACAGCCTGGCCGGCGACGAGAGGCCTATTCTGGAACTCACCTTCCCTGCACCGAAGCGATCGTCTATCTCAGCCGTATAAACAACGGTACGCATCCCTCGTTCCTGGTAATTGTACGAGGACTGCAGCAACGCGGTGGATTTCCCGGCATTCATTGCCGAATAGTAGAAATAAAGTTGTGCCATTGGCCGTAAAACCCTAATCAATGTGTAATATTCCCAATGATTGATTGTACCATATTTTGTCGGGTCATCAGCGATACAGCGCACACACGATGCGGTTCGCAGCAGAAATCTGGGCCTTCTGTTTTCAAAAATAATCCGTTAAAACAGGAAGTAAACTCATTTTGCCAGGCCAATATGTTATAAGCTCCACCAAACATAACACTTCTTTTTATAGTGGAATCACCGTTCATTAAAATTCACTATTTATTAACTATTTCAGTCTTAGCATCACTGATGGGAACTAATACGAAAGGCTGATATTTCTCCACCGCAACTATAATTCCTGCGGTAAATGTCACAAAAAAAAGATGCAAGTGACCGGGCTAAGCAGGTTTACGTGATAACAAGCGAGACTGTCGGGTGATGAAATTTAAGTTAGCGTAATTAATAATAGCGGCATTATTTAGTATTTTTTGAATTCCTTACATTCCTAGCTATTGCACAACTGAATTTATGGCTCTATTATTAGGTCAACAAACCACCCCCCATTATAAGTTTGAGATTACTACAATGAGCGAAGCACTTAAAATTCTGAACAACATCCGTACTCTTCGTGCGCAGGCAAGAGAATGCACCCTCGAAACGCTTGAAGAAATGCTGGAAAAATTAGAAGTTGTAGTTAATGAACGTCGCGAAGAAGAAAGCGCAGCTGCTGCTGAAATCGAAGAGCGTACTCGTAAACTGCAGCAATATCGTGAAATGCTGATTGCTGATGGTATCGATCCAAATGAATTGCTGAACAGCATGGCTGCAGCTAAAACCGGTACTAAAGCTAAGCGTGCTGCTCGTCCTGCTAAATATAGCTACGTTGACGAGAACGGCGAAACTAAAACCTGGACTGGCCAGGGTCGTACTCCTGCAGTTATCAAGAAAGCCATGGATGAGCAAGGTAAACAGCTGGATGACTTCCTGATCAAGGATTAATCAAGCCGCATTCAGAAAAATCCCGCATAATGCGGGATTTTTTTTAACCAAAATTTATCGCAAACATCCCCTTACACTCTGTCATAAAGCGTTATTCAGCTATTTCAGGGCGCTTACTTTCAGGCAGGCTTCCGGGGTGTTATGGGCATAAAAAAACCGGTGGGCAACGCCTCACCGGTTTCGAACATTTGCCGTCCTAGCTTATTTCTTAATACCTGCGCTCTCCTTGAGCCAGGCTTTAAATTCTTCGCCAAGAGTGTTGTGGCGAATGCCATATTCAACAAATGCCTGCATATAACCGAGCTTATTACCGCAATCATGGCTCTTACCTTTCATATGGTAAGCCTCAACGGTCTCTTTCTCGATCAGCATATCGATGGCATCAGTCAGCTGGATCTCGTCACCTGCTCCTGGAGGCGTTTTCGCCAGCAGAGGCCAGATTTCAGCGCTCAGGACATAGCGACCTACTACGGCCAGGTTGGAAGGCGCTACGTCGGCTTTAGGCTTCTCTACCACGCCAATCATCGGCACACTTTCACCCGGGTCAAGGTTAACGCCTTTGCAATCAACCACACCGTAAGCCGTCACGTCTTCGACAGGCTCAACCATGATCTGGCTGCTGCCTGTTTCGTCAAAACGTTTGATCATCTCAGCCAGATTATCCTGAGAAAGATCGGATTCGTATTCATCCAGAATAACGTCAGGCAGAATTACCGCCACAGGCTCATCACCCACAACAGGATGTGCACATAACACAGCGTGGCCAAGGCCTTTAGCCAGCCCCTGACGAACCTGCATAATGGTGACGTGAGGAGGGCAAATAGACTGAACTTCTTCTAACAGCTGACGCTTAACGCGTTTTTCCAGCATGGCTTCAAGTTCAAAGCTTGTATCGAAATGGTTTTCGATAGAGTTTTTTGATGAATGTGTAACCAGCACAATTTCCGTGATGCCGGCTGCGATACATTCATTAACGACATACTGGATTAATGGCTTATCAACCAGAGGCAGCATTTCTTTCGGAATCGCCTTAGTTGCTGGTAACATCCTGGTCCCCAATCCCGCTACCGGGATGACGGCCTTTCTGACTTTCGAATTTAGGGCAGCCATTCAAATTCTCCTGAGCTGTTCAAGTTTTGAACTTTTATGCAATAAATAACGCGTTAAGTATATCAGCCTCGCCCCACAGTCCGGGTCTGAAAAGAACGCGTTGCCGATCAATTAGGATAAATACGCATGAATCTGGGCAGCGATAGTAGCACTCCCCGTAAAACACAGGTAAAGCAATCTTAAAATTACGATCCATCTGCTTATTCCGTGGACAACATTAAGCGTAGTCGTCCCCCGGCCCCCCAAATTTGGCACTGCCAGGAGGAACAGCGATGGCTAATTTGATTAAGATACGCCGTCCCCAATGTCCCAAGCGGCACACCGTTACTTACCTCAATATGATGTTCACCGGTATTCAGTGAAGCGTTGAGGCCGGCTGAAACGAGGATAAGATTCTTTAAACCGCTGTGGTAATAACCGACAAGCAGCGGGAACTGTCCGGGTAAGTTTGCCTGACGAAAAAGCTGGTTCACCTGTTTAAGTAAACTGCCTAACTCTGGTAGTCGTTGCCCCTGATGCGATAACTGTTCCTGCAATAAACCATTAAATAGCGCACGAAGGAGTAACGCCGCTAATACACCATTATCCCCCGCCCGGGTGACATCCAGGGAATAAAACGCAAGATCGGAATCAGAGAGGGGTGCAATATCCAGCACCAGTCCAGGCTGGTCTGCGGCCACCAGCTGGCGATAATTTATTCGGCAATGCGAAATGGTTTGCTGAACGGGCGGCTGAAGCTCTTGCAAAAGTTTCGCCGCGGCAGGCGGATCGCTTACCAGGGCATCCCAGTCCTGAAAAAGACGCTCTTCTTCCTCTACCCGGGAATTAAACATATTCGGATAAAGACACGCTAACACCGTTTCCCGCAACCGGTTCAGATCTTTGACCGGTTTAAGCAGAATATCCTGCACGCCGAGACGTAGCGCTTTAGCGATATCGGCCATGTTCTCAGTGGCAGATATCACCAGAATCGGCGTCTGGTTACCTTCGTTACGCAGATGTTCAACCAGCTTCAGCCCGTTCATACGCGGCATCGCAATGTCGCAAATCATCAAATCGGGCGTAATGCTGATCATTTTTTCCAGCGCGTCGATGCCATCTTCAGCCAGTGAAGTGATTGCCCCCAGTGAGGATAACCACGAATCCAGTAGCGATCGGAAAACGGGCTCGTCTTCTACAATCAAAATGTGTTTTCCGGCCAATGGTTGCGTCATGTTTCCTCCCCTGGCTGACAGTAACTAAATAGTGGCATGCGATCGGCACTATCGCCTGTCAGATTTTGCTGAAGTAATCAAAAAAAGTGCTTAGCGTGCTGTTCGCACAAAAGGCAACAATTCGTCCATTTTCTTTTCGACGGCTAGCGAGCCCGCTGCGATGGCGGCCTCAGCCCGATGGAAATCAAGGGTAGAGATTTGCGGACAGTACGGTTGAATAAGAATATCTGGTGGATCGCCTGCCATACGATTGCGCTTGAGGCGATTCTCAAGGACCTGGATTGACGTGGTCATGATTTCCATCGCCGTCGGGGCAGTAACCGAGCGGCGCGCGGCCATACGCCCGATTCTTCCGCGCAGGCGCTCATGCCAGGCCAGCTTCTCGCCCTCGGCGTCTTCGCTCTGGAGATTGACCGGCATGAGGTCCTGTTGCATCAGGTGAGCGTCGTGCTGCAGGTCCACGGCAATGACGATGTCAGCCCCCATTGCACGCGTGAGCGAGATGGGCACCGGGTTCACGACGCCACCATCAACCAGCCAGTAACCGTTGTGTGGGACAGGCGCCATTAACCCCGGCATACTGCAAGAGGCACGCACGGCAAGATGGATATCCCCTTCGGTTAGCCAAAGTTCGCGACCCGTGCTGAGATTCGTCGCAACGGCGCCGAAAGGCATGTGACAATCCGTGAAGTCTTCAAGAGGCATAACCTGGCGGAACTGGTTAAAGACGCGCTCGCCGCGCAACAGCCCGCCGCGTTGCCATGAGAGGTCCATCAGACGAAGCACGTCCCAGTAACTGAAGGAGCGCACCCAAGTTTCGAGGTCCGGCAGCTTCCCGCACGCGTAAGCGGAGCCGACAAGCGATCCTATTGAACACCCTGCAACGATATCGACGTCAACACCCATCTGTTTTAAAGCATTAATCACGCCGATATGTGACCACCCGCGGGCTGCACCTGAGCCCAGCGCCAGTCCAATTTTAACCTTTCTCATTAGCCCTGTTTTACGTCCCCTGGATTCCTGACATAGCGTCAACGCAACGCCTCAGTTAACATAGTGCTACCCGAAGCGTTTTACGCCCTTATTTTTTTGTTCCAGGAAGAGAATCGTGTCTCAGCTCTGCCCTTGTGGTAGCGCTCTGGAGTATAGCCTATGTTGCCAGCGATATCTTTCTGGCGATCAGGTTGCACCAGACCCGTCACACCTCATGCGTTCACGGTACACTGCTTTTGTGATCAAAGACGCAGACTACCTGATCAAAACCTGGCACCCGTCCTGCCACGCGGCCGAATTCAGACGGGACATCGAAGCCGGGTTCGCGAACACGCAGTGGCTTGGCCTTACCGTCTATGAATCCTCAACCGGGAGTCATGCAGATGAAGGCTATGTCAGCTTTGTTGCCCGCTTTACCGAGAATAATAAGCCCGGAGCCATTATTGAACGTTCCCGGTTCTTACGGGAAAGCGGGCAATGGTATTATATTGACGGAACGCGCCCACAGTTTGGTCGTAACGATCCCTGCCCTTGTGGTTCAGGTAAAAAATTTAAAAAGTGTTGCGGGCAGTAACGCCTGACAACCCAGACTTCGCAAATACAAACAGGATTTCCCGGCGATGCAATCATTACAACGTAAAGTTCTGCGCACCATCTGTCCCGATCAAAAAGGACTGATCGCACGAATTACCAACATTTGCTACAAACATGAACTGAATATCGTGCAGAACAACGAGTTCGTTGACCACCGTACCGGTCGTTTCTTCATGCGTACCGAACTGGAAGGTATTTTCAACGACAACACCCTGCTTGCCGATCTGGACAGCGCGCTGCCGGAAGGTTCCGTGCGCGAGCTGACCCCCGCAGGCCGACGCCGCGTCGTGATTCTGGTGACCAAAGAAGCACACTGTCTTGGCGACCTGCTGATGAAAGCAAACTACGGTGGTCTGGACGTCGAAATTGCTGCCGTTATCGGCAACCACGAGACGCTGCGCACGCTGGTGGAACGTTTTGATATTCCGTTCGAGCTGGTCAGCCACGAAGGCCATACCCGTGAGGAACACGACGATCTGATGGCGCAGGCTATTGAAGCGCATAACCCGGACTACGTTGTTCTGGCGAAATATATGCGCGTGCTGACGCCATCCTTCGTTGCCCGCTTCCCGAACAAGATCATCAACATTCACCACTCGTTCCTGCCGGCCTTTATTGGTGCTCGCCCATACCATCAGGCATACGAGCGCGGCGTGAAGATCATCGGTGCTACCGCGCACTACGTGAATGACAACCTGGACGAAGGCCCTATCATCATGCAGGACGTGATTCATGTGGATCATACCTACACCGCTGAAGATATGATGCGCGCCGGACGTGACGTCGAGAAGAACGTACTCAGCCGCGCGCTCTATCAGGTGCTGGCGCAGCGGGTATTCGTTTACGGCAACAGAACTATTATTCTGTAATCCCAGAGAAATGAATTGATTAGCTTTGCACCTTTACGGATAAAAAGCAGGCAAACAGCTTCATTTGGCTAAAGGAATGCTTTACAGGGGCGTCTCATTTGATATGATGCGCCCCGCTTCCAGCAGGAAGCAGGCCAGTAAATAGCATTACCCCGTGGTGGGGTTCCCGAGCGGCCAAAGGGAGCAGACTGTAAATCTGCCGTCATCGACTTCGAAGGTTCGAATCCTTCCCCCACCACCATCTCTCAGCATTACCTCAAAATTTGAATTACCCCTGGTGGGGTTCCCGAGCGGCCAAAGGGAGCAGACTGTAAATCTGCCGTCATCGACTTCGAAGGTTCGAATCCTTCCCCCACCACCATCAATTCCATGTCGCCGTAAATTCTCCCTCAACTCAATACGCCACAATTTTCGATATATGAATCCTTTGTAGGCCGGGTAAGGCGCAGCCGTCACCCGGTAACAGACAGCTACATTGGCGGCAAGCGTCGCGTCACGGGTGAACTCTTCACAATCGACGTATTGCACTGGGCATGTTCCGCCAGTCCGTCCAGCAGCACATCCAGTTGCTCAATTGACCGCACCACCAGCCGGATAACAAAACAGTCTTCACCGGTCACCTTGTCGCTCTCAATACACTCCGGCATCGCCTGAATATACTTATCAACCTTATGCAACAGCCCCGGCAGCGGCCGTACGCGCACCAGCGCCTGAAGGGTGTACCCTAACGCCGCCAGATTCACCCGTGCGCCATACCCCTGAATCACGCCGCGCTCTTCCAGCCTTTTCAGGCGCTCTGCCGTGCTGGGTGACGTCAGACCGATACGCCCGCTGAGCACCTTCAGGGACATGCGCGCATCCTCGACCAGACAGGCCAAAATTTGTCGGTCGATATCATCGAGAAGGTATTCCATCGTTTTCACCTAATTTTAAAAAGCCATTAACGTATTCAACCTTATATCACCCCTGTAAAACCCGTCAGCAATTTTCGACAATAGCGTCATTAATCAGGAGGTGGATGATGCGTGATTTCCATAAAGGCGTCTGGCAGATGGGCCTGGCGATGTTAATTTCCGGCTCTATTGGCGCATTTGTATTACTTTCCGGTCTGCCGGTGACGGAAGTGGTGTTCTGGCGCTGCCTTATCGGGGCAATGGCGCTTTTTGTTTTTATCCGGATAAGCCCAAAGCCTTTTAGCCCCCTCACCCGAAAGACGCTGCTGCTGGCTATTCTTGGCGGTGTGGCATTAGTGGTGAACTGGCTGCTGCTCTTCGCTGCCTATGAACGGATCTCGATTGGTCTTTCGACCGTGGTGTATAACACCCAGCCGTTTATGCTGGTACTGATGGGGATGTTTTTAGGCGAGCGCGTCAGCCTGGTAAAGTGGGGCTGGCTGTTCCTCGCCTTTGGCGGCGTGGTTATTTTGCTCTCCAGCGAGTTAACCGGAGCACACGGCGCTGACTGGCTCGCCGGAATCGGTCTGGCATTGGCCGCGGCCTTCTTCTATGCGGTAACGGCCATCATCGCCCGCAAACTCAGATCGATTGCGCCGCAGCATATTGCCTTTATTCAGGTGCTGACCGGCGTAGTGATGCTTCTGCCGTTTGCCGGCATGCCCTCATTTTCTGGCGATTTTCCCTGGCCAATTTTGCTGACGCTGGGCATCGTCCATACCGGCATTATGTATCAGCTGCTCTATAGCGCCATTCAAAAGCTGCCTACGCCCATTACCGGCTCGCTGTCGTTTATCTATCCGGTGGTGGCGATTATTGTCGATAATCTGGTATTTGGACACTCGCTGAACCTGACGCAGCTGGCGGGCGGCGCGCTGATCCTGTTTGCTGCAGCGGGCAACAACCTGGGCTGGGGCGAAAAAAAACCCCGCGAGTGCGGGGTTGGTATCAAAACGGCAAATTAGCGACGGGCGCGTACAATCTGGTATTTGCGCGTCAGGTACTCCACCGGCGCGCTCCAGATATGCACCAGACGAGAGAACGGGAACAGCACGAACAGCGTCATCCCCAGCACCAGGTGAACGCGGAAGATAAACGCCACGCCGTCCAGGTGCGAAGATGCTCCGCCGTGGAAGGTCACCACGGACTGCGCCCAGCCGACCAGCTTCATCATTTCGCTGCCGTCCATATGTTGCGCCGAGAATGGAATGGTCAGCAGGCCCAGCGCGCACTGCACCATCAGCAGGGAGAGGATCAGGATGTCCGCCCCGGTCGTGGTTGCGCGCACCCGCGGGCTGAACAGACGACGTTTCAGCAGCAGTAGCCCCCCAACCAGGGTCATCACGCCGCAGGCGCCGCCGGCGATCATCGCCATCTTCTGCTTCACCTCAATCGGCAGCCACGCTTCGTACATCCAGTGCGGCGTCAGCATCCCGAGGAAGTGGCCGGCAAAAATCCCCAGAATACCGATGTGGAACAGGTTAGAGCCCACGTGCATCCCTTTACGATCCAGCATCTGGCTGGAGGCAGCGCGCCAGGTATACTGGCCGTAGTCATAACGCAGCCAGCTTCCCACCAGGAACACGGTGCCCGCGATATACGGGTAGATTTCAAAGAAGAACATATTCAGGAAGTGCATTATTGCTGTCCTCCGTTAGAGATATTCAAATATTGCGGGGCAACGGCTCCGGCAAAACGACGCTGGTGAGCAGAGATTTCAGACTCGCCGCAGTTCTGGTCAGCAAAGAATTTCACCTGCTCTTCTTCCCAGACGGCATCCAGCGCTTGCGGAGTATCGTCGCGGGCCTCATCGGCGATTTTCTCCGCGACTTTTTCACTGTCGACCGACGCGTTGGCCAGCTTCACCAGCAGATCGAACAGCACCGCGTAGCGGCTCTCGCGCTGCTGAAGACGCGCGCCGAGCAGCGCCAGGATCGGCGCGATGTCCTGCAGACCACCCAGCGCCTCCTCTTTCGGCAGCTGCGCCAGATATTCCAGATAGAGCGGCAGATGGTCCGGCAGCTCGCGGCTGTCAAGCTGCAGGCCGTGCTGCTCGTACTGCGCCATCAGGTCAACCATCGCCTGACCGCGGTCGCGAGACTCACCGTGAACGTGTTCAAACAGCAGCAACGAGGTTGCACGACCGCGGTCAAACAGCTGGCTGTAGTCCGCCTGCGCGTCGAGAAGATCGCGCGCTAGCAGGTCGCGGAGGAAAACGCCAAGCCGCTGGGCATCCTCTTTATCCAGGTTTTCAGATGCCGCAAGTGCATCAAAGAGCTCCTGCTGATGCTGCGCAAGCGCAGCATCCGGGTACTCGAGCAGACGCGAAACAATGACGAGTTCAATCATGCGTGCGGCTCCGTTTTACTGGTCACATCCATAGCGTCGATGCGGCGGCTGTTGAACAGGTTGAATTTGCTGTCTGACCCGTGGCAGCCGTCGCCAAAGGTAAAGCCACAGCCGTTTTTCTCCGGGAAGGCTTCGCGGGCCAGCTCACGGTGGCTGCTCGGCACCACGAAGCGGTCTTCGTAGTTAGCAATCGCCAGGTAGCGGTACATCTCCTGCGCCTGCGCTTCGGTCAGACCGACCTCTTCCAGCGCGCGGGTATCGGTCACGCCGTCCACGGTTTCGGCACGCTTGAAGTGGCGCATCGCCAGCATACGCTTCAGCGCCAGCAGTACCGGCTGGGTATCGCCTGCTGTCAGCAGGTTTGCCAGGTACTGAACCGGAATACGCAGGCTTTCCACGTCCGGCAGAATGCCGTTGCTGCCCAGCTCGCCCGCATCCGCGGCTGACTGAATCGGTGACAGAGGCGGCACGTACCAGACCATCGGCAGCGTGCGGTATTCAGGGTGCAGCGGCAGGGCCAGCTTCCAGTCCATCGCCATTTTGTACACCGGAGACTGCTGCGCGGCGTCAATGACGATCTGCGGAATGCCGTCCTTCAGCGCCTGCTCAATCACTTTCGGATCGTTCGGATCGAGGAACACGTCCAGCTGACGCTGATACAGATCTTTCTCGTGCTCGGTGCTCGCGGCATTTTCAATCGCGTCCGCGTCGTACAGCAGCACGCCGAGGTAGCGGATACGGCCTACGCAGCTCTCGGAGCAGACGGTCGGCATACCGGCTTCAATACGCGGGTAGCAGAAGATGCACTTCTCAGACTTGCCGCTCTTCCAGTTGAAGTAGATTTTTTTGTACGGGCAACCGGTGATGCACATACGCCAGCCGCGGCACTTGTCCTGGTCAATCAGGACGATGCCGTCTTCTTCACGCTTGTAGATGGCGCCGCTCGGGCAGGTCGCCACGCATGCCGGGTTGAGGCAGTGCTCGCACAGGCGCGGCAGATACATCATGAAGGTGTTTTCGAACTGGCCGTACATCGCCTTCTGCATGTTCTCGAAGTTCTGGTCTTTGGCGCGTTTTTCGAACTCGCCGCCCAGAATCTCTTCCCAGTTTGGACCGCTGGTAATTTTGTCCATGCGCTGACCGGTGATCAGCGAGCGCGGACGGGCGATCGGCTGGTGTTTGCTTTCCGGCGCGTTGTGCAGGTTCTGGTAGTCGTAGTCAAACGGCTCGTAGTAATCGTCGATGCCCGGCAGATGCGGGTTAGCGAAGATTTTACCCAGCAGCATCGCACGGTTACCCATGCGCGGCTGCAGCTTGCCGTTGATTTTACGGATCCAGCCGCCCTTCCACTTCTCCTGGTTTTCCCAGTCGGTCGGGAAGCCGGTCCCCGGCTTGCTTTCCACGTTGTTGAACCAGGCGTACTCCATACCTTCACGGCTGGTCCAGACGTTTTTACAGGTGACCGAGCAGGTATGACAGCCGATGCATTTATCCAGATTCAGCACCATGCCGACTTGTGAACGAATTTTCATTTTACGCTCTCCTGTACCTGGTCATTACCTTCACCGTCTAACCAGTTAATATTCTTCATCTTACGTACCACCACGAACTCATCGCGGTTCGATCCTACGGTGCCGTAGTAGTTAAAGCCGTAGGCCAGCTGCGCATAGCCACCGATCATATGGGTCGGCTTCGGCGTAATACGGGTCACGGAGTTGTGGATCCCGCCGCGCTGCTCTGTGATCTCTGAACCCGGCAGGTTAACGATACGCTCCTGCGCGTGATACATCATGGTCATCCCGGCCGGTACGCGCTGGCTTACCACCGCACGCGCCGTCAGGGCACCGTTGCTGTTGAACACTTCGATCCAGTCGTTATCTTCAATACCCAGCTCTTTGGCGTCCGCCTCGCTCATCCAGACAATCGGACCTCCGCGCGACAGGGTCAGCATCAGCAGGTTGTCGCTGTAGGTGGAGTGGATACCCCACTTCTGGTGCGGCGTCAGGAAGTTGAGCGCCTTCTCAGGGTTACCGTTCGATTTCGCCCCCATCACGGCCTTCACGGAGCGGGTGTCAATTGGCGGACGGTACACCAGCAGGCTTTCCCCGAAGTCGCGCATCCACTGGTGATCCTGATACAGCGACTGACGACCGGACAGGGTGCGCCATGGGATCAGCTCGTGAACGTTGGTGTAGCCGGCGTTATAAGACACATGTTCATCTTCCAGGCCAGACCAGGTCGGGCTGGAGATAATCTTGCGCGGCTGCGCCTGAATATCGCGGAAGCGGATTTTCTCTTCCTCTTTATTCGTCGCCAGGTGCGTATGGTCGCGGCCGGTAAACTCGCTCAGCGCCGCCCAGGCTTTCGCCGCGACGTGGCCGTTGGTTTCCGGTGCCAGGGTCAGGATCATCTCTGCCGCATCAATCGCCGTGTTCAGCATTGGCTGACCTTTCGCCGGGCCATCCGCTTTGGTGTAGTTAAGCTTGCGCAGCAGATCCATTTCGCTCTGGGTGTTCCAGGCAATCCCTTTCCCGCCGTTACCGATTTTCTCCATCAGCGGGCCGATAGAGGTAAAGCGTTCGTACGTTGCCGGGTAGTCACGTTCAACCGGAATAATGTGCGGCGCGGTCACGCCCGGGATCAGGTCACATTCGCCTTTTTTCCAGTCCTTCACGTCCAGCGGCTGCGCCAGTTCGGCAGCGGAGTCGTGCTGGATTGGCAGCGTGACCACGTCGGTCTCTTTGCCGAGGTGTCCCACGCAGACTTCAGAGAATTTCTTCGCGATGTCCTTATAGATATCCCAGTCGCTTTTCGATTCCCACGCCGGGTCAACGGCCGCAGACAGCGGATGAATAAACGGATGCATATCCGAGGTATTCATGTCGTCTTTTTCGTACCAGGTCGCGGTTGGCAGCACAATGTCGGAGTACAGGCAGGTGCTGGACAGACGGAAGTCGAGCGTCACCACCAGATCAAGCTTGCCGTCGAGGCCGTTGTCTTTCCACTCCACCTCTTCCGGCTTCACGCCGCCCTGCTTGCCGAGATCCTTACCCTGGATACCGTTTTCGGTACCGAGCAGGTATTTCAGCATGTACTCGTGGCCTTTACCGGACGAGCCCAGCAGGTTGGAGCGCCAGATAAACAGGTTACGCGGATGGTTTTTACCGTTTTCCGGCTGTTCAGCCGCGAAACGGATTGAGCCGTCCTTGAGGGATTTAACGGTGTAATCCACCGGGGACATGCCCGCCTTCTTCGCCTCTTCCGCGATGCGCAGCGGGTTGGTACCCAGCTGAGGCGCAGACGGCAGCCAGCCCATGCGCTCTGCGCGCACGTTGAAGTCAATCAGGTGGCCGCTGTAGCGGGATTTATCCGCCATCGGCGACAGCAGCTCCTGCGCGGTAACCGTTTCGTAGCGCCACTGGCTGGAGTGGTTATAGAAGTAGGAGGTGCTGTTCATGTGGCGCGCAGGGCGCTGCCAGTCGAGGGCAAACGCCAGCGGCTGCCAGCCGGTCTGCGGACGCAGTTTTTCCTGGCCCACGTAGTGCGCCCAGCCGCCACCGCTCTGACCAACGCAGCCGCAGAAGATCAGCATGTTGATCAGACCACGGTAGTTCATATCGAGGTGATACCAGTGGTTCAGACCCGCACCGACGATGATCATCGAACGGCCGTGGGTCTTGTCGGCGTTTTCAGCGAATTCACGTGCGATACGGGTAATATGCCCGCGAGGAACGCCGGTGATCTGTTCCGCCCAGGCCGGAGTGTAGGCCTTCACGTCATCATAGCTGGTTGCGCAGTTTTCATCGCCCAGACCGCGTTCCAGGCCATAGTTCGCCATGGTCAGATCGTAGACGGTGGTAACCAGCGCGGTAGAGCCGTCGGCCAGCTGCAGGCGTTTGACCGGCAGCTTATGCATCAGGACGTTCTGCAGCTCAACCTTGTTGAAGTGCTCGGAACCTTCGCCGCCAAAGTACGGGAAGCCCACCTCGGCGATGTCGTCCTGGCTACCCAGCATGCTCAGGCGCAGTTCTGTCTCTTCGCCGGTCGTGCCGTTACGCTGCTCAAGGTTCCACTTACCCTTCTCGCCCCAGCGGAAACCGATAGAGCCGTTTGGCGCCACCAGCTCGCCGTTGCTGTTATACGCGACGGTTTTCCACTCAGGATTATTTTCCTGACCCAGGGCATCCACCAGATCGGCAGCGCGCAGCGTGCGGCCAGCGGCATAGTAACCGTCACGCTCTTCGAGCATCACCAGCATCGGCATGTCAGTGTAGCGGCGGACGTAGTCGGTGAAGTACTGGCTAGGCTTATCAAGGTGGAATTCACGCAGCATGACGTGGCCCATCGCCATCGCCATCGCGGCATCGGTACCCTGTTTCGGTGCCAGCCACAGATCGCACAGCTTGGCGATTTCGGCGTAGTCCGGGGTGACCGCCACGGTTTTGGTGCCTTTATAACGGACTTCGGTAAAGAAGTGCGCGTCCGGCGTTCGGGTCTGAGGCACGTTTGAGCCCCAGGCGATGATGTAGCTGGAGTTGTACCAGTCAGCGGATTCAGGCACGTCGGTCTGCTCACCCCAGGTCTGCGGAGATGCCGGCGGCAGGTCGCAGTACCAGTCGTAGAAGCTCAGGCAGGTACCGCCGATAAGCGACAGGTAGCGCGCGCCGGAAGCGTAAGAGACCATCGACATCGCCGGGATGGGCGAGAAGCCCGCCACGCGGTCAGGACCGTAGGTTTTGACGGTGTAGACGTTAGAGGCGGCAATCAGCTCGTTCACCTCTTTCCAGGAAGAACGCACAAAGCCACCGCGGCCGCGGGCCTGCTTAAAGCTTTTCGCTTTGTCCGCGTCTTCGATAATAGACGCCCAGGCATCAACCGGATCGCTGTGCTGAACCTTCGCTTCACGCCACATTTTCATCAGGCGCTTGCGCATCAGAGGGTATTTGAGGCGGTTAGCGCTGTAGAGATACCAGGAGTAGCTGGCGCCGCGCGGGCAGCCGCGCGGTTCGTGGTTTGGCATATCCGGGCGGGTGCGGGGATAGTCGGTCTGCTGCATTTCCCAGGTCACCAGACCGTTTTTAACGAAAATCTTCCAGCTACATGAGCCAGTGCAGTTCACGCCGTGGGTTGAACGGACGACTTTGTCATGTTGCCAGCGCTGGCGGTAACCGTCTTCCCAGTCCCGGTTGGTATCCAGAACCTGGCCGTGCCCATCGGCAAAAGTTTCACCCTTCTGTTTGAAGTAGCGAAACCGGTCCAAAAATTTGCTCATCGGGTATCTCCTGTGTGGAGCCTGTGGCTCTCTAAATCGACATTGCTGATTTGCAGCGAAGGTAACGCCCTGAAAGGGAGGGAGAATTGATAACGATCAAGACGACGAGGGACTTTCTGGCGAGGGGTTATACCAAATACCACCAAAGCGGTATCTTCATAAATTAATTATCATAATGAAATATATAGATATTTTTATTTTATCGTACAAAAGGCAGGGTAAAATTTAACATCTTAGGTATTAAGGGGTAGAGCGCCCTGAAAAGCGATGGCCATCACGGTGTTACCCGCAGGCTTCCGCTGCAGGCCTGTCAGTATGTTGTAACTATTGTTACCCAAAAAAACGCGGCCCGAAGGCCGCGTAAACGGATAATCATACTTACTTATTTTTCTTGTTATTCCGGCCATATACCAGCCACGTGATCACGACGCAGGCGATATAGAAGACGAGGAAAACTTTCATTGCACCCGCCGGAGAGCCGGTCAGGTCCAGAGAGATACCGAACGCTTTCGGGATAAAGAAGCCGCCAATCGCACCAATGGCAGAGATAAAGCCCAGCGCTGCCGCCGTATCGGTCGCCGCTTCACGCATTGCCTGCTCTTCGCTTCCACCCTGCGCTTTCACGCGGTCCATGGTCAGCTTGCGGAAGATCACGGAGATCATCTGGAAGGTAGACGCACTTCCCAGCCCGGCCGTCAGGAACAGCACCATAAACACGCCGAAGAAGGCGATGAAGTTACCGCCCTGTCCGTCGACGGGCAGCGTCAGGAACAGCAGCGCACAGAAGACCGCCATCAGAACGAAGTTAACCAGCGTTACGCGGGTGCCGCCCAGGCGGTCAGACACCATGCCGCCCAGCGAACGCGCCAGGGCACCAATAAACGGTCCGAAGAAGGCAAACTGCAGGATCTGAACGTCCGGGAACTGGGTTTTCGACAGCATCGCGAAGCCCGCAGAGAAGCCGATAAATGAACCGAAGGTTGCCAGATACAGCAGCGCCATCACCCACAGGTGTCCACGCTTCAGTACCGGCAGCTGCTCGCTCAGCGACGCCTTCGACGCGGACAGGTCATTCATAAAGAACCAGGAAGCGAGGGTGAAGATCACCAGGAACGGCACCCAAATCCACGCTGCGTTTTGCAGGTACAGGTAAGAACCATTCGCCTGCTCGACGCCACCGCCGCCAAAGGCCGCAAAAATGGAGACCGAGATCGCCAGCGGGGCAATGAGCTGCATCACGCTGACGCCCATATTCCCCAGACCGCCGTTAATGCCCAGCGCGCCGCCCTGCTTCGCTTTCGGGAAGAAGAAGCTGATGTTCGCCATGCTGGAGGCGAAGTTCGCGCCCGCAAAACCGCACAGCAGGGAGATAATCACGAACACGCTGAACGGCGTGGAGGTATCCTGCACCGCGAAGCCGAGCCACACGCACGGGACGATCATGATGCCCGTACTGAACGCCGTCCAGCGACGGCCGCCAAAGACCGGCACCATAAACGCGTAAGGTACACGCAGCAGCGCGCCTGACAGCGACGGAAGCGCGGTCAGCATAAACAGCTGATCGGTCGTAAACGTAAACCCAACTTTTGGCAGGTTAACCGCCACTGCACTAAACAACATCCATACGCAAAACGCTAATAGCAAACACGGAACGGAAATCCAAAGATTCCGGCTTGCTACACGATGGCCGCGCTGTTGCCAGAACGCCGGATCCTCTGGACGCCAGTCTGTAATAACGGCACCATTTTCCCTTTCGGGAGCGGATGAGTGACTCATAGACACCTCTGATTCTCGAATGATGCTGCAAACATTAGGGTTTTAGGGCGGCGGTAAGTTGATATAAATCAAAGGAAAAGTGGGAGGATTTGCGGTGCAAAAAAAGGTGTTATCCTTAGTGAGTAGGTTAATTCGCTAAAAAAGACGTGGTTTTTCACGGTACTGACGTTTCCTTGCTACCCCCACCACCTTCCCCCTACTCCGTTGGCAATTTGGGGGTAATCCTTTATTGGTATGGGTATACTCCAGGGTATGCACCAGAATAGCGCCATTCCTGCAAGCAGGCCACGTCAGGAGCACGCCCACGCTATGTTAAAAAGATGTTTATCACCGCTGACGCTCGTGAATCAGGTCGCTCTGATCGTTTTGCTGTCCACCGCCATCGGCGTGACCGGCATGGCGATCTCCGGCTGGCTGGTTCAGGGGGTACAGGGTAATGCGCATGCCATTAATGAGGCAGGCTCGCTACGCATGCAGAGTTATCGTCTGCTGGCGTCGGTTCCCCTGACGCAGGACGACAGGCCCCTGCTCGATGAAATGGAGCGCACGGCGTTCAGCCCCGAGCTGGAAAATGCCGCCATTCGTGCCGGTCAACAATCCCAGCTCAAAGCCCTTCAGGGATACTGGCACACCCAGCTGCAGCCGGGCCTGAAACAGGCGCGCAGTACCGCGGTCGTTGCGCAGGACGTGGCGGGGTTCGTCTCACGCATTGATGCGCTGGTCTCCGCTTTCGACCAAACAACCGAACTGCGCATCGACAGGGTGGTGATGGTACACCGCGCGATGGCGCTGTTTATGGGTCTGCTGCTGATCTTCACCATCGTCTGGCTCCGCGCGCGGCTCCTGAATCCCTGGAAACAGCTGCTGGCGATGGCCCGCGCGGTCACCGCACGCGATTTTACGCAGCGCACGCACATCAGCGGGCGCAACGAGATGGCCATGCTCGGCCAGGCGCTGAATACCATGTCGGCTGAGCTCTCCGAGAGCTACGCGGTGCTGGAGCAGCGCGTTCAGGAAAAAACGGCGGGGCTTGAGCAGAAAAACGAGATCCTCTCCTTCCTGTGGCAGGCCAACCGTCGTCTGCACATGCAGGTGCCGCTGTGCGAACGCCTCTCGCCGGTGCTGAACGGCCTGCAAAATCTGACCCTGCTTCACGACCTGGAGCTGCGGGTCTACGATGTTGAAGACGAAGATAACCATCAGGAGTTTACCTGTCAGTCCGATATGTCCTGCGATGACAAAGGCTGCCATCTTTGCCCTCGCGGCCTGCCGCCGCTCACCTCCAGCGGCACCACCCTGAAGTGGCGGCTGACGGACAGCCACACCCAGTACGGTATTCTGCTGGCAACCCTGCCGGCGGGGCGTCACCTGAGCCACGACCAGCAGCAGCTGGTCGATACGCTGGTCGAACAGCTAACGGCCACGCTGGCGCTCGACAGGCATCAGGAAAAGCAGCAGCAGCTGATCGTCATGGAAGAGCGCGCGACCATCGCCCGCGAGCTCCACGACTCTATCGCCCAGTCGCTCTCCTGTATGAAAATGCAGGTGAGCTGCCTGCAGATGCAGGATGCGGAGATGCCGGAAAGCAATAAGCAGCTGCTCAGCCAGATCCGCAACGAGCTGAACACCTCCTGGATACAGCTTCGCGAGCTGCTGACCACCTTCCGTCTCCAGCTGACCGAGCCGGGCCTGCGCCCGGCGCTGGAGTCCAGCTGTCACGAATTTAGTGCCCGGCTGGGGTTCCCGGTGAAGCTGGACTACCAGCTGCCGCCGCGGTTTGTCCCCTCCCATCAGGCCATACATTTACTTCAGATCGCCCGTGAAGCGCTGAGCAACGTGCTCAAGCATGCCGACGCGACGGCGGTAACGGTCACCGTCAGCCAGCACAACAATCAGGTGAAGCTGACGGTTCACGACAACGGCCGCGGCGTGCCGGAAAATGCCGAACGAACGAACCACTACGGTTTAATTATTATGCGAGACCGCGCCCAAAGCCTGCGCGGTGATTGCCAGGTTCGCCGGAGAGAGACGGGTGGCACGGAAGTTGTCGTCACCTTTATTCCCGAGAAACCGCTCATAACTGCTCAAGGAGAAACCCATGACTAATCAGGAACCGGCATCCATCCTGTTGATCGACGACCATCCGATGCTGCGTACTGGCGTAAAACAGCTGGTCAGCATGGCGCCCGATATCACCGTGGTGGGCGAAGCCAGCAACGGCGAACAGGGCATTGAGCTTGCCGAATCCCTCGATCCCGATCTGATCCTGCTCGATCTGAATATGCCGGGCATGAACGGTCTGGAAACCCTCGACAAGCTGCGGGAGAAATCGCTTTCCGGCCGCATCGTCGTCTTTAGCGTGTCGAACCATGAAGAGGATGTAGTCACGGCGCTGAAGCGCGGGGCGGATGGATATCTGCTGAAGGATATGGAGCCGGAAGATCTGCTTAAGGCGCTGCAGCAGGCTGCGGCGGGCGAGATGGTGCTCAGCGAGGCCTTAACGCCGGTCCTGGCCGCCAGCCTGCGGGCAAACCGCGCCACCTCCGACCGTGACGTCAGCCAGCTAACGCCGCGCGAGCGCGACATTCTCAAGCTCATTGCCCAGGGCCTGCCGAACAAAATGATCGCCCGCCGCCTGGATATCACCGAAAGCACGGTCAAAGTGCATGTAAAACATATGCTGAAGAAAATGAAATTAAAATCCCGCGTTGAGGCCGCCGTGTGGGTCCATCAGGAACGCATTTTCTAGGGACTACTCCTCCGGCAGCAGCTTCCAGCGCGGGTCGTTGTCAGGTAATGCGACCAGCGGCTGTACCACGGTCAGCACGATCTCATTGGACGAGACGCGCTGGCCTTTCTCATCTTCCACTACCGCCGACAGGTGCCAGCGGTTTGTCGCCCCTTCGCTACCATCCCAGGCAGGCATAATCACGCTCCAGCCGTCGCTGCTGCTGCTTTTGGCCGGCGACGTCAGGCTCAACGCCTGGGTATCACCCTGCCAGTGGATCTGGCGAATGCCGTGCGTGCTGCGAACCTGCAGCTTCAGCATGACCGTCTCGCCCCCTTTCAGATCCCACGGCGGCGTTGCCAGCCAGACGGACAGCGTTTTGCGCTGACGGAACTCCATCACCGGCAGACTACTGCGCTCCGGCGAATCATAGCGGCTGCCGCGCAGGGAACGCGTGGCGGCGACTTCACTGGCCGAAAGTTGCTTGGACAGCGGCACGCCAAAGCGGTAGTTGAGCTTCAGCCCGAGGTTATTCTGGCTCTCGCCGCTCTCGCCCTGCTTGTGCGCGGCGGTCAGCGTGACCAGCGGAACGGGGGTATAGTTGAGCCCCAGGTTGACGGCCACCGGGTTGTGATAGCCGGTTCCGCTGTTGAACAAGTCGACGTTATCGCCAAAGTATTGTTCGAAGCTGACGCTGGTATTCAGGTGATGGAACCACGGCAGCCAGGCGTTGGCCGTCACGTCGTACCCGCGCGCAATGCGCTGCTCCTGAACGTCGGAGCGCTCGCGCCAGCCGGCAAAGGGCTGATAATAGTTCGCTGACAGCCGCAGATTTTCCCCCCACGCCTCAGCGCCCAGCCCGGCACGCTGTAGATTTTCGTCCAGCAGGTTATCGTAAAAGGTGTTATAGCCCAGCAGCCATTTCCCGGCGACCCAGCGCTGCCCTATTCCGGCATTGCTGACCAGGCCATCCGTCTGCTGCGTCAGGCCAAGCTGGCTCCAGCTCAGGTAGCGGTTAGTATCATTCCAGGGGATAAACCAGCTCCCGCTGCTGCCGTTAAATTTACCGTCGTTATCCACCAGTAAATTGACGCTGGCGTTCCCCCAGGGCGAAAGCCAGGACTCTATCTGCTGGTTCACTTCGCCGCTCACCGCGTCTCGTACCTGACCAAACGCGAACTGCCGCGCCTGCTCGCCGGTGGTGAGGCCGTTGTCGGTCATGCTGGCTTCACCAAACGCTTTGGCCATTTCGGCCAGGTGCTTCTCCCCCTCGCCCGTTGGCGCCGCCATGCCGAGGTCGGGCAAACTATCCCCATTATTATCAAAGGGATTCTGCGCCTGATGCATAAAGGAATTCGGCGCACCGTGAACGGCTCCGGCCGTAAAAAGGGAGAGTAAAAACAGCAAATGAATGCGGGACGATACAGCCATCAACGTCGTAAATAAGAACCTGTGTTCATAAGGCAATTCTTTTTATGTTAACGCGATAAGCAGTGAAATGCAGGCTTAACGGAAAATCCAGGATTATCCTGAACATTATTGTCGGGCGGCGGCTGCGCCTTACCCGACCTACGGGGCGGCACGAATTTGTAGGTCAGGAAAGGCGCAGCCGCCATCTGACACCCTTACACCGCTATCCAAACAGCCCTTTCAGCTCCGGCACGCAGGAGCCACAGTTCGTACCACAGCGCAGCGTCTTCCCCAGCGCGGTGACGGAATCACACCCTCCGGCAATCGCCTCTCGTATCGCGTTTTCCCCGACGCTGAAACAGCTACAGACAATGCGCCCCGGGTCCGCCGCCTTGCCGGTGCCCTGCCCGTTCAGCAGCGCATGGCGCGCAGCAGGCGTTGAGAGTGGCGACTGAAAAGCGGCTTCTATTACCGCATGCGCCAGCGCCGGTAGCGCGGCGCCCTCCCAGAAACCCAGCATCAGCTGGCCTTCATGCCAGGCCAGCACGCTGCTGCGCTCACCGGTCTGAGCAATCTGCAGCTGCCAGCCCCGGCCGCTGGCGTAATCCATTATCCACGACAGCAGCGGTTTATCGCCCGCCACCGTCAGGCGTGACGCTTTGCGCCACCAGTAAACCGAAGCGGGCATTTCCAGCCGTTCGCGGGCGTAGAGTTCTCCCTGCCAGGCGGGCCGCCAGGGCATGATTCTGACGGCGGTTTGTTTACTCTCCGGCTGGCCCGAAACCGGATCGCAGCGCCCTTCCACGAGCGCATTCACCTTTCCCTGGCGGGCAAACCCGGCGTTCCAGTGCATCGGGGCAAAAACCTCCCCTTCGCGCTGTCCGCCGCTGACGCGGACTCTGACCATCATGACGCCGCGCGGCGAGCTGATGCGCGCCAGCTGGCCGTCGCACAGGGAAAACCGATCGGCGTCGGCGGGGCAAACCTCAACAAACGGTTCGGCGATATGCTGCATCAGTCTGGCCACGTATCCCGTCCGGGTCATGGTGTGCCACTGATCGCGGATGCGCCCGGAGTTGAGGATCAGCGGATATAATGCGTTGACCGTCGCGCCGTGCGACTGAGGGGTAACGGGGACGATGTTTCGACGCGGAAACTCCCCCGTCGGCCACTGATAAGGCTCAAGCCGCTGCCACTCCTCACGGGTCAGCGCAGCCAGGCCATGAAGGTTTAGCGCCCGCGCGCCGTCATTTTCAAAGGCCGTCAGCGCCGCATGCTCGCAAAAAATCTCGTGCGGATGTTGCCAGGCAAACGCGTCGCCGTAGCCCAGCTGCTTTGCCACCTGCGCGACGATCCACCAGTCTGGCTTTGCCTCGCCCGGCGCGGGCAGAAACGCGCGCTGGCGCGAAATGCGCCGTTCCGAGTTAGTGACCGTGCCGTCCTTTTCTCCCCAGCCCAGCGCCGGAAGGCGAATATGGGCAAACCGACCGGTGTCGGTATCGTTCATCACCTCAGAGACAATCACCAGCGGGCAGCCTGCCAGCGCCTGACACACCGCGTGGCTGTCCGGCAGCGAGACGGCAGGGTTGGTGCCCATGATCCACACCGCCTTCACCTCGCCGCGGGCAATGGCGTCAAACAGCTCCACCGCCATCAGTCCAGGGGTTTGCGCAAGCCGTTCCGTTCCCCAGAAACGCGCCACCCGCGAGAGATCCTCAGGCTCAAAGCTCATGTGCGCCGCCAGCTGATTTGCCAGCCCGCCCACTTCCCTTCCGCCCATCGCGTTAGGCTGTCCGGTCAGCGAAAACGGGCCGCAGCCCGGACGGTTAAATTTCCCGCTGGCAAGGTGAACGTTAATGATGGCGCTGCATTTGTCGCTGCCGCTGGAGGACTGGTTAATCCCCATGGTATAGAGCGTGACGGCCCGGGGCGCCGTCATAAACCAGTCGTAAAACGTGCCAATATCCTGCGGCGAGAGGCCGCAAAACGCCGCCACGCGGGATATCGGCCACGCGTCCGCTCCCTGAATCACGTTAAGCAGACCGACAAACAGCCCGGCGTCGCTGCCGGGCGCGAGCGCCAGATGCAGGTCGGCAATGTCACAGGTGGCGGTTCTGCGCGGGTCGATGACCACCACCTTCATTTCCGGGTTGTTGTGCTTTGCCTGCACCAGCCGCTGATACAGCACCGGATGCGTCCAGGCCGCGTTTGAGCCAGCCAGCACCACCAGATCACTGCTTTCCACATCCTCGTAGCTGCACGGCACGACGTCTTCACCGAAGGCGCGTTTATAGCCGACAACCGCCGACGACATGCACAGCCGGGAGTTAGTATCAATGTTCGCCGCGCCGATAAACCCTTTCATCAGCTTATTGGCGGCGTAGTAGTCCTCGGTAAGCAACTGCCCGGACGCGTAAAACGCCACCGCCTGCGGCCCATAAGCGTCGATGATGTCCCGCAGCCGTTCGCCTGCCGCCCCCAGCGCCTGCACCCAGCCTACCTCAACGCCGTCAACCACCGGGTGCAGCAATCGTCCCTGCAGGCCCGTCGTTTCCCCCAGGGCTGCCCCTTTCACGCACAGCCGTCCCGCATTCGCGGGATGGGCTTCATCCCCCCGAACGGTGACCGTTTCGCCTTCCACGCGCGCGACCACGCCGCAGCCCACCCCGCAGTAGGGGCACGTTGTCCGGGTTTCCGTCATGAGGCCTCCGCACGCATCACCAGGGCGTCGTTTCCGACCCACACCTTGCCGTCTTCAATTTTGACCGGCCAGGCGCGCACCGCGGGTTTGCCGCTCTCCACCTGACAGCCGTCGCGCAGGCGAATGCGCTGTTTATACAGCGGAGAGATCACCACCGGCTCCCCCGCCGCATCGCCAAGAATGCCGCGGGAAAGCACGTTCGCGCTGCTGCCCGGCTCCCGATCGTCGAGGGCGTAAACGAACTCGCCAAAGCGGAACAGCGCAATCGGCTTACGCCCAAGCCGCGCGCCAATGCCCGCCTGCTCCGGAATGTCGTCGATGCCGCAAATTTCCTGCCAGCGCGCGTTGCGATCCACTGCGGCGTCATTCACAGCGGTGCGGAACAACGCCAGACGGTTCGGATCGTTAAGCGTGGTCTGCCATTCGCACTGGTAGGTTTCCACCACCCGGGCCATCTCCTGCTCCAGCTCGTGGGCGATGCCCAGGCTGTCGTTAAGGATCACCTCCCGCAGATAGTCGAGACCGCCTTCCAGATTATCCATCCAGGTACTGGTGCGCTGCAGGCGATCTGCCGTGCGGATGTAGAACATCAGGAAACGGTCTACGGTGCGGATCAGCGTTTCGTCGTCCAGATCGCTGGCGAAGAGATCCGCATGGCGCGGCTTCATGCCGCCGTTGCCGCACAGATAGAGGTTCCAGCCTTTGTCCGTGGCGATGACCCCAACGTCTTTACTCTGCGCCTCGGCGCATTCGCGGGTACAGCCCGAGACGGCCATTTTGATTTTGTGCGGGGCGCGCAGGCCCTTGTAGCGGTGCTCCAGCCTGACCGCGAGGCCGGTGGAGTCCTGCACCCCGTAGCGACACCACGTCGACCCTACGCAGGATTTCACCGTGCGCAGGGATTTCCCGTAGGCATGCCCGGTTTCAAACCCGGCCTCCACCAGCGCCTGCCAGATCTCCGGCAATTGCTCAAGGGTGGCACCGAAGAGGTCGATACGCTGGCCGCCGGTGATTTTGCTGTAAAGGCTGTAGCGTTTCGCAATCTGGCCGATGGCAATCAGCCCGTCGGCGGTCACTTCCCCTGCGGGCATGCGCGGCACGATGGAGTAGGTGCCGTCCTTCTGGATATTGGCAAAATAGCGGTCGTTGGTATCCTGCAGCGGCAGGTGTGACGGTTTCAGCAGGTATTCATTCCAGCACGAGGCCAGCACCGAGCCCACCAGCGGCTTGCAGATCTCACATCCGTGCCCCTGCCCGTAGCGGCTAATCAGCTGGTCGAAGGTGCGGATATGGTTAACGCGCACCAGGTGGTAAATCTCCTGGCGCGAGTACGGGAAGTGCTCGCAGATATCCTTTTTCACCTCCACGCCCTGCGCGGCAAGTTGGAACTCCATCACCTGCTTCACCAGCGCGCTACAGCCCCCGCAGCCGGTGGCTGCTTTCGTACACTGTTTAATGGCCCCCATCTCCGTCGCACCGCCGCTCACCGCCCGGCAGATATCGCCTTTGCTAACATTATGACAGGAGCAGATCTGCGCGCTTTCCGGCAGCGCCGCCACGCCGAGCGCTTTTGGCGCGCTGCCGGACGACGCGGGTAAAATCAGCGTCTCCGGCTCTTTTGGCAGAGCTATCCCGTTGAGCATCATCTGCACCAGGGTGGCGTATTCGCTGGCATCGCCCACCAGCACGCCACCAAGCAGCGTTTTTCCGTCGTGGCTCACCACCATTTTCTTGTAGATTTGCTGCGGACCGTGCGTCCACTGATAGCTCAGCGCCCCCGGCGTGCGCCCGTGCGCGTCGCCAAACGAGGCCACGTCCACGCCCAGCAGCTTGAGTTTGGTGCTCATATCCGCGCCGGTAAAGGTTTTATCCTCACCCGCCAGCGCGGCGGCGGCCACCCGCGCCATCTGATAGCCGGGCGCGACCAGTCCGAAGATTTTCCCCTCCCACAGCGCGCATTCGCCGATGGCAAGCACGTCCGGATCGGAGGTACGACAGCCGTCGTCAATGCAGACCCCACCGCGCTCGCCGATAGCCAGCCCGCTGCTGCGCGCCAGCGCGTCCTGGGGGCGAATGCCCGCAGAAAAGACCACCATGTCCGTTTCCAGCTGTTCGCCGTCGGCGAAGCGCAGCACCAGCCCGCCATCCGCAGAGGCGATCTCCGTCGTCGCTTTACGGGTGTGAACGCCGACGCCCAGCGCCTCGATTTTTTTGCGCAGCATCGCTGCGCCGTCGCCGTCGAGCTGGACCGCCATCAGATTGGGGGCAAACTCCACCACGTGGGTTTCCAGGCCCAGCTGTTTCAGGGCGTTAGCCGCTTCCAGCCCGAGCAACCCACCGCCAATCACCACGCCGCGGCGGGAGCCTGCCGCATGGGCCGCAATCGCGTCCAGATCGTCAAGGGTGCGGTAGACAAAGCAGCCCGGCAGATCGTTGCCCGGTACGGGTGGGACGAACGGGTATGAGCCGGTCGCCAGCACCAGTTTGTCCCATTGGGTTTCATGCCCGCTGGCGCTGCGCACCACACGCGCGTCGCGATCGATAGCGACGATCTGCTGCGACAGGCGCAGCTCAATGCCGTTGTCGGCAAAGAAATCGCCCTCCACCAGCGAGAGCGACTCCGCGCTGCGGCCGCTAAAATACTCGGAGAGATGCACGCGGTCGTAGGCGGCATAGCGCTCCTCGCCAAAGACGACTATCTGATACTGCTGATGCAAATTGCGGCTGACGCAATCTTCGAGGAAATGATGGCCGACCATACCGTGCCCAACCACCACCAGAGTAGGTTTTGTCATAGCGTTCTGTCCTGCAACCTGCGGTTGCGTAGTGAAACGATCGAACAGCCAGTCCGCGTGGGCGGGCGCAGCCGTTGCCAGTAAATCGGTAAATGTCGCCGCGCTGTGGCAGTCGCCCATCAGCAGCACGCCAGCCAGCGCGCCGCGATGAATCAATAAACGTCGGTAGTGGCGGGTCAGCGGATCCCATGCGCTCCAGACCACGTCGTCCGCCTGCTCCGCGACGCGACCGGCGGTGAACAGTTCGATTCCCGTCACCTTGAGCCGCATCCCGCTGTCCGCTGGGGCAAAAGATGCTCCACCTGCACCGGCCAGCCGGGCGGCGAGGATATCCGCCTGCGCCAGACAGGGCGCAACCAGGCCAAAGGTCTGGCCGTCGATCTCGCAGCATTCACCAATAGCGCTGACGTTCGCCGCGGAGGTCTGCATCTGCGCGTTAACCACAATGCCGCGGGCGCAGCGGACGCCGCTGGCTTTTGCCAGTGAGATGTTGGGCAGTACCCCCGTTGTCAACACCACCCGTGCGGCGCTCATTCGCTTACCGTCAGATAACGTCACCGAATCCGCCGCGATGGACGCAATCCCGGACGACAGCGCGCAGCGCACCCCGCGCTCCGCCAGCGCCTCCTCGAGCAGGAAGCCAGCCTTCCGATCCAGCTGTTGTTCCATCAGCCACGCCCCGCGATGCACCAGCGTGACGTTGTCACAACTGCTTGCAAGCGCCGCCGCAGCCTCAACGCCGAGCACGCCGCCGCCCAGCACCACCGCCGGGCCGGAGAGGGTCTGAATCGCGTCGATATCCGCCAGCCGACGAAAGGTAAACACATGAGACGCGTCGCCGCCGGGGATGGGGGGCACAAACGGCGTGGAACCGGTGGCAAACACCAGCTCATCCCAGGCCAGCGTGGTGTGTGCAGTACGGACCTGTCGCTTCGCCACATCTACCGCTAGCACCTTTTCTCCCCTTCGCACCGTCACCCCCCGGGCCTCATACCAGGCGTCATCCTGCAGGCGGATCTGCTCCGCCTGTTTTTCCCCGGCCAGCACCGGAGAGAGCAGGATGCGGTTGTATGCGTGTTCAGGCTCGTCGCCCAGCACGGTAATCGCGAAGCGACCGGGAGCACGCTCCGTCAACGAGGCAATCAGCCGCGCTGCTGCCATCCCATTGCCGATAACGATCAGTCGCGTCATGGCTGCCTCGTTACGCCGCTTTGGGCTGTTTTTCATAGAGGAAATGCAGGATCTGCTGACGCAGATGGTGATAGCGGCTGTCGTCCGCCAGCTGCACCCGGTTACGCGGGCGCGGCAGGTCAACGTTCAGGATCTCCCCGACGGTCGCCGCCGGGCCGTTGGTCATCATCAGCACGCGATCGGAGAGCAGCACCGCCTCGTCCACGTCGTGGGTGATAAGCACAATGGTGGTGTTGAGCGCCTGCTGGATCTGCATCACCGAGTCCTGCAGATGGGCGCGGGTCAGCGCGTCCAGCGCGCCGAACGGCTCGTCCATCAGCAGCACTTTCGGCTTCATCGCCAGCGCGCGGGCAATCCCGACCCGCTGTTTCATGCCGCCGGAGATCTCCCCCGGGCGCTTAAGCATGGCGTGCCCCATCTGCACGCGATCGAGATTGTGTTCAATCCACTCCCGGCGTTCCGCCTTGCTCATGGTGTGGCGAAACACGTGATTCACCGCCAGGGCAACGTTGTCGAAGCAGGTAAGCCACGGCAGCAGCGAATGGTTCTGAAAGACCACGGCACGCTCCGGCCCTGGCCCAGCAATTTCACGGTTGTCGCAAATCAGCCCGCCTTCCGTCGGCAGGGTAATGCCGGCGATAAGGTTCAGCAGCGTCGATTTGCCGCAGCCGGAGTGGCCAATCAGGCTCACGGTTTCGCCTTCGTGAATATCAAAAGAGACGTTCTGCAGCGCCAGAAACTCGCCGCTGGCGGTGGAAAAACGCTGGCTCACGGCCTGGACCTGAATTATCGGTTTCATCTTCGCTCCTTATTTTTCCTGCCAGCTAAAGCTGCGGGCGATAAGCATCAGCCCCTGCTCCAGCAGTAACCCGACCACGCCAATGATGACGATGGCGATGAGAATGTTTTCGACGTTAAGGTTGTTCCACTCGTTCCAGATCCAGAAGCCAATCCCTAAGCCTCCGGTCAGCATCTCGGCGGCGACAATCACCAGCCAGGCAATGCCGATGGACAGGCGCACCCCGGTCAGCACCGCCGGCAGCACCGCGGGAAAGAGAATGCGGCGCATGATGGTCCACTCGGAGAGCTGCAGCACGCGGGCGACGTTGAGGTAGTCCTGCGGGATGCGGCGCACCCCTTCGGCGGTGTTGATCACCATCGGCCAGATTGAGCAGATAAAAATGGTCCAGCTGGAGGCCGGTTCCGCTTTCTGGAACAGCAGCAGGCCGATAGGCAGCCAGGCCAGCGGGCTGACCGGGCGCAACAGCGCGATGAGCGGGCTGAACATGCGCGAGAAAAAGGTGAAGCGGCCAATCAGGAAGCCTAGCGGGATCCCGGCGAGCGCGGCCAGACCAAAACCCACCGCCACGCGCTGCAGCGAGGCGAGCACGTTCCAGCCGATGCCCATGTCGTTGGGTCCGTCACGGTAAAACGGATCGGCGAACAGCGTGAGTGCCGAATCCAGGGTGCTGAGCGGCGTCGGGAATCCTTTGCTGTTGATCGCGGCCAGCTGCCAGAGCACCACCAGCAGCCCCAGCCCCAGAAACGCCGGGATGATGCGCTGAAGGATGCCGTTAATCCGGCGCGCGAACGTCGGCGTACGGCGGCGAATCTGCACCGGAGGCAGAATAATCACCTCCCCACTCTCCGGCGTCTCGTGTGATGTCGTCTTTTGCAGTTGCTGCATAATCAGGCCCCTTTACGATGAATGGCGAAACGGTTGGCGTATTCTTCCGGGTCGGTACCGTTCCAGACGGTGCCGTCCATCAGTGTGCTGCTGCGCAGCGGTGACGCCGGTGAGGTAATGCTTCCTACCGCCGCGGCGGCATCCTGCCAGACCGCGGTCTGGTTAATGCGCTGTGCAATGCCCGCATAGTCCGGAGCGGATTTAAGCAAACCCCAGCGGCGGAACTGGGTTAAGAACCACATGCCGTCGGAAAGATACGGATAGCTGACGGCCCCTTCGTTAAAGAAGCGGATCGGGTGGGCGTCCTGCCAGCGCGTGCCCAGGCCGTTGTCGTACTCGCCCAGCATCCGCCCGGTGAGGTACTGCTCTTTGGTATTCAGCCACGCCCGGCGGGAGAGAATCTGCGCGGTCTCGCGTTTGTTTTCCGGGGAAGCATCAATCCAGCGCGCCGCCTCCAGCACCGCGCTGACCAGCGCCCGCGCGGTGTGCGGGTTTTTCTCCACCCACTCGCGACGCGTGCCGAGGATTTTTTCCGGATGGTCGGCCCAGATGGACTGCGACGTGGCGGCGGTAAAGCCGATGCGGTCGTTGATGGCGCGCGCGTTCCACGGCTCGCCGACGCAAAAGCCGACCATGTTGCCGATGCGCATGTTCATCACCATCTGCGGCGGCGGTACCACCACGGTGCGGACATCGTCGAACGGGTTAATGCCCGCACTGGCCAGCCAGTAGTAAAGCCACATGGCGTGTGTCCCCGTCGGGAAGGTGTGCGCGAAGGTGTAGGTGCCGGGCGCCTGCTGTCCAATCAGTTTTTTCAGGCCGTCGAGGTCGCGAACGCCCTTCTCCGCCAGATCGCCTGAGAGGGTAATCGCCTGGCCGTTCTGGTTAAGGGTCATCAGGTTCGCCATCTGCTGCGGCTTACCGGCAATACCCAGCTCCAGCCCGTACAGCAGACCGTAGAGAATGTGCGCGGCATCCAGCTCGCCCGCCACCAGCTTGTCGCGCACCGCCGCCCAGCTCGCCTCTTTGGTGGGCACGATGGTAATGCCATATTTTTTATCAAACCCTTTCAGCGCCGCGATAACCACCGGCGCGCAGTCGGTCAGCGGGATAAACCCGATGCGTACCGTTTCCTGCTCCGGTTTATCCGAGCCTGCCGCCCACGCGGCCTGCATGACACCCGGCAACAGCATTGCGCCACTCGCCAGCATGCTGGCCTGCAAAAACCGCCGTCTCGACAAATCCGCCATGACCACTCCCGAAAAAAAGCCAAAAAAAAGCGCCCGACGGTGCCGAAGCACCGCTGGACGCCTTTATCCCGAAGACGAATGCACCGCCGTTGGCGCATCGTCAAAAATGGTTAATCAGATAATGCAAAGTGAATGCCAGGTTTTAACACGCTGTTTTCGCGGCGCTAACGGCCATTTTCCCGCCTTCTCGCACCTCAATCAGGCACAAAATGCCCGCTAACCGTGCAGCTACTCCTTTGGGGTTACCTGCCAAAGAGTCTTCACCATCAGCAGCGCGCGGGCGATATCCACCATCCGCTGGTTCTTGTCCATCGCCATTTTGCGCAGCGCCGTCCACGCCTGTTCCTCACTCATATTCTGATGAGTCATCAGCGCGCTTTTCGCTTTATCAATGGTTTTGCGCTCTTCAAGCGTATCGCGCAAGGACGCAAGCTGACGCGACAGCTGCTCTATCTCACGCGCCTGCTGGCGCACCAGGGTGAGTAAGGGTTTTTCCGGATAGCGGACGGGCGGCTCGTCCTGCTCATCGGCAGGAGGCGCGTACGCCTCGTCACGGTAAATACGCTCGTCCACCGCGACTATCAGATCGGCGATGATCGTCTCCTCCAGCGCGCGTAGATGCTCAAGGCGCGCGGTTTGCAGGGCAAACCAGGCCAGCGCGGTATGGCCATCGTCTGCGGCAGGCTGGCGGGTGCAGGCCACGCGCCGCAGCTGCTCCGTTTCACGATCGGGCTGGCAGTTCAGGGAAAAGGTGGTCTGGACGTCGGCGGCGCTGTGCGAGAGAAAGATCTCAAAACAGGCCTGCTGTCCGTCGATGCGGTCAACCAGCCGCTGGCGGGTCACATCATCGAAAAAGCCCTGCGTGAAGCCAATCGCCCCCAGCGCCCGCTCCTGTCCCGCCAGCTCTTTTCCCTGCATCAGGCTATAAAGGGCAACAAAACGCCCGGCGATTTGCGGATCGTCAATGCTGTCATTGAGCTGCGGCACGATACTAAGCAGATGGCGAAGCATGCGGGAGTAGTGCTCCATCGCCTGCGGTGCGGTTACCGTTCGCTTAATCACACCGTCACGCAGCGCGGGGAGCATCTCCAGGCTTAGCAGCGCGCCGCCGATGCGTTCGCAGACGGAACTTCCCGGGATAGGAGACTGTGCTTCAAGCGTACCGTAAAGTGCAGCGAGGTTTTCATCCACCAGCGCCCGGCTGGCCTTGCATTCAGGGGCATAAAGCTTACCCTGTGAGCAGAGCCAGACGTTGGACGCCCCGCGCTCGCACTGTAACATGTGCGCCAGCTGGCTAATGCCATGCACAAGCACGCCCAGCTGTGCCAGCTTGCTGAGCTGCTCCCGGCGCATCACCTTTGCGCGCTGGAGCCATTCGGCAGCCCCTGGCGAAATGCCAGCCATTAATGTCATGCTTACTCTCCAGAACAGCGAAACTCGGGAAAGTTAAGCAATATTCGTGCCTTTATAAGAACAGGAGTCAACATGCAAAAGATTGTGATTATCGCCAACGGTGCGGCCTACGGCAGCGAATCCCTTTTTAACAGCCTGCGTCTGGCCATTGCGCTGCGTGAAAAAGAGAGCGACCTGGCGTTACGGCTCTTTTTGATGTCGGACGCGGTGACCGCCGGGCTGAAGGGCCAGAAGCCGGCAGAGGGCTATAACATCCAGCAGATGCTGGAGATCCTGATCGCGCAAAACGTGCCGGTGAAGCTGTGCAAGACCTGCACCGACGGACGCGGCGTTTCCGGACTGCCGCTGATTGAGGGTGTCGAAATTGGTACGCTGGTTGAGCTGGCCGAGTGGACGCTGTCCGCCGATAAAGTATTAACTTTTTAATAATAAACACGTAAAAATATTATTTTCTTATGGACGCGGTTTCAGCATCAAGTTTACCTGCGCGGCTGCCGATAGGCATGGAAACAACACAGCAGGTATTTCACTTATGTTCAGATCCATTCGTGCACGCATCATCGTCGCGACGGCAGGCTGTCTGGTCGTCGCCCTTCTCCTCAATACCGTTATCAACTTCCAGGTCACGCGCCAGGATAACCAGCAGTCCCAGCGCGATATCCTGACCAGCACCAGCGCGAGCCATAGCACGGCGATTGCCGACTGGGTAAAAAGCAAGATGACGGTCATCGCCTCCGCGCAGAGCGTTGCGCTCAGTGACGACCCGGTTCCGGCGTTTAAACAGCTCGCGCAGGCGGGTGGATTCACCAACGTCTATGCAGGCTACGCCAGCAAAACGGCAAAATTCTCCGAGCCTGCGGGCGTCCCGGCGGATTATGACCCGACCATTCGCCCCTGGTATCAGCAGGTGGTCAGCACGGACGGCCCGGTCGTCACGGCGCCCTACGTTGACGCCGGTACCGGCAAACTGGTGGTGACCTTCGCCGTGCCGGTGAAAGATAACGGCACCCTGAAAGCGGTTGTAGCGGGCGATGTGGCCATGGACAGCGTGGTGGCTAACGTACGCGGGATCCATCCTACCCCGGCGAGCAGCGGGTTGCTTCTGAACAGCGACGGCAGCGTTATTGCGGCTAACGATCCGGCCCTGACGCTTAAACCGTTTGCTGAGACGATCAAAGGCATCGATTTTGCTGCGCTGAAAAGCGGTAATCCGGTTGACGGAACGCTGAACGACGTCGAGAAAACCTTCGTGGCGACGGCCGTGCCGGGCACGAACTGGCTGCTGGTCGTCGCCCTCGACAGCGGCGACGCCACCTCCGGCATGCATTCCCTGCTTAAAGCGTCGGCGATTTCGCTGGTGATCCTGGCGCTGCTGAGCGCGGCCATCGTCCATTTCCTGATTGCCCGTCTGCTGAAGCGTCTGTCTGATATTCGCGACGCGATGCACAACATTGCCAACGGGACCAACGATCTGTCGCAGCGCCTTCCGGACAGCGGCGAGGACGAAGTCGCGCAGATTGCTCAGGCCTTTAACGCCTTCAGCGACAAGCTCTCGGTGGTGATGGTCCAGCTTCGCGATGCCAGTGAATCGGTGAAAAATGCCGCGCAGGAGATTGCTGCAGGTAACCAGGACCTCTCAGGACGTACAGAACAGGCGGCGTCCAGCCTGCGCGAGACGGCCAGCGCCGTAGAGCAGATCACCGCCTCCGTAACGCAGTCCAATGAATCGGCAGCCGAAGCGAACGACCAGGCAGGCAAGGCCGCCGCGGCCGCGGCGCGCGGCGGCGAGGTGGTATCGCAGGCGATCAGCACCATGCAGTCCATCGAAGTTGCGTCGGCAAAAATTGGCGATATCACCAGCGTGATTGACGGTATTGCTTTCCAGACCAACATCCTGGCGCTTAACGCGTCTGTAGAAGCGGCCCGTGCCGGTGAGCAGGGTCGCGGGTTTGCCGTGGTGGCAGGCGAAGTGCGCAACCTGGCGAGCCGCAGCGCCCAGGCGGCGAAAGAGATCAAATCGCTGATTGATTCCACCACCGACAGCGTGGCTACCGGCTCCCGCTACGTGCATCTGGCTGGGGAAAGCATGGATGAGATCCGCTCCAGCATCGGCAGCGTCTCCGGCATCATGCGCGAAATCTCCATCGCCACCAGCGAGCAGATGAAAGGCATTCATGAGATCAACCACGCGGTGACCCATCTCGACCGCATGGTGCAGCAGAACGCCGAGCTGGTAGTGGAGTCCGCCGCCGCCGCGGGTGCCCTGCAGAGCCAGGCGGGCGACCTTGCTGAAACCGCCGGCCATTTCCGCATTTAATGTTCTTCCGGCGCGCGTTTAGCGGGTAAAACGCGCGCCAGCGGAAATTTTGAGGAATTTTGTCATTTTTGTTTAATCGTTATGCCATTTTTTGATCAAAATCAGCATCCCGTCCCTCCCCCTTTGGTGTTATGCCATGAGTGAATTGTGAACAACATCACGCTCGGATATGGCAGCAGGGAGAGCGTTGTTTAAGACTACGGGGTAAAAAATGGCACTGGTAAAAACAAGTTTGAAACTGTTTGGCGGGGATACGGTAGTGGTGCGTTGCTCAGAACGCTGTCGTATTCATCTGATGAGTTCGAAAGCGCAAAAACAGTCCCAGGCGGATATTCTGACCGTACAGGACGATAAGGCCTGGCTTACCGTGCCGTATACCGGCACGTGGGATGTGCTGATCGACAGCCACAGCCAGTCGCTGGAGCATTCCGTCAGTTACGTGGCCGCATAAAATCAAACGCCCGGCGAGCCGGGCGTATTATCAGGCAAAACCCGGTCGCAGCGTGCCGTTGAGCGGGTTTCCTTCCAGCAGCGACTTCACCTTCACCACCAGCTCATTCAGACAATCGTCCTTCATGCCGAGTCGGGTCAGCTCCTGATCGAGCGAGAAGAGATACTGCGCGTTAGTGCCCAGCGGCCCGCTGGCGGCGGCAATTAATGGGGCAATCACCTGCGTGCGGGTGTCCGCTTCATACAGCGGGTGGCGCGGGTCCATAATAAAGACCAGCGCATTGACGGTGCGTCCGTCGTCCAGTTCCAGCTTGCACCAGCTCGGCATATAGCAGCCGGTGATCATTTCACGCTTCCAGAGCAGCGTGAGCTCTTCTTCCAGCGTGGCATCCGGGAGGCGATACGCTACGCCCGTGGTGCGTCCGCCCTCTTTCAGTGCAAGCATGCGCCCCGGCTGGCACGCGCTGCCGCGCCCGGCCGTCAGGCGCAGGCAAAATGCCCGATGCCAGCCAGGGAGAGTCCCCGTTGCCGATTCGACAAATTCCAGAGCCGGGTTCCACATCAGCGAACCGTAGCCAAAAATCCATACCGGGCCATCATCCGGGCGGCAGGCAAGCGTAGCAGCGAGCGACGCCGCACGTTGTTCAGCTGACCAGAGAAGCGATTCCTCAATAGCACCAAATGCCGTCTTACAATCTGCCTTCATTAAGAAATCACGCGTTAACACTTTCCACCTCCGCCACTGCATGCTTCCTTGCGACATCTGTAATTCGCCTTCCCGGCCTTAAGTGCTGGTCATTTTGCCAGCAGTTAAATAACGATAAGCAATTAGCGGACCAGTTGCAATACAACGAAAGTTCAACCGCCTGAAAAGTCAAAATGAAGGCAGCGAATAATTTCACGGCTATTTCTTTTTATGCCATTTATCATCGTCCCCTTTCTCATATTCATGTTTTACTGCGGCCCAGGCGACTTTGTGCGCCGTCTCTTCACGGCTGGCATCATCCCGGCGATCGTCCTTATCTTTGTACTGATCCCAGGCGCTGTTAAACGCCTCTTTGTAGATATCCTGCGCGTGAGCGGGCAGCACGTTTTGTACGTTATCCGGTAATTCACGTTTCGTTTTATAGGGCATCACTAACCTCTCTTTTTGTTAAAGAGATAAGTGTGGACGACGATACGTCAGGGTGCCACCCGCCATCAATTTATGGATAGTAATAAATCCTATCTCACTGTTATTTAAATGGTATTAAATGAAGATGGCGTATTATAGATATCAAACAGTGAAATTATGAAAAAGGGTAAAATTAAGTAAAAAATAAAGGGTATTTAACAGAGATCTGTTAATTTAATGGCCTCAAAAATGTATCTATAATTACAAGCACCTGCATTGATGGAGAAGCACATGACAGCAACACACGAGGCGGTAAAGACCCGCCACAAGGAGTCGTCACTCATTTTCCCGGTTCTGGCACTGGCTGTGCTGCTCTTCTGGGGAAGCAGTCAGTCACTGCCAGTGGTGGTTGGTATCAATATTCTGGCTCTGGTCGGTATTTTAACCAGCGCATTTAGCGTCGTTCGCCATGCGGACGTACTGGCCCACCGTCTGGGCGAGCCGTACGGATCGTTAATTCTCAGCCTTTCCGTTGTTATTCTCGAAGTCAGCCTGATTTCCGCGCTTATGGCGACCGGTGACGCCGCGCCGACGCTGATGCGCGACACGCTCTACTCAATCATTATGATTGTGACGGGCGGCCTGGTGGGCTTCTCTCTGTTACTGGGCGGACGCAAATTTGCAACCCAGTACATGAACCTGTTCGGCATTAAACAGTATCTGATTGCCCTCTTCCCGCTGGCGATTATTGTGCTGGTCTTCCCGATGGCGCTGCCGGGCGCAAACTTTTCTACCGGCCAGGCGCTGCTGGTCGCGCTCATTTCCGCCGCCATGTACGGCGTATTCCTGCTGATACAGACGAAAACGCACCAGAGCCTGTTTGTGTACGAGCATGAGGACGACGGTGACGACGATGACCCACACCACGGTAAGCCGTCGGCCCACAGCAGCGCGTGGCATACGGTTTGGCTGATCGTACATCTGATTGCGGTGATTGCCGTGACCAAGATGAATGCCAACCCGCTGGAGACACTGTTAACCGAGCTGAACGCGCCGGTGGCGTTTACCGGCTTCCTGGTGGCGCTACTGATTCTGTCCCCTGAAGGGCTGGGCGCGCTGAAGGCCGTATTGAACAATCAGGTTCAGCGCGCAATGAATCTCTTTTTCGGCTCGGTACTGGCGACCATTTCACTCACCGTACCGGTGGTGACGCTGATTGCCTTTATGACCGGCAACGAACTGCAGTTTGCGCTGGGCGCGCCGGAGATGATTGTGATGGTGGCATCGTTACTGCTGTGTCAGATTTCGTTCTCCACCGGGCGTACTAACGTGCTGAACGGGGCGGCGCATATGGCGTTGTTTATTGCGTATCTGATGACGATATTTGCATAAGATGGTTCCGGTGCGGCCTGATGCCCTCACCCCACCCCTCTCCCACAGGGAGAGGGTGAAAACATAAAAAAACCCGCCGAAGCGGGTTTTTTATTATTTGCTGGTATCCAGCTCGTCGAAGCTTTTCACCAGATCGTCAATCGCTTTGATCTGTTTCAGGAACGGCTCCAGCTTAGCCAGCGGCAGCGCGGACGGGCCGTCGCATTTCGCGTTGTCAGGATCCGGGTGCGCTTCAATGAACAGACCAGCCAGGCCAGTTGCCATACCAGCGCGCGCCAGTTCGGTTACCTGCGCACGACGGCCGCCAGACGCAGCGCCAAACGGGTCGCGGCACTGCAGCGCGTGGGTCACGTCGAAAATAACCGGAGACTGGTTAGAGACGTTCTTCATCACGCTGAAGCCCAGCATATCCACAACCAGGTTGTCGTAACCGAAGTTAGCACCACGGTCGCACAGGATAACTTTGTCGTTGCCGCCTTCGATAAATTTATCGACGATGTTGCCCATCTGGCCAGGGCTCACGAACTGCGGTTTTTTCACGTTGATCACTGCGCCCGTTTTCGCCATCGCTTCAACCAGGTCAGTCTGGCGAGCCAGAAACGCCGGGAGCTGGATCACGTCCACCACGTCAGCCACAGGCTGCGCCTGAGAGGCTTCATGCACGTCGGTGATCACTTTCACGCCAAACGTCTGTTTCAGCTCCTGGAAAATTTTCATCCCCTCTTCCAGGCCCGGGCCACGGTAAGAGTGAATGGAGGAGCGGTTGGCTTTGTCAAAAGAGGCTTTAAACACGTACGGGATGCCCAGCTTCTGGGTCACGGTCACGTAGTGTTCGCAGATGCGCATAGCGAGATCGCGGGATTCCAGCACGTTCATACCGCCAAACAGCACGAACGGCAGGTCGTTTGCCACGTTGATATCACCAATGCTAACCACTTTTTGTTTCATAGGATCGCCTTATTCAGGTGTGAATCGGAATTAAGATTAATGCAGTGTAATTTGTTTATGCGAGATCGCGTTGATCTGCGCGCGGATCATTTCGCTGATCGGATCTTCCGGGCACTGCTCGACGAAATAGTTCAGGTCGTTCAGCGCCACGTGTTCGCAGTCGAGCTGGGCATAAATCAGCCCGCGGTCGCGAATTTCGTACGGATCTTCCGGATTAAACTGCAGCAGCACTTCGCTGGCGCGCAGGGCCAGCTCCATCTGACGCTCTTCCATCAGGGCGGACTTCAGCGTATCCAGCAGCTTGCGGATGACTTCGGCGTTGTCGGCTTCGTCGAGATCTTCATTAAAGAGCTCGGCAACCGGACTGATATTGCCTTTCAGCCAGACATCCAGCGTATGCTCATCCAGCGTGTCGCCGTTAAACGGATTAATGAGCCACATCTCTCCGTCCAGCCACTCTGCACGCAGGATCATCTGCGTCGGAAAAATGACCGGCACCAGCGGAATATCCAGACGGTGCGCGACCCACAGCAAAATAGAGCCCAGCGCAACCGCGCTACCCTGACGATTTTTTAAGACCTGGTCCAGCCATAATGCGTCAGACAGGCGGTACACGCCACGCGTGTCGCAGAAACCCCATTCGCCGTAGAAAAGCTCAAGCAGCTTCTCCAGCTGCCAGTCCTGCGGACGCGCCTGATTGATCTCTTCGCGCGCCAGGCTAACCAGACTTTCCAGCTCATCGTAGACATACTGCGACGTAAAATCGTCGCGGATCATCTCCGAAATCAGGATCATGCCATCGCAGAGCGGCACTTTATTAAATTCGAAATCGGCTAAGGACCTCATGACTTACCCCAGTAACGGTATTCTTGTGGTGGCGAGTTTAATGATGATGTACAGCACCACCAGATCCAGCAGAAAGGCGATAAAACCAACCTGCTGGCTGCGCGGACGACGACGTCCAGGCGCGATAAAACCCAAAACGATGTATACCCATCATACTTCAAGCTGCATGTGCGTTGGCTGCGCTCGCTCACCTCAGTCACATAGTTAACTATGCTCCTGAGGACTCGCTCTCTTGCCGCCTTCATGCAACTCGAATTATTTTGGGTATAGATGATAACGCCAAACAGCTTTTCAGTCAGCCATGCGCCTTTATCAGTAAATGGCAGATAGTCTGTTTTCACTGCCACTGCCCCAGCGTCAGGCGTTCGTTTCCGCCGTAGTCGCGGCAGGTCTCGACGGCGGCGTAACCTGCCTGCATAAAGAGCGCACGCACGGCTTCACCCTGCGTCCAGCCATGCTCCACCAGCAGCCAGCCGCCGGGACGTAAATGCTTCCGTGACGTTGTCACAATATGCTCAAGATCGGCTAACCCGTCGTTGGCGGCGACCAGCGCCGTCAGCGGTTCGAAGCGAACATCCCCCTGCGCCAGGTGCGGGTCCTGCTCGTCGATATAGGGCGGGTTACTGACAATCATTCCGAAGGTCTGCTTCTCCAGCGCGCTAAACCAGCTGCTCTGCAGCACGGTCACGTTAGTTACGCCCAGTCGCTCCACGTTACGCTGCGCCAGCGCCACCGCGTCAGGCATCACATCGACCGCCGTTACCGCGCAATCGGGCCGTTCGGTGGCGAGCGCCAGCGAGATAGCACCGGTGCCGGTACCGAGGTCGAGAATGCTACAGGCCTCTGCCGGTAAACGCGCCAGCGCCTGCTCCACCAGACATTCGGTATCGGGGCGCGGGATCAGCGTCGCCGTTGAGACGAACAGCGGTAACGACCAGAACTCGCGCTCCCCGACGAGATGCGCCACCGGCTCGCCGGTTTTACGGCGGGCGAGCAGCGCGGCCAGCTGCGCCTCCTGCTCTGCGGTCAGTTCGGTTTCACCGAAGGCCAGCAGATACGTGCGGGCTTTGCCCGTCACGTGCTCAAGCAAAATTTCGGCGTCGCGCTTAGGGCTTTCGCTTTCTGAAAGCTCACCGGTGGCCTGGCGTAACCAGCGCTGGAAATCCATTATTCCTGCTCGGACAGCGCCGCCAGCTGGTCGGCCTGGTATTCCTGCACGATAGGCTCAATCAGCATATCCAGCTTACCTTCCATCACCTCGTCCAGACGATAGAGCGTCAGGTTGATACGGTGGTCGGTCACGCGGCCCTGCGGGAAGTTGTAGGTGCGGTTACGGTCGCTGCGATCGCCGCTGCCCAGCAGGTTACGACGCGTAGACGCTTCCGCCTGCTGGCGTTTCGCCATTTCTGCCGCGTGGATACGCGCGCCCAGTACGGACAGCGCTTTGGCTTTGTTTTTATGCTGCGAACGCTCGTCCTGACATTCGACGACGATGCCGGTCGGCAGGTGGGTAATACGAATGGCGGAGTCGGTGGTGTTAACGTGCTGACCGCCCGCTCCGGAGGAACGGAAGGTGTCGATGCGCAGATCGGCCGGGTTAATGTCCGGCAGTTCCGCTTCCGGCAGCTCCGGCATCACCGCCACCGTACAGGCTGACGTATGAATGCGTCCCTGAGATTCAGTGGCCGGCACGCGCTGCACGCGATGGCCGCCGGATTCAAACTTAAGACGGCCGTACACGCCGTCGCCGCTGATCTTGGCGATAACCTCTTTGTAGCCACCATGTTCGCCTTCGTTGGCGCTCATGATCTCCACGCGCCAGCGACGCGATTCGGCGTAGCGGCTGTACATGCGGAACAGATCCCCGGCAAACAGGGCCGCTTCGTCACCGCCGGTACCGGCGCGGACTTCCACAAACGCGTTACGTTCATCGTCCGGATCTTTCGGCAGCAGAAGCACCTGAAGCTGCTGCTCCATCTCTTCTGAACGCGCTTTCGCATCCTGCAACTCTTCCTGCGCCATCTCGCGCATTTCAGGATCGTCGAGCATCATCTGCGCGGTTTCGATATCTTCCTGAACCTGTCGCCAGTCGGTAAAGCATTTAGAAACATCACTTAACTGCGCGTATTCACGTGAAAGCGCGCGAAAACGTTCCTGGTCCGCAATGGTCCCGGCATCGCCGAGCAGCGCCTGTACTTCTTCATGGCGCTCGTGCAGAGCTTCCAGTTTAGCGACGATAGAAGGCTTCATAGGCGTAAGTGCACCTTGTCTTAGAAAATGGGTATAGGGCGCTATTCCAGCCCGAGGCTGTTGCGCAGAATAGTCAGGCGTTCATCATCCCCGTCACGGGCTGCCTGCTGAAGAGATTTGGTTGGCGCATGGATCAGGCGGTTGGTCAGTTTCCACGCCAGATCCTGCATTATTGCGTGTGCGTCGCCACCCTGTTCAAGGGCCGCTAACGCTTTGGCAGTCAGGTCGTCACGCACCTGCTCCGCCTGCCCGCGGTACTCGCGGATGGTCTCGCTGACGCTTTGCGCGCGCAGCCAGGCCATAAACTCACTGGTTTCCTGCTCGACAATGGTTTCCGCCTGAACCGCCGCCGCTTTACGCTGAGCAAGGTTGTGCGAAATGATGCTTTGCAGGTCGTCCACGCTGTAGAGGTAGGCGTTAGCCAGCTTGCCGACTTCTGGCTCCACATCGCGCGGAACGGCGATATCCACCAGCAGCATCGGCTGATTACGACGGGACTTCAGCGCGCGCTCCACCATCCCTTTACCGATGATCGGCAGCGGGCTGGCGGTAGAGCTGATAATAATGTCCGCCTCTTTCAGGCGTTCATCGATGTCGCTCAGGGCAACCACCTCTGCCCCCACTTCATCCGCCAGCACCTGCGCGCGTTCGCGGGTGCGGTTTGCGATAATCATCTTTTTCACTTTATGCTCGCGCAGATGGCGCGCCACAAGTTCGATGGTTTCGCCCGCTCCCACCAGCATCACGGTGACGGTTGAGAGGGATTCAAAGATTTGGCGCGCAAGGGTGCAGGCCGCGAAAGCAACAGAAACCGCACTGGCACCAATGTCGGTTTCGGTTCGCACACGCTTCGCCACGGAGAAAGACTTCTGGAACATGCGCTCCAGCTCGCTGGCCTTCAGGTGCCCTTTTTGCGAATCCGCAAACGCTTTTTTCACCTGACCCAGAATTTGCGGCTCGCCCAGCACCAGCGAATCCAGCCCGCTGGCGACGCGCATCAGGTGGCTGACGGCATCATTGTCCTGATGCCAGTACAGACTGTTGCGCAGCTCGTCTTCGTTGAGGTTGTGGTAGTCGCATAGCCAGCGGATCAGCGCTTCATGCAGGTTATCCTGCTCTTCCACGCTTAAATACAGCTCGGTACGGTTGCACGTTGAGAGCACCACGCCACCCTGCACCATCGGCTGTGCAAGCAGGCTGTCCAGCGCCAGGTCAAGCGTATCCGGCGAAAACGTAACGCGTTCTCGCAGCGAAACCGGGGCTGTTTTGTGGTTGATGCCGAGTGCTAATAGGGTCATGTTGAGCGGGAGTAGTACCAGCGTTAATAAGGTTAGCAGAACGCATCATACAGGATGCGCGAGATCAATAAAAGGGACTGCCCCCTTTCGGAGTAATAGCTTACGCCACGCTTTGAGATAATTTGAACGTAGACGGTAGCCCCCTTCGACGCTAGCATTAACAGTCATAACTGCAACGTATCTCAAGGATTTGTCCTCATTATGACCCGACTGATTCGCCTGCTGCCGCTGGCGGCACTGGTTCTGACCGCATGTACCGTCACCCAACCAAAAGGCCCGGGCAAAAGCCCTGATTCACCGCAGTGGCGTCAGCACCAGCAGGACGTCCGTAATTTGAGCCAGTACCAGACCCGCGGCGCCTTCGCTTATCTCTCTGACGAGCAAAAGGTTTATGCGCGCTTCTTCTGGCAGCAGACGGGCCAGGATAACTATCGCCTGCTGCTGTTAAATCCGCTGGGCAGTACCGAACTGGAGCTTATCGCCAAACCGGGCGAAGCGCAGATCACCGATAACAAAGGCCAGCACTACACCGCGACAGATGCCGAAGAGATGATTGGCAAGCTGACCGGGATGCCTATCCCGCTCAACAGCCTGCGCCAGTGGATCCTTGGCCTGCCGGGTGAGGCAACCGACTACACGCTTGACGATCAATACCGTCTCAGCCAGGTGAATTACACTCAGAATGGCAAGACGTGGAAAGTGGTGTACAGCGCCTATGACAGCAAGAGTAAACCGTCGCTGCCATCAAATATGGAACTGACCCAGGGCAGCCAGCGCATCAAGCTGAAAATGGACAACTGGATCGTTAAATGATGACCCACTGGCCCTCTCCGGCAAAACTGAACCTGTTTTTATACATTACCGGCCAGCGTGCTGACGGGTACCACACCCTGCAGACGCTGTTTCAGTTTATTGACTATGGCGACACGATTTCTATCGAGCTGCGCCAGGACGGGCAGATTTGCCTCCTGACGCCGGTCGACGGCGTGGCGCATGAGGACAACCTGATCGTGCGCGCTGCGCGTCTGCTGATGAAAGCCGCCGCCGACACCGGGCGATTGCCGGCAGGAAGCGGTGCGGACATCCGCATTGAGAAACGTCTGCCGATGGGCGGCGGGCTTGGCGGTGGCTCATCTAACGCCGCCACGGTGCTGGTTGCCCTGAACCACCTCTGGGGTTGCGGGCTGTCGCGGGACGAGCTGGCCGCTTTAGGCCTGACGCTGGGCGCGGATGTCCCGGTATTTGTTCGCGGTCACGCGGCCTTTGCCGAGGGCGTGGGTGAGATCCTCTCCCCGGCTGAACCGCCGGAAAAATGGTATCTGGTGGCCCACCCTGGCGTGAGCATTCCGACCCCGGTCATCTTTAAAGATCCAGACCTGAAAAGAGATACCCCGGTGCGGTCAATAGAAACGTTATTAAATTGTGAATTCAGCAACGATTGCGAGGATATCGCAAGAAAACGTTTTCGCGAGGTTGATGCGGTGCTTTCCTGGCTGTTAGAATACGCGCCGTCGCGCCTGACTGGTACAGGGGCCTGTGTCTTTGCTGAATTTGACACCGAATCCGCCGCTCGTCAGGTGCTTGAGCAAGCGCCGGTTTGGCTGCATGGTTTTGTAGCGCGCGGGATGAACACGTCCCCCCTGCAGCACGCCATTCTGGCGCAGACTGAGTTTCGGTGACAACGTCACCCTGTTCCAGACGTTGCATCGCGCTCTTTAATACACCGCCTGGATAGCCTTCGCCTGGCCCGCACAGTTTGCGGCGAACGCTATCCACCACTGGACGCATGCCTGAGGTTCTTCTCGTGCCTGATATGAAGCTTTTTGCTGGTAACGCCACCCCGGAACTAGCACAACGTATTGCCAACCGCCTGTACACTTCCCTCGGCGACGCCGCCGTAGGTCGCTTTAGCGACGGCGAAGTCAGCGTACAAATTAACGAAAATGTACGCGGTGGTGATATTTTCATCATCCAGTCCACCTGTGCTCCAACAAACGACAACCTGATGGAACTGGTTGTTATGGTCGACGCCCTGCGTCGTGCTTCAGCAGGCCGTATCACTGCTGTTATTCCTTACTTCGGCTATGCCCGTCAGGACCGTCGCGTTCGTTCCGCGCGTGTGCCAATCACCGCCAAAGTTGTCGCTGACTTCCTGTCCAGCGTCGGCGTTGACCGCGTACTGACCGTTGACCTGCACGCAGAGCAGATCCAGGGCTTCTTCGACGTCCCGGTTGATAACGTATTCGGCAGCCCAATCCTGCTGGAAGACATGCTGCAGCTGAACCTGGACAACCCAATCGTGGTTTCTCCGGACATCGGCGGCGTGGTACGTGCCCGTGCTATCGCTAAGCTGCTGAACGATACCGACATGGCAATCATCGACAAACGCCGTCCGCGCGCTAACGTTTCTCAGGTGATGCACATCATCGGTGACGTGGCTGGCCGCGACTGCGTGCTGGTTGACGACATGATCGATACCGGCGGTACGCTGTGTAAAGCCGCTGAAGCGCTGAAAGAGCGTGGTGCCAAGCGCGTGTTCGCTTACGCGACCCACCCGATCTTCTCCGGTAACGCGGTAAACAACCTGCGCAACTCCGTCATTGACGAAGTTGTGGTATGCGATACCATCCCATTGAGCGACGAGATCAAGGCACTGCCAAACGTGCGTACCCTGACCCTGTCCGGGATGCTGGCCGAAGCGATTCGTCGTATCAGCAACGAAGAATCCATCTCTGCAATGTTCGAACACTAATCGGACACGGCCCAAAAACCCGCTGCGGCGGGTTTTTTTGTCTCTGGGTTTTATTTGTATGATTAATGCCTCCTTCACCTGCCATTCATATGACAGATGATGCGCATACGGATGATAGATAATTGTGAAAAACGTAACCTCCTCACATGTTCTGCCCTTTCGCGCCCTCATCGACGCCTGCTGGAAAGAGAAGTACACCTCGTCACGCTTTGTACGTGACCTGATTGCCGGGATCACCGTCGGCATTATCGCCATCCCGCTGGCGATGGCGCTGGCGATTGGCAGCGGCGTTGCGCCGCAGTACGGCCTGTATACCTCGGCCGTTGCCGGGATCGTCATCGCCCTGACCGGCGGCTCGCGCTTTAGCGTCTCCGGCCCGACCGCCGCTTTTGTGGTGATCCTCTACCCCGTTTCGCAGCAGTTTGGTCTGGCAGGCCTGCTGGTCGCCACCCTGATGTCCGGCGTCTTTTTGATTCTGTTTGGCCTGGCCCGCTTTGGTCGGCTGATCGAGTACATCCCCCTTTCCGTGACGCTGGGATTCACCTCGGGGATTGGTATCACCATCGGAACCATGCAGATCAAGGATTTCCTCGGCCTGCAGATGACTCATGTTCCTGAGCACTATTTACAGAAAGTCGGGGCGCTGTTTATGGCGCTGCCGACCGCCAACCTGGGCGACGCCGCCATCGGGATTGTGACGCTGGGCACGCTGATCGTCTGGCCCCGTCTGGGCATTCGACTGCCGGGCCATCTGCCCGCGCTGCTGCTGGGCTGCGCGGTGATGGCTATCGTGAATATGTTTGGTGGTCATGTCGCCACCATCGGCTCGCAGTTCCACTATGTTCTGGCGGACGGTTCACAGGGCAGCGGCATTCCGCAGCTGTTACCGCAGCTGGTGCTGCCGTGGGAACTGCCCGGCTCCAGCTTTACCCTAAGCTGGGACTCCCTGCGTGCCCTGCTTCCTGCGGCGTTCTCTATGGCGATGCTGGGGGCGATTGAGTCCCTGCTCTGCGCCGTGGTGCTTGACGGCATGACCGGCACAAAGCACAAAGCTAACGGCGAGCTGGTCGGCCAGGGATTAGGGAATATCATCGCGCCGTTCTTCGGCGGTATTACGGCCACGGCGGCTATCGCCCGTTCAGCGGCGAACGTGCGCGCCGGGGCAACCTCGCCCGTATCGGCAGTTATCCATTCCGCGCTGGTGATCCTCGCCCTGCTGATCCTCGCCCCGCTGCTCTCCTGGCTGCCGCTCTCCGCCATGGCCGCGCTGCTGCTGATGGTGGCCTGGAACATGAGTGAGGCGCACAAGGTCGTGAACCTGCTGCGTCGCGCCCCGAAAGACGACATCATCGTGATGCTGATCTGCATGTCGCTGACCGTGCTGTTCGATATGGTCATCGCCATCAGCGTCGGGATCGTGCTCGCTTCCCTGCTGTTTATGCGCCGCATTGCGCAGATGACGCGCCTCTCCCCGGTTAACGTGGAGGTGCCTGATGACGTGCTGGTTCTGCGCGTGATTGGCCCGCTGTTCTTCGCCGCGGCGGAAGGATTGTTCAGCGATCTGGAGTCCCGCATCGCGGGCAAGCGGATTGTGGTGCTGAAATGGGATGCCGTACCGGTACTGGATGCCGGCGGGCTGGATGCCTTCCAGCGCTTTGTGAAACGTCTGCCGGAAGGCTGCGAGCTGCGGGTGAGTAACCTGGAGTTCCAGCCCCTGCGCACCATGGCGCGCGCGGGCGTGCAGCCTATCCCTGGCCGACTCTCCTTCTACCCAAACCGTGAAGCCGCGTTAGCGGATCTGTGAGCCACCTGATGCAGAGAAACGTCTCTGCATCATCACCCCGATAGCCTGCTGGAGCCACCCAAGCACGGCAGGCGTCATCCATGTTCCCTTCATCAGATGCGGCTCCTGCTGCATGGCCATGCGAAACTTTTGCTGGGTCTCCGGGTTCGTGCCCGCGTAAGACTGGAACAGCACCAGCCAGTTTTCGGCGAGCTTTTGCGCATCGTCTGAGGCGGGATCGAGATTTTCCCGCTGCGCCTGGTGCAGCATCGCCACCAGCGGCGGCCACTCCATCATGCGGTCAAAGTAGTGTTTCCGGGTAAAAGCCATCTCTTCGGCAGAGAGATATTTCTCCCAGATAATAAGCTTCGATTCGGCAAACGCCCGCGTAATGTAATCGGTCATCTCCGGCGTGATGCCGGTCTGCGCCTGCATCTGTGGCTCAACGCTGTGCATGTCGTTCAGCCGGGTGAGAAACTCCGGCTTGCCCGCCGTATCCTGCTCCAGGCGTTCCATCCAGCGCGTAGCCAGGTCCATCGCCCGCGCGTCAGTCACGGGTATGCGTTGTTCCAGCAGCGCGTTGGCCTCCGCTACCAGCCCCGACCAGATAGCCGCCAGCGCATCCTTCTGCACCACAAACGGCAGCTGCTGTAACTCTTCTTTGCTAAACCAGCGATCGTACATATTCATCAACTCCAGAGTCTGTAGCCAGGATTCCAGATCCGGGGTCGCATCGTTGAGAAGCCCGGTGCGTAAATCCATCAGCCGGTCGCGCAGCGTATTTATGCTGCGCAGCTGCTTATCCAGCAGGCTGATTTGCGCATCGAGGAGCTCCGTTAACGACAGCGACTCCTGTTCCAGAAAATCCCTGATTTCAGCAAGTTCCATCCCCGCTTTTGCCAGCGCCTGGATCATATGCAGACGCTGAACATCCGCCAGGTTGTAAAGCCGGTAACCTGCCGCGCTTCTGGCAGAAGGCAGCAACAACCCTGTTTGCTCATAGTGATGCAATGTTCGCACGGTGATCCCGGCCCGTTTTGCCAGCTCACCCACCTGAATCAACATAACTGCTCCTTTTCTTTGCCAGTGGCGCCACTCTGGAGCCTTACGTTACGTGAGGGTCAACCCTTGATGCAAAAAAAAACGACTCCCTCGGGAGCCGTTTCGGTGTTCTATATCGCTGCACTAGCTGTGCTTATGCTGGTCGCGACGACAGCGTTTGTCGTAGTGGCGCACCCACCAGTATTTGTCACACACTTCCTCATGGCCGCTCACGCGAGCCCCTGCCAGCCACAATACCGCACCCACAAAGATGCTCAATATTGCGCCATGCGCAAAGTATTGCGGGAGGTCAAGCTGCGGCAACTGGTTTAAAATTGAATAACCCACGCCGGCTACCATCACAAACAGCCCTAATCCCATCAGCACGTTACCGAGTAACGAAGCGTTTTTGCGTTTCATGTGTCACCTCCGGAACTTTGGGTTGTCAGGGGAAAACCCCCTAATCCTTGTGTGTAAAGTATAGACAACGCCCTTTTTATGAGTTGCGTGAATGATCACAATTACAGATAACTCCCAAACAAAAGTTTACAAATAAGACTTTGAACAGCTTGAAATTCTAATTGTTCAAATGAGTAATTATTCGTATTTCACCGTCAAGAGCGCAGAATTTTGTCAAGCGGCGCGCCAGACAGTAAACTACGCGCCAGATCTGGAACCCATTAGGAATTGAATCGTGACGATTAAACTGATTGTCGGCCTCGCCAACCCGGGCGCAGAGTATGCGGCCACCCGCCACAATGCCGGGGCATGGTACGTCGATCTGCTGGCCGAGCGGTTACGTGCTCCCCTGCGTGAAGAACCTAAATTCTTCGGGTATACCTCACGTATCAACCTTGCAGGCGCGGATGTTCGCCTGCTGGTGCCCACCACGTTTATGAACCTGAGCGGTAAAGCGGTGGCGGCGATGGCGACGTTTTATCGCATTAATCCGGATGAAATTCTGGTTGCCCACGATGAGCTGGATCTCCCGCCTGGCGTGGCAAAATTCAAGCTGGGCGGCGGGCACGGCGGCCACAACGGTCTAAAAGACATCATCAGCAAGCTGGGCAATAACCCGAATTTTCACCGTTTGCGCGTGGGAATCGGCCATCCGGGCGATAAAAACAAAGTTGTCGGTTTTGTTCTGGGTAAACCCCCGGTTTCAGAGCAGAAACTGATTGACGAGGCGGTAGACGAAGCGGCGCGCTGCACCGAAATCTGGCTGAAAGATGGGTTAACCAAGGCGACAAACCGCTTGCACGCTTTCAAAGCGCAATAATCCACCCGGTACGGCATTTTTACCGCGCGTCATGCGGGTTACGTGTATAATAGGCGTAGTTATTTACTTTTCATCAGTCGGTTATCGTTAACGGATTGATTATCAAGAGATTAAGGTGATTTAGAAATGGGATTCAAATGCGGTATCGTCGGTCTGCCAAACGTGGGCAAATCCACCCTGTTTAACGCGCTTACCAAAGCGGGTATCGAAGCGGCGAACTTCCCGTTCTGTACCATCGAACCTAATACCGGCGTTGTGCCAATGCCGGATCCGCGTCTGGACCAGCTCGCGGAAATCGTGAAGCCGCAGCGTATTCTGCCAACCACCATGGAGTTTGTGGACATCGCGGGCCTGGTAAAAGGCGCATCCAAAGGTGAAGGTCTGGGCAACCAGTTCCTGACCAACATCCGTGAAACCGAAGCGATCGGTCACGTTGTGCGCTGCTTCGAGAACGACAACATTATCCACGTCAACAACAAAGTGGATCCGGCCGACGACATCGACGTCATCAACACCGAACTGGCGCTCTCTGACCTCGACACCTGCGAACGCGCGATTCACCGCGTGCAGAAGAAAGCCAAAGGCGGCGACAAAGACGCGAAAGCGGAACTGGCTGCGCTGGAAAAATGTCTGCCACAGCTGGAAAACGCCGGCATGCTGCGCGCGCTGAAAAACCTGACTGAAGAAGACAAAGCGGCAATCAAATACCTGAGCTTCCTGACCCTGAAGCCAACCATGTACATCGCCAACGTTAACGAAGACGGTTTCGAGAACAACCCGTACCTCGACAAAGTGCGTGAAATCGCAGCGGCTGAAGGTTCTGTGGTTGTTGCCGTGTGCGCGGCCGTTGAATCCGATATCGCCGAGCTGGACGATGCCGACCGTGAAGAGTTCATGGCCGAGCTGGGTCTGGAAGAGCCGGGCCTGAACCGCGTGATCCGCGCAGGCTATGAGCTGCTGAACCTGCAGACCTACTTCACCGCTGGCGTGAAAGAAGTGCGTGCGTGGACCATCCCTGTGGGTGCAACTGCACCTCAGGCTGCTGGTAAAATTCACACCGACTTCGAGAAAGGCTTTATTCGTGCGCAGACTATCGCGTTTGAGGACTTCATCACCTACAAGGGTGAGCAAGGCGCGAAAGAAGCAGGCAAGATGCGTGCGGAAGGGAAAGATTATATCGTTAAAGATGGCGACGTAATGAACTTCCTGTTCAACGTCTGATTCGTCTTGAGTCAAAAAAATCCACGCCCTGGCGTGGATTTTTTTATTATTAGAAATTACCGGCTGAATTAGCTTAATATTATGATTTTTCCGCCCAATAACACGGTGCGGGGCACTATGTTATATTTATAAAAAAGTGTCCTCAGGTGCCCTATCGAACAAATCTCCTGCCATTTGGAGAATACGGTCGTGCTGGACCAGCTTGTTTTTCCACTCCTGAGGAATGCCTGAATAACCATACAATGCACCAGCTATTTGTCCCGCTGTCGCGGCAACGCTATCAGCATCATCAGCAAGATTAGCGGCCAGTAGAATTGCATCTCGGAAATTATCCGTGTTCCATACGGACCACATAGCGGCCTCAAGCGTATCGATAACATAACCACTTGAACGAATCTGATCGCGAGTTTTTTGCTTATACTCGCCCGCATTAATAATCATTACACGTGGCTGGAGCGGCATAATATGTGGAGCGAAAACAAAATCTTTATTGCTCCCATTAATCATATATACAAGTAAATAGTTTAAATACTGTGTGCTATTTATTGCTTCCGATGCACCATGTGTAGCAATACTTTGTTTTTTGGATTCATAAAATGATTTGCTTAATGACTTTCTAAAAAAAATTGAGACAGGTGCTTGCCTGATAATGGATGCATTACCTGCAGTGTCTGGTGAGGTATTACCGCTCCAGCCAGGACCAATAGCCAAATATTGTTCTAAAGCAAATCGAGTCGTATTCCCTATATCAAAACAGACACCATTTGAACTGTTATACCCATGCTGATACCATGCCAGAAGTTTATTCCTAAAGGATATAGTATCAGCATCGCCTTTCTCAAGAAGAGTTTCCGCAAGGCATAATGCCATGGATGTATCATCCGTCCATTCGCCTGCGCGCAGTCGAAATGGCCCCCCCCCTGTCATATCCTTAACGTGTGCTCTGTCACGTGGTAGAAATTCGAGTGTGGTACCTACAGCATCCCCGACCGCAAGACCGATAAGAGCACCTATCGCGCGATCCCGTGATTCCGCAGGTGAGAGACTACATGATGGTGTTACATCCCATTGTTTTTGTGCATCACTATTTGAGGATGATTCTGAGGGCTTATCATCATACGTATACTGCATCCTCCGCTGGACTGAAGGACTGCTAACGGGTAAGTATTGTCGATATTTGTCCACATATTTTAGTAACGTATTTAAATCAGAGTGCAGATCGATCATTATAATTCCTTATACGTAAGCGCGGTTTTACCACCAGAATCAACACGCTCAATAACTTCAAATTTGGTGCCGGGTTTAAAAAGTACTTCCGTTTCAGTTCCTTTATATTCGGAGAGAAAATCAATAGGCTTACCCGTTTTACCATTAATCTTGATTGTAGTATCTCCGGAAAAAGGAACTTTCTGATCGGTACTCATAAATGCGGGATCAGAAACAACATGACCAACCTGGTTTTCCATTAGTACGCTTTCAGGTAACGTTGCCCCTCGGTATGTTATACCCTCATAGGAAGGAAGCTTATCAAGAGCGTTAGTAGCATGATCCGCAAAAGCCTGAATTTCTGGTGTCAGTTCAGTCTGGCCTCTTAGCGCATTGTTAACCATCGGATAACCTTCATTCGTAGTATAACCGTAAAGAGCCCCTACTTCATCATCGGTTAGCAGGGAGGAGAGTCGTTTATCCCCTTGTTCAGCAAGTTGTCTTCCCTTTGTTACCCAAGTATTAGCGAGGTCTTTACCTACAGCCTCGGATAAACTCATTTTCGGTTTATTTAAAACTGTAGCGCTTAATGGATTTGCTTCAACAGGTTTAACTGTCGGTATTTTACCAGCACGCCACGCATCAAACCGTGCCCCGCCCTTCATGCCAGCCCCGCCGCCGATAACAGAGCCGATCAGCATCCCCCATTTTTGACCGTCGCTACCTTCGCCAAACAGCATCCCACCCGCGTAGCTACCAACAGTCCCACCGCCCATTGCACCGAGGGTGCTCAGAAGTGCGATTGCCGGACTGGCCAGCACCGCCATCGCTCCGGCACCAACGGCGAGCATCGTCCAGTTTACCCATTCAGGAATTTCAGGACTTATTTCATCAGTCTGGACCTTGCTTCCACCGATGATAACATTACGAGATCCCTGGCTAATCTCAGCGCTGCATGTCAACTTATCGCCAATTCGCGAAGCGGGAAAATTGTTGATGTAAACTTTTATCGAACCTTCTGCAACTCGTTGCAAACTTCCACTGTGCTCGTCGCACTCCCCAGCAGAAAGATGAGCGCGGATAGCCTTTCGACTGTTGATGAATACATTAGGCGAACCTTCTTTAAGCGTACCTGTGGCATGCCGTGGTGCCCATGACATACTTCCCAGGACCTCACCCAAACCACCAGCAGCACACGCCCCAGCTGCGACAGCAGAAACGGCTACCAGAGCAGTCCCTCCGGTAACAACAACGGCAGCCGCACCCAGAATTGCTCCACCTACGAGCCCAGCGATCATCCATCCTTTAGAGGCTGTATGAGCAATTTCGTCATCAACACGTGCGGCCAGACATTCGGACATAGCTATTCGGCTCTCTGCGCCATCAGATACTTGCGGATCTGATCGGGTGAATTAAGATCGTCAAAACCTGAGACCTGGCGGCAAACAGAAAGCTGTGAAATTAAGTGGCGGGATTTCTCTGCAGAAAGAGTCCACAGCGCATAACGAAGAGGCTGACTGCCCGGAACAGGCGCAATACTTAGCGGTGCCCCCAGCTTCTCAAAAAGTAAATAGTGTCCCTCTTTCGCCCGCTGAAGCGAAAGATGCCCGTAAAGCTCCTGGATGTTATTAAAGACACTGAGTACTTTACTCTCGCAATCAAGTGCAAAAAATGGTCCCTCTGTGTTGGCAGCAAGCATTTCTCTGGTTTCGGTCGGGGCTGGCTTATGAAACTTGATGCTGCGGATAATTGCCTGGTATTGATTGTGATAAAAATCGCTAAATTCACCCGGGCATGTACCGATATAACACACCATTTTTTGACCGGCAGGATGGTCACCGAGTAAAATCACCGTTTGTTTCTGAAGAATGACCGCATTATCATTTTTAAACTGATAAAAAAGCTCTACCGCCTGATGACCATCAACAGAAGTCATCTGAGAGGATTCGAGACGAAAGTCTGGCACCGTAATTTCCAGCTCACGCACCAGACGAGTTGCCACATCATGGATTTTATCTTCGTGTTTAGCACTTGCACGAGATACAACAAAAGTAAACTCACTGGCACCATTTTCGCTCAGGGTAAATAAATTCATGGTTCTGTCTTTATATACATCTGGTAACGCCAGTGTAGCTTCCTGGAGAATATATTCCGCCATACGAGTTACTCTTATTTGTTGGCATTAATAACAAAAAAACCATCTACTTCCTGCTGGATTTCACTCTGATGGGATGCCCCAGGAGGATCGATGGCATTGCTTCCATCATCAGGGTTTAAATGCAGTTCGCCGCCAAGCGTGTTTATTTGCGCATTCTGCTTAGCGGTAAAGTTAAAGTTATTGCCAATGATATTAACGCTGCCATCTTTCGATAATTCAATGGCGCTTTCGCCGCACTCCAGCCTCAGCGTATTACCCGCTGCAAGAATATAGTCGTTAACCACTTTGTCACTGCGAGAGTTACCCGTCAGGCAGATGACGTTCCCTTTTACGCCCGCATTCTGATTTTTGACAACCCGTAATGTTTCATCCTCTCCCACAAATTGGGTTCGATTCTTTTCAGTCGAATGGGATTCATCATTTTTGACGTTGATATCCAGGTTGCGCTCGGCCTGGAGCCACACCTGCTCGCCCCCCGCCTTGTCCTCAAAGCGCAGGGCGTTGGCGTTGTCGACCGAGCCGTCTTTCGTCCGGCTCATAAAGCCCATCTGCGTCGCCGCCGCCGGCAGCGCCCACGGCGGCATGCTCGCGTCGTTGTACACGCGGCCCGTAATAATCGGCCGGTCCGGGTCGCCGTTGATAAAGTCCACCACCACCTCATCGCCCACGCGCGGGATCTGCACCCCGCCGTAGCCCTGGCCCGCCCAGGCGCTCGACACGCGCACCCAGCAGGAGCTGGTGTCGTCCCCCTTCGCCAGACGGTCCCAGTGGAACTTCACCTTCACGCGACCGTATTTGTCCGTCCAGATGCTCTCCCCCTGCGGCCCCACGACTTTCGCCGTCTGCGGGCCGTAGGTGCGCGGCCACGCCGTGCTCTGCGCCGGGCGATAAGAGACCGACGCCGGGATGACCGTGAAATCGGTGCGGTGAATGGTTTCACCCTCGCCGCTGGCGTAGCGGTTTTCCTCGAAGTGATACCCCGCCGCCGTCACCAGATACTCGCCGTTATCGCTGAAGAACGGCGCGTTGGTCAGGGTGAAGATGTGGCCCGGCGCTATGCCCGCCGCCGTGGCGGTGGCCTGAATCTGCTGGTGCTCCACCTGCCAGCGCTCCTGGCGAATGCGGGCGTAGAACTCCGCATGTCCGGTCTCCACAAAGCGGCCCGGCCAGTCGTACACGTCAATGCTTCCCGGCTTCGGCGATGCCGGGTTCTGCTGGGCCTGGAACAGCCACGCGTTCGGCTTGCGGAAGTCATAGTCGTCGAGGCTGTAAATGCCCGGCGTCACGCTGTCCTCCAGCGCCCACTGGCCGATGCCCTCTTCGTCCGTGCTGCCGCCGGACGGCGTCTGGTGATACGGAATCACCTCGTAGCCGCTGAACGGCTGGTGCTGCGTGGCGGCGTCGGTGAGCACCAGCGTATGTTTGTCGGCCTCGTGGCTGAAGTAATACGCAATCCCCTCCAGCTCCATCAGGCGGCTGATGAAGTCCAGGCTCGACTCCTGATACTGCACGCAGTAGTCCCACACCCGGTAGCTGCCGGTGAGTTTGTCCTCCACGTTGACCTGATGCTCCCCCAGCAGGGTCTTCACTATCTGCGGCACCGTCTGCCCCTGGAAGATACGCAGGTTGCGGTCGCGCTTCATCGGCCACAGGTCCGGCTCCACCGTCAGCTGGTATACCGCGTAGCGGGTGCCCGTCAGCTCAACGGCGCTCACCGCCACGCGCGTGACTTTGCCGTTGATGTAGCGGGAGGTGAGCAGGTTCTGCGTCGGGATGGTCACCGTGACCGGCTGCCCGAGCAATTTGCTGCGGTCAATTCGCGCATCCGTGCCGAGCAGGGTCAGCGTCAGGGCGAACGACTCGGACATCGCCTCGCGGCCGGAGAGTTTCCAGAAGAGCAGCCCCTCGACCGGGAGCTGGACGGTAATTCGGTTGAGCATAATCTGTATTCCGTAATGGTTTATGCTGAGAAATTCTTAACAGTGGATGTCATTTGTGGGGATATATAGAGTTTGTACAAGCCACCATTTACCCATGGCGAGAAGTCTTGTGTTCTCAGAAAATAAAAACGTTCTGTTAATTAACGTGGAGAGAGTTAGCCCTTATCTAACAGGCTCAGGTGGCCATTTACCACCTTTCTGGATGAGCTTCTCTTTAATTTCGTTTAATTTCTCGTAGTGCTCGCTGCCTTTTTCAAGCCCACTCAGTGCATCCGCAAGCGCGTTGCTCATTGACCAGCCATTTTTTGCCTTAATTGACGGATCTGCTCCACGATCGAGCAACATTAATACATGATCGTATGACTGATTATCCAGCGCGTCGAATACCAGCGTTTTGCCTAATGAATTGGCTGTATTGACGTCAGCACCGCGATCGAGCATCGCTTCCAGCGTCTCCGTATTTTTCGCTTTAATCGACTGGAAGATTATTGGCTCGTGGAAAACCTTATCTTTCACATCGGGCGAAAGGCCACCGTCCAGCATCGCGTTAATCCAGTCTGCACTGTCCCCTTTCAGAGCGAATTCTGCGGGGCTGCTTTTCCCTTGTGGCCGAGGCTGTAGCGGATCCGCACCGGCCTCAACGAGCAAAGTGATGACCTTAAAATGGGGAGATGTTTTTTTATCATTAATTGCGTTGCCAAGCGCCCAGAAAAGGAGCGTCATATCCTGCTTTCCAGGCTGGTTAAGGTTGCTATCGGGTGCAAGCGTCTTCACCACGTCAACATTGCCTTCTTCAATCGCTCTCGCCAGTTCAAGCTGCTGACCGCTGAAGTAATCCTGTGGATTGAGTTCCATATCCTGCTTACACCCCTGAATCATGATTAAAAAACATAACGCTACAAAAGCCATCAAACGTTTTTTCACAACCGACTCCCGATTATCGAAATATCCTCATCTTTTTGCTGCTCAATGCAATTTATCGCCTGATTAATACCATGCCGGTCGAGCGCGCTTCCGGTCCCACCGGGAAGATCGTGGGCGATACCCGCAGCATTCGGGCTCAGCGCAGAAATTTCCTCTTTGAGAATTAAAGCCGGGACATGCCCCTTCACCGTTTTCAGATCTTCCCAAAGATTAACTTCCTGAATCTTCGTCAGCAGTTCTCCGTTAACCCGATACGCCTGAATATTCTCCGTGCTGCCCAGGATCTTACCGCCGTATTTTTCTACCGTTCCGGCGTTAAGCCCTGCGGCATTAAATGTCCATCCTGCTTTACCACTTCCCATTGAAGCGGCAGACGCGAGACCGCCTCCCAGCGAGTGTCCGGCAATATCAATATTCTGGCCTGACCTTGCCAGCTCCTTACTAATATTCACGGCTTTTTTATAATAATCAGATGCCATCCCCATGCCCTGGGAGAAGTTATTAGACCAGTCTGCACCGTTTTTAACGGGTGCCAGCTCCCCTTTGGTGAGCAACGAGGAAACATTATCAGACAGCGATGCAAAACCCGGCTCCCTCGATCCCCGGAATACCACCGTGGGATTCATATCATTCCCAAACACATCCGGTTTAGGCTGATAGACGCGAGCAAGAAAATTGGGAGAGGTGTCATCATCGAAGAGCATCGATTTATTCAGGCCATACTTGCCCAGGAGCGCATCATCATTACTAATATCCGTCCACCCCTCCGGCACGCCCGGCGTCGTTTCCAGCGGGTTTACGGTCTTATAAACATTTTCCGCAAGCTTCGCTTTCTCCACGGCAATGTTATTTGCCGCTAGCCGCTTAGCCGCGATCTGCGCATCCGGATAGAGACTGTTGCTGCCCTTCGCAATCAGGTCCTTACGGGCCTGCCAGCGTTCGGCTTTGGTCATATTCTGCAGCTGTGCCGCGTAGGTTTTACCGTCTTTGCCCGGCGTCGGCTGGTCAGGCACCTGCGCCGCTTTGGATTTCACCACCTGCGTCGGGAGCTCCGTCGGCGCAGGGCGAGAACCATAGGTGCGCACCATCGTTTCGTAACGATCGACGATAGTGCTTACCGGGTACCAGCCCAGCCCGGTGAGCGAGGCGGCCTGCAGCCGCCCTTTGGCATTGATGTAAAAGATTTCCGTTACCGATGACCAGCTGCGAAAACTTTCGTCAATTGCAACGATTCTGCCCATATCGAGATCCTGCGCTATCAGCTTGCGCGTATCGCGCCCGGACTGATAGGGATTCGCACCGGTGATGGTTCGCAGCAAATCGTAGCGCGTGAACAGCGAGCGCAGCGAATTGTCGGGCACCGACATAATCCACTGCCCGGCAACGGACGGGCGGATAATTTTCGCAAAAAGCGCTGGCGAGACGTTCTCGCTGAAAAGATAGACAAACTTAATGTTATACATTCGCTCCGTCCTGTTCCCTGTCCCTGCCTGACTTACGGATTCACCAGCCAGGTGCCCGGCTTGGCGATATCCAGCGTCTGGCTGCGCGTTCTGCCGTTGCCCTGCAGTTCAATCTTCACCTCGCCGGCTGGCAGCTTGAGCGACGCGTAGCCGTTATTCGCCGGACGCAGCGCTTTTGGCTCGCCGTTCACTTTCAGCGTTTCGCCGTCGAGAATACGGATATAAACCAACGCAACCGGGCTGGCCTCGACAGGCGGTGGCGTCTGCTGCGCCGCTGCTGGCGCAGTCGCCTGCTCGTTCACCGTCGTCGTTTCTGGCTTCACGTCCGGCGCGTTTGCGGCTGTTTCAGCCGGACGCGTCTCGGACGGTGCCTGTGCAGCCTGCTCAGGCGCGTCATGGCCACCGCCGCTGAACAGCATCGCGCCGGCAACGACACCCACCAGCACGCCCGCGGCAACCATGCCCGGGATCTTGTAGCGACGCCAGTCGAGTGCCGAAGCCGGGCTTTCGTCTTCGACCGGAACCAGCATCGTGCCGGGCTTTTTCGCCGTCAGCACGTCGTTAATACCGGCAACCGGCATCTCAATCAGCGCGGCGAACTCGTCGATAGACTGAGGGCGGTCCTCCATGTGCAGCGCCAGCGCGCGGTCGATGGCCTGCAGCAGCGGAATGGAATAGCCCTGCGGCATCAGCTCGACCAGCGGTTTACAGGTGTCCTGAATGGAGCGCACCACGCTGACCGGCGGCGGCGAACCCACAATCAGGGTACGCAGCACGGCGCCGAGGGCGTAAATGTCCGTCCACGGGCCCTGCTCGCTTTCGTTGTCGTCGGTGTACTGCTCAATCGGCGCAAAGCCCGGACGCAACATGGTTTCCGTTTCGTCAGAAAGGTTACCAATCGTGCGGCGCGCGGAGCCGAAATCGAGCAGCACCGGCAGGCCGTTATCCTGGATCTGGATGTTATCCAGAGAGATATCGCGGTGCAGATAGCCTTCGTCGTGGATGGTCTTGATCGCGCCAAACAGCATCGGCAGCGTGCGGCGGATCCAGGCTTCGTTAATCAGCTCCGGCTTTTGTTCGCGCAGGCGCGAAAGCGTGGTGCCGCTGTAAAACAGCGTCCCCATATAGGCCGTGTCGTTTTGCACCCAGAAGCGCAGGACGTGCAGCAGGTTCGGGTGGTTAAAGCGCGCCAGCAGGCGCGCCTCCTGAATAAAGCTGTTCAGACCGGCGGAAAAGGCTTTGCCAAAGCGCTCGCTGCGCAGCACCAGGGTCATGTCGTCGCCGCGCACGGCGAGCGAGGAAGGCATAAATTCTTTGATAGCGATAGTGCGTTCGAGCTGGTGATCCCACGCGCGATAAACGATGCCAAAACCGCCGCCGCCGATCACCTCTTTGATTTCAAACTCGTTGAAGCGGTACCCGACCGGGAGCGCGTTTGGGACAGTCCGATTGTTATCATTATCCGTCATCTTTTACAGTTCTCTTGATGATTATTACGCGGCAAACTGACAGTGAAACTCGCCCTGCTCGCAGGTGACGTGCAGACGTCGGTACTGCTCGTCGCTGCGGCTGGCGGTAAGTAATATCTGGCTCATCTGAGGCAGCAAGGTGTTGGTGAGGATCGCATCCACCATGCGGCCGCCGGACTCCACCTCGGTGCAGCGCTGAACAATTTGTTCCACCACGCTGTCGTCAAACTCAGAAATGATGTTGTGATTCTCTTCCAGACGACGCTGGATGCGCTTAAGCTGCAGGCGAACAATCTGCCCCAGCATATCGTCGCTGAGCGGGTAGTACGGTACCACCAGCAGACGGCCCAGCAGCGCGGGGGGAAACACCTCCAGCAGCGGCTGGCGCAGCGCGCCGCTCAGGGCGTCCGGATCCGGCATCAGCTCCGGATCGGCACACATGGCGCTAATCAGGTCGGTGCCCACGTTGGACGTCAGAATAATAATGGTGTTGCGGAAATCAATGTGGCGCCCCTCGCCGTCCTCCATCCAGCCTTTATCAAAGACCTGGAAGAAGATCTCGTGGACGTCCGGGTGCGCTTTTTCAATTTCGTCCAGCAGCACTACGCTGTACGGGCGACGGCGAACGGCCTCGGTTAATACCCCGCCTTCACCATACCCTACGTACCCCGGAGGTGCACCTTTTAAGGTGGAAACGGTGTGCGCTTCCTGGAACTCACTCATATTGATGGTGATAACGTTCTGCTCGCCGCCGTACAGCGATTCCGCGAGCGCCAGCGCGGTTTCCGTTTTACCGACGCCGGACGGGCCGCATAGCATAAAGACGCCCACCGGTTTGTTCGGGTCGTCGAGCTTCGCCCGCGAGGTTTTGACGCGGCGGGCAATCAGGTCCAGCCCGTGACGCTGGCCGATGACCCGCTGGTTCAGCGTATCGGCGAGGTTCAGCACCGCGTCGATCTCGTTTTTCACCATCCGGCCCAGCGGGATCCCGGTCCAGTCGGAGACCACGGCGGCGACAACGTTTTCATCCACCGCGGCAAACAGCAGCGGCTCATCGCCCTGTAAGGCGTTCAGCGCCAGCTGCTGCTCCGCCAGCTGGCCGCGCAGTTCGGCGGCATCGTCTTCGCCCGCCGCGAACAGCGCCGCGCGCAGGCGGATAATCTCCTGCACCAGGCTGCGCTCTTCTTCCCAGCGCTGGGCCAGGGCTTCACGTTTGGTTTCATACGCGTCGCGCTCGGCGCGTAATGCCGTTACGCGCCCGGCGTCACCGGCTCCCACGCGCGCTTCGCGTTCGGCTATCTCGATTTCCACGTCCAGCGCGGCGAGATGGCGCAGGCAGTCTTCCAGCTGCGCCGGCGGCGCGCTCTGGCTGACCGCGACGCGGGCACAGGCGGTGTCGAGCAGGGCAACGGCTTTATCCGGCAGCTGACGCGCCGGAATATAGCGATGGGATAGCTTCACCGCCGCGCTGACCGCTTCGTCGAGTAGCAGAACCTGATGGTGCGTCTCCAGCGGCGACACGGTGCTGCGCAGCATCAGAACGGCTTTCGCTTCGTCCGGCTCGTGGACCTGCACCGTCTGGAAACGACGGGTCAGCGCCGGATCTTTCTCGATGTATTTTTTGTATTCCGCCCAGGTCGTGGCGCCGATGGTACGCAGCTGACCGCGTGCCAGCGCGGGCTTCAGCAGGTTGGCGGCATCGCCGGTGCCCTGCTGGCCGCCTGCGCCAATCAGGGTGTGGATCTCATCGATAAACAGAATAATCGGCGTGGCGCTGGACTGCACTTCATTGATTAACGCCTGCAGTCGGGCCTCGAACTCGCCTTTCATGCCGGCGCCTGCCTGCAGCATGCCGATGTCCAGCAGCCACAGCTGAATATTTTGCAGCGGCTCCGGCACGTCGCCGTCGGCGATACGCAGCGCCAGCCCTTCCACCACCGCCGTTTTGCCGACCCCGGCTTCCCCGGTCAGCAGCGGGTTGTTCTGACGGCGGCGCATCAGAATATCGACCATCTGGCGGATCTCTTCATCACGCCCGACAACCGGGTCAATCTTGCCGTCACGCGCGCGGGCGGTCAGGTCCTGGCCGTACTGGGCCAGCGTCCCCTGCGCAGCCGGTACCGCCCCCGCCGGTGCGTCAACCGCGGCAGTGGCCTGCTGCGTCTCTTTGCTGTTGGCGCAAATGGCATCAAACTGCTCAATCAGCACCTCGACGTTAAGACGGGTGAACTGCGCCGAGATGCTTTTCAGCACGTTGGCCAGGTTCCAGGTTTTGAACAGGCCGATCAGCAGGTGGCCGCCGCGAATACGGCTGACGCCAAACTTTAGCGAACCATAAACCCAGGCGCGCTCCACGGCGCTGTCGATATGTTCGGAGAGGTCGGAAACGGAACTCGCCCCGCGCGGCAGGGCGTCCAGCGCGGCGACGATATCGCGCGTCAGCTGCTGTTCGTCGAGGGCAAAGTGGCGGATGACCTGCTGCAGATCGCCCTCCTGCTGCTGCATCAGCTGATGCAGCCAGTGCACCAGCTCCACGTACGGGTTGCCGCGCAGCTTGCAAAACGCGGTGGCGCTTTCCAGAGAAGTAAATAACAGCGTATCCAGTTTGCCGAAAAGCACGGCACGGCTAATTTCTGACATGTTAGTTTCCATTAACAATGATTCGGTATACGGAAGGATTACCGCTCTGCGCGATACACCAGATCGCCACGCGGGACAGGCTGGGGCTGGTGGCCCAGCCAGGTGCTGTAGCCTAATCGCCCGTCGCCGCCGAGCGTGGTGCCCTGCACCGCGTCTTCGCGCAGGATCACCCGCGTTTCCCACTCAAATTCCAGCCCGGCATACTGGCGCACCCAGTCGCGCAGTTCGGTGACCCACGCTTCGCCCGGCAGGAAGCGGTTGTACTCCTCCGCGCTCAGCGGGCCGATCTCGATGCGAAACTTGTGCTGCACGTCGCGCACCGCAACGCCCAGAAAGGCGGATTCGCCCATGCGCGGCATGCGGCGCCCTGCTCCCAGCTGCGCCTGCTCCCGCGCGGAGAGCGGCATCCACTGCGGCACGTTGCTTACCAGCCTGACCGGCGCGTTAAAGTAGTTGCGCAGGATCTTTTCCAGCCCCTCCGGATCCCGCCCGTTACGGGTCAGGTGCCCGGCGTGGGTAAAGCGGGCATGGGCGCTCAGGCTGCCTTTGCTCATCTGGCCCGGCTGCCCCATCCCAATCAGCGACGCGAGGTACCCCTCAAAGCGCCGGTTGTCGGCGCGGTCAAGGGAGACGGCGGGCTGCGCGTCCGCCCAGGCGCGGTAAAACAGCAGCGTCAGGCGATGGTGGAACAGATCGGCAAACGCGCTCAGGCTGCTGTCCTGATGATGATGAATACGCTCGCGGGCGTATTCGGTCATGTGGACCGGCAGCGGGCCGTTAGGGCCAAACAGCCCGAAGCTGAGGATAGACACCTCGTGCAGCCCGCTCTCTTCCCGCTGTCGTACCTGTGCCAGCGTGGAAGGCGCGAAGCTCATCGACGGCTGCTGGCCGATGCGTAACGGCTCAAATTTCGGCAGCGGCGCGCGTCCCAGCGGATAGCGCTCGCCCCCCTGGGCGTCAATGCGCCTTAGCAGCTGGAACAGGTCATAGCGCCACGGCGTCTCGCGCACCCCGCGCCAGAAACTGTCTGGCAGCGGCGTGAGGCGGTGAACGCGCAGCGGTGCGGCAGCAACGTCACTCATAGCAGCGCCCTTTTACCCATTCGCGGCGCCCAGTAGCCGATTTCGCCGCGCTGCTGGCTTTTCAGGGTGAATTCCGTGAAGCTGTTAATCGACACCAGCCGGGCAAACAGGCGCTCAAGCACGCTGCCGAAAAGCCAGGGGCTGGCGCCGGAAAACGCCCGCTCGTCCACCGTCAGGGTAATGCCAATTCCGCGGGCGAAAACGACCGGACCGGGTTCCGGCACGCGGCGGTGAACCGGCTCAAGCACGCAGTGGCGAACGCCTTCCACCTGACGCGCAACCGGCGTTTCGGCCAGATTAGCGTACAGGCCTAACAGCTGGCGCAGCGCGGCCGCGCCGTCTTCATTTTCGCTGTCCATCAGGCTGAGGTAGTTCATCTGCAGCTGGCTGATGAGCCGCCAGGTGCTGAACCCTTCGGCCAGCGCCGGACGCGGCGGCGTCGGCCCTTTACGCAGGGTCAGGGATTTCACCGGCATGGAGTCAGCCATGATGAACTGCCCGAGCTCCTGCTGGAGCATCAGCGGCAGGTCGCGGCTGGTGCAGAGCACCTCGGCAGAAATATAGCGCAGGTTTTCCTGCCACGGCGCGTGCTGTTCATCCACCAGCGAAACAAACACTTCTGAACCGATATAGCCGGTACGGGTGCCATAGCGCAGGGCATGCTCAGAGAGCACGCGCTGCTCCCGGCGCAGCGAAAAATAGGCCCCGTAGTTGCCCGCGTCGCCGCTCCAGGTACTCCAGAAAGGACGAAACGTCTGGTCATCGCGCTGCCCGTCGGCGCTGCCGAAAATTTTATTCACGGCGTAAATTTCATAGTCCAGCGGCCGGATGTTATCGACTACCAGATGGTATTCATGCTGGCCTTCGTTCAGCTTCTGCCGGGCCGCCACCTTCGGGAAGAGGTTGATCACCGGCGTGCAGTGCAGCGCCAGATGGCTGGCGTCGACCACGCGCTCCAGCTGTTCATCCGACTTATCCAGCAGGATGAAAACATCAAAGGCTTTTTCGTTTTCGCAACGCTGAACCAGCTTGCTCAGACCGCTCAGGCTGATAAAGCGGAAACGGGCCGGGAAGGCAAAATACTCCTGCAGCAGTCGGTAGCCGTCAAAGTTGCGCAGATCGTCCGGAAGCAAAGCCTGTTCCGGCCCAAAGCCCTCCTGACGCAGCGCGTCCGACGCCAGCAGCTGTCGCTGCGGATGCTGGCTGACCGTCTGACAGACGATCCCGGCATGGTGCTCCATCACCAGCTCCAGCAGCTTCAGCGCTTCAATGTCCGGGCCGCTGAGAAAAAACTCGAGCCGGTCAAAATCCAGGTGCCCGAGGTTTTGCGGACCGTCGCAGGCGATGCGGATCCGTAAGGCGCTGTTAATCCCCCGCTGGCTCAGGCCCAGCTGCGCCAGCGGCAGGTCTGCGGGAACGCCGCCCAGCTCAACCTTGTCGATTTTCACCGGCAGCAGGTTGACGTCGTGCGCCGTCGTATAGCTGCAGGTGACGCCCGTCTTCTTCAGCGCCAGGCTGTCCATCATGGTGCCGCGCGGCACGATAAAGCCTTTGCTCAGGTCGCCCCGGCTGCTGTCGGGCTCAATTTGGGCAATTGCCATCGAGGGCGTGGGCGCGAGGTAGTTCGGCGCAATCATCTCCAGCAGGCGCTGGGAGAAGCGCGGAAACTCCGCATCCATTTTCATCTGCACGCGGGAGGTGAGAAAGGCGAAGCCCTCCATCAGGCGTTCAGTGTACGGGTCCGCCACTTCGATACCGCGCATGCCCAGCCGTCCGGCAACTTTCGGATAGCGCTCAGCAAACTCGGCCCCCATTTCGCGCAGGTAGGCCAGCTCGCGGTTGTAATACTCGAGCAGTTTACTTTCCATGATTACCCCGCATCTTTCAGTTCAAAATGGCCGTTTTCCAGATCGACATCGGTGCGAAACAGGAACTCAAGCGGGTACGGCACGCACCATAAGCGCCCTTTTATCTCGATGGACAGCACGTTGTGCAGATCCAGCGAGGAAGTATCCGATACGCAGCGAACCTGCAGCCCCTGCGGCAAAATGCGCGGTTCAAAATTGATGATGGCCTCGGTAAGCTTGCGCTGAATATCGTGCCATTCGATATCCGACATTCGCTTCCCGGCTAGCGGGGCGACGCCGAAGTTAACCACCGAGCGGTTCACGTGCGGCAAGGCGCTCAAATCACCGGAGGCATCATGGTTGATGGTGTTAAACAGCCACTGCAGATCTCGCAGGACATTGCGGCGCAGCGCGGCGTGGGTGATCAGATTGCTGTTGGCCGACTCACGCTTTTTTTCCGGGTCGTTATCGGTGAGACGATCCAGCAGCGAGGGCTGCATTTTGTCGCGCGCCCCCACCTTCTCCTGCTTGCTGCGGGCTTGCCAGCCGCTGCGCAGCAGATCGCCTTCGCCAGCGGGATTACTCATCGGCTCCATCCGTCGCAAACGTTACGAGGCTTAGCGTCAGCAGCGGGCTTTCGCTTTGTTCGCTCAGCCAGGCTTTTTGCCCCATCCCTTCGTAAAGGGTGCCGTCCTCGTCGAGCGGACGCCACTCGGTGGTGCGCCCCAGCCTGACCGCATCGGAGGCATCGTCCCCAAAAGGATAGCGCGCCGGGATCTGGCACACCTGTTCCGTGCCGTCGGTAAGGCGTACCAGCGCATGGCGCCAGACCAGGTCGGTGACGCTGGCCGGGGCCTGAAAACGGATCTCCGCAATCGCGCTAAACGGCAGCCAGAAATAGCGGCCGTTTACAATGGTTTCGCACACCGGGCCGAGACGAGCATCGCCGTCCATCAGCCAGTCAAACGCCTGCGTCTCCTCGTTTTCGAGGACGATGCGGCCCGGGTTTGCCTGAGCCAGGTCAAGGGCTTCAAGACGCCGCGCCTGCGCGCGCTCGCCCTCCTCGCCCAGCGCCGCGGCAAGGGTGGTCAGCCACGGCCACTGGGTTTCAGGCATGGCAGGACGCTGCGCGCCGGCCATTACCTGCGCGCGCTGCAGCTCGCCCTGAATGGACTGCTCCAGCAGCGTGACGGTGGGCTTCGCCTGAGGCTTCAGCGCCAGCCAGCTTTTCAGCTGGGTCAGCGCCCGGGTCCAGTTGCCGCTGAGGGTTAAAAACTGCACGAACGCGGCGCGGAGGTCGGCATCCGCCGGACGGGCTTTGATTTCTGCTTCAAGACGCGCCAGCGCGTCGCCGAGCGACTCACCCGCCAGGTGTTGATAGAGCGTATTCATAGCCACTCCTTAATTCGCCGCGCGCCATGCGCCGATTGCCGGATCGCGCAGCTGCGGGCGCAGGGTGTCAATCAGAACGATATTCAGCGGGGTACCGGGTGCAACCCAGGCGCCCCACGTTTTTTTCACCGCGTCGATACGCGCCTGCAGTTTGGCATCGTCGCTGGCGGTTTCACGCGAAATTTCTACCGCCACCGTGCCGTTGCTCTTCCAGCTGTTGAGGGTGGGATCGTAAGGCAGGATCATCCAGCTCTGGTCGCTGTTCGGGGTGCTGAATACCATGCGCTCTTTGTTAACGGAGGTGATCAGCGCGTTTTCCGGGTCAGCGCTTTGGTTAAGCCCCGTTACCGGGAAGCCATGAATGTAGGTCACCGCCATCTCTTTCTGCCCGCCGCTGCGGGACTGAGAAATGACGGTGTGTCCGCTCAGCCAGCTGCCGTTACCGCAGCGGGTGGTATCAGAATCCGGAATGAAGAGCGCCGGTGCGGAAGCGCCGCCTTCCCAGAAGGTGCGCAGGTGGCAGCCGTCCTGAAGGGTAAACTCCTGCCACGGCGTGCGGTCGGCGGCAACGGTATTGGCTGCCACGTTCTGGTCTGGCGGCAGCAACGCGCCGCTGGCCGCAGTTGCGGTTGCGGTCGGGGTCGCGGCGGGCTCAGCCTGCGCCTGTTTCACCACCAGCGCCCACTCCTGCGCTTTGCCTGCCGTGCCCTGCGCCAGCGTCGTCCCCGCCGGATCGTTAAGCGTCCAGCTGAGCTTATTCACTTTGCTGCACTGGTGTTCCAGCAGTGAGCCAAGACGCGGCACAAAGTTTTCCAGCACGGAGACGTCTTTCTTGCCGTTCGCCACAATACGCAGCGCCACCTCTGGCTTACACCAGCTTTGCGGGGTGTTGTCTTTGATGTTGTCGATCCAGATATCCAGCTTCTGCGCAGGAGACTGCACGATGCGGAAATTTTCAGCCTGCGCGGTGGAGGTCACCGCCAGAATTGCCAAACCCGATAGCCAAAGTTTCATATCGTTCCTTGTGTGTCTAATCAGTTCCGCAGGGAAGAAATTGTGCTGCATCAGAGAGGGTGTGCAGCAAAGTGGTGTCCTGAGGGTTGCCCATCCATACCGCCAGGGCAGTATAGTTATCCTGAGCGTTCCCCTCCTGTTCGCCATTCTTTTGAATGATTTGGTTCATTAAGGTCAGCCACTCCTGTGGCGTATTGACCATATGCAGCGACTGCTTCATTTGCTCTTCGCTGACGCCGTGCCAGAAACCGTCGGTGCAGAGTAAGAACGCATCGCCGTCTTCGACCTGCACCACGTCGCTGTAGCTGGCTTCCGGCCCACCGTTTTCAATCCCCAGCGCCAGATACAGCAGGTTGCTGTTCAGGTTCTCGGTCTGGTGCCCGGCATCCTTCATCTGCTGCACCAGGCTGTGGTCGGTGGTGACGTGCCACAGCCATCCCCGGCGGAACAGGTACAGGCGGCTGTCGCCCGCGTGCGCCCAGTAGGCCAGGCCGTAATCCCGGTCAATGAACAGGCTGACCAGCGTCGTGCCCATCCGGCGATAGTCCTGAACGGCCTGCTGTTCACTCAAAATGGTGCGATTCGCGGTCTGCACGTAGTCGCGAATATGCTGCGCATTAAGATGTTTGTCGCCATCGAAGCGGGAGATAATGCTGTTGCGGGCCAGTTCAGCGGCAACCTCACCGCCCGGCAGGCCAGCAATGCCGTCGCAGACGACAAAGCAGGCTGAACGTTCCCCGATGGTTTCTCCCGTCTGATCCTGGTTGCTGGCGCGCGTCCCCTGGCGGGAGAGAGAAGCCGTTGCGATATTCATTTGTCTTCCGATCCGCTCTGTGAGTCTTTGTACTGATTCACCTCCATGTCATACGCATGAAGGAAGGCTTCGCCAAACAGGGTGTGGAAGTCATCTTCAATCTCGCCGGCCGTCTCACCGTAGCTGCGAACAAAATAGTCCCACAGGGCGGCTTTGCGGCTTCCCGGCAGCGCCAGACGAGAGGTCATCCCGTTTTGCTTCGCCTGCTCTTCGAGCTGTTCCGGGTTAAAGGACTGCAGCATCGCGGCAATAATGGCGCGGATACCGGAGATCATACCCAGCTGGTGCGCCTGCAGGTCGATCAGCGCGTCGCGCACGGATTTGGTTGGCGGCATAAAGCCCGGCATCGGCGTGCCGAACATCTGAATCAGGACGGTTTTCCCGGTCGGCAGCAGCTTGAACGGGTTGTTGGCATCGTCCAGCACCATGGTCATATCGGCTTTTACGCCGCGCTTGAGGATGGAGCGCGAAGAGAGCAGCGCCACGGTCCCCTGGGAGAACATGCCCAGGATCTGGCCCAGCTGACGCATATTTTCACGGTCAAACTGCGGCACCGGCTGCATTTCGCTGAGACCCATGCCTTCCAGCAGCGCCTCCAGCAGCTCGCCCTGCAGCACTTCGCCCTTCTCACCGCTGTTCGCCGTGGCTGTCGGGGAAGCGGCGTTATTGACCGGGTCAATGCGCAGACGGCCCTTAGGCGTCTGCGCGCTACTGCGCGCAACGGCCTGCGGCGTAGGCATGGTGAAACCTGCGTAATCCGGACGCGCGGGCTCTTCTTCAGCGCGCGGGGCCTCCTGCGGCTCAGGGGCGAACAGTGGGGAAGCGGCAAGCACGTCCTCCTCCTGCGCCGGTGCTGGTTCCGTTTCCGGCTCCGGCTTTTCGTCGGCAATGTCGTCCGGATGGGTTAACGGCGCGCCGCCCATCAGCCCAAGTGGGTCGTCATTACGCGCGGCGGGCGCGCTGGCCTTACCACCGAACAGGGCCAGCGGGTCGAGCTCATCCGCTGCCTCTTCTTCTGGCTGCACGGGAGCTGTCTCGCTCGGCGGCACCAGCGTTGACGGGGTGACGTCGTCAAAAATACTCTCTTTTTTGAACAGCGCCTCATCGCTGAACAGCGTGTCCGGGTCGACATTCTTACGCTCAAGCTTCGGATCGCTGTCGTTAAACATCGCCAGCGGATCTTCGGCGTTACGCTCCGGCGCCGCGGGCTGGGTGAAGGGATCGTGCGATGCAGCGGGCTGGGGCTTTGTGCGGTTGCTGGAGATGCTGTCGGAGATAGAGAACTCCTGCATCAGGCTATCCCAGATTTCCGTTGGCACGGCTGTCGGCTCGCTCTTCCCGCGCGGGGCGGCGCTTGCCGGTTTCGGCTGCGGAGCGGGCGCTGGCGCGGCTGGACGAGCCTGCTGCTGCATGCTGGCCGCCATGCGGCTTACCGGCTGCGTATCGTGGATAAGCTCGGTCACTTCGATGCGGTATTCATCAATTCCGAGAATGTCGCCATCCTGCAGCTCAACCTGACGGCCCCGCTCCAGCGGAATGTCATTTAATACCACGCGGGTGACGCTGCCACGGTTGGTGACGCGGCATTCACCCTGGGCATCAACGTGAACAATGGCCTGCAGACGCGAGATGGTGCGGTCATTGTCCGGCAATACCAGATTGTTATCCGTACCGCGCCCAATGGTGCCGCCCGGGGCGTAAAAATCACAGCTGCTCTGCGGCGGCTGATGACCGGGTTTCGTAGAAATAATCGTGAATCGCATGGCGTATTCCTGCTGGTATGATTAGCGCTCAAACGCTGCCGCTCTCGGGACGAGAACGGCGGCGTTTGGGGTTAACATATTCTATTCAGTCTGCGTAAGCTTAAACTGGCCTGAGGTACCTTCCTGTAAGGTGAAACGGGCCGCATAGCGAATAGAATCGTTTTTCCCTGACACTTTCAGAGCAACATCATATTCTCCCGCTTGCCACGTAATCCCCGTCCACTGATGACATTGTTGGGTCGTTAACGTCACCTCAGGGCTAAACGTTGACGGCGGCGATATTGCTTTCCATTCATTTCCCGCGCGTTTCATTATGGTGGGCGAATGGCTGGTGACAGGCGCGTCTAACCCGGAGTCAGCGGGAATAGCAAAGCAGGGTTCGTTGTTCTTTAGCGTAACCGAAAGCGGCTGATATTGTGCCGGATGAGAGACACAGGCGCTCACCGTTAATGCGATTGCCACAACACTGAGTAACTGTTTCATAACCATACCCGCCGGTCTTTAGGATTTTGAATAAACAACGATAATACCTGCAGGTATTTTTCCTTCAGATCTGGTCCGATAATCCCCTCAAACCCTGCAATATTTCGGAAATCACCCAGGCCGTAATTTATCAGGTAATAAAAATCTGAAATGATAGAAGCCTGCTGCTCCATACCAAAGTCCGATAGCTTTTTATCGGGGGGCAGAGAATAATTATAACTTGCTGCCCAACTGAATGCCCCTCGGGTACGAACATTCATTCCAATCTGGTGCTGCAACACATGCACCATCTCGTGAATAAACCAGTGTTTATATCGTGGAACTTCTGTCGAGAAGTCGTCCCGATAATGCGGCTCCCGAAAATAGAGTTCGCCATTAGGCGTCATCGCAACATTGTTTGACTGCATATTAAAGGGCAAATAGCTTTTATTATGGACTTTAACTTCTGAGTATTTTATTGCGTCACCAAAAACCGAGCGCGCCAGTGCTATTTCGCCAATGGTGAGAGGACGGGCGCCTCCTTCCTGCAAACTTGCCATGCTATCTTCCTTCCCGGTTGATAATGACCGGGGAAAACTCCCCGGCCACATGCGCAATTACGCTTCTTTGTTTTCTTTGATGTTCCAGCCAGCGCTGCTTTCAGCACCTTTACCACCGGCGGTGGTCTGCTCCCAGTACTGCTGTTTCACTTTCGCAGCCTGGAATGCGTAGGTCACACCAACGGTATCGCCGTTGTCAGCACCGGTGTACTGAACGGAAGTCACCAGAACGTCTTCCAGCGTGATGCGGGTGTATTCAACCTGCTGACCACCCGCTTTGCAGACGGACAGCTCAACTTTGGTCAGGTGCTTACCGCTGGCGCAGTGTTTCAGGACTGCTGTAGTGGATTTGTCGATCAGCGCGTTAACGTGCAGGTCGTTAAAGTTAACTTTACCGGCACCGCCGCCACCGCCAACGCTCATATTACCCGGCTGGGAAGCGCCCCAGGAGAAGGAGGTAATATCAGTCCAGCCGGTGTGGTTAGAATCTTTAGATTCGCCCGTAACACCCTCGACCTTCAGAAACATATCAATAGCCATAATATCTACTCTTCGTGGATGAACAATATTGCTTTCGAAAAAGCCCTTATATGGCAAACAGGAAAGCATGGGGCTGAATAAAACCGTCCATATTTTACCTCTGCCTCACATCAAATGACCCGTGTCATTTGACAGTCTTACATTCCCCCAGAATGAACGGAAAGAATGTGAAGTCTTTTACTACTGCGGGTTATCCTGAATCCAGGTACGATCAGGATCGCCTATGATGACCTGCGGAACCAGTTTGTTCAGCTCATCGCTATGAAAAAGACGCAAACAGTTTAAGGTTACACCTTTGACATCGGGTTTTCGCTCTGAATGAAAACCATTAATTTGATTTTTATATTTTCCGATGAGGGCATCCACTTTATCAGTGCCATTTTCGGCATCAAAAGGTATCCACTCAATGAATGCACTCGCACTGCGGGCCGCATCAGCAGAAAACTGGCTGCCTTTATCTGCCACCTGCGCAAGACAGCGCGCCAGAACTAAATCTTTTAAAACCTGCCGGTATGTTTGCTGCTGATAAAAATCAGGATAGTTATTTCCGGCACACACATAAAAAGTCATACATGCGAGGAAAAAAAAGAAATATTTCACCTTATATCCTTTGCCCCAAGCCCCGCAGCGCCTCAGCCCACGTTAAATACTCGATTTTTCTTTCCATTTCTCTGCGACAACGTATATGCCTATCGCTAATGAATTAAGTCCAACACATAAGAACCCATGCATTGCGATTCGCGGAACATCTTCCGGCCAGTCAAAGATAAAGAGATAGTAGACGGATACCGTCACAAACAGCATGAATGAAATTATTAGCAACGTATAAATGGTTAAATAGCTGATGAATTTTCGTATTAACGCTTTCAAAGTCAAATTCATTAGCTATCTCGTATTCACCTAAAAGTTGCCGGCCCAATGGGCCGGCAATCGTCATCACGCGTCTTTCGTCTTCAGCGACGGCAGTTTAGACACCAGGCGCAGGGAAACGGTCAGACCTTCCAGCTGGTAGTGTGGACGCAGGAAGAACTTCGCGGCGTAGTAGCCCGGGTTGTCTTCGATTTCCTGCACCTGCACTTCCGCAGCCGCCAGCGGCTTACGGGACTTGGTCTCCTGGGAGGAGTTAGCCGGGTCACCGTCCACGTAGTTCATGACCCAGTCGTTCAGCCAGCGCTCCATCTCTTCGCGCTCGCGGAAGGAGCCGATTTTGTCGCGCACGATGCACTTCAGGTAGTGAGCAAAGCGGCAGCAGGCGAACAGGTACGGCAGACGGGAGGCCAGGCGCGCGTTAGCGGTCGCATCCGGGTCGTGGTACTCCGCCGGTTTTTGCAGAGACTGCGCGCCGATGAAGGCAGCAAAGTCAGAGTTTTTGCGGTGAACCAGCGGCATAAAGCCGTTTTTCGCCAGCTCGGCTTCACGACGGTCGCTGATGGCGATCTCGGTCGGGCACTTCATGTCCACGCCGCCGTCGTCGCTCGGGAAGGTGTGGCACGGCAGGTTTTCTACCGCCCCACCGGACTCCACGCCGCGAATCGAGGTGCACCAGCCGTACTCTTTAAAGGAGCGGTTGATGTTAGCGGCCATCGCATAGGCGGCGTTCGCCCAGGAGTAGCTGTTGTGGTTCGCGCCGTCGGTCTGCTCTTCAAAGTCAAAGCTGTCGACCGGGTTAGTGCGAATGCCGTACGGCAGGCGCGACAGGAAGCGCGGCATCACCAGACCGAGATAGCGGGCATCTTCAGATTCACGCAGTGAACGCCAGGCGGCGTATTCGGTGTTCTGGAAGATCTTGGTCAGGTCGCGCGGGTTGGCCAGCTCCTGCCAGGACTCCATCTGCATCACGCCCGGTGCGGTACCGGTGATAAACGGACAGTGTGCCGCAGAACCAATGCGCGCCATTTCACCCAGCAGCTCAACGTCCTGCGGGCTGTGGTCGAAGTAGTAGTCGCCCACGATGCAGCCAAACGGCTCGCCGCCGAACTGACCGTACTCCTGCTCGTAGATCTTCTTGAAGATCGGGCTCTGATCCCAGCCCACGCCCTTGTAGCGCTTCAGGGTACGGCCCAGCTCCTGCTTGGAGATGCTCATAAAGCGGATCTTCAGCATCTCGTCGGTTTCAGTGTTGTTCACCAGGTAGCTCAGGCCGCGCCAGGCGCTCTCCAGCTTTTGAAACTCGTCGTGGTGAATGATCTGGTTCACCTGCTGCGACAGCTGCTCATCGATACCCGCAATCAGGTTCTGAATGGTGCGGTAGGTATCGTTTGAGAAGGTGACGGTATTTTCCAGCGCCTGCTGCGCCAGAGTTTTTACCGCGCTTTCCACGGCGGAGCGTGCCTGGTCAGTTTTCGGGCGGAACTCTTTGTTCAGCAGCGCGCTGAATTCATCCTGGCTGAACGCCTGACCCGCCTGCTGCTCATGTTGTTGAGTCTGGTTGCTCATTGATTATTCCTCGCTACCTTTCGCGCTTTCGTCATTTTTCGGCAACTGGCTCAGGGATTTGAGCAGCGTCGGATCCTGCAGAATTTTAGCGATAAGCTCTTCCGCACCGTTTTTGCCGTCCATGTAGGTCAGCAGGTTGGAGAGCTGAGTACGCGCTTCCAGCAGCTTGTTCAGCGGCTCAACCTTGCGGGCCACCGCATCCGGCAGGAAGTCGTCCATGCTGTCGAAGGTCAGATCGACGTTGAGCTTGCCTTCGCCGGTCAGGGTGTTATCCACCTGGAACGCCACGCGTGGCTTCAGCGCCTTCATGCGTTCGTCAAAGTTGTCGATGTCGATTTCGAGGAACTTACGCTCATCCACGGCCGGCAGATTTTCCACCGGTTTGCCGACCAGATCGGCCATGACGCCCATCACGAACGGCAGCTGAATTTTACGTTCTGCACCGTAGATCTCTACGTCGTACTCGATCTGCACGCGGGGGGCACGGTTACGTGCGATGAATTTCTGCCCACTGTTACTCATTGCCATGATGTTCTCCATCAAAGATGCGCGGTGAAGGTGAAACGGCAGGCTCCATGCCTGTCGTCATAATGCCTGGACGCGTTATTCGCGGCGTCCAAAGATGTTTTCCAGTTGGTTAACGCCGTCTGGCGCCAGGTCGCGAATAATGTCCATAAAGTTAAGTTCTGACAGCCGCTGCACCCGCTCAATCATCAGCGGTGCCGGGTGGCTCGGTTCGTACTGTGCAAAATACTGCTTCGCTTTTTCCAGCATCAGCTGCGCGTCGGCGCGGCTAGTGACCTGCACGCTGCGCCAGTCGGTGACCTGCTGAACGGGTTGCGCAGCCGCAGGCTGCGGCTCGGCGTGCTGTTCAGCCTGCGCCTCCCGGTTCGGCAGGAGCTTGCTGATGTCGGTCACCTGACAGGCGCTGGCAACCAGCCCAACGGTTTTCAGAAGCTGCTCCATCTCCGGTACCCCGCTTTCGCCGAGATAACCGGTGAGCAGATCGCGAATCGCCAGCAGGCGTTCGTTAATGACGATAACCGCTGCGGTTCCCGGCTGGTCGCCGCGGGCCAGCTCGTCAATCAGCCGTGGACGGCCGCCGGGATAGTCCGGGCATTCCGTCTTACTGCCGTCCAGCAGCGCCTGGGCATCCCGAAGCGAAATTTCATCGCCGTTTGAACGCAGAAGCGAGGCGTTACGCACGGCGACGGTAAGGTCAGACTTATCGCTCAGCCCTGCCAGGGCGTTAATGCGATAGAACGGATCGGTTTCGCCAAACTCTTCCAGCAGCGGGTAGAGCGGCTCCCAGTAGCGTGCGAGCGCCTCCTGCACCAGCAGCAATCCGTCTGCGTAGCCCGCGAGCCCGCGGCGGCGCGTCCAGGCATGGGTTAACGCCAGCAGCACGCGAAGATCTTTGGTGCGGCTCAGCAGGCTGGTGGCGTATTTTTCTACCGTGTTCCAGTCAGCCGGCTCCGCCGGGATGATGGTGTCACCAAACTGCTGTTCCGCTTTTCCCTGGCCTGCCTGATTCATGAGCTGGAAGTCAGCGTCGTACTCCAGGTTTTCGCCGCAGGGCCTGTCGGGGCTTATTGGCGCGAGAAATTCTTCGATATTCATAAGATCCCTGCTTATTCAAACATAGGCGGATAAAGACCGTGACGGCCCGGGCGGGCGCCCCCTGCCGGATCGAACAGCAGGGTGAAAAGCTGCCCGGTAAAGTTACCGCTGTGAACGTGGGTGTACAGCGGGTAGCCGTCGCAGCGGTTGGTCCACCAGTAGCTGGTCTGACGAAGCGGGTCAAAACACTCTGCCGCCTGAGGCCAGCCCAGCGTGCTCTGGCCGTCCTCGTCATAGCCAATCACATCAAGAATGTCGGAACGCTTTTGCGGCTCGACGGGCTGCGGCGCCGGAATGGACATCAGCATCTCGTCCAGCTGCGAGGCGGAAAAACTGTTGCGCACCGCGTGCAGCCCCAGGCGTCCAAGCTGCTGATACCAGCTCTCGGCCTGACTGAGCAGGTTAGTCGACCACTCTGACGGGGCGAAGCTCAGCTGCAGGCAAACCGGGTACTGTCGGCCAACGCTGTCCCGACCGGGCAGCAGGCAGCCCATCTGGATCATCTGGCTGCCCAGCATAGGCGGTACAACAAAATTCCAGACCGGCGCTTTGTGGAACTGTCGCTCGCCGCTGCGCAGTTCTTCCTGCTGCCAGGCCAGCAGACCGACCTGGAACCAATGGGACCACTGGCGCTGTAAGGTGTCAGGAAAGCGGCGCTGCAAAAAATCTCCGGCGCTGGGTAATTTGCCATACCAGCTGTAGCGGTTCATCGCAGGGGTATTCGTCATACGGCTGTCCTTGCGGTTATGGGCATGAGAAACGAGGAAGCTGGAACGGGTTGCGAATGCTGTTTGGCGCAAACTCCAGCGTGACCTGATGTCCGTCAACGTTGAAGGTGGCCTGACGGCTCAGGCTCCCCGCCCCCGGGCTGGTGCTCGCTTTATCGAAGAAGCGGTTCAGCGCCCAGGCACCGTTCGTCACCAGCGTCGCCGTGCTGCCGTTCGCCAGACCCAGCTGCATTCGGACCTGGTTGGTGCCGCCCGGCCCCGGCCAGTTCATGATCTGCACGGCCTGCGGGCCGTGGCTGTAGCGCAGCAGCTGGCCGTCAACGTCCAGCGTCAGGTTCAGAATGGTGTTATCCATTCGCACGGTGCGTACCGTCACCTTGAAAGACGGCGTGGTTGCGCCGTTAGCAAAAAAGGCGTCGCGAATAGACTGGGCCTGCTGGAACGGTCTCAGCAGCCCTTCGCTTCCCGGCAGCGTTTTACCGTCGATGCCCGGCATAAAGCGCCAGTTTGCCTGCGTGGTATCCACTTTATTGGTCAGGTTGTCGCGGAAGAAGGCGTCCATCAAACCGGTGCCGGGGGCAAACATGCGCGCGAGATCGTCAGGGGTGACCTCGGTGCTGGCGCTGCGCACCAGCGGGTAGCGACCGGCAATCGCCTGGCGACAGAACCCGCCCACCTCCACGTTGATGCGCTTACGCACGTTTTCCAGGTCACGGCGCTGGGTATCGCTGCTGGCGCCCACCGCCATATTGCTGAACATGGTTTGCAGCCCGCCCGGCAGACGACCGGCGCTGGCCTGCAGACGGCTGATCGCCTCGCCGCCCGGTGCCGGCATGCCGCTGTTGGCGGCGTCCTGTACGGCGGTCAGATAACGGTAAAGCTCATCCACCTGCTTGAGAAAATCGTCAAATACGATGGTCTTCCCGCCCTTCTCCAGCGGCTGCGCCAGCTCGATCATCGGCGCATAGTGGTCGGTCACCAGCTGCTCCGGCGCCTGCGTGACCACGGCAGCCTGCGTCGGGGCATTGTCATTGTTGCTGAACAGCGCTTCCAGCGTACGGGTGGCGCGGTTGCTCTGATCCTGCGCTTTACCCGCATCTTCTGGCGCAGGCGCATTGCGCGACAGCGTCAGCACCTGGCTCAGGTTCTGCACCAGACGGCGCAGCGGCGAGTTTGCCCCCGAGAGCAGGCGCGCCGTGTTGATGCGCTGGGAAAGGTCGGCGCTGTTATTCAGCTGAATGTCGGCGAGAAAGCGATCCCAGTTAGCGATAAAGTCGCGCATGTAGAGCTGGCGCACGGCGTTATCGATTTGCTGTTTATCCTCTTGCGCCGTGGCGGCCCCCAGCACCCAGGCGTCGTCCTCGTGCAGGGCGGTGGTAACGCTGTCAATCTGGCCGTTAAAGCTTTTCCAGTAGCCGTCCGGCGTATAGAGCCCCGGCACGCCTTCGCTCACCGGCTTGCCGCTTTTGCGTGAAAAGACCAGCTCGCTCTGCGGTCCGCCCAGGTCGGAAAGGGAAACCGGCTTCAGGTTTTCATCATGCTCCAGCAGGCGCTTGAGACGACCGTACACCCTCGTGGAGAGCGGCTGCTGGTTGATCATCGCCCTTTCGCGCGCAACCAGGGATTCATCCTGCGCGTACGGGGAGGCCTGAATCTTCGGCTCCAGCAGCTGGGTCAGGTGCCATTCAAGCTCTTGCAGCTGCGCCTTCGTGACGTTCTGCGGCAGGTTACGCTGCAGGTTGAGCATCACCCACGAGTGCAGGAATTTGCCATCATAGTGCTTCGGCTGATAGAGCATCTGATAGGCTTTCAGCGCTTCGTAGCTGTATTCCACATCGCTGCCGTTGTCGTTGCGAAGCCAGGTGGTAATGTGCATGGCAACGGCCGGCAGCAGCATCTGATCCAGCGCTTTCTGGTACAGAGACTGGGAAGCATCGCTGACGTCATCCCCACGATAAAGCCCCATACGGCGGGAAACGGGCGGGTCGTTCACGTCAAACGCGTCGCTTTTTGGCAGGTCAACCAGACCGTTCAGCAGCGGCAGCAGATCGAACAGGTCACGCTGGGTCTGGTTCTGCAGCGCCTTGCTCTGCTGGTCAAGCAGCGGCACCTTCGCATCCACCTCTTCCAGATAGGCCTTGTTTTTGGCATAGCTGGTCAGCCACAGCCCGCCCAGGATCACCAGCAGGGCCAGCAGCGCCGCGTAGCCGGACCAGATCACGGCCCGGTTGCGCAGTTCCCACCAGCGGTTTTCTCCGGCGATCCCGGCTTCCTGGAAAATGACGTTTTGCAGCAGGTTCTTGATGAAGAAGCTCTGGCCTTTCGCCCCCGGGATAGGGGCCTCTTTGCTCACCGAATCCCAGCGATCCGCCTCCGCCCCTTCCGGCAGCGACAGCGCACGGTTCAGTTCGCCCATCACGCGGTCGAACGGCATGCCTTCCTGCGTGCCGCTGGCGAAGTAGATCCCGCGCGGGGAGAATTCGGTTTCGAAGTTGGAGCGGGCGAAGACCGTGCTCAGATAATCCGCCAGCAGCGGACGCAGCGCGGCGAACTCCTGTGGGAAGAGATAGGCTTCGGCACGGGCTTTCGCGTCGTGCTCTTTCAGCATCGTTTCCGGCAGCCCGGCATCGAGGCGCTGCTGTAAAAGCGAAAACTCCTGCTGGAAGTTGCCCATCAGGTCGTAGTCAGCGTGTTTGGTTTGTTCCCATGGCAGCGTAAAGCCCCAGATCTGGTCGCGCTGCGCTTTGTCGTAGTCGGCAAACCAGGCGCGGAAGCCTTTAAGCAGGTCGGCCTTGGTCACCATCACGTACACCGGGAAGCGGATGCCCAGCTGTTCATGCAGCTCGGACAAACGCTGACGCAGATTCACCGCCTGCTGGCGGGACGCCTCGGCAGACTGGGTAAGCAGGTCAGAAATGCTGATGGTGATGATGACGCCGTTGATCGGCTGGCGGCGGCGATACTTGCGCAGCAGGTTGATAAACTCCAGCCATTCGCCGGCGTCCTGCACCTGCTCGCTCTCCTGCGTGGTGTAGCGCCCTGCCGTATCCAGCAGCACCGCCTCGTTGGTGAACCACCAGTCGCAGTTGCGCGTGCCGCCGATGCCCCGCAGCGCAGTCTTACCGAAACGATCCGCCAGCGGGAACTGCAGCCCGGAGTTGACCAGCGCCGTGGTTTTACCCGAGCCCGGCGCGCCGATAATGACGTACCACGGCAGTTGATAGAGATATTGCGTGCTGAAGCGCTGGGTCCACTGGGCACCCTGTCCCGCTTTGCTGAAGTGCGCTTTTTTCAGCATTTGCGCGGCTTCATCAAAGCGGCTGGCGAGGATCTGCTCCTCGCTGTTCAGCCGCTTCTGGGGATCCGCCGCTTCCGGACTGGCGGTGTTCTCTTTGAGCTTGTCCATCAGCTTGCGGTTCAGCCAGGCATTGTACAGCCGCGGCAGAATGTGGCCCTGCGCCCAGAGCAGGTAGACCACGGCGATACTGATTATGCGGTTCTGTTCGGACTCAAGCGGCCGGGTGTCCACGATGGACAACAGGGGACCAATCATCCAGATCACCGCCGCCAGCGCCGTTACGCCGAGGAAGCTCCACAGAATGCGGTTGGTCAAAATGGAAAGAAGTGTAGTCAGCATCCTTAGTTTCCTTGCGGCAATCCGTTCAGCTCGGCCTGCGTATTTTCAGGCGACACCAGCAGAGTAATTTCCACACGGCGGTTACGGGCGCGGTTTTCCGGCGTCGTGTTCGGCGCCACCGGGTTAATCTCACCCCGCCCTTCCGCCTTCACGCGGCCAGGCTGAGAGAGGCTTCCCTGCAGCATTTTCTGTACGGAGCGGGCACGTTCCAGAGAAAGTTCATAGTTAGAGGCAAAGCGCGCGCTGCGGATCGGCACGTTGTCGCTGTAGCCCACCACCAGAATTTTGCCGCTGACGTTATTCATCGCCTGCGCAATGCGGTTGATCACCGGCTCATAGCGGTCGCGCACCACGGTAGAGGCCGAGGCAAACAGCCCGTCGCCCTTCAGGATAACGACGCTGCGATCCGCTTCGTCTTTCACCGCGACGAGGCCCGCCTCGATTTCCGGCTTCAGGAAGCCCCGCAGGTTCAGCACCGCCGGTAGCTGACGAGCCGGCTGCTGAATAGTGGTTTCCGGCAGCTGAGACTGGTAAATCTTCGCCAGCACCGGGTTGGTGTTATCGCCAAGACGCCAGTTAAGCACGATATAAAACAGACAGGCGATAAAGCCGGCCAGCGCCACGCAGGCCCACAGGGGAACCATTGGCCGCCAGAGCTTGCGCAGCACCGGACGATCTTCCGGATGGGGTGAAAGCGGCGGCGGGTAGCTGCCGCGTACGCCGCGGATCATCTGCCACAGACGCTGCTTGATGGTTTCAAGCTGGGTGCGGCCATTGTCCAGCACCCGATAGCGCCCCTCGAATCCAAGCAGCAGGCAGTAGTTGATCATCTCCAGCAGCAGGATATGTTCGCGCGGGTTCTGCGACAGGCGCGCCAGCAGCTGGAAAAACTTCTCGCCGCCCCAGGTTTCGTTATGGAACGTCACCAGCAGGCCATTGCTTGACCAGACGCCGCTGCTGCCCCAGGGGGTGAGCGCGGCGGCTTCATCAAGCGCCGTACACAGGCAGTAACGCGCCCCGACGATCACTTCATAAGGCAGCCCCGCCTGCTGGCAGCGGACTTCAAAACGGCGAATCTCATCGATCAGACGCTGGCGCAGCGCCACCTGATCGTCATGCGACACCGAATGACGGATCTGCGGGATCGCATTGAGCAGCGGATTGGCGGCCGCCACCAGCTGATTGTTGCTACTGGCTCCGGTAAACGCGGCATCACTGCCGGTGTCCTGTCGTTCCTGCATATTAAGCGCTCGCTTTATTATTCTGTCGGGCTACGGATGGCCCAAAACTCCATATCCAGCCCCGGGAACTCCCCTGCAAGATGCAGGGCGAATGCGCCGGACTTATCCATCTCGTGCCACAGCTCGCTGCCCTTCTCGAGCTCGAAGTAGCTGTAGCCGGCGTGCCACGGGATCTGCGGCGGCGCGACCGGCATGGCGCGCAGCATAATGCCCGGCAGCTGCAGCTGGACCAGATCGCGAATTTTCGACACCGGCGCGACCTTCATCTGCGCCGGGAAATGGGTTTGCAGGTGTTCGCCCGGCACATTGGCTTTGACCGCCAGCACAAAGCCAAACTCGCGCACCATGCTGGTTTCCGGCACCGTGGCGATGTTCAGGCCGTGAGAGCGTTCGTTAAGCGGCAGCTGAATTGCGTGGTCTTCCATTACCAGCGACAGTCCCTGGCGCAGCATCAGCATCAGCTTGCTAAAGCAGTTTGCCAGGTCGTCATGATCGTAAATCGGCAGCACGCTTTCAGCGGTGCGTTGCGACGTCCAGGTGGCGAGCTCGGTGGCAAACGGCAGCCAGCTGCGCCAGAGCGTTTCCGGATGCAGCAGCGGGAGGGTTTTTAAATGCGACACCTCGCCCAGGTGACGGTTAACCAGCGACAGCAGCGTAAACTCGATCATTTCAGAGGTGTTAAAGCGGCCAGGCTGGCGCAATCGGCCGCCAATCTGCTGGCTGCGCTGCACCAGTAAGCCGTGCAGATCGTTGATCATACTGTAGATCTGCGGGCTGTTATTGGCGTTAAGCATCGGCGGGATGTAGCTGTTATCGAGGCGCACGTGGTTGTCGTTGCGTTTCTCAGCCACAAACGCCACGCCGATGGCGGTCCATTCGGCCGTGAGGTCTTTTTCCAGCATCAGGGTCAGACGCAGGCGGCCAAACTGGACGGTGGCGTCCCCCACCGACATGGCGTTATCGTCTTCGACCTCTTGCTCGAACGCGATAAAGCGCGCCAGCGAGGCCGGCTCTTCGCTGAAAATCACCTCTTCTCTCTCGCCGCGACGAACCGGCAGCGCGAGCACCACCTTTTCATTGGTGAGGTTGTCAGGAATTTTCAGCGGCACAGGACCGTTGCGCCCGTTACGGACCTGGAAAAAGGTGCCGTCCGGCAGCAACCCGCTGCAGTAGCTCAGGGCAATGCATCCCTGGCGAAGCATCGCTTCATCCAGTTCAACGTCCAGAAAGCCCCAGAGATAAGAGCGCTGCAGCGCACCCCATTCACGAACATGGTTGAGCAGATAACTTTCAGTCCGCTGAAAATGGTGTGGACGCAGGAACATGCCTTCGGTCCAGACGACCTTTTCTGCTTTGGTCATGATGATGTGTTTCCTGTTATGAAGCGCGTTACTGGCTGATGACCCGAATGCCGTTCACGTCGAGGAAGACGTTGGCCTGAAGTTCATCTGCGGACCATTTCCAGAACTGATAGATGTGATTTTCGCCAGGCACGGGCAGAGGGAGTGAAACGCGCCATTTTTTGCCATCCAGCATCTGATATTCCGCCATCACGCCGATGTAGCGGGCCTCCGGAGAGCTTTGCCCGCTGAGGGTTTTCGACAGCTGTCCCGGCATCAGGAAGAACACATCGCTGTTCAGCAGATTCGCGCCAAGCGTGGCTGACGCGTTGTTCTGCAGGGAGTAGAAGTCGCTGGACATGAAATCCGCATCGGATTTCAGCAACAGCACCCGGACCTTAAGCGGCGCAGATTCATTGATTTGTGGATGAGCCTGAAACTGCAGATTGTAGCGGGAGGGGTCGCTGTGTGAAGACGACGTACAACCACCGACAAGGGCGAAAATCACCGCGTAAAAGAATAACCACAGCTTATGAAAATTTTTATTATTCATAAAAATGCGCTCATGAAAGCCGTTTAGTTCAGGATCCAGGTACCGTTAGCGCTGTCTTTGCAGGCTTTGCTGTTGCCGTCGACATCAACACAGGTCGCTTTTTTACGCGCCTTAGGACGAATGGCCTGCTTACGCACGGTGGCCTCGTACTGATCGGCCTTGATAACGGCACGCATCGGGACGTAACCAATCAGCTGCTCGTTACCTTCATCGGCAAGCGCCATCCAGTAGTGTTCAACCTGCCCCAGCACCACATACGTTTTACCGGTCTCGAGGTTGCGGATAACCTTGCCGCCAAAGTCAGGACGGCTCATCAGGGATGCCGGATACATGGCACGATACGGCTCGTTGACCGGCGTGAACTCCGCCGGCGGCGTAACGGCGTGACGGTGGGTTAAGGTTACGCCGTTGACCTGGCTGGTCTCGATCGTATCGTCGTTGATCACAGGTTTCTGCGGCGCTTTACAGCCCGCCACCGCCATTACAAACAGAAGTGAAAACAGTACGCGCATTTTCATATGCTTTTCCGTAGCGATATTTCGATGATGGAGATAAGGGGATGAAGTTTGACTTAAGTGCTATTGTTAAAATAGCCAGGATATTTTCAGGATGTTACTATTTTAAGGACATAGCTACCGCACGAGCCCTCCAGAATAAGGCCCAGCGTGTTCCTGACATATTTTGACAAACGGTAAACAAGTTTACATGAGCTTCGTATCAATTCAATATTTACCGCTGCGCAACTGGTGGTAAATGAAGCAGTCGGAAGATTATAGGATTAATCTGAGAAAAAAACCCGACGTGGCCTAACCCCTCTAATTCCCTCACCTCATTACGACTTAAGGTTATGTTTTATAAATGAAAAAGACAAAAGAGAATCACTTTCATTAACGCAATGTCGCTATTATCGCCACTACCATAATTAGTAGAATTCGCGTATTGGTGATGTCAGAACAATATACTGACGATGAATTATTTGTTGCACTAACAGGGTATCTTTAATATTCATCGCAATTATTGTCATAATGGGATTATTTCACTTATGCAGCATGACGTTAATTTCACGCCTCAAAATAACTTTATATTTCACGTTGTGAAAATACCCCACCAGGGCATAAATTATATCCATTAATCATTAAGCCCGAGTAAACATTCCAGCCGCCCTCGCGTTGCCCAATGCGCCCGAGAGCCTGCCAGACGCGGATATTTTCTTTTCCACCGTGCAAAAGCTTCATTCGAAGTTTAACGGGTACTACATCCTCCTGCGCTCGCCACCATCTATCCCACCTAACGGATGATAGATAATATTTATTATTAAAATGATAAAATTTCGTTATAATTTCTTTAAATATTTATGCGGCATAGCTGTTAAATCACTGTAATAAAAAGAATTTAAGATAAGACACCTTGCCGTATCGGATGCACACAGACATCCGGCCGCCATTGCTGTCGCTTATCGTCTTCTTCAGTGATTTATTGGCTTAGTCGCCGTAAGACCGAACAAATCAGGAGTTGGTATGAACAGTAAAAGACGCTCAGTGCCCGGTATCAGACACTATGATGGTCCTGCAGGCGGCTGGGGCGCGTTAAAAGCCACGGCCATTGCGGTACGTACCCAGATGGATACCTTTGATGCCCCCGCGACGCTGCTGCGCACCAATCAACCTGACGGTTTTGACTGCCCGGGCTGCGCGTGGCCAGATAAAGAACACAAATCCACGTTCCAGTTCTGCGAGAACGGCGCCAAAGCGGTGACGTGGGAAGCCACCAGCAAGCGCGTGACACCCGCGTTTCTGGCGGAAAACAGCGTCTCCTCGCTGCTGGCAAAATCGGACTTTGAACTGGAAGGTTACGGTCGGCTGACGCATCCCCTGCGCTATGACCGCGACAGCGATACCTTCAGGCCCGTCGAATGGGACGAGGCGTTTCAGCGCATCGGAGAGGTGTTGCGCGGGCTCGAACCGGACCAGGTCGAGTTCTATACCTCCGGGCGAGCCTCTAACGAAGCGGCGTACCTGTTCCAGCTGTTCGCCCGCGAATACGGCACCAATAACTTCCCGGACTGCTCGAATATGTGTCATGAAGCCACCAGCGTCGGTTTACCGCGTTCGATTGGCATTGGGAAAGGCACCGTCTCGCTGGACGACTTCGACAAGACCGAGCTTGTGATCTCCATCGGTCACAACCCTGGCACCAACCATCCGCGAATGATGGGTACCCTGCACGAGCTGGCGCGTCGCAATGTGCCGATCATCGTCTTTAACCCGCTGCGCGAGCGCGCCCTGGAACGCTTCGCCGATCCGCAAAGCGTGATCGAAATGGCCACCTACGGCTCCACGGATATCGCTTCGACCTATTTCCAGGTGAAGGCCGGGGGCGATGCCGCCGCCCTGAAAGGCATCGCTAAACACCTCCTGGAGATGGAGGCCGAACGCGGTGACGTGCTCGACCACGCGTTTATTGCGGCGCACACCCAGGGCTTTGCGGACTTTGCCGCCGATATCGCGCAAACCCGCTGGGACGACATCGAGCGCGAGTCGGGCCTGAGCCAGTCGGCGCTCAAAAAGGTCGCAGAGGCCTATGCGAAATCGAAGGCCACCATCATTACCTACGGGATGGGGATTACCCAGCACAATAAAGGCACGGCAAACGTGCGGCTGATCGCTGACGTGCTGCTGCTGCGCGGGAATATCGGCAAGCCCGGCGCGGGAATCTGCCCGCTGCGCGGCCACTCAAACGTGCAGGGAAACCGCACCGTCGGGATTAGCGAGAAACCCGCGCCGGCCTTCCTGAACCGTCTGAAGGCGGTGTTCGGCTTTGAGCCGCCGTCTCACCACGGACACGACGCGGTGCAGGCGACGCAGGCGATGATCGACGGCCGCGCAAAAGCGCTCATCTGCCTCGGCGGCAATTTTGCGGTGGCAATGCCCGATCATGAACGCGGCTTTCCGGCTATGGGATCTCTGGAGCTGAGCGTCCACGTTGGCACCAAGCTGAACCGCACGCATCTGCTGGTGGGCAAAGAGACGTTTATTCTGCCGTGCCTGGGCCGCACCGAGCTGGACGTTCAGGTATCCGGACGTCAGTCCATCACCGTCGAAGACTCCATGTCGATGGTGCATGCCTCTTCCGGCAAGCTGAAGCCCGCCTCCCCGCGGCTCCGTTCGGAGCCCGCTATCGTCGCCGGCATGGCGAAAGCCACCCTGCCCGCCACCCGCGTGGACTGGTTAACGCTGGTGGCGGATTACGACCGCATCCGCGATCTGATCGAGCAGACCATTCCGGGCTTTGAGAACTACAATGCGCGGATCCGCGTTCCCGGCGGCTTTCGGATGCCGCTGCCGCCAACGCAGCGTATCTGGCCAACGGCGACGGGAAAAGCGATGTTCTCGGTATTCGACGGCGTTCACGAGAACGCCAGCGGTGAAGGCGAGCACGTTCTGCGCCTGATCACGCTGCGCAGCCACGACCAGTACAACACCACCATTTACGCCCTGGACGACCGCTACCGTGGCGTGTTTGGCCGTCGCGACGTGCTGTTTATGAACGAAGACGACATGGCGCAGTCAGGACTGGAACACGGCGACCGCGTGGACATTGAAACCGCCCTGCCCGGCAGCGTGCAGCGTCTGGAAGACATCACCGTGGTGGCCTACAGCATTGCCCCGGGCTCTGTCGGCGCCTACTACCCGGAGGCCAACGTGCTGGTGCCGCTCGACTATCTGGATAAGGACAGCGGAACGCCGTCCTATAAATCCGTTCCGGTTCGCATCACCCTGCGCTCAAAAGAGATCCGCATGCTGTAAGGCCGTTCGCGCGGAGAAAACGATGGATATAAAACAGTTAAAATACTTAATCGCGCTGGACCAGACCCGACACTTTGGTAAAGCGGCCTCGCAGTGCAACATCACCCAGCCGACCCTCTCCATGCGCATCCGTAACCTGGAAGAGGAGCTGGGGCTGGTGCTGATTGTGCGCGGGCAGCGCTTTGAAGGGTTTACGCCGGAGGGGGAACGCATCCTCGCGTGGGCCCGCGCCCTGCTGGCCGCGCACGACGGGTTACAGGCGGAAGCCGCGCTGTGCAAAGGCCAGGTGGTGGGTGAATTACGGCTGGGGATGGTGCCGCTGGCGAGCGTGGACCCAATGATCTTTATTCGTCTGCTGACGCACAAATACCCGGAGCTGACCTACAGCCTCTATTCCATGTCCTCAGCGCAGATTGCCGACGGCGTCAGCCGCAACCAGCTCGAACTGGGGATTTGCTACCTTAACAGTATCGACACCAGCCTGTTCGACGTTATCCAGTTGCCCAAAACGAAGATGGGGCTGCTGCACGACACCCGCCACTTCCAGCTACGCCAGGAGAGTTTGACATGGCACGATCTGATGGATTTTCCGCTGGGGTTCCTGACCAAAGGGATGCACTACCGGGCGCATATGGAGGCCAGCTTTAACGCGGCCGGTATCGATCCGACGTCCGTTTTTGAAAGCGACTCCACGTTTCAGATCATTCAGGCGGTTCAGAGCGGCGTATGCTGCGCCGTGATGCCGCTGAACAACGGGCTGGAAGATCTGAACGGTCATTTCCGGATAGTCCCCATCGTCGACGCGAATATTGAGGCCCCCGTCGGCCTGATTATGCGCAGGCAAAAACCCGTCTCCTCGCTGGCGCTGCGCTGTTTTACCGACGCGCAGGAGATTTTTCATTCTCGCAATGAGGCATAAGCCTGACGCGTCACCGCGCTAAAACCGTCGATGAGCACCGCGTCGCAAACGTCCCGGTGTTCCGGCGCATCCACCAGCGCGCGTAGCGCATCGCGAAGGGCGCTCAGCGTTTCAGCCGAGGTATTGTGCGAGGTGATGAGCGGCAGCCCTGGCGTCAGGGGGGTGCGGTCGATGACCGCCAGCCCGGCAAGCCGCTCCGGCTCGTGACGCTGCAGCAGCGCCCAGGTAACACAGTCGATGGCCGCGATATCCCCTGCCCCGCGTTTGATATCAATCAGCGACTGCCGATGGCTGCCGCTAAAGGACGTTTGCGCGAAAAACGGACCGTCAGCGGTCAGGGGAGCCACTTTTTTTCGCAGCGCACGGTAGCCGGACTGCGAGTCCGGGGAATTACAGATCGCCCGGCGTCCGCGAAAATCAGCCAGCGTGAGATGCCGATCCTCCTCGCGCACCGCCAGAACGCTGCGGTAGTGGATCCCTTCGCAGCCCGGTGCCGTGTAGTGAAAACAGCCAACCACCTGCACGTCCGGGAGCTGCGTGACCAGCGGAAAGCCGCAGGCCTGGCTGAGGATAAGCCCAGGCTGCCGCCAGTGGGCCAGCAGATCGAACTCCGGCCAGCCGGGATCGCGATCGACGGGCACACCGCGCGCGGCCAGTAACCCCTTTACCGCCAGCCAGAGCGCGCGGGTGTCGGCGCGATCCACGGCGTACATGGGAAACGCCAGCAGGTTACTCATACCCTTCCCCTTGTTGCACTCCGGGATGAACGGTGACGTCGACGGGCCGGGTCCAGAACTGTCGCAGCCATTCACCGTAGCCCCTGACGAGGAAACCGCGATTTCGCTCCCGGTACGCCTCCCGGTTTTGCAGGTAGATCGCCCTCAGCCCGTACCAGGGAACGCCCGGTAAATCATGATGTACTGAATGGTAGTTGAGATTCAAAAACAGCACCCGCCAGAAGAGCCCCGCCTCGTTAATGACGGAGCGGGCGAGCGGGTCGTCCGCCGCGCGATGTTCGAAAAACGATCGGACTTTAGTGAGCGCCAGCGCCGGATAGCTTACCGCCAGCACAAACCAGACGGGTGAAAAACCGACGCGCGTCATCCAGACGAAAAGTGCCGCCAGCAGCACACCGTGCACCAGCCACATCGCCATTGCCCGCAGGTGAAGATGGCGAAACGCCGCCGCGGCGCTGCCCAGCGTCTGAAGAATATCGAGCAGCGGCGACAGCATCAGCCGACCGGCGAAGGTATTCCGGGCGCGGATTGCGCGCTTCTGCCACGGGGTAAAGCGCGCCCAGCTCTCGTCGGTAAAATAGTAGGACTCCGGGTCATCCACCGGATGGGTCAGGCTGTCGTACCGGTGATGGGCCAGATGGGAATCCCGGTACAGGCCATACGGATACCAGACCGCCAGCGGGAGCGTGCCAAACAGCTGGTTAAGCCAGGCAAAACGCGTCGGGTGTCCGTGGATGAGCTCATGCTGCAGGGACATATACCAGGCGGTAAACCCGATAAGCAGCAGCGTAGCGGGCAACAGGCCGAGCGTTTGCCAGAACGCCAGCGTGCCAAACCAGCCAGCATAAATGGTCATCATTAACAGCCAGGTGGGCAGTTCGCTTCGCCACAGGAATCCCGAAGCGAGATGGTGGATTTGATTGCGCTGCTGCGGATGCAAATAGAGGGAGCTTCGTTTACCCATTCCTTCAGACGCCGTTTCGCCAAAGACAGTGCCCTGACGATCGGGGATTACGCCTGAAATAACAAACAACTTAAATCGCTTTGCTTTGCCAGAAACGTCCGGGTCGCCCGCCGCTTGACTTATTCTGTAATAAAGGTACTTTTCAGGACATGAAGAAGATCCTGATTATCGTTCCCGACGGCGGCATGCTGTTTGAAGCCGCCGGTATCGCCGACATTCTGATGCAGGCCAACCGACTGCACCCGGAAGGGCTTGCCCACCCCCGCTACCGGATTATCATCGCCACGACCCAGCCTCACCAGGTGATTCACGGTCAATCCGGCCTGAATCTGCTGGCGGATTACCGCCTGCCGGAGCTGGATCCGCGCGAACCGCTGGACACCATTATCATCACCGGGCGCGGCATGAACGAGCAGGAGAGCACGGCGGTGGTCGACTGGCTCCACCTTGCTGCACCGCACGCCCGGCGGGTCGCCTCTATATGCGGCGGCGCGATGCTACTGGCCCAGAGCGGTTTGCTTGACGGTCGTCGTGCGACCACCCACTGGCGGCTGCTGGAGACAATGCAGGCTCAGTATCCGTCGATCAAGGTCGAAGGCGGTCCGCTGTATATTCAGGACGGCCCCGTCTGGACCTCCGGCGGCGTGAGTTCAGGGTTTGACCTGACCCTGGCGCTGGTGGAGGAAGACTACGGATTTACCCTCGCCCGCGACGTGGCGCAGGATATGGTGATGTATCTGCGCCGCCCCGGGGGACAGCTGCAGTTTAGCCGCTACAGCCTGCAGCAGCCCGGCACGTCGGGCCCGATAAGCGAGCTGCAGGCCTGGATGCTGCAGAACCTCACCGCCGACCTGTGCGTGGAAAATCTGGCCGAAAAGGCGGCGATGAGCCCGCGTAATTTCACCCGTGTGTTTACCCGTGAAACCGGCGTCTCTCCTGCCCGCTACGTGACTGAAGCGCGTCTGGCCGCTGCCCGCCAGCTGCTTGAGCAGACCAGCGATTCCCTTGAGCGCATTGCCGGGCAAAGCGGGTTTGGCACCAGTATTAACCTGCGGCGCGTGTTCGAGAAACAGCTCCACCTCACCCCGAGCGAATATCGCCAGCGCTTTCACTGCCGGAAAATGGCCTAATCTGATCCTTTTTTGTCGTTTACGCCATTTCGCCTGACGCCTACAGTGACTCCAGACAACGAAAGATAAGGAGTGCACCATGGTTAAGGTCGGTATTAACGGTTTCGGCCGTATCGGACGTAATTTCCTGCGCGCGGCGCTGGGTAACCCGGATCTGCAGATTGTGGCCATTAACGATCTGACGGACAGCAAAACCCTCGCCCATCTGCTGAAACACGACTCCCTGTTGGGCAAACTGCCCGCGCCCGTTGAAGCGGCCGACGGCGCGCTGCAGGTAGACGGGCAGCGTATCGCCGTCTTTAGCGAACGCGATCCGGCAAATATTCCGTGGCGCGATGTCGGCGTTGACGTGGTGATTGAAGCCACCGGGTTCTTTACCGAACGGGAAAAAGCGGCAGTGCATATCACTCACGGCGGCGCTAAGCGCGTCATCATTTCCGCTCCCGGGAAGAACGACGACCTGACGATTGTGATGGGCGTCAACCACGAGCAGTACGATCCCGCCCGCCACGATGTAGTCAGTAACGGGAGCTGCACCACGAACGGTCTGGCACCGGCTGCTCAGGTGCTGCATCAGCAGTTCGGGATTGAGCATGGCCTGATGAACACGACCCACGCCTACACCAACAGCCAGGCGCTGCACGACCAGCCGGAGAAAGATCTGCGCGGCGCCCGCGCGGCGGCGCTGTCGATTGTGCCTTACTCCAGCGGCGCGGCGAAAGCGCTGGGGAAAGTGATCCCCTCCCTGGACGGTAAACTGACCGGGTATTCCCTGCGCGTGCCGGTTCCGGTGGTGTCGATTGTGGATTTAACGGTGACGCTGAGCCGCAACGTGACCGCCGAAGAGGTGAACGACGCGTTCCGTCACGCTGCCGCCAGCGGGCCACTGAAAGGCATTCTGGGGTATAGCGATGAGCCGCTGGTTTCCAGCGATTACCAGGGCGACCCGCGCTCCTCGATTATCGACGGGCTTTCCACCCTGGTGATTGGCGGGAATATGGTGAAAATCCTGGCGTGGTATGACAACGAGTGGGGATTCTCAAACCGCCTGGTGGATTTGGCGGTATTTATGGATAAGAAAGGGCTGTAAGTCTTACTTTAATACCGGGTGGCGCTTGCGCTTACCCGGCCTACACATTATATCATTATTCAAAATATCTCTCCCCCCTCGCAGAATTAATAAATTAAGATAATCCTAAGTCTATTCAACGGCTGCTAATTCATCACATCAATTATAAAAAAGCACCCATTAACTTAGAAAATAGGTTAGTGGATATTCTTTATTTTACTTTTAAAAATGCGAGTGCGATCGCTGTCCACAGGTGACAACGTAGCCCATGATGAACTCTGTACACAACAGGGACAGGCTATGTATTACAGTAAATCGATTATCGAAAAAATAGGGTCCGATAAAGAACTTGCTTTAAGGCTTGATCGCGCCGTAGCTGGGGTGAGAGACGGAGCTATTGAATATTTAAATAATCTTGGCGATGCTACAACACGCTTACTCTATTATACGTCTTGCTTCACGGATAATTACCAGGATGTATGTAAACGATTAGGTTATGAAGATTTAAGGTTTTTAGAAGGAGTAGCACAGCTCGTTAAGCATAGAGATGTAATTTTTAGAATGGTTAGGATTTATATTGAAACGATGCTTCATAACAAATCCAATAGCCAAAGAAAAAACATTCTTGAGAGAATAATACCATTTACAACAAACTACTCAGTAAAGCAGGTATCTAAGAATGGGTTGATTTATGCCGTCACGTCATACATCTGTTATGGTAATAACATGAACGCGGCCGTACAAGTGCATTTATGAAAAAAATTGGTTGGGGCACAGGAGGTGTAATTAGCGTATTAAACCTTTACGCCATAGTCCAGCATGCGGCAGACAGCGCAAATACACTGAAAAAATTCCAACCGTTGTTTTACCATGCGCTGTATGTTGAAAAGCTGGAAATGATGTATTTTCTTATTGAACCCGTGATAATGAAGACCGGATATCTTAACTTAAACACTGTATCCGATGGTGAAATTGCTGATGCGCTAAATAAAATGATGCGATAATGTGGAAATCTATAAAAGAATTTTTGATGCAATTTTTAAAAAGTTTTTTAAAAGATATTATGTATGATTTTTTTTGGTATGGCACTGGAATATTCGTTGTCATTCTAGGTGCTGTCGTAGTGAGTTTTATAGAAGATGAAGAAATTGCACTAAGGATTTTTGGGATTATTTTATTAGTTGTTTACTTCATTGCGTTTCGCTACAAAAACAAAGGGTAAATAAATGTCTACACCAGCACATATATGGCTTACAGATGAAAATAACGCCCCGATTACAGGGGAGTGTTTAATGCCTACGAGATTGGGCTCTACCGAACTAAAATCGTTTAACCACTCGGTGTGGATCCCCACCGATTCCAATACGGGAAAACTGACAGGAACACGACTTCATGTCCCAATTTCCCTTGAAAAAGAAATAGATCGCGTCACCCCCTATCTATTTCGTGCCGTCTGTACAGGAAAAACATTCAAAACGGCATTAATCAAAATGTATAAAATCAATGACGCCGGGATCGAGCGTGAATACTTCAACATCATCCTGGAAAACGTCAAGATAACAAGGATCTCCCCTTTATTGCACCCGCTAGGTATCGCGAGTGCTCATATGGAAGAAGTCGAACTGCGATATGAATCAATCGAATGGAAATATTGTGACGGAAATATAATGTTTAAAGACACTTGGAATGAAAGAGCGACTGCCTAGAATAATAGATATCTATAAATTCCCTCTCCCGCAGGAGAGGGAAAAGATCACTCCGCCTTAACCTTCACGCCCATAAACACAATCACCATTGCCGTTACCAGCAGAAGGCCGCTGCCGGCGAATACGCCGCTGGCACCGTTGAGGTCAAAGACCGCCCCGCCCCCGGCTGCACCGGCGCTTATCGCCAGCTGAATTGAGGCTACCAGCAGCCCCCCTGCACTTTCGGCTTCATCCGGAACGGTGGTGGCAAGCCAGGTTGACCAGCCCACCGGAACCAGACCAAATGCAAAGCCCCACAGCGCAACCAGGAAACCGTCCAGCATGGCCAGATGGCCAAACGCCACCATCGTGAGCGCGAGAACGCCCATGGCGAACGGCACCAGCGCCAGCGTCAGGCGCAGATTACGCGCCAGAAGATGTCCGGCAACGGAGGTGCCCACAAAATTGGCCAGTCCAAAGCCCAGCAGGATCAGTGAAATGGTCTCTACGCTCGCCTGCCCTACCGTTTCCAGGAACGGACGCAGGTAGGTGAAGAAAGCAAAATGGCCGCTGAAGATCAGAATGGTTGCCAGCATGCCGCCGATCATTCCCGGACGACGCAGCACGCGGAACAGCGTGCTCAGGCTCCCGCTACTCTCCGGCCTCATGGACGGCAGGACCCAGAGCTGCCACAGCAGCGCCAGCATGCTTGGCAGAATGCAGAGGATAAAGACGTTACGCCAGCCGATCAGGCTGCCAAGATAGCTTCCCAGCGGCGCCGCAACCACCGTGGCAATCGATACGCTGGAGAAGATCACCGCCAGCGCTTTCGGCACTTTGTCCACCGGCACCAGACGCATTGTCGTGGCCGTCGACATCGCCCAGAATCCCCCAATGGCAACCCCCAGCAGCAGGCGCCCCATCAGCAGGACGTGCAGGTTGGGCGCAAAGGCCACCAGCAGGCTGGAGATGATTTGCAGCACCGAGAAAAACATCAGCACCCAGCGGCGGTCGATACTTTTGGTTGCCGGGGTAATCAGCAGCCCGGTCACCAGCGCCACGAGCGCGGTGGCGGTCACGGCCTGCCCAGCCATTCCCTCGCTCACGCCCAGGCTCGCGGCCATGGGCGTTAACAAACTGGCGGGCAGAAATTCTGCCGTAATTAACCCAAACACCCCCAGCCCCAGTGAATAGACGGCCCGCCAGGCGGGTTTTGCAGGCGTTACCGCCTCGCTCGCCGCGACACATGAATTCATCTGTTTTTCTCCCGTTATAGAAATGTGACAACTGTCGCAAAAGAATAGAAGGTTCACCCTGGACGATCTATGACATATAATCTCCACTTATTGATTATTCGTCCGGAGTTGTGCCATGACCGTACAGTCACCCGATTTGATCAGCGAACTTTTACGCGGCATGCGCCTGTCAGGGGTGAAATACCGGCGGATTGAAGCCAGCTCGCCGTTTGGCGTTGCGTTCCACCAGGCGCCCGGTAAAGCGCAGTTTCATTTCGTGAGCCACGGCAGCGCCCTGCTGCGAATGGAGAGCGGTGCGACCTTTGAACTGAGCAGCGGGGACGCCCTGTTTATTCCGGGCGGTAATTCCCATGCCCTGCTTTCCGACGAAAAGGCCACCATTACCCCGGTCAGCGACTTTCCCAGCGAACCCATCTGCAGCTCGGTCTGCGCCATTACCTGTGAGCCCTGCCCGGAGAGCGAGAACACCATCATCTTTAGCGGGTGCATGGATTTCGAGCTGGGCGGGATGCAGCCGCTGATCAAGTCGATGCCGGAGGTGATGATGGTCAGCCGGCTGATGTCCACCTGGCCGGAAATTCATCCGCTGCTCGCGGCGATGGAGCGCGAATCAATGACGCGACAGGTCGGCTTCGCCGGGATCCTCGCCCGGCTGGCCGACGTGGTGGCGGCGCTGATCGTGCGCGGCTGGGTCGAGGCGGGTTGTGGAAAAGCGACGGGCTGGGTGCAGGTCTTGCGCGACCCTCGCCTGAGCCGGGCTATCTACGCTATGCACCAGCAGCCCGGTCTGAACTGGAACGTGGCGGACCTGGCAAAAGAAGCGGGTACCTCCCGCTCCGTGTTTGCCGAACGGTTTCTGGCCGCGACGGGAACCACCCCGGCCAAATATCTCAGCGAGCTGAGGATGCGGCTGGCCATTCAGTATATTCGCCATGAAAATCAGCCCATTGAAACGGTCGCGCTGCGGCTGGGGTATGGATCGCTGGCGGCGTTCAGCCGGGCGTTTAAGCGGATTATCGGGCATGCGCCCGGCACGCTGCGGGAAGCCAGCCAGACTCCGGAAGAGGTCTGACTGGCGTAAGGCATCAGAAATAGTATTTAAAGCGCACGCGTCCGCCGTAGCGATCGTCATTTCGGTCATCGCCGTCTTTCGGATGGGCTTCCACCCAGGACGCATACGCGCCAAGATAAATATTGAAATTCTTCATCTTCATCACGTTCGGGATCAGGTATGAAGCATGGATGGTGTGAATATCATAATCCCCGGGATCGGTCACCCAGCAGTCGCCGTCGCAGTCAGCGTCGAAGTTCGCGGTGTTGAAATTATCGATCTGGTTATGCGCGTAGATATAGCCCAGCTCAAAATTACGCCATAAGGCGTTCACGCCTGCGGTGAAATCCTTCTCGTCCGTAGCATCCATATACGCGGTATTCAGGTTCGCCACGATACCGTCATCCGGATCGGTTTTTTGCCCGTTCCAGGTCAAGGTGAAGCCGTAGCCCGTACGGTCAGACTGGTCTATCCATTGTCCTGATGCGTCGCGGTAGCCATAGGCGTTGTTGACGAGGTTGCTCTCCATCGCGATAGCCGTCGAGAAGTTGCCTTCCTGCCAGGCAATGACCGGTCGGACGTAGGCGACGTTTTTTTCATTATCCAGGTCCACGCCGTGATACTGCTGGTCAACAAACAGTGAACTCCCGTCTTCCAGCAGGGTGTTAACCTCGACATACCAGTTTCCCAGGGTTTTGCTCAGCAGGAAGTTACCGCCGCTGTCGCTACGCCCGCGCCCCTCTTTCATCATGTAAATGTAGCCGTAGCCATCGCTGTAGAGATCGTTGGCCGTGTTGCCGGAATATTCCACGAAGGTGTCCTGATTCAGCGGGAACATGTCATAGGCTTCAAAGCGCCCGACTTTCACCTTCCAGTCGTTTTCCGTGCCAAAGAAGAAAACGGCATCATCAAGGTTCATTTTCCCCGTCAGGTCAGCCAGCGGCTGCACGGAGAAACCGGCGAAATTGCCGTTGTCCATGCGCTTATATCCATCAAAGCCCAGCAGCAGACGACCGTTAATATCCCAGCGCTCGTGGCTGCCGGGCGCCCAGTCTTTATTGGCCGTCGTTTTCACGGCCGTTAAGCTGCCGGTCTTGCTGGCCGCGTCCATATTAAATTCAACGTCGCCATAAAACGTAATATCGCCGTAGCCGGATAACGTCAGCTTCGGTGCCGCTTGCGCTGTCGCAGGCTCTGTGGATTCAACGACAACCGGGTTGGCGGCCACCGCGGTCTGCTGCTGTTTTTCCAGAACCTGAATTTGTGCTTCCGCCTTAGACGCCCGGGTTTCGGCCTTTTCGAGACGCGCCTCCAGCTGCGCCAGCTTATCCTCCAGACGCTGAGTATCTTTTGCGGCCATTGCTCCGGTAGTACAAAACGCACTGACAATGAGTGCAATATATTTCACTTTCATCGACTCCATCCTCGTGAGTTAATCATTATTTCCTGACGGACACAGAGAACCTCACCGATACTTCGCATGAATTATCGGCTTACTATTTATACCCGTCATACTTCAAGTTGCATGTGCGTTGGCTGCATTCGTTCACCCCAGTCACTTACTTATGTAAGCTCCTGGGATTCACTCCTTTGCCGCCTTCCTGCAACTCGAATTATTTAGGGTATAAACCATTAAGAGTTAGCGAACTCGCCTTTATTTAAATCGCTCACCACGCCATTCATGACGTTTTCCGTTAATTTATAAAATTTAATTGAGAAGGCGGTGAGTAAATAAAAGAGTGAAGGGATCAGCGTAAACAGCAGAATGACGCCCTGAACGGCGGATTCCGATTGTACGGTGCTGCTGGATTCATAATTATACCAGGCCAGCACCCAGCCAAGAATGGCACCGCCGACGGCGACACCTAATTTAATCACGAATATATTGGCCGCAACGTTCATGCCTGTAATACGACGCTGGGTTTTCCATTCACCGTAATTATTCGCATCGGTGATCATAGACCACTGCAGCGCACCGTTGCCGCCCTGGACAATCTGAATAAGCACGTGGGCGATCAGGGGAATAACCCAGAACTCCAGCGGCAGCCAGAAACAGGCCACGCCCAATGCCGCATTCAGGATATTGATCCAGAACGAGAGTTTGACCTTGCAAAAACGGGTACCAAACGGCTGAGCCAGCACGGAACCAAACATCGAGGCCAGCATGCCGCCCAGCATAAAGAACGAGATAATATCCGCCCCTCTGTTCAGCACGGTGTTCACGTAATAGACCACCGCACCGCCGCGAATCACCACCGCCACCAGCATCATAAAGTTATAGAGGGAGAGAATGCGCCACTGGTCGTTACGGAAGAGAATTTTAACGTCGCGCGCGATGTTCAGGTTCTCCTCTTTGATGGGCTGCACGCGCTCTTTTGTGGTCGCGAAACAGACGATAAACATCAGACAGCCGATCGCACCAAAAAGCGCCATCGCCACCTGAATACCGGTCGCTCTGTCGCCCGGGTAGAGGTAGTCCGCCAGCGGCAGAATGAGGGCTGTGCCAAGCGCGCCGCCAATGGGGGTGATGGCAAATCGCCAGGACTGCAATGAGAGATTTTCACGCGGGTCGGACGTGAGTGCCGCCCCCAGGGAGCAATACGGGATATTAATGGCGGTGTACATCAGGGTCATAAAAATATACGCCCCGACGGCGTAATAAATTTTTCCGGTTTCGGTAAAATCCGGAATGGAATAAACCAGCACGCAGCTCACCGCAAAAGGAACGCATATCGCCAGCAGCCACGGACGAAAACGCCCCCAGCGCGTTGATGTTGCATCGGCAATTGCCCCCATAATGGGATCGGTAATGGCATCTAATAAACGCACCAGAAGAAACATGGTTCCCATTACGGCAGGCGGTAATCCATAGATATCCGTATAGTAATACGCCAGAATGGCCACCGATGAATCAAATACAATGTGGCTTGCTGCATCGCCCAGGCTATAGCCTATTTTCTCTTTGACCGGAATTTTTTCTGCAACTGACATAGCGTAACCTCTTATTTATGAAACCGGTTTCTTGTGCAACAACCATTTCGCCTGAGAGTGACGCCGCGATCCATTATGTTTTTTCACCAGCAACTTATGTTTTTTGCTTTATGTGATCGTGATAATTAAAAGAAAGAATTCAGCGGGAACATTATGTGCAACGGATCGCAATTTATTTCCTGCACCTTTTAAATATTCACAATATCAATATTTCACCGCATCACAAGCGGCATTAAGCGCAACGGTAAATAGTCTGGATTTGTGCAAAATGCGATGTTCGACACGCGAAGCGCGGCATATTCGACTAAGGTTTTCTGGTGATTAAGACAGCGTAACTGCTGCTCAGTGAATAAGGAGAAGCACCCATGATAACCCCTCAAAAGCTGCGCCCTCGCCTCTTACCTCTGGTTCTGGGCAGTGCGCTGCTCGCGGTTGCCGCTTCTGGCGCCGCGGAAGAGATGAACGCTGGCCAGACGAATTCACCGGATATTTTGCTCGGGCCCCTCTTCAGCGACGTGCAAAGTGCCAAACTCTTCCCCGATCAAAAAACCTTTGCAGATGCAGTGCCTAACAGCGATCCCCTGACGATCCTTGCCGACTACCGCATGCAGCGTCGTCAATCCGGGTTTGATTTACGCCATTTTGTCGAGGTGAACTTTACGCTGCCGGGTGAAGGTGAGAAATACGTCCCGCCTGCCGGACAAAGCCTGCGTGAACACATTGACGATCTCTGGCCCGTACTGACGCGCACCACCGATAAAGCCAGCAATAAATGGGATTCCCTCCTGCCGTTACCGAAGCCTTACGTTGTGCCCGGCGGTCGTTTCCGGGAGGTTTACTACTGGGACAGCTATTTCACCATGCTGGGCCTGGCGGAAAGCGGTCACTGGGACAAAATCAGCGACATGGTGGATAACTTTGCCTATGAAATCGACACTTACGGGCACATTCCCAACGGCAACCGCAGCTATTACCTGAGCCGCTCCCAGCCGCCGTTCTTCTCGCTGATGGTTGAACTGCTGGCGACCCACGACAGCGATGCGCTGAAGAAATACCGTCCGCAGATGGAGAAAGAGTATGCCTACTGGATGGACGGCGTTGACGGTCTTCAACCGGGCCAGGCCAACAAACGCGTAGTGAAGCTTGATGACGGAGCTGTCCTCAATCGCTACTGGGACGATCGCGATACCCCGCGTCCGGAATCCTGGCTTGATGATGTGAATACCGCCAAAAGTAACCCTAACCGATCGGCGACCGAGATCTACCGTGATCTGCGTTCTGCGGCAGCTTCGGGCTGGGATTTTAGCTCACGCTGGATGGATGACCCGCAAAAACTTGGCACCATCCGGACCACCAGCATTGTTCCCGTCGACCTGAATGCCCTGATGTTTAAGATGGAAAAACTGCTGGCGCGGGCAAGCCAGGAGAGCGGCGATGCCGCCAGCGCCAGCAAATACGAGGCGCTGGCCACCGCCCGCCAGAAAGCCATCGAAAGCCACCTGTGGAATGATAAAGAGGGCTGGTACGCCGATTACGATCTGAAGAACAAGAAGGTCCGCAATCAGCTCACGGCGGCAGCCCTGTTCCCGCTTTACGTGAAGGCAGCGGCGCAGGATCGTGCCGATAAAGTCGCCGCGGCAACCTCATCACGCCTGCTGCAGCCGGGCGGGATAGCGACCACCACCATCAACAGCGGCCAGCAGTGGGATGCGCCAAACGGCTGGGCTCCCCTGCAGTGGGTGGCGACGGAAGGGTTGCAGAATTACGGGAAAGATAAGGTCGCGATGGATGTGACCTGGCGCTTCCTGAAGAACGTTCAGCATACCTACGATCGCGAAAAGAAACTGGTCGAGAAGTATGACGTGTCGACAACCGGCACCGGTGGCGGCGGTGGAGAGTATCCGCTGCAGGATGGGTTCGGCTGGAGCAACGGCGTGACGCTGAAGATGCTTGACCTGGTCTGCCCGAAAGAGAAACCGTGCGACAGCGTGCCGGAGAACCAGCCTGCGGCGAATGACGAGGCTGCGCCGGTGAAAGCTGCGGCGCAGTAGTGTATTGCCGGGTGGCGGCTACGCCTTACCCGGCCTACATTTTGGACTCGCAGGGCTTTGCTCAGAAGCTATAACTCGCCCCGAGCTGATACGTTCTGTCACGCCCAATCCAGCAGTTCGTCGCGTCGTAACAGGTCAGCGTCTCTTTGTTGGTGATGTTCTGCGCGCTGGCTTTAAGCGTTAACCCTGCCAGCGAAGGCAGTATTTCGCCCATCCGGTAGGATGCCGACAGATCGTACTGCGTGGTACCGCCGAGTTTACCCGCATCGTTAGCCGGAGAGATCTCCATTGGCCCGGTGTAGCGTGCGCCTGCGCCCAGCATCAGCCCTTTCAGCGCGGTGTTCTCAAAGGTGTAATCCCCCCAGAGGTTAAAGGCATTCTCCGGCACCTGCGTCGGACGTTTACCTTTGTACTTGTCATCTTCCGTATTGATCGCGTGGGTGTAGGCATAGTTAGCAATCAGCGTCAGGTTGTCCGTCGGACGGCTGACGGCAGACAGTTCCGCTCCTTTGGATTCCACTTCCCCGGTCTGACGATAGTTCAGGAAGCCCGGATCGGAGGTGACGACATTTTTCTGGCGGATATTAAACACCGACGCGGTAAAGGTGGTGGCGTAATCCGCCAGCAGGTATTTCACCCCGCCTTCCACCTGCTTGCTGGTGGTGGGTTTGACGTCTTTCGCCACGAGCGTGCCCTGCGGCGACACCGGCGCAAAACCTTCGGAATAGCTGATAAACGGCGAAATCCCGTTATCGAAGGCGTAAAGCGCGCCCAGACGTTTGGTAACGCGATCCTGCGATACCCAGGCCTTCTCACCGTTTTGCAGATAATTGGTGGTGACGGAGCGGTAATCATCGTAGCGCAGGCTACCCAGCAGATTTAAGCCGCCAAACTCCACCTGATCCTGCAGGTAATAGCCGTTCTGCTGATAGCTCAGACGGTTTTTCTGGGCGGTATAAAGCCCCAGCGCGCTATCGTCGATCTGCGAATAGTCCGGATTGCGCATATCCATGCCCGGCGTGGCAGATGCGTAACGGTAGTGGAAGTGGGAGTTCAGCTTCTGATAGTCAAACCCGGCCAGCAGGTGGTGTTTCCACTCGCCTAGCGCAACGGTTTTGGTTACCTGGTTGTCAATATTGAAGCTCTTCAGATCTTCATCCGTGGTGTAGGCAAAGCGGTTGAGCTGATAAACCTCGCTCCCCGCCCCCGTTGCATAAACGCTGCGCTGGTGGGTGTCGACGTCGAAATAGCGCGCCTTCTGGTTAAAGCCCCAGCCGCTGTCAAACTCGTGTTCAAAGCTATAGCCCAGCATCCACTGCCGCTGCTTAAACCCGCTCCACTCGTCTCCGGCGTAATCGCGCTTGCCCGCGTATTTCGAGCGCAGGTAGGCGAGCGGCAGCGGGTTCGACGGCGTCAGGCTTGGGGTATTTTGCGCCAGCGCATCGAGGGTGAGGCGAGTTTTACTGTCGGGTTGCCAGGTGACGGACGGGGCAACCAGGTAGTTTTCATACCGGGTGGTGTGCGGCTGATCGTCATTTTCCGTCGCTTTGCCCAGCAGGCGATAGTTCCAGTCGCTGTCGGCAATCTGCCCGGTTGAGTCGAGATAGCCCTCTTTCAGATTTCGGGTCCCGGTGTTAACGCCGATCTCGGTTCGGGCTTCCCGCTGCGGTTTTTTACTCTGGATGTTTACCAGGCCGCCCGGCGAGCCGCCGCCGTAAAGGACCGATGAAGGGCCTTTCAGGATATCCACGCTGTCAATCAACAGCGGATCGATGCGGGCCTTGGTATTGCCGGTGACGTTATAGGGTAGCTGCAGCCCGTTGTAGAACTCCTGGTCGACGGTAAAGCCGCGAATTTTATATTCGCTCATGTATGACGTATTTCCCCGCACCTCAGTCGAAACGCCCGGGGCATAGCGCAGGATTTCATTCACGGAATTCGCGTGACGCTTTTCAATTTCCGGCGCAGAGAGGGTCGTGATGACCTGCGGCGTTTTGCTTTCGGCCACGGCGGATTTCGTGGCGCTGTTTGTCCAGGCCGGCAGCGCGCTGCCCTGCTCTGAGCCCGTGACGACGATGGTGGATTCTTCGGCAAACGCCTGAACCTGCAATGCCAGGATGACGGCGCCTGCCAGGGCGCATAGCGTGAAACGTGGGGTATTCATGATGTCGTCTTGTTGTTAGATGCAATACGGAACGACAATTATTATCATTTCGATTAGCAAATCAATATTCATATAAAAAAACGGCCCTCCGCAGAGAGCCGTTTATGTCATTTTATGCTCGTCGCAGTAACCTGAATATGCCCAACACAACAATGGCACCCACGACAGCGACCAGGAAACTGTGCAGGTCAAAACCACTTATGTTGCCTCCAAAGCCAAACATCGTCGCCAGCCAGCCGCCCACAACCGCACCAACGACCCCGAGTACACAGGTCAAAATAAAGCCGCCGCCATCGTTTCCCGGCATGATCAATTTAGCGATAGCGCCAGCGATAAGACCAAAGATAATCCAGGCGATGATACCCATAGCGATGCCCTCTTGCAGGTTTAACGCATGTGCAGAAAACCTTCTGCACAGCTAACGTAAGTATAGGTCATCGCCGGAAAATCATTTTCATCTCACCGACTTATCTTTGCCTGAACAGGCAAAAAAAACTCACCGGTTTGTATTAAGTTTCATTGCAGATTGCCGATAACGCTAAGACAGTCTGTCATCAATCAAGGAGCCATCCGGCGTGAGTCATTACAGTGAGCAGTTCCTCAAGCAAAATCCGCTGGCTGTATTAGGGGTGTTACGCGACCTGCAAAAAGGCGAAGTGCCGCTGCGCATCAGCTGGTCGAATAATCAGTTCATCAGCAAGATCCTTGACGCCTCGCAGGAGCGGCTGGTGATTGATTTAGGCAGCCAGGAGCATGAAAACCGCGCGGCGCTGAAAGCGGAGAACGTCGCAGTGATGGCCGAAACGCAGGGTGCTAAAGTGGAGTTTGTCCTGTCGCGGCTGGAACTGAGCGAATACCAGGGACTCCCGGCTTTTGCCACTCCGCTTCCCACCAATCTCTGGTTTGTCCAGCGCCGTGAATATTTCCGCATCAGCGCCCCGCTTCACCCCGCCTATTTTTGCAAGGCCAAAATGCCGGACAAAAAGGAGATCCGCTTTCGCCTCTTCGATCTGTCTCTGGGCGGCATGGGCGCGCTGATGGATACGCCGAAACCTGACGGACTGGTAGAAGGCATGCGGTTTACGCAAATCGAGCTGGATATGGGGGGCTGGGGGCGTTTTTATTTCGATGCACAGCTGATTGCCATCAGCGATCGCACCGTCGTGGACAGCAAAAATGAAACCATCACCACGCCGCGCCTGAGTTTCCGTTTCCTGAACGTCGGACCCGGTGCAGAGCGTGAACTTCAGCGCATTATCTATTCGCTGGAGCGGGAAGCGCGCGAACGCGCAAACAAAGTTCTGTAGGGAAAATCGGGCAGCGTGACCGCCGCCCGTCTGCGGCATTACATGGCATCCATCGCTTTCTGTACTTTCCAGATATAACGAGGCGCCTGTGGTGCCGGGTGATTTTTCGCAACATGCTCAAAGAACTCATCTTTGTCCATGCCGTTAATCTCTTCTATCGCCTCTTTGCGGTCAGAGGAGAAGGTTCTGAGCAACGCGCCGGCACCGTTAACGTAAGAGACCACCAGCGCGTACTGCATCACCTCCGGGTCCTCAATCCCCTTCAGCACGCCATGCTCCATAATGCTCAGATAGGCTGTACCCATTGAAATGTTGCGTTCCGGGTTCTTCAGCTCGCTAGTCGACGGCTGGCCGCTCCAGCCCATGTAGCGGTAAACCTCTCTCCCCGCCGTTGACGCTTTAAGCTGCATCAGCCCGACGGCGTTGGACTTGCTGACAAGCGTGGGATTACCGCCGGACTCGACCGCAATAATCGCCGTTATCAGACGCGGACTGACACCCCAGGCCTTTCCGGCCTGTTCACTGATCGGCATCCACTGCATGGCCCGCTTTACCGGCACTTCAGGGTTCCAGGGCGGATTTTGATAATCATGCTTTGAACTACAGCCAGCGAGCAACACAATCAAAAAAGCAAACCATCTCAATTTCACGTCATCTATCCTTATAGCCGGTCATCGCAGTGCGCCGCCCCTTGAAGCAGGCGGCGTTTAAGCGGCATGATATAGACAATTAGTTTCTCATTCAGCAAGGAATTGCCATGTCTCAGTTTCATCTCATCGCGCCGTCGGGCTATTGCATTAACCAGGACGCGGCGCAGCGGGGCGTTCAGCGTTTGCTGGACTTCGGCCATCAGGTAGAAAATCAGACGATTATCCCCCGCCGCCAGCAGCGCTTTGCCGGCACTGAAGCGCAGAGGCTGAATGATATCAATAGCCTGGTGAACCTGAAGGGTGAAAACCAGATCGTTCTGGCGGTGCGCGGCGGATATGGCGCGAGCCGGCTGCTGGAGAGCATTGACTGGCAGGGTCTGGCGCAGCGCCAGCAGCAGGATCCGCTGCTGATTTGCGGCCACAGCGATTTCACCGTCATCCAGCTTGGGCTGCTGGCCCTGCATAACGTCATCACCTTCAGCGGCCCGATGCTGGCCGGCAACTTCGGCGCGCCGGAGCTGGATACGTTTACCGTGGAACATTTCTGGCGCGCGCTGCGCAATTCAACCTACAGCGTGGAGTGGCAGGGGAATGGGCCTCACTGGGAGTGCGAAGGCCAGCTCTGGGGCGGCAACCTGGCGATGCTGGTCTCGCTCATTGGAACACCGTGGATGCCGCACATCGAGGACGGCATTCTGGTGCTGGAAGATATCAACGAACATCCGTTCCGCGTCGAGCGCATGCTATTGCAGCTTTATCATGCCGGTATTCTTGAGCGCCAGTCCGCGATTGTGCTGGGCAGCTTTAGCGGCTCTGCGCCAAATGATTATGACGCGGGTTACACCCTTGAAACCATGGTCGATTTCGTTCGCTCGCGGCTGGATATTCCGGTGATCACCGGCCTGGATTTCGGTCATGAGCAGCAAACAGTCACCCTGGCGCTGGGCGCGCACGCCTCGCTGATCCATAATGATTCGGGCAGCAGGCTAACCCTCAGCGGCCATCCTGTCATAAAGGCATAAAAAAGCCGTTATACCCGCTTAATAAAACGCTGTTGCCGTCGTTAATATGTTAGGGTTTTAGTAACAGCGTTAACATTGAGGTGGGAGTAAGAGAACATTGGATGCCGCAGCGATAATCAGCCTTTTCATTTTGGGTTCGGTCCTTGTAACCAGCAGTATTTTATTAAGTTCATTTTCATCGCGTCTCGGCATACCTATTCTTGTTATTTTTCTTGCCATCGGCATGCTGGCCGGCATTGATGGCATCGGCGGTATCCCCTTCGACAACTACCCGTTCGCGTACATGGTGAGTAACCTCGCGCTGGCCGTGATCCTGCTTGACGGCGGCATGCGCACCCAGGCGAGCTCCTTTCGCGTTGCCCTGGGGCCCGCGCTGTCGCTCGCCACGGTCGGCGTATTGATTACCTCTGGCCTCACCGGGATGATGGCCGCGTGGCTCTTCCATCTTAATATTATGGAAGGCTTGCTGATTGGCGCTATCGTGGGCTCAACCGATGCGGCAGCCGTGTTTTCCCTGCTCGGCGGGAAAGGGCTTAACGAACGCGTGGGCTCCACGCTTGAGATTGAATCCGGCAGTAACGATCCGATGGCGGTGTTCCTGACCATCACGCTTATCGAGATGATTCAGCAGCACGAAACAGGGCTGAGCTGGATGTTTGCCTGGCATATCCTGCAGCAGTTCGGCCTGGGGATCCTCATCGGCCTGGCGGGAGGGTATCTGCTACAGCAGACAATCAACCGCATATCGCTGCCTCTGGGGCTTTACCCGCTGCTGGCGCTGAGCGGCGGCATTCTTATTTTTGCCGTGACCACGGCGCTGGACGGCAGCGGTATCCTCGCCGTTTATCTCTGCGGGTTCCTGATGGGCAACCGCCCTATTCGCAACCGCCATGCCATCTTGCAGAACTTCGACGGCCTGGCGTGGCTGGCACAAATCGGCATGTTCCTGGTTCTGGGGCTTCTGGTTACGCCATCGGACCTGTTGCCGATCGCCATTCCGGCGCTGCTGCTGTCTGCATGGATGATCTTCTTCGCCCGTCCGCTGTCGGTGTTTGCAGGTCTGCTGCCGTTTCGCGGCTTCAACCTGCGCGAGCGCATCTTTATCAGCTGGGTGGGCCTGCGCGGCGCGGTGCCGATTATCCTTGCGGTCTTCCCGATGATGGCCGGTCTGGATAACGCGCGGCTGTTCTTTAACGTGGCGTTCTTCGTGGTGCTGATTTCGCTGCTCTTCCAGGGCACGTCGCTCGGATGGGCGGCAAAAAAAGCCAAAGTGGTGGTTCCTCCCGTGGGCTGGCCGGTGTCCCGCGTGGGGCTCGACATTCACCCTGAAAACCCGTGGGAGCAGCTCGTGTATCAGCTGAGCGCCGACAAATGGTGCGTGGGGGCCTCGCTGCGCGATTTGCACATGCCGGCCGAGACGCGCATTGCCGCCCTGTTCCGCGACAATGTCCTGCTACACCCTACCGGCAGCACCCGCCTGCGCGAAGGGGATATTCTGTGCGTGATTGGCCGCGAGCGCGACCTTCCCGCGCTGGGCAAGCTGTTCAGCCAGTCGCCGCCGGTGGCGCTGGACCAGCGTTTCTTCGGCGATTTTATTCTGGAAGCGAGTGCCAGGTTTGCGGATGTGGCGCTGATTTACGGTCTGGATGAGGGAGCTGAAGACGGTGATAACCAGCAGACGCTTGGCGAAATCATCCAGCAGCGTCTCGGCGCTGCACCGGTAGTGGGAGACCAGGTGGAGTTTGCCGGGATGATCTGGACGGTTGCTGAAAAAGAAGATAACGCGGTACGGAAGGTGGGGTTGAGGCCGAGGGAAGAGGACGTGGAGTAGCGGTTCTTTGCCGGGTGGCGCTAGCGCCACCCGGCACACAAAAGTTACACCGTCACAACCGGCACTCTCGGTGCCAGCGCGCACATCAGTTCATACCCTACCGTCCCCGCCGCGGCAGCCACGTCATCAATTTTGATTTCGTTACCCCACAGCTCAACAGGTGAGCCAATGCCCGCCTGCGGGCATGGCGTCAGGTCAACGGCCAGCATATCCATAGATACCGTGCCCACCGTTCCGGTGCGCACGCCATCCACCAGGACCGGCGTACCGGTCGGCGCGATGCGCGGGTAGCCATCAGCGTAGCCGCCCGCCACGATACCGATGCGCTGCTCGCCCGCTGCCCGGTAGCGGCTGCCGTAGCCCACCGCGTCACCGGCCTTCAGGGTCTGTACGCCAATGATTTCGCTGCGCAGGGTCATTACCGGCTTCAAGCCGCTGTTGGCAATATCCTGCCACTGGCCTGAGGGCGACGCGCCGTACAGGACAATCCCCGGACGCACCCAGTTATAGTGTGCTTCGGGATGCCACAGCGTGGCCGCCGAGTTCGACAGCGAGCGCGGGCAATCCAGCCCTTCTGCCGCCTGCTCAATGCGCACCATGGCATCGGCAATACCGTCCGGTTTTTCCGCGTCGGCAAAATGCGCCATCAGCGTCATTTCACCCACGTTCTTCAGGGCGCGCAGCTGCTGCCAGACCGTATGTACCCGCTCGGGCTGGAAGCCCAGGCGATTCATGCCGCTGTTGACCTTAAGATAGATATCCAGCGGAGCATGAAGCTTCGCATCCTGAATCGCCTTAATCTGCCAGTTGCTGTGAACGCTGGTGGTCAGCCGGTACTTGTCCAGCAGCGGCAGATCGTCGGCGTGGAAGAACCCCTCCAGCAGCAGGATGGGCCCTTTCCAGCCGCGCTCGCGCAGCAGAATGGCCTCTTCCAGATTCAGTAACGCAAAGCCATCGGTCGCGCTCAGCGCGCTCCAGATACGGTCAATACCGTGGCCGTAGGCATTCGCTTTCACCACCGACCAGACGCGCGCACCAGGCGCTGCCCGGCGAACAATTTGCAGGTTATCCTTCAGGGCCTGCAGGTTCAGCTGGGCCAGAACAGGACGGGACATGACAACTCCTCAGTTATGCGCGCCGTGCAGGTGCTGTGGACGCGAAGGCGTAAACCCCGATTGATAGCGCGCGGCACTTAAATCGTCAAACGGAATTGCCGGGGTGCGCCCGGAAATCAGATCGCTCAGCAGCTGGCCGGACCCGCAGGCCATCGTCCAGCCAAGCGTACCGTGTCCGGTATTGGTCCACAGATTTTTATAAGGCGTGCGTCCGACAATCGGCGTGCCGTCTGGCGTCATTGGGCGCAGACCGGTCCAGAAGGTCGCCTGTTCAACGAAACCACCGCGCGGGAAGAGGTCCCCTACCACCATTTCCAGCGTTTCACGACGCGGCTGCAGCAGCTCGGTGTTGAAGCCGACAATCTCCGCCATGCCGCCTACGCGGATGCGGTTATCGAAGCGGGTAATGGCGATTTTGTAGGTCTCATCCAGAATGGTCGACACGGGCGCGCCGCTCTCCTCTTTCACCGGAATGGTCAGCGAGTACCCCTTCAGCGGGTAAACCGGAATATCGAGAATGCCTTTCAGCATCACGGTTGAGTACGAACCAAACGCCATGACGTAGGCATCCGCTTTGATCACCTCTTCGCCACACTTCACGCCGTAAATTTTTTCCCCTTCCGACAGCAGCTTGTCGACGGAGGTGTTAAAGCGGAATTTCACCCCGGCCTGCTCGCACATCTGCGCCAGACGCTGAGTGAAGAGCTGGCAGTCGCCGGTTTCGTCATTCGGCAGGCGCAGGCCGCCCGTCAGCTTATGCGCCACTTCCGCCAGGGCCGGTTCAACCTGCCCTAACTGACTGGCTTCCAGCAGCTGATACGGCACGCCGGCATCTTCCAGCACGGCGATATCGCGGGTCGCATTTTCGTACTGCTGCTCGGTGCGGAACAGCTGTAACGTCCCGCCCTGCCGGCCCTCGTACTCAATTCCGGTCGATGCGCGCAGCGCTTTCAGACAGTCGCGGCTGTATTCCGCAAGGCGCACCATGCGCCCTTTGTTTTCCATGTAGTGGCGGGTGTCGCAGTTGCGCAGCATCTGCCACATCCACTTCAGCTGGAACTGCGTGCCGTCAAGGCTGATGGCCAGCGGCGCGTGGCGCTGGAACATCCACTTAATCGCTTTCAGCGGAACACCCGGCGCAGCCCACGGTGCCGCGTAGCCCGGAGAGATTTGCCCGGCGTTCGCCGCGCTGGTTTCCAGCGCAGGGCCTGGCTCACGATCGATAACGGTTACGTCATGTCCCGCCTGACTTAAATACCAGGCGCTGGTTACGCCAACGACTCCACTTCCCAGTATGACAACACGCATAGCCACTCCATAATGTGCAAAAGAACAATCTTCTAATTACAGATTGATAACCTAGTTGAAAATATTATTCAACATATGACTTTTTTATGGTGACTTACCTCACACATCCCCCAGCATCAGGGGATAGCGCTAATTTGGGATCTCCTGCTGCGCGTTATTTTTAACCAGCATAATATGCTGAGGGACACCGTTTTTTTGCCGTATCAAAAACGCGAAATCGCAAAGAAAAAATTTCTGCCCCAGCACGCTTTTTAACACGTTGATCTATGCTTGAAAGGAGGCTCTCCAGACAGAGAGAGCACCCACAACGAGGGCGCGCTAATGGCTACTATTGATTCCCTGAACAAGGACAACACACGTCTGAGCGATGGACCCGACTGGACCTTCGAGCTGCTGGATGTCTACCTCGCCGAAATCGACCGGGTCGCAAAACTCTATCGTCTGGATACCTATCCCCATCAGATTGAAGTCATCACGTCCGAACAGATGATGGACGCCTACTCCAGCGTCGGGATGCCGATTAACTATCCGCACTGGTCGTTTGGTAAAAAATTTATTGAAACCGAGCGGCTGTACAAGCACGGCCAGCAGGGGCTGGCGTACGAGATTGTCATTAACTCCAACCCGTGCATCGCCTATTTAATGGAAGAGAACACCATTACCATGCAGGCGCTGGTGATGGCGCACGCCTGCTACGGGCACAACTCCTTTTTCAAGAATAACTACCTGTTCCGCAGCTGGACCGACGCCAGCTCCATCGTCGATTACCTCATCTTCGCCCGTAAATACATTACCGACTGTGAAGAGCGCTACGGCGTGGACGAAGTGGAAAAACTGCTCGACTCCTGCCATGCGCTAATGAACTACGGCGTTGACCGCTACAAACGCCCGCAGAAGATCTCCCTGCAGGAGGAGAAAGCCCGGCAGAAAAGCCGCGAAGAGTATCTGCAAAGCCAGGTGAACATGCTGTGGCGTACCCTGCCTAAGCGTGAGGAGGAAAAAACGATCGCCGAAGCGCGTCGCTATCCGTCCGAGCCGCAGGAAAACCTGCTCTATTTTATGGAGAAGAACGCCCCGCTGCTGGAGCCGTGGCAGCGTGAGATCCTGCGCATCGTGCGCAAGGTGAGCCAGTATTTTTACCCGCAAAAGCAGACGCAGGTGATGAACGAAGGCTGGGCAACGTTCTGGCATTACACCATTCTCAACCATCTGTACGATGAGGGGAAAGTCACCGAGCGGTTCATGATGGAATTCCTCCACAGCCATACCAACGTGGTGTTCCAGCCGCCCTACAACAGCCCGTGGTACAGCGGGATTAACCCGTATGCGCTTGGCTTTGCCATGTTCCAGGACATCAAACGTATCTGCCAGTCGCCGACGGAAGAAGACAGGTACTGGTTCCCGGATATCGCCGGCTCCGACTGGCTGGAAACGCTGCATTTTGCGATGCGTGACTTCAAGGATGAGAGCTTTATCAGCCAGTTTATGTCACCGAAGATCATGCGTGATTTCCGCTTCTTCACCGTGCTGGACGATGACCGAAACAACTATCTGGAGATTTCTGCGATCCATAACGAGGAGGGATACCGTGAGATCCGCTCTCGTCTCTCTTCCCAGTACAACCTGAGCAACCTTGAGCCCAATATTCAGGTGTGGAACGTGGATTTGCGCGGTGACCGCTCCCTGACGCTGCGCTATATCCCGCACAACCGCGCGCCGCTGGATAAAGGGCGTAAAGAGGTGCTGAAGCATGTGCATCGGCTGTGGGGCTTTGACGTACAGCTGGAGCAGCAGAATGAAGACGGGAGCGTCGAGCTGCTGGAACGCTGCCCGGCGCGGTTGAATACGCTGTAGTTTTTTGCCGGGTGGCGGCTACGCCTTACCCGGCCTACGGGTTTTGTAGGCCCGGTAAGCGAAGCGCCACCGGGCGAAAAAAAACCTCTCATATGAGAGGTTTTTTGTTTCAGCGACTCTGAATCGCCAAATCACCCGGCAGCGTTTTCTGCATACGGTGCCAGATTTCACCGGAATCGTGACCGTAGCGGCGCACCGTTTCATAAACCTGATCGTGCAGGCCTTCGGTACAGAGCTTGCTCAGCCTGTGGTAGAAGCCCAGCGCCAGGCTACGCGCTTCCGGATTAGCAAAGTAGTGGCGGCCGATGCGGGTATAGAGCCCTTTCATGCCGTTGAGGATAAGACCGTACACCGGGTTGCCGGAGGCAAACGCCAGGCCGCGAAACACGTTGTAATCGAGGGTGGCAAACGCGTCAGCGTGATCTTCCACCTCGTTCGCCGTGGCCAGCACCGCAAGGGCATCTTCCGGATGCTGACGGAAAGCGGTACGGATAAAGATCGTCGCGATGTTGGTGCGAACGGAGAGCAGGTTATCAATCAGCTGCGGCACGCTTTCATGATCGAGACGCGCCAGCGTTTCAAGAATGTTCAGCCCCGAGGTTTCCCAGAAGTTGTTTACTTTCGTTGGCTTGCCGTGCTGGATCGTCAACCATCCATCACGCGCCAGCCGCTGGAGCACTTCGCGCAACGTGGTGCGAGTGACGCCAATCAGTTCAGAGAGTTCGCGTTCAGCTGGAAGAATGGACCCCGCGGGGAAACGATTATTCCAGATGCTTTCAATGATGTACTCTTCCGCGAAACCCGCCGGGCTCTGCGCCTTAATGACCATAGTGAGATTTCCATTACACAGCTTTAGCAAATTGGACTCATCATACCAGAGGCGTGCAGTGGCAGGTAGCGCGGCAAAGAGAGAAAAGAGGGATCGCCGTTTCATTTTTATGAAATTTACAATCGAGCCTTATCCGCCTCCAGGCCGCGATTTTTGCGTATACTGACGTTTTGTCTTACTTGACGGGGAAGGACGTCTGTCGTGGAAATTTCTCTTGGGCGCGCGCTGTGGCGCAACTTTTTAGGCCAGTCTCCTGACTGGTACAAACTGATACTTCTGGTATTCCTGGTCGTTAACCCTCTTATCTTTAGCGTGAGCCCGTTCATTGCCGGATGGCTGCTGGTCGCGGAGTTTATCTTTACACTGGCCATGGCGCTGAAATGTTATCCCCTGCTGCCGGGCGGGCTGCTGGCGTTTGAAGCCGTGGTCATCGGTATGACCAGCGCCGAGCACGTCAAAGCAGAGCTGGCGTCTAATCTTGAAGTGCTTCTGCTGCTGATGTTTATGGTGGCCGGCATCTACTTTATGAAGCAGCTGCTGCTGTTTATCTTCACCCGTCTGCTGCTCAGCATCCCGTCGAAAATGTTTCTCTCGCTGGCGTTTTGCCTGGCGGCTGCCTTCCTGTCGGCCTTCCTGGATGCGCTGACGGTTGTCGCGGTGGTGATAAGCGTAGCGGTTGGGTTCTACGGTATTTACCACCGTGTCGCCTCCTCTCGCCCGGGCGAAGATCTTCAGGATGATAGCCACGTCGAGGCGCATAACCGTGACGTACTGGAGCAGTTTCGCGCCTTCCTGCGCAGCCTGATGATGCATGCCGGCGTCGGTACCGCGCTGGGCGGCGTGATGACGATGGTGGGCGAGCCGCAAAACCTGATCATTGCCAAAGCGGCGGGCTGGCACTTCGGTGATTTCTTCCTGAGAATGGCGCCGGTGAGCGTACCGGTGCTTATCTGCGGTCTGGCGACCTGTCTGCTGGTGGAGAGGTTTCGTCTCTTTGGCTACGGCGCACAGCTCCCGGACCCGGTGCGTCAGGAGCTGCATAAATTCGATTTACAGAGCCGAAGCCAGCGGACGCGCCAGGAGACGCTGCGCCTGATTGCCCAGGGGATTATCGGCGTCTGGCTTATCGCGGCGCTGGCGCTCCATCTTGCCGAGGTAGGGCTGATTGGCCTGTCGGTCATTATTCTCGCCACCACCTTTACCGGCGTGACGGATGAGCACGCTATCGGCAAAGCCTTTACCGAAGCCCTGCCGTTTACCGCCCTGCTGGCGGTGTTCTTTGCGGTCGTGGCCGTGATTATCGACCAGCACCTGTTCGCGCCGATTATTGCCTTTGTCTTACAGGCCGCGCCGGACGCTCAGCTGACGCTGTTTTATCTGTTCAACGGTCTGCTCTCGTCAATCTCCGATAACGTCTTTGTCGGGACGGTCTATATAAACGAGGCTAAGGCCGCGATGGAACAAGGCGTCATCAGCGCCGGACAGTTTGAGCTACTGGCCGTGGCTATCAATACGGGCACCAACCTGCCGTCGGTGGCGACGCCCAACGGACAGGCCGCCTTCCTGTTCCTGCTGACTTCCGCCCTCGCGCCGCTCATACGCCTTTCCTACGGCAGGATGGTATGGATGGCGCTGCCGTATACGATAGTGCTCACGATCGTGGGATTGCTTTGCGTCAAAATTACCCTCATTCCCTGTACGCAATGGTTGATACAAGCGGGTATACTTGCGGCGCAGTAAACAATGCATCTTGGGCAGTTCGCTGCCCGTTTGCCTTTTCGCACGATAAACATCCAATTACGTTTTATTTCGCCAGGTACAGGTGGCGCAAAAAACGAATTCGTTTACACTGCGCTTTCTAAGCATGTTCCAGGGAAATGATTATGTTGAGATTTTTAAACCAGTGCTCCCGCGGTCGCGGAGCGTGGTTGCTAATGGCCCTGACCGCCTTTGCGCTGGAAATGGTCGCGCTGTGGTTCCAGCACGTAATGGGACTCAAGCCTTGCGTGCTGTGCATTTACGAACGCTGCGCGCTGTTCGGCATTATGGGTGCAGGCCTGGTCGGCGCCATTGCGCCAAAATCACCGCTTCGCTATGCCGGTATCGCCATCTGGATCTACAGCGCCTGGAAAGGGCTTGAACTCTCCTGGCAGCACACCATGATGCAGCTGCATCCGTCACCGTTTATGACCTGTGATTTTGCCGCCCGCTTCCCGAGCTGGCTGCCGCTGGATAAATGGCTGCCGCAGGTGTTTGTTGCATCCGGTGACTGCTCCGTTCGTCAGTGGGAGTTCCTGACCCTGGAGATGCCGCAGTGGCTGGTGGGTATTTTTGCCGCCTACCTCGTCGTGGCGCTGCTGGTGCTGATTGCTCAGCCGCTTAAGCCGAAGAAACGCGATCTGTTCGGAAGGTAAAAGCAAAACGGCAACCTCGGTTGCCGTTTTGAGTGTTTGCGCCCTCTCCCGTGGGAGAGGGTTGGGGTAAGGGCATCAGGCCGCACAAACACAATAAAAAACCCGCTTCGGCGGGTTTTTTATTCTCAACGGGTCGGGTGGTTCAGGATGTGGTCTTCCCAGTCACGCACCTCGGACTCTTTCACCGCAATGTGGCGCACGGAAATACGCTCGCCGTGCATCGCCGCTTTAGAGCCGGTCAGCAGCGGGTGCCAGTCAGGCAGGCCTTTTCCCTCCGCCAGCAGGCGATACGCGCAGGTATGCGGCAACCATTCGAAGGTGGGCAGGTTATCCCGGGTTAACTTGATGCAGTCCGGCTCAAATTCAAACCGACGCTCATAGTTGCGGCACTGGCAGGTTTTAATGTTTAACTGCTTGCAGGCAACGTTGGTGAAGTAGATCTCGTCCGTATCTTCATCCATCAGCTTGTGCAGGCAGCACTGGCCACAGCCGTCGCACAATGATTCCCATTCTGCGTCAGTCATGTCGTCGAGAGTTTTGCTTTGCCAGAAAGGGATGTCGTTCATCAGGATGTCCACACGTCAAAAGAAAGCGCACCTTATAACGAGTCTGGCACGTTGTTGCAAGTTTTGCCGCCCTCTTCAGGCGGCAAGATGGGGTTACAGCACGCGGGTTTTCAGCGACAGGCCGTTAAACCCGACCTCCAGTTCATCGCCGCTGAGCAGCGGGCCAACGCCTTCAGGCGTACCGGTCAGGATCACATCACCCGGTTTCAGGGTAAAGAAGCGGCTCATGTAGGCAATCAGCGGCACAATCTTATGGATCATATCTGCCGTGGAGCCCTGCTGGCGGATCTCGCCGTTAACCTTCAGGCTGAGCGGGGTGTCCTGCGGGTCGTTGGTGAATTCGCTCACCGGAACAAACGCCGAGATGGGGCAGGAGTTATCAAACCCTTTGGCCTTTTCCCACGGCTGCCCTGCTTTCTTCATTTTGGCCTGAACATCACGCAGGGTCAGATCCAGCGCCACGCCGTATCCGGCAATCGCTTTCTGAACATGCTCTTCCGAGGCCTGACGCAGCGTCGCGCCGATCAGCACCGCGAGTTCAACCTCGTGATGCACCGAACCCAGCCCCTGCGGCAGCGCCAGCGGCTGGCGGATATCGCAAAGCGCCGTTTCTGGCTTGATGAACAGGACCGGCTCTTCTGGCGTCGCACTGCCCATCTCCTGGATGTGTTTTGCATAGTTGCTGCCCACGCAAACCACTTTGCTGACGGGATAATCCAGTAATGCACCTTGCCAGTTATGATGTTGATACATGGTCGACCCCTAAACGGTTGATGTGTTATGCCCGAAAACAGTTGAGACTATTTTTTACCGTTCGCCTCAAGATGCTGTTTTAATAAATTCTCGGGTGGCGGTGGAAGCTGTAAATAATAGCCTTGGTCGGCCAATGCCGTTTTCACTTTATCCAGATCGGCATTAACCAGCTTCTTGCGACCATCGAGCGGCAGCAGCATCGCCAGCTGTGGTCGGCCAAAGCTCTTCATTAATTCTTCAGGCACGCGTGAAAAATCGTCTTTCTTTTCGACATAAAGATAGGTCTGGTCACGGCTTGTACTTCTGTAGATCACACAAAACATGTTTTTACGCTGAATTAATGGGTGGTTGCTTGCCTCAATATACTCCTGACTATAACATGCCTGATACTCTTCGGAATATCGCAGCGAGTGGTTGCGGTTAATAGCAAATTGAGTAAGGCCAGGATGTCAAACACGCCCATCGAGCTTAAAGGCAGTAGCTTCACCTTATCAGTGGTACATTTGCATGATGCAAAACCCGAGGTTATTCGTCAGGCGTTAGAAGACAAAATCGCCCAGGCTCCCGCCTTTCTGAAACACGCCCCTGTTGTTATCAACGTCAGCGGTCTTGAGGCTCCGGTTAACTGGACACTTCTCCAGCAGGCCGTCTCCTCGACCGGGCTACGTATTGTGGGCATCAGCGGTTGTAAAGATACTGAACTGAAAGCGGAAATTGACCGTGCGGGGCTGCCTCTTCTGAACGAAGGCAAAGAAAAAGCCCCACGAGCGGCACCCGTTGCCGTGCAAACGCCCCCTCCTGCGGTGCAAAACGTTACTACCGTCACAAAAACGCGAATGATTGATGTGCCGGTTCGTTCCGGTCAGCGCATTTATGCACCAAACTGTGATCTAATTGTTACAAGCCACGTCAGTGCTGGCGCTGAGCTGATTGCAGATGGCAATATTCACGTATACGGTATGATGCGTGGACGTGCGCTCGCGGGTGCAAGTGGCGATCGAGATGCGCAAATATTTTGTACTCACCTGACGGCGGAACTGGTGTCCATCGCAGGTGAATATTGGCTGAGCGATAAGATCCCAGCCGAATTTTATGGCAAAGCGGCTCGCCTGCTTCTGGCAGACGACGCGTTGACCGTTCAACCGTTGAATTGATCCCTTTTTAACAAGGAATTTCTATGGCACGCATTATTGTTGTTACTTCGGGTAAAGGAGGCGTTGGCAAGACCACCTCCAGCGCGGCCATCGCTACTGGTTTGGCCCAGAAGGGAAAGAAAACCATCGTTATCGACTTCGATATCGGTCTGCGTAACCTCGACCTCATCATGGGATGTGAGCGTCGCGTCGTGTATGACTTCGTGAACGTCATTCAGGGCGATGCCACGCTGAACCAGGCGATGATTAAAGACAAGCGCACCGACAACCTCTACATTCTTCCGGCTTCTCAGACGCGTGACAAAGACGCCCTGACCCGTGAAGGGGTGGAAAAGGTGCTCGACGAGCTGAAAAAGATGGAGTTCGACTTCATTGTTTGCGACTCCCCTGCCGGCATCGAAACCGGTGCCCTGATGGCGCTCTACTTCGCAGATGAAGCGATCATCACCACTAACCCTGAAGTTTCATCCGTGCGTGACTCAGACCGTATTCTGGGGATCCTCGCCTCTAAATCCCGCCGTGCGGAAAATGGCGAAGACCCGATTAAAGAGCACCTGCTGCTGACCCGCTACAATCCGGGCCGCGTGAACAAAGGTGACATGCTGAGCATGGAAGACGTGCTTGAGATCCTGCGCATTAAACTGGTGGGCGTCATCCCGGAAGATCAGTCCGTGTTACGCGCCTCTAACCAGGGCGAGCCAGTGATCCTTGATACAATGGCAGATGCAGGTAAAGCTTACGCCGATACCGTTGACCGTCTGCTGGGAGAAGAACGTCCTTTCCGCTTCATTGAAGAAGAGAAGAAAGGTTTCCTCAAACGCCTGTTCGGAGGATAAGTTATGGCATTACTGGACTTTTTTCTCTCGCGGAAAAAGAACACCGCCAACATCGCAAAAGAACGTCTGCAAATTATCGTAGCGGAGCGTCGTCGTAGCGACGCCGAGCCTCACTACCTGCCGCAGCTGCGCAAGGACATCCTGGAAGTGATCTGTAAGTACGTGCAGATTGACCCGGAGATGGTCACGGTACAGCTGGAACAAAAAGACGGGGATATTTCGATTCTGGAGCTGAACGTTACGCTCCCGGAAGCGGAAGAGTCGCGTCCGTAGGTTTGTGATTTTGTAGCCCCGGTAAGCGCAGCGCCACCGGGGGATACGCCGGGCCTATGCCCGGCATATTTTTTATCTCGGATAACCTTCCAGCAGCATATTCAGGCGATCGGCCATCAATTCGCCGCGCCATCCCGCCATCATCTCCGGCACGCCATTCTGCGGCTTCAGCTTCCAGTGCCAGTTCAGCAGCTGATTAATCTGTCGGCGTGATGCGAGCAGTTCAGCGCTCAGCTTGCTTTCCGTTGCGACTTCCTGCACCAGCGCTTTAATGTCCTTGAAGGCCTTGCGATAGCCCGGCATATCCATCAGATTCAGCAGCGGTTCCGGCAGCACGTCGTCGGGTAATTCCTGCGCCTTTGCGACCAGCGCCAGCAGGGTTTTTCCGTGGAAACGGATCTCACTGCCCGAAAGCCCAATGCTGTCCAGCTCGCCGAGGCTACCCGGCATATAGCGCGCGACCGCCCAGAGATGCTCTTCGCGAACGACAAAGTTCACGGCCAGATCGCGCTCGCGCGCTTTACGCAAGCGCCAGTCCGCTAACAGCTGCAGGCACGCCAGCTGGCGCGTACGCAGCTGCCAGGCGTTGCCGATATCGCGCCAGGCCTCTTTCGGGTCAACCACTTCCTGGCGGCGCTGCTGGGTCATGCGACACTCGTCCAGCGCCGCGGAGAGCCACCCAGAGGCTTCTGCCTCTTTCATCAGCTGTCCTGCAATTGGCAGCAGGTAAAACACGTCAGCTGCCGCATACTCCAGCTGACGCTCGGTAAGCGGACGCGCCAGCCAGTCGGTACGGGATTCGCTTTTATCCAGCGCCAGGCCCGTATACTCCTCCACCATGGCGGCAAAGCCCCATGAGAGCGGACGATTGCTGAATGCCGCGAGGATTTGCGTATCAATCAGCGGCTGGGGCATGATGCCGAAGGTGTTCAGAAAGACTTCCAGATCTTCACTGCCTGCGTGCAGGTATTTCGTCACGGCGGTATCGAGCAGCAGATCGCGCATCGGCGCCCAGTCGGTAATCCCGAGAGGGTCAATCAGCGACACGTGTTTACCGTCGAACATCTGAATCAAACCCAGCTGAGGATAGTACGTCCGGGTACGGACAAACTCGGTATCCAGGGCAATGGCAGGAAAGTCGCGCGTCACTTCGCACAGCGAAGCCAGCTCGTCGTTGGTCGTGATCATCTGGTAATTCAAAACGGGTTCTCTTTTGTTTGCGCCCATAAAAAACGCCGGCTTAACCGGCGTCTGGGCGATTAGCGTGAAGCTCAGGCCTTATTGTCTACTTTGCCACGGGCTTCGTCACGTAATTCTCGTCGTAATATCTTTCCGACGTTGGATTTCGGCAGCTCATCGCGGAATTCAACCAGTTTCGGCACCTTGTAGCCCGTCAGCTGACGACGGCAGAACGTTATCAGCTCCTCTTCCGTGAGTGAAGCGTCTTTCTTGACCACAAATATCTTGACCGCCTCGCCGCTGCTGCCGGAAGGGACGCCCACGGCCGCCACTTCGAGCACGCCGCTATGCTGCATAACCACGTCTTCAATCTCATTCGGATAAACGTTGAAGCCGGAGACGAGGATCATGTCTTTCTTACGATCGACGATGCGCAGGAAGCCCTCTTCGTCCATCACCGCGATATCACCGGTATGCAGCCAGCCGTCTTTGATGATTTCGTCGGTCGCATCGGGGCGCTGCCAGTAGCCCAGCATCACCTGAGGGCCTTTGACGCACAGCTCGCCAGGTTCGCCCGGGGCGACTTCGTTATCGTCATCGTCGACCAGTTTGGCCTCGGTGGAAGGGACCGGCAGACCAATGCTCCCACTGTGATAGTCGATATCATGCGGGTTAACGCTGACCAGCGGCGCGCATTCCGTCAGGCCATAGCCCTCCAGCAAATACTGGCCGGTGAGCTTCACCCAGCGCTCGGCCACCGCCTGCTGAACCGGCATGCCGCCGCCCGCAGAGAGATGCAGCGTGGAGAAATCCAGCTGCTGGAACTCTTTGTTATTAAGCAGCGCGTTAAACAGGGTGTTCACCCCGGTCATGGCGGTGAACGGATATTTCGCCAGCTCTTTCACCAGCCCCGGAATATCGCGCGGGTTCGTAATCAGGACGTTCTGACCGCCCAGCTCAATAAACAGCAGGCAATTCATGGTCAGCGCGAAAATGTGATACAGCGGCAGCGCGGTGATCACCAGCTCTTTACCCGGGTGCAGCAGCGGCCCGTAAGTGGCGTTAACCTGTTCCAGGTTCGCCAGCATGTTGCGGTGGGTCAGCATCGCGCCTTTCGCTACGCCGGTGGTGCCGCCGGTGTATTGCAGGAAGGCCAGGTCTTCGCAAACCACTTCCGGCTTGACGTACTGCATACGATAGCCCGCGTGCAGCGCACGGCGGAAAGAGATCGCATCCGGCAGGTGGTATTTTGGCACCAGACGTTTGACGTACTTGACGACAAAGTTAACCAGCGTGCCTTTGGCAGTGGAGAGTTGATCCCCCATGCGCGTCAGGATGACGTGCTTCACCTGGGTTTTGTCGACCACTTTTTCCAGCGTATGGGCGAAGTTGGACACAATCACTATCGCGGCCGCGCCGCTGTCGTTCAGCTGATGCTCCAGCTCGCGCGGGGTATATAGCGGGTTGACGTTGACGACAATCATCCCGGCACGCAGGATACCGAACAGCGCCACCGGGTATTGCAGCAGGTTTGGCATCATCAGCGCGACGCGGTCCCCTTTTTGCAGCCCCAGCCCTTCCTGAAGATAGGCCGCAAACGCGCGGCTACGCTCCTCAAGCTTACGGAACGTCATCACCTCGCCCATATTCACAAATGCGGGCTGGTCGGCGTAGCGCCTTACCGAGTGCTCAAATAATTCCACCAGGGATTGATAACGGTCAGGATTGATCTCCGCAGGCACATCTGCGGGATAACGGTTAAGCCAAACCTTTTTCAATGCATCACCTCTGAACTGAGTGTTCGTCGTCATCACAACCCCGATAATAAACAGTTTGTTAACATTATATTAACTCAGCGTACCAGTTTATTAATTGCCCAGATTTAAGGTTGCGAAGCGCGTCACTCTTTTTTTTCGTTGTAGCCGTAAAAAAACAGAGACAGCGGCTGAGCCGCTGTCTCTTTAGTAATAATAACAGTAAGTTACTCAGTAACGATCGTTTGTACCTGTGCAGGTCCCGGGTTATACCAGCCCCAGCCAGGGTAGCCATAACGATAAGGGTGTGGACCCCACATCCACGGATCGATTGGCTGAGGCGGCATGATCACCTGCTGCGCCAGACGCCAGCGTTTATAACCGTTGACCTGCATGGTCATAAACTTATACGGCGTGCTGCCGATTTTGCCCTGCACGGCGCCGGTAATCGGTCCGACGACGGTCACCAGCTGTCCGCGAAAATCAACCGGATCGAGGAAACCATTGACGTCCGCATAGATACGTCCCCGGGAGGCTTCACCCAGTACGGGCCGCGCGCCGCTGTCCAGCGGAACGGTCGCGATCTCCAGACGGGTTTTCCCCTGCTGGTTTTGCACGTCGATCACCTTACCGCCGAAGCGCGCTTCCTGACCAACGTATAGCTCAGGCGCATTCATCACCCGAACCAGATCCTGCTGGGGCGTCGGGCTACTGCCCTTGATCGCATCAGGAACGGAAACGCATCCGCTCAGTGCTATGGCTACCGCGCCTGCCATAATAAGGCGTACTACTTTAGTCTGAACCGCCATGATGCGACTCCTTTTTCTCAGTTCCTGTTACTGAGATTCACTCGCGGCCCGGAAGTTTCTTCCACGCGACGGTGTTTCGCAAATAAACCGGCTCCGCGTGTTCAACGGCAACGGTTTTTCCTGCTGCAAGCAGCTGACAGGCAATGGGAAGCATATCCTCAGCGGCCGGTAGAAGCATGTTGCCGTCCACCAGCGTCAACCCGGTGTCGTTCGCCATATCAGGCCACGCCGGCCAGCCCGTGCCGACGGTCGCCCACTCACCGGAGAGCTGTTTCAGCCTGTCAGTGACCGCTTCCGGCTTAAGAACGGCCTCCGTCTCTTCCCCGTGCCACACGCCCTGCTCGTCGCGGGTGTATTCGGCCCAGTAGACTTCACCCATGCGGGCGTCAATTGCGGCCAGAACACGGGTTGCTCCGGTCATGCGCCATGCGCCCTGCGCCATAGTGGCGAGAGTAGAGACGCCAATCATCGGCAGTTCGGCGCCCAGCGCCAGCCCCTGCGCAATGCCAATCCCGATGCGTACGCCCGTAAAGCTGCCGGGGCCGCGGCCAAAGGCCAGCGCGTCGAGGTCGGTTAAGGAGGTATTGCTCCGGGTTAAGATCTCTTTTACCAAGGGCAGAATGCGCTGGGTGTGTTCCCGCGGGCACTCTTCGAAATGAGCAGAAACAGCGTCGTTGTTCAACAGAGCAACAGAGCAAGCCTCTGTTGCGGTATCAATAGCCAGAATTCGCATGGGTCGTCGCGCTCTCGCAAGGGTCAGTCACAAAATGGCGCGCATCTTAGCACACTCCGGGGTAAATTACTCCGCCGTTGGGTTTGCCAGGAAACGCACCGCGCGTTTTATGTCCCGCGTCCGCGGTGCGGGCGGCAGGCTTGCAAGGAAGGTGGCGCCGTAAGGGCGCATGACCAGCCGGTTATCGCAAATGACCAGCACGCCGCGATCGGTGACGTCGCGGATCAGGCGCCCTACCCCCTGCTTGAGGGTAATCACCGCGTCCGGCAGCTGTACCTCGTCGAACGGATCGCCGCCACGCAGGCGGCAGTCTTCCATCCGCGCCTTCAGCAGCGGGTCGTCCGGGGAGGTAAACGGCAGCTTATCGATGATCACCAGCGAAAGGGTGTCCCCCCGCACGTCGACCCCTTCCCAGAAGCTGCTGGTGGCCACCAGCAGGGCATTACCGGCGCTGACGAACTGCTGCAGCAGCTGTCCTTTACTGGTTTCACCCTGCAGCAGCACCGGCAAGGTCATGGTGGCGCGGAACTGCTCCGCGAGGTCACGCATCATGGCGTGAGAGGTGCAGAGCATAAAACAGCGGCCGTTGTTGGCCTCGATCATCGGTTTTAGCATCGCCGCCAGGTGGCGCGCCGCGCCCGGCTGATTCGGCAGCGGAAGATTGCGCGGGACGCAGAGCAGCGCCTGCTTTTCATAGTCGAACGGGCTTGGCAACAGCAGCGACTCCGCCTGCTCAATGCCCAGACGCCCGGTAAAGTGGTGCAGATCGTCATTCACCGACAGGGTTGCCGACGTGAAGATCCAGCTTCCCGGCTTTTGCGCCATCACTTCTTTAAATTTATCCGCCACCGTCAGCGGCGTCAGCGCCAGCGTGAAATGGCGTGAGGTGCACTCGTACCAGTAGCTGAACCCCGGCTGGTTAATCTCTTTCAGCCGCTTGAGCCGCCCGCGGTAGAGGGTGGCACGCTCGAAGGCGGCATCCAGCAGCGCGGAACGGCCGAGCGACAGTTTCGCCACGTCGTAGCAGAGTTCCAGGGCATCATCGAGCAGCAGCAGCGCACGCTGGATATTTTTATCCGCCAGCAGTTCCCGCAGGTTACCGCGATAGCCCGGCTCGCCGAGCTGTAACCGGAAATCCTGCGCGCTTTGCGCCAGGCGGTCGGCACATTTCTGCAGCTGCTGGGTATCTTTCAGTTCGGTGCGGTAAGCAATGGTGAAATCTTTCGCCAGATCCTGCAGCTGGCGGCTGGAGAGCGATTGGCCGAAATACTGGCTGGCGATATCCGGCAGCTGGTGGGCTTCATCGAAGATCATGACGTCCGCCTCGGGGATCAACTCACCAAAGCCGCTGTCCTTGACCACCATATCCGCGAGGAACAGATGGTGGTTAACCACGACCACATCGGCATCCATCGCCGTTTTGCGCGCTTTCACCACAAAGCAGTCTTTATACAGCGGACAGTCGCTGCCGAGGCAGTTGTCGTTGGTGCTGGTCACCAGCGGCCAGGCAGGAGAGTCTTCCGGGACGCTCGCGCAGGTACTGATATCCCCCTCTTCCGTCTGGTTCGCCCAGGCGCGAAGAATAATGACGTCGCTCAGGGTTTGTACCGGCAGATCGCCGCCGGCCAGCGCCTGCTGCTCAAGACGTTCCAGGCAGAGATAGTTGGAGCGTCCCTTCAGCAGCGCCAGCCGACCTTTATATTTCAGCGCCTTTGCGACGGTGGGCAAATCCCGGCTGTAGAGCTGATCCTGCAGCGCTTTCGACCCCGTTGAGATAATGACCTTTTTTTTGGCCCGCAGCGCCGGAGCGAGATACGCGTAGGTTTTTCCCGTGCCGGTTCCGGCCTCCACCACCAGCGGCTGCGCCTTATCAATGGCATGCGCAACGGCGTGCGCCATCTGCCGCTGAGGTTCACGCGGTTTGAAGCCGGGAATAGCCTGTGCTAATTGACCTTCAGGGGAAAAATCGTCTGCCACGGGTGCTCTCTCACTGTATTTTTGCACAGGGATTATGTCAGCCCATCCTCTCCAGTGCCACCCCAAATAGTGACGACGGCGGAACAATATGGCAGTCTTGCCGCCTGATGACGAAAAATAACGAGGAAACGTTTATGACGATTGTGCGCATTGATGCCGAAGCCCGCTGGTCTGATGTGGTGATCCATAACCAGACGCTGTACTACACCGGCGTACCGACTAATCTGGACGCGGATGCCTTCGAACAAACGGCTAATACCCTGGCGCAAATTGATGCGGTACTTGCTAAGCAAGGTAGCGACAAATCCCGCATTCTGGATGCGACGATTTTCCTGGCAAACAAAGACGATTTCGCGGCAATGAACAAAGCCTGGGATGCATGGGTCGTGGCGGGTCACGCGCCTGTACGTTGCACCGTACAGGCCACGCTGATGAAACCAGAGTATAAGGTTGAGATCAAGATTATCGCGGCGGTTTAAGCCCGGTTACTCTTCTTCATCTTCATCTTCGAATCGCGCCACAATCCGCTCGCCGGTATGACTGGCGCGAATCTCCTGAGCGACAACGGTAATCGCCTCTCCGCTGCTCATACCCTGGGTCATCAGTTCCTGAATGCGTTCAACCGCTTTCTGCTGTTGGTCATGACTGAGAGAAGGTAAACCTGCAAACATCGTCAACTCCTGCTAAATTATTCGCGCTAATTATTTCACGCTGCCCGGTAGTATGCCACACATGAACATGCGCTTCCCCACTGTTATTACCTTGCCCTGGCGTACAGACGCTGCGGAATTCTGGTTTGCCCGCCTGAGCCACCTTCCTTTTGCGATGCTGCTGCATTCCGGCCACGCGGACCACCCTTATAGCCGCTTTGATATCCTGGTAGCCGATCCGCTAAAGACGATGACAACCGATGACATGTCGTTAACGGACGATCCGCTGATGCTGCTTCAGCAGGAAATTAATGCGCTTGGCCTGGCTGCCACGCCAACCCCGGACCTCCCCTTTCAGGGAGGCGCGCTGGGCCTGTTTGGCTATGATTTAGGCCGTCGTTTCGAAACACTTCCCGAGCGCGCGCAGGCGGATATTTCCCTGCCAGACATGGCCGTCGGGCTGTATGACTGGGCGTTAATTGTTGATCACCAGAAAAAAACGGTTTCACTGCTGAGCCATCATGACGTGCAGGCGCGTCTGGCCTGGCTTGAGGCGCAGCAGGCTGCTCCGGCACAGGCGTTCACGCTGACCTCCGAATGGCGCTCGAATATGAGCGCAGCGGAGTATGCAGAAAAATTCGCGCGCGTTCAGGCGTACCTGCACAGCGGCGACTGTTATCAGGTCAACCTTGCACAGCGTTTCCAGGCGACCTATCAGGGAGATGAATGGCAGGCGTTTACCCGTCTGAATGCCAGCAACAGGGCGCCATTCAGCGCATTCGTACGTCTGGAACAGGGAGCTATCCTGAGCCTGTCGCCCGAGCGTTTTATCCATCTGGCGGAGGGCACTATTCAGACCCGCCCGATCAAAGGCACCATGCCGCGCCTTTCGGATCCCGATGCCGATCGTCAGCAAGCGGAAAAACTGGCCGCCTCGCCGAAAGACCGCGCTGAAAACCTGATGATTGTCGATCTGATGCGCAACGATATCGGTCGCGTGGCCGTTCCGGGCAGCGTGCGCGTGCCGGAACTGTTTGTCGTCGAGCCTTTCCCGGCCGTGCATCATCTGGTCAGTACGATTACCGCACGGCTGCCGGCTTCACGCACGGCCTGCGATCTGCTGCGCGCCGCGTTTCCGGGCGGCTCTATCACCGGTGCACCAAAGGTGCGGGCGATGGAGATCATTGATGAGCTGGAGCCGCAGCGCCGCAACGCCTGGTGCGGCAGTATTGGCTACATCAGCCTGTGCGGCACGCTGGATACCAGCATTACCATACGCACGCTGACCGCCTGCGGCGGGAATGTATACTGTTCTGCCGGGGGCGGCATTGTCGCCGACAGCCAGGTCGATGCGGAATATCAGGAAACCTTTGATAAAGTTAACCGTATCCTGAAACAACTGGAGTAATCACGGGTGGAAAAAGAGAACCTGACGCTGGATGACTTTTTATCTCGCTTTCAGCTATTACGACCGCAGGTCAACCGCGAAGCGCTGAATCAACGCCAGGCGGCCGTGCTGATCCCGGTCGTGCGCCGCGCACAGCCGGGCCTGCTGCTCACCCAGCGTTCTCCCCATTTACGCAAGCACGCCGGTCAGGTCGCCTTTCCGGGTGGCGCAGTCGATAGCACCGACGCCTCGCTGATTGCCGCCGCGCTGCGGGAGGCGCAGGAAGAGGTCGCCATTCCGCCGGAAGCGGTTGAGGTCATCGGCGTGCTGCCGCCCGTCAACAGCGTCACCGGCTTTCAGGTTACGCCGGTGGTCGGTATTATCCCGCCGGACCTGCAGTATCACGCCAGCGTCGATGAAGTCTCAGCGGTGTTTGAAATGCCGCTGGAAGAGGCCCTTCGGCTGAGTCGTTATCACCCGTTGGATATCCAGCGCCGGGGGCATGACCATCGGGTGTGGTTATCCTGGTATCAGCATTATTTTGTCTGGGGCATGACGGCGGGGATTATTCGTGAGCTGGCGTTGCAAATCGGCCTGAAGCCTTGACTATACTTTACATTCCACCCTCTTCTGCCAGGTTTGCGATCCGCGTCGCGCTATTAGCAAAACCCATCGCCAACCATTAGTTTAATTCATGTGAATAGTTAAGCCGAGGCCGGTGTTCCCTCTTACACTATGCGCAGTTATAACATCGTTACTGGAACCCCGGTAACCCTGTCAGGAGTGTGAAAGTGATTAGTATATTCGACATGTTCAAAGTGGGAATTGGCCCTTCGTCTTCCCATACTGTTGGTCCGATGAAGGCCGGTAAACAGTTCGTCGATGATCTGGTCGAAAAAGGATTACTGGAAAGCGTTACCCGTGTCGCCGTGGATGTTTACGGCTCGCTGTCATTGACGGGTAAAGGCCACCACACCGATATCGCCATTATTATGGGTCTGGCGGGCAATATGCCGGATACCGTAGATATTGATGCCATTCCGGCATTCATCCGCGACGTGGAAACACGCGGCCGCCTGCTGCTGGCAAACGGTCAGCAGGAAGTCGATTTCCCGCAGGATGACGGCATGCGTTTTCGCAGCGACAACCTGCCGCTGCATGAGAACGGTATGACCATTCACGCTTTTAGCGGTGAAAAAGAGATTTACAGCAAGACGTACTACTCCATCGGCGGTGGCTTCATCGTGGATGAAGAGCATTTTGGCAAAGACAGCGTTGGCGACGTCAGCGTTCCGTATCCGTTCAAATCGGCTACCGAAATGCTGGGTTACTGCAAACAGACCGGTCTTTCACTGTCCGGCATGGTGATGCAGAACGAACTGGCGCTGCACAGCAAAAAAGAGATTGAAGACTATTTTGCGAACGTCTGGCAAACCATGCGCGCCTGTATCGATCGCGGGATGAACACCGAAGGTGTCCTGCCGGGTCCGCTGCGCGTGCCGCGTCGTGCCTCTGCCCTGCGCCGCATGCTGGTGACCACAGACAAATTCTCCAACGACCCGATGAACGTCGTCGACTGGGTGAACATGTTTGCCCTTGCGGTTAACGAAGAAAACGCCGCCGGCGGCCGCGTCGTGACCGCGCCAACCAACGGCGCGTGCGGTATTGTTCCCGCGGTGCTGGCCTATTACGACCACTTTATTGAGCCCGTGACGCCGGATATCTACATCCGTTATTTCCTGGCGGCGGGTGCCATCGGTGCGCTGTACAAAATGAACGCCTCCATCTCCGGTGCTGAAGTCGGCTGCCAGGGTGAAGTGGGCGTGGCCTGTTCCATGGCGGCGGCCGGTCTTGCAGAGCTGCTGGGCGCAAGCCCTGAGCAGGTCTGCGTGGCGGCAGAAATCGGTATGGAGCATAACCTCGGTCTGACCTGTGACCCGGTCGCAGGCCAGGTGCAGGTGCCGTGCATCGAGCGTAACGCGATTGCATCGGTGAAGGCCATCAACGCCTCACGTATGGCGATGCGCCGTACCAGCGAACCTCGCGTATCGCTGGATAAGGTGATTGAAACCATGTACGAAACGGGCAAAGACATGAACGCGAAATACCGTGAAACGTCCCGTGGTGGCCTGGCCATTAAGGTGCAGTGCGACTAATACTGCCTTTCGCCCATCTGCAACGGATGGGCGAATTTCCCACTTCTTCCTCGTCTCCTTCTGCTTTCCCCACTACACTTTCACTGTTGCGTCCGGCTTTTGTGGCTGGTGGCTTATCAGGCGACCGTTCATGCAAACTGCACAAACGATCATTAAAAACTATCGCCGAAAACGCGTTATCGTCTGTATGACGGTTGCGCTCCTGACCCTCATCCTGACGTTAGGCATTCGCTTTATTTCACAGCGCAACGTTAACCAGCAGCGGATCCTCGATTTTACCAGCCATTCCGTTCGCGCCCTTGATAACGTTCTGCTTTCTTTGGAAAACCGCCGCAGCGTGCTACAGCCGCTGGTCGGTCAGCCGTGCCCGCAGGCGCACCTGGCCCTGCGAAAGCAGGCCGCCATTTTGCAGACGGTGCGCTCCATCGCCCTGATTAAAGACGGTATCCTGTATTGCTCGAGTATTTTCGGAAGCCGCGATGTGCCCGTTCGCGACTTTCTGCAGGAATTACCCGCCAGCACCGCAAAACTGATTTTATCGACCGACCAGTGGCTGCTGAAGGGCAGCCCGATAGTGATCCAGTGGTATCCCGTTTCTCAGAACGGTGAAGATGGCATCATCGAAATCATCAATATCGATCTGATCACCAAAATGATTCTGGAGCCTCAGCGTCCGCTTATCAATGACGTGGCGCTAAGCGTGGGCGATCGCTTTTTGCGCTATGGTCAACGCGTCACCGATAGCCTGGCGTTTGATGTGGATGGCTCCATTTTCCAGCAGTCATCATCCCGAAACCCTTTCACCATTACGGTTAGCGGGCCGGGCCCCGGACAGCTTGCCTTAAAAAGTCTTCCAGCCCAGCTGCCGCTGGGGCTCATGCTCAGCCTGCTGCTGGGCTATCTCGCCTGGCTGGCCACGGCAAACCGGATGAGCTTCATGTGGGAGATCGACATGGGGATCGCATCGCGGGAATTTGAACTTTTCTGCCAGCCGCTGGTGAACGCCCGTACCCAAAAATGCACGGGCGTTGAGATCCTGCTGCGCTGGAATAACCCCCGTCAGGGGTGGATCTCCCCGGAGGTGTTTATTCCTCTGGCCGAAGAGCACAACCAGATTGTCCCCCTCACCCGTTATGTGATCGCCGAAACGGTGCGCCAGATAGGCTACTTCCCTGACAGCGCCGGTTTTCACATCGGCATCAACGTCGCCGCCAGCCATTTCCGTCGCGCGGTGCTGTTGCAGGACCTTAACCGTCTCTGGTTCAGCGCCCATCCGCGCCAGCAGCTGGTGATTGAATTAACGGAGCGGGATGCGCTGCTGGATGCGGACTATCGCATCGTGCGCGAACTGCATCGCAAAGGGGTGAAGCTCGCCATCGACGATTTTGGCACCGGAAACAGCTCCCTCTCCTGGCTTGAAAAGCTGCACCCGGACGTGCTGAAAATCGACCAGTCGTTTACCACGGCCATTGGCACTGATGCCGTGAATTCAACGGTGACGGATATCATTATTGCTCTGGGTCAGCGGCTGAATATCGAACTGGTGGCTGAAGGGGTCGAGACGGAGGAACAGGCGCGATATTTACGCCGCCATGGCGTACCTGTTCTGCAGGGATTTTTCTATGCGCGGCCGATGCCGCTACGGGACTTTCCAGACTGGCTGGCGGGACGTACTCCCCCGCCAGCGCGTCATAACGGGCACATCGTGCCCTTAATGCCGCTGCGTTAAGCAGACTTACTCATCTTCGTCGTGGGCAGATTGTTCTTTAACAATGCGGACCATATCAACGCGATAGTCGTTGGCTTCGACGATCGTAATGTGCAGCGGCGGCAGCTCAATCACATCACCTACGCGCGGGATTTGTCCGTTAACGGCGATAACCAGACCGGCAACGGTCGCGATGTCTTCTTCATCGTTAACGACATTTTCCAGGCCCAGCGTGTGCGAGAGCGCGTGCAGGTCGGTCGTTCCTTTAACCAGCCAGCCTTCGCCGTCGGCGACGATCTCCGGCGTTTCGTCGGCATCCGGGAATTCACCGGCAATCGCTTCAAGCACGTCCAGCGGCGTCACCAGCCCCTGCACCACACCAAACTCGTTGGTAACGATAACAAAGCTACCGCGCGCGCGGCGGAGTACGCCCAGCAGGTTAATCGGATCCAGCGTTTCCGGCACGACAATCGCAGGCGATGCGGCAGCAACGGCTTCGACGTTGACGCCCTCTTCCAGGGCGACCAGCATCTCTTTTGCCCGCACGACGCCGATGATCTCATCGAGTTCCCCACGACACACCGGGAACAGGCTGTGCGGTGAAGAGAGCAGCTGCTGACGAATTTCATCCACGCTCAGGTTCGCATCAACCCAGCTGATTTCCCCGCGCGGGGTCATGATCCCGCGCAGTGAACGAGAGGCCAGGGAGAGCACGCCGTTAATCATGTAGCGCTCCTGTTCCACAAACGCCCCTTCCGGGACCGGAACCGGGTTATGATTTTCGGAATCAGACTGCACGTTCACCTGACGACGACCGCCCATCAGGCGCAGAATGGCATCTGCGGTACGGGCGCGCAGCGGCTGATTAGACTGCTGCTTAATGAAGTTACGGCGCGCAATCTGGTTGAACAGCTCGATCAGGATCGAGAAGCCAATCGCGGCGTACAGGTAACCTTTCGGAATATGGAAGCCAAAGCCTTCGGCCACCAGGCTCAGACCGATCATCAGCAGGAAGCTCAGACACAGAACCACCACCGTGGGATGCTGGTTCACGAAACGCGTCAGCGGTTTCGAGGCCAGAAGCATGACCGCCATTGCAATAACGACCGCAGCCATCATCACCGGCAGATGGTTCACCATGCCGACCGCCGTGATCACCGCATCCAGCGAGAAGACCGCATCGAGGACCACAATCTGCAGCACCACCACCCAGAAGCTGGCATAGCCTTTGCCGTGCCCATCGTCATGCTGCCGGTTTTCCAGCCGCTCATGGAGCTCCGTCGTCGCTTTGAAGAGCAGGAATATTCCCCCGATCAGCATGATCAAATCACGGCCGGAGAAGGTGTAATCCATGACGGAGAACAGCGGTTTGGTTAGCGTGACCATCCAGGAGATGACGGACAGCAGGCCCAGTCGCATGACCAGCGCCAGCGAAAGACCAATCAGACGCGCTTTATCACGCTGTTTTGGCGGCAGTTTGTCCGCGAGGATGGCAATAAACACCAGGTTATCGATGCCGAGAACAATCTCCAGCACCACCAGCGTGAGCAAACCTACCCAGATTGACGGGTCCATTAAGAATTCCATGACAAGCTCCTGCTAAAGGAATGACGAAACGGTGCCCCACTCAACGTGGGCAAAACAGAGGCAGACAGAGTCGATACGTGGCGAGGATCGCCGGTGAAAAAGGCGCGAAATGGCCTTGAAGATGACTGACGTCGGTGACGGTCCATATAGTGGGCTGTAGCCCTATACTCCTGAACAATTAAACGGAGGCTAAACATATCAGAGACAATGCATTTTTAGCAAAGATTTACGTTCCTTTGCAAAGATCTGTAACACAGGGGCTGTAACCTTAAGATAAATCTGTCACGTGTGGCTAAATTACGGATCTTCATCACATAAATTATTTTTTCACTATCTAAAATAATTCGCGGAAGTCTTAGTTTTTTGAACTCTAACCCTTATCTGAATCGATTCGGTTCGCCAATACGATTCTCAGTACGACTGCCCGGCAGGCGTATTAATGATAATAAAAGGAGGTAGCAAGTGACCATTGCTATTGTCATAGGCACACATGGTTGGGCTGCTGAGCAGCTACTCAAAACGGCAGAGATGCTGTTGGGCGAGCAGGAAAACGTCGGCTGGATCGATTTCGTTCCCGGTGAAAACGCCGAGACGCTGATTGAGAAGTACAACGCTCAACTCGCGAAGCTGGATACCAGCAAGGGCGTGCTGTTTCTCGTTGATACATGGGGCGGCAGCCCGTTTAATGCTGCCAGCCGCATTGTCGTCGATAAAGAGCATTATGAAGTTGTCGCCGGGGTCAATATCCCCATGCTGGTGGAAACCTTTATGGCGCGCGACGACAATCCGTCTTTCGATGAGCTGGTGGCATTGGCCGTTGAAACCGGTCGCGAAGGGGTAAAAGCCCTGAAAGCGCAGCCGGTAGAAAAAGCAGCCCCTGCCCCTGCGGCGGCACCGAAAGCGGCAGCGCCGGCAAAACCGATGGGCCCGAATGATTACATGGTTATCGGCCTTGCCCGTATTGATGACCGCTTAATCCACGGCCAGGTTGCCACGCGCTGGACCAAAGAGACCAACGTTCGACGCATTATCGTGGTCAGCGACGAAGTTGCCGCCGACACCGTTCGTAAAACCCTTCTGACGCAGGTTGCACCTCCTGGCGTTACCGCGCACGTCGTGGATGTCGCCAAGATGATCCGCGTGTACAACAACCCGAAATATGCGGGTGAACGCGTCATGCTCCTGTTCACTAACCCGACAGACGTTGAGCGCATTGTTGAAGGCGGCGTGAAAATCACCTCCGTGAACATTGGTGGTATGGCATTCCGTCAGGGCAAAACGCAGGTCAACAACGCCATTTCAGTCGATGCGAAAGATATCGACGCATTCAACAAGCTGAATGCGCGCGGTATTGAGCTGGAAGCCCGTAAGGTTTCCACGGATCAAAAACTGAAAATGATGGATTTGATCGGCAAAGTTGGGAAATAAGCCCGCGCCGGTTCTCACATAAAGCTTATGTAATAGGAGAAGTGCAATGGAGATTACCACTCTTCAGATTGTGCTGGTGTTCGTCGTCGCATGTATTGCGGGTATGGAATCCGTACTTGATGAATTTCAGTTCCACCGCCCTCTGGTGGCCTGTACGCTGATCGGGGCCGTTCTGGGTGACATGAAAACCGGTATCATCATCGGTGGTACCCTGGAAATGATCGCCCTGGGCTGGATGAACATCGGTGCGGCGGTTGCGCCCGATGCCGCGCTGGCCTCTATCATTTCTACCGTTCTGGTTATTGCCGGTCACCAGAGTATTGGTGCAGGTATCGCCCTGGCGATCCCGCTGGCAGCCGCAGGCCAGGTTCTGACCATCATCGTTCGTACTATCACCGTGGCCTTCCAGCACGCGGCGGATAAGGCGGCTGATAACGGTAACCTCACGGCACTGTCGTGGATCCACGTTTCGTCCCTGTTCCTGCAGGCGATGCGTATTGCGATCCCAGCCGTCATCGTTGCGATTTCCGTCGGAACCAGTGAAGTCCAGAGCATGCTGAACGCCATTCCTGAAGTGGTCACCGGCGGTCTGAACATCGCGGGCGGTATGATCGTGGTCGTCGGTTATGCGATGGTCATCAACATGATGCGCGCAGGCTACCTGATGCCGTTCTTCTACCTCGGCTTCGTGACCGCTGCATTCACCAACTTCAACCTGGTTGCATTGGGTGTGATTGGTGCGGTGATGGCGATTCTCTACATCCAGCTCAGCCCGAAATATAACCGCGTCGCGGGTGCCCCAGCGCAGGCTGCTGGTAACAACGATCTCGATAACGAACTGGACTAACAGGTGAGCGAAATGGTTGATATGACAAAAACTACCACTGAGAAAAAACTCACTCCGGGTGATATTCGTGGCGTGTTCATCCGTTCTAACCTGTTTCAGGGTTCATGGAACTTCGAACGTATGCAGGCGCTGGGCTTCTGCTTCTCCATGGTACCGGCGATCAAACGCCTGTATCCGGAAAACAACGAGGCGCGCCGTCAGGCGATCAAGCGTCACCTGGAATTCTTTAACACCCATCCTTATGTAGCAGCTCCGGTTCTGGGCGTTACGCTGGCGATGGAAGAGCAGCGAGCGAACGGCGCAGAGATTGATGACGGTGCCATCAACGGTATCAAAGTCGGTCTGATGGGTCCGCTGGCCGGCGTTGGTGACCCTATCTTCTGGGGTACCGTGCGTCCGGTCTTTGCGGCACTGGGTGCCGGTATCGCGATGAGCGGCAGCCTGCTGGGTCCACTGCTGTTCTTCATCCTGTTCAACGCCGTGCGCCTGCTAACCCGTTACTACGGCGTGGCCTACGGCTACCGTAAAGGGGTGGACATTGTTAAGGACATGGGCGGCGGCTTCCTGCAGAAACTGACAGAGGGGGCATCAATCCTCGGCCTGTTTGTCATGGGGGCGCTGGTTAACAAGTGGACGCACGTCAACATCCCGCTGGTGGTATCGACCATCACCGGGCAGGATGGCCAGACCCGCGTCACCACCGTGCAGACTATCCTGGATCAGCTCATGCCTGGCCTGGTCCCGCTGCTGTTGACCTTCGCCTGTATGTGGCTGCTGCGTAAGAAAGTGAACCCGCTGTGGATTATCGTTGGCTTCTTCGTCATCGGTATCGCGGGCTACGCGGTCGGTCTGCTGGGCCTGTAAAGCAATAACGTTAGACGCCGGGGGCTTGCCCCCGGTTTTTTTATCTGTTTTCTGGAGGATGAATGACTGTCACGGACATCGTACTGGTTTTCTTTATTGCAGCCCTTCTGGCTTACGCGATCTATGACGAGTTCATCATGCCCCGCCGTCACGGCGAGACGCTGCTCTCCCTTCCCCTTCTGCGACGCGGGCGCGTGGATGCGTTTATCTTCGCCGGTCTCATCGTCATCCTTATTTACAATAACGTCACCAGCCATGGTGCAATATTAACCACATGGTTATTATGTGCGCTGGCATTAATGGCGATTTATCTGTTCTGGATCCGCACGCCGAAAATCATTTTTAAATCCCGTGGATTTTTCTTCGCCAACGTATGGATAGAATATAACCGTATTAAAGAGATGAATTTATCCGAAGACGGTGTGCTGGTTATGCAATTAGAACAGCGGCGCCTGCTTATCCGGGTGAAGAATATTGACGACCTGGAAAAAATATACAACCTACTCCTTAAAACTCAATAAGTTAGATATATAGCAATGGCTATATCCTGTGTTTATTTTGCGCACGAAATATAGCCAAAGCTATATCCAGGACGTTAATTTTATCTCTATTTTTTAACGCTATTTTTACGCTTAAAGACAAATGAAAATCGTTATCAATAAGCGTTTTAAATAATGCTTTTTCATTGTTGTTTTATATTCTCAAAATATGTTAAGGTTGCGCCCGTCGTTGGGGAGTAGCCGATTTCCTGTTCACAGGAAATGTACGTGTCAACATACTCGTTGAAAAACGTGGCGCGTACGGATCGTTTTCAGCACATTTTATGTGCAAAGCGATCAGGCGAGACCATAGATACATCAACTGCTGTTTACTGGGGGCAGTGATGTGTCATATGGATATCCCCGGTCTGGACGCTGTTATGAATATCTCCGCTACGATCCTTCTCGCTTTTGGCATGTCCATGGACGCCTTTGCTGCTTCCATCGGGAAAGGTGCCACGCTCCACAAACCTAAATTCTCAGAAGCCCTGCGCACCGGCCTGATTTTCGGCGCTATCGAAACGCTGACACCCCTTATTGGCTGGGGCCTTGGCATGCTTGCCAGCCAGTTTGTGCTGGAGTGGAACCACTGGATTGCGTTCGTCCTGCTGGTATTTCTCGGCGGTCGAATGGTGATTGAAGGTTTTCGCGGCAATGATGATGAAGCTGAGGAGCCGCTGCACCGTCACGGATTCTGGCTGCTGGTTACCACGGCCATCGCCACCAGTCTGGATGCGATGGCCGTCGGCGTCGGCCTGGCTTTCCTGCAGGTTAATATTATCGCCACCGCGCTGGCCATTGGCTGTGCAACGCTAATTATGGCCACGCTGGGAATGATGGTCGGACGGTTTATCGGCCCACTGCTGGGTAAACGCGCCGAGATCCTGGGCGGGATTGTATTGATTGGGATTGGTGCCCAGATCCTCTGGGCACACTTCGCGGGTTAATCCTCGCGCTGCCAGACGTGAATACTGAAATCCGTCTGGCAGCAAAATGCTGAGTGTGCAGCTAACGCTTCCCACACTTCCGGTTTTGCCCGCCACGCGAACGGCGTCATCTGCAGCAGCGCGGTAGCCTCTTCCCCTTTGAGCGTCATGTCATACGCTACGCTTTGCGTTTGCTTCAGGCTAAAACCGGCCAGCTGCTCAGAATGAGGGGCATGCAGACGCACCTCGTCGTAGATAAGCCCTTTCAGCTCCATCAGATGACGCGGCCCTGGCGTAACGGTGACCACCCGTCCGCCCGGTTTCACCACGCGTGCCAGCTCTTCGGCCTTACAGGGCGCGTAAATGCGGATAACCGCGTCCATACTGGCATCGTCAAACGGCAGCCGGTGGCTGGACGCCACGCAGAACGTCACGTCAACGTAACGTTTTGCCGCCGCGCGAATCGCCACTTTCGACACGTCCAGACCGAATGTCAGCGCGCCCTTCTCGCGTGCCACCTCCGCAAACCGCGCGGTGTAGTACCCTTCCCCGCAGCCGATATCGAGCAGGGCGGTTGATGAACCAGGCAAAATATCGTTCAGTATTTGCGCGACAGTCTCCCGCAGCGGCAGATAGTGTCCGGCGTCCAGAAACGCGCGGCGCGCCTGCATCATCTCAGCGCTGTCCCCGGGATCGCGGGAGCGCTTATGCTGTACCGGCAGAAGATTCACGTAGCCTTCTTTCGCCATATCAAACTGATGCCCCTGCGGACAGCTATAACTTTTATCTGAGCGCGTCAGGACCGCGTGGCAAAGGGGACAACTGAAGGACATGGCAACTCCGGAGCATAATCAAAGGGCGAAGTGTACCGCTATTCGCCCTGGTTATAAACGCCCGGTTAGCGCATAACGATGAGGTGATCGGAACCCGCCGGTAATCCGTCAGGCTTAACGTTCTCCAGACGCAGCACGTTGCCCATGATCTCACTGAAAACAGGGGCGGAAACGGCACCGCCGTAGTAGGCCCCGTTTTGGGGATCGTTGATCACCACCACCAGGGCAAAGCGCGGGTCGCTGGCAGGCGCAACGCCCGCGGTGTAAGCAACGTATTTATCAACATATTTTCCGCTATCGTCAATTTTCTTCGCCGTACCGGTTTTTACCGCCACCCTGTAATCACGAACGGCGGCCTTAACGCCCCCGCCGCCGGGCAGCGCTACGCTCTCCATCATGTGTTCCACTTCATGGGCAATCTCTTCAGGCATGACGCGGTGGCCAATGACGGGGGGATCGATACGGGTAATGGAAAGGGGACGCTCAAGCCCGAAGCCGCCAATGGTGGCGTAGACGTGCGCCAGCTGGAGCGGGGTTACCATCAGCCCGTAGCCGAAGGCAAAAGTCGCTCTGTCGAGCTGGCTCCAGTATTTACGCTGTGGCAACAGTCCCGCACTCTCACCCGTTAAGCCAAGCCCCGTATTGGTGCCAAAGCCAAAGTTTCGATAGGTATCAATAAGATGCTGAACGGGCATCGCCAGCGAGAGCCGGGATACGCCGGTGTCGCTCGATTTTTGCAGGATCCCGGTCATCGTCAGTTCCGGATAGTAGCCCACATCGCGGATACGATGCCCGTCAAGGATATACGGGTGAGTGTCAATCACGCTGTCCGGCTGGACCAGCCCCTGCTGCAGGGCCGTCATCAGCACCAGCGGCTTGACGGTCGAACCGGGTTCGAACGTATCGCTGATCGCGCGGTTGCGGAAATCGTTTATCGTCGCGCCTTCCCGATTGTTGGGGTTGAAGTCCGGATAGCTCGCCATGGCGAGTATTTCCCCGGTTGGGATATTAATTAACACCGATGCGCCTGACTCGGCTTTGTTCCAGGCCACGGCATTATCTAGCGCATCTTCGGTAATGGTTTGCAGCCGCTCGTCAATACTCAACTGAATGTTGTGCGCGGGCGCGGGAGCAACTTCGGTCAGGTTTTCAACCACGCGTCCATAGCGGTCTTCCCTTACCTGCCGCACCCCGGCCTTACCCGTCAATTGCGTATTGAAGCTTTTTTCCACACCTTCAATGCCCTGCCCGTCAATATTGGTGAAACCAATCAGGTTCGCAGCCACATGACCGGCAGGATAAAAACGGCGGGACTCATCGCGTAGATTGATGCCGGGCAGATTCAGTTTATCGATCCACTTTGCCTGCGCTGGATCGACCTGACGGGCAAGGTAAATGAAACGCCCCTGTGGACTGGCGTTGATGCGAGCCGAAAGCGTATCCAGGGAGAGATGCAGCGCATTTGCCAACGCCTGCCAGCGTTCATCAGCACCGACGCCCCCTTTTGCCAGCACCGTTTTGGGATCGGCCCATACGGCCCGGACAGGCACGCTCACCGCCAGTGGTCGGCCTTCACGATCCATTATCATGCCGCGCGGCGCATCAATCGCCAGCTGGCGGAGGGATCGCATATCTTCCTGCTTTACCAGATTGTCAGGCTTGATAATTTGCAGCCAGGCAACGCGGCCCAGCAAAAAAGCCAGACTACAAAAAATAGCTAAACAGAGCAGAGCAAAACGCGCCGGCGTGAAATTTCCAGTGGCCGTTATCAATTTCTTCTTCACCTGAACCCCAGGGCTGTTAAACAACGCCCTGATTTAACGGGAAAAGCCGTGAGGAAGGTGGCGAAACAGTGCTACTAATCTCGCAGCTTTGAAACAAGTTACTAACAAGGCCGCGGATCGTAATATTTTGAAAGATAAGGGGCATAAAAAAGCCCCGCGTTATGCGAGGCTTTATGTCTGAGATTGAAACGCGGTGCGTTTCAGTCAGCAGTGGTTCGATCAGATAGCAGTTACGTTAACTGCAGCAGGGCCTTTCTGGCCATCCTGAATTTCGAACTCAACGTTCTGGCCTTCAGCCAGAGTTTTGAAGCCGTTACCCTGGATTGCAGAGAAGTGTACGAACACGTCTTTGCTGCCGTCAGCAGGAGTAATGAAACCAAAACCTTTAGACTCGTTGAACCACTTAACTTGACCTTTAATCTTTGCCATTTGCAAAATTCCTTAGAGTGTTTTCTTAGCCCGCAGGCATTAACTGAGATAAAACTGAGACATTACTGCATGAGGCACTAATATAAGGTTCGGCAGAGAAGCGGTATTCAACGACAACGTGTTTACTCAGGACTTCTTTACTGAAAATGCCACACATAAACAGAACTGTACCTCGTTTGACCCAAAACGTGTTATCACACACAATGTTTAATATGGCAAGCCATTTTTAAACATGTCTCGATCCGCCGCACAAATTCGAACAATGCCCGTCAGGTTTTGCACAATTATGCGCATCACATACAGACAGCCCTGCTTCGCAACAAAGATCCAACGCTGTTTGCACGGCCGCTGTAATCTAAGACATTTTTAACATAGCTCAATCATTACAAAGCGTCCAGCAACCGGGAAAAGAAATTTTACGCATTGATTGAGTTAGAACAATTTGTGAAAACTTATGCTTAAATCATTGTAACGCGGCCAAATTGTTTCAGAGAAAAAACAGGGTTAATAACACGCGCCCAACTGTATTAAAATGCATCAGGTAATAAACAGTGTTATGCACCAAAATAATGAAATTTTTATGACTCTGCATCAAAACAAGGCAAGCAAAACGTTTCGATAAAAATAAATCATTCTTAAGCGCGTTTTCTTACAGAATATATGCAACAATTTATCGCGTCGTTTATAAGGATAAATATTCGCCAATTTTCAGTATCCTGAAAGAATGGTTAACTGGTGCTAAATTATCTAGCGCGTCAGTTAACTCCTGCACCGGCTCATCCAACGCTTCATCTGCCAGTTCAAACACACCCCAGTGAATGGGAAACGCCAGAGGGCAACCCAGCTGCTGCCACAATGCCACCGCAGATTGCGGATCCATATGGTGTACCGCCATGAACCATCGTGGGGCATAGGCACCCACCGGTAACGCGGCAGCATCAAGAGGCCCCAGACGTTCAGGTATCAACAGCAGTTCAGGCGAATAACCTGTATCACCGCTAAACCAGAAACGATGATGCCGCCCTTCCATGACCCAGCCGCACCATAATGAGCGATTGCGGTTCCACGGCGTGCGCATACTCCAGTGCTGCGCAGGTACGGCGGTCAGCGTCATCCCCTGCCAGCTGAAACTCTGCCACCAGTCGAGCTCCACCACGCACCTTGCTCCCCGACGTCGAAACCAGGCGGCCAGTCCTAACGGGACAAAGAAACTCACGTCGGGAAAGCGTTTGAGAATACGGCGAATGGTCGCATCATCCAGATGATCGTAATGGTTATGGGAAATGACGACCGCATCAAGCTGATGCAGTTTTTCGACAGACAGTGCAGGAGGCGTCTTACGCTGTGGTCCCAGAAAAGGGAGCGGAGAGGCGCGCTGTGAAAAAACCGGGTCGGTAAGGATGAAATTACCGTCTAGCTGGAGTAACACACTCGCATGTCCCAGCCACCACACCCCATCTTCCTGAGGCTGCGTTAGCTCGGCGGGTTGCCACCACTGACGGATAAAATCTTCATAACCCAGCGCGGGTGGTTTCGGCAAACCGGCTTCTTTACGCGCTTTACGCCAGCGATCCAGGTCGCCGGGTTGATGTTCTGCAGGGTGGGTATTACGAAAGCCGTTTGGGGTGTGATGTTGCAGGGAGGGGTCATACCAGGGATTTTTCCAGACCACAGCCACCTCCCAGCACGAAAAGATTAACGCTCAGCCACCAGGCGGATAAAGTCGTCTTCGTCTTTGTTATCTTCAGCGACCGCGTCTTTCGGCGCGTCTTTCTCTTCCGGCTCGTTAGCTTCACACAGGCGGCGCAGCAGCGCATTCTGACGTTTTTGCTGATCGAGCAGCGCTTCCAGCAGTTCGATCTGCTCATTCGTACGCGAACTGGCCCGGTTTACGAAAAACCAGATGACTAGCCCCACAAGCAGAACAACCAAAGAAATCATCAGGGATGCTATATTCAGCAGCCCTGAATTCAGTAACTCACCCATTTCACCACCTCAATAAAAACGTCTATTTTACCACTGGCGCGAAGGAAGGAAATCACCTTGAGAAAAAATGCGTGTTACCACGGAATAAACTTGTTGATTGCGCAGACGCCGCTAAAAAACTGTACATCCTGATCGCACATGACATTGATAGTCTGCGTCCATAACACCACGCACGCTATCAGCACGATAATCAGAATCACCCAGCGTATTTTTTTCACTCCACACTCCGTCTAAAGACCTGATGTAACCAGGTTATCACGGTTATCTTAAACAAGGACTAACTGTACCGCCATCGCGCCTTTTTCAGAATCGTGCACTTGTTTCATCGCGTAAACCGTTTACGCTAGCTATATGATAACAACGATAAAAGAGGTAAAGATGCGCTTAATCATTCGAACAGTTATTGTACTGGCCATCGTCTGGATTGGTCTTCTGTTAACGGGTTATGGGGTGCTTGTGGGAAGCACCGAAAACGCAGCCGGGTTAGGCATTCAGTGTAAGTATTTAACGGCACAAGGAATGAGCACTGCACAGTATCTACATTCTGACAGCGGAATCATTGGCTTAACGAACTGTCCTGTACTGCGTAAAACGTCCGTCGTCATCGATAATGGCTAATCAACGGGTTTTAATCACTGACAAAAACGCCGCAACATCCGCGGCGTTTTTTATGCAAACAGAGATTAAAACGGATAGTCGTGATAGCCCATCTGTTCCGAAATCTTACGTGCGGCGGTGTGTAGGATAGCCACATACTCGTGCAGACGCTCTTCAGAGAAGCGAAGGGTTGGGAATGAGATACTTAAGCCCGCGATCACCACGCCAAAGCGGTCAAACACCGGAACGCCGATGCAGCGCAGCCCTTCTTCCTGTTCTTCATTATCTTCGCCATACCCCTGCTCACGCACGCGATCGAGCACCGTTAACAGTTCGTCCGTGCTGGTAATGGTTCGCGCCGTACTGCGTTTGTATTCCACGCCATCGAGGATCTGCTTCACTTCCTCGCGATCGCGCCACGCCAGCAGAACCTTACCGATGGCGGTACTGTAGAGCGGGTTGCGACGACCAATGCGCGAATACATGCGCAGATTGTACATGGAGTCGATTTTGTGGATGTAAACAATGCTGTCTTCATCCAGCGCACCGAGATGGATAGTCTCTTTAGTCAGGCGCGAGATTTCACGCATCTGAATATCAGCGCTGCGGATCAGGTCAACATTTTGCAGCGCGCGGGCACCGAGTTCGAACAGTTTCAGGGTCAGAGAATATTTTTCTGACTCGCCTTCCTGTGCAACATAGCCCAGTGACTTCATGGTTTGCAAAAAGCGATAAACGGTGCTTTTCGACATCATCACGCGCTGCGACAACTCTGTAATACCAATTTCACGCTCTTCCCCGAGCGCCTGTAAGATGCCAAACACTTTCAGCACGGAAGAAACAGAATCTGGCTGTTTATCCAAATCCGCAATAGCCATTTACCACCTCATAGAGAGTGTTTTATAAAAATCAGAACCGGTTTTTATTATAAGTTCCCGTCATGTCACCTGCAATCAATCCGCGTTTACTTCGTTACAAATCTGCGACATATCGCGGCAGTAACAATGCTAAAATAGTTACTCTGAGAATAATTTCACGTTGAGCTTTTTTAATCCTAATGGAAAAGAATCTTTCCGATGGCCTGCCGCTACCCCAGCGGTACGGCGCGATAGCGACCATTATTATCGGTATCTCAATGGCCGTCCTTGACGGCGCAATTGCGAACGTTGCCCTCCCAACTATCGCCAGCGACCTGCATGCTTCCCCAGCCAGTTCAATCTGGATTGTTAACGCCTACCAGATTGCGATTGTGGTTTCCCTGCTCTCGTTCTCCTTCCTCGGCGATATGTTCGGCTACCGTCGGGTGTATCAGTGTGGTCTGGTGGTTTTCACCATTACCTCACTGTTATGTGCCCTTTCTGATTCACTGCATACCTTGACGCTGGCACGCATTGCGCAAGGTTTTGGTGGCGCGGCGCTCATGAGCGTAAACACGGCATTGATTCGCTTAATTTATCCTCAGCGTCATCTGGGGCGCGGCATGGGAATAAACTCGTTCATTGTCGCCGTCTCTTCCGCCGCCGGGCCAACCATTGCGGCGGCTATTCTTTCCGTTGCATCCTGGCAATGGCTCTTCGCCATTAACGTGCCGCTGGGTATCGTGGCCATCTTTTTTGCCCTGCGCTTCCTGCCCGCTAACGGCCCCAAAAGCACCATGCCGCGCTTCGACGTCGCGAGCGCGGTGATGAATGCCCTCACCTTTGGCCTGCTGATTACAGCCCTGAGCGGCTTTGCGCAGGGGCAATCACTGGTGCTGACCGGAGTGGAACTGCTCGCGTTGCTGTTCATAGGCTTCTTCTTTGTTCGCCGCCAGCTCACTCTCCCGGTGCCTTTACTGCCTGTTGATCTGCTGCGCATCCCCCTCTTTTCGCTCTCTATTTGTACCTCTGTTTGCTCATTCTGCGCTCAGATGCTGGCTCTGGTATCTCTGCCCTTCTTTTTGCAGAGCGTGGTTGGACGTTCAGAAGTGGAGACCGGACTGCTGTTAACCCCGTGGCCGCTGGCCACGATGGTGATGGCACCGCTGGCAGGTTACTTAATTGAACGCGTCCATGCCGGTTTATTGGGTGCGCTAGGGCTGGGGGTGATGGCAACAGGCCTCTTCGCGCTGGCGTTGCTACCGTCATCACCAACCGACCTGGACATCATCTGGCGCATGATACTGTGCGGCGCGGGGTTTGGCCTGTTCCAGTCCCCCAACAACCATACCATTATCACCTCAGCGCCGCGTCATCGCAGCGGAGGTGCCAGCGGCATGCTGGGGACCGCGCGTCTGTTAGGGCAAAGCACCGGTGCGGCACTGGTTGCCCTGATGTTTAACCTCGCCGGACAAAACGGTAACCACGTTGCGCTACTCACCGCAGGCGTCCTTGCCACCCTCGCGGCTGTCGTCAGCGGACTGCGGGTGACCCAGCCCAGGGCACAGGCATAAAAAAAGCCGGGCGGAGTATTCTCCTGCCCGGCTTATTGCGGTTCTTCGCGTTACTTCAGGTATTCCCCACTGCGCAGCGCTTCAATACGCTTATCCAGCGGCGGGTGAGACATAAACAGCTCGCTCAATGATTTCGATTTACCGTTAATGCAAAAAGCCATCATGCTGTTCGCTTCCTGCGGCTCGTAGCTGGTTTTCAGACGCTGCAGCGCCGCAATCATTTTCTCACGACCAACCAGTTTCGCAGAGCCGGCATCCGCGTGGAACTCACGGTGGCGTGAGAACCACATGGTGATGATGCTGGCCAGAATACCGAACACCAACTCCAGAACCATGGAGACAGCAAAATAGATCAGCGGGTTACCGTTACTCTCTTCGCCTTCGTCGCGGTTACCCCCCATAAAGCCTGCCGCAATCTGCGCCAGAATACGGGAGATAAAGATAACGAAGGTGTTCACGACGCCCTGAATCAGGGTCATGGTTACCATGTCACCGTTAGCGATATGGCTGATTTCGTGGGCAATAACCGCTTCGGCTTCGTCACGGCTCATGTTCTGCAGCAGCCCGGTGCTGACGGCAACCAGTGACGCATCACGACGGGCACCCGTGGCGAAGGCGTTGATATCCGGAGCGTGGTAAATGGCCACCTGCGGCATGGCGATCCCAGCCTGACGGGATTGCTGAGCCACCGTATTCATCAGCCACTGTTCCATATCGTTACGCGGTTGCTCGATAACCTCACCGCCTACCGATTTCAGAGCCATCCACTTTGACATCAGCAGGGAAATGAAAGAGCCACCAAAACCAAACAGCAGCGCCATAATCAACAGACCCTGAACGCTGCTCGACTGAATTCCTGTCAGGCTTAGCACGAGCCCGAAAACCACCATTACCGCCAGGTTGGTGAGCAGGAAGAGCGCGATTCGCATCATAATTTTCTTTTTACCTCAGTTTAACAAAACGCACTATGCGATTACCCACATCGTATGGGTATTGCGGCTATTTTCAAGCATCCGGCGGGCGTAAGTCACCAGAAAGACACAACTTTACACAATTGGAAATCAGGCTGACGGAAGGATGCAGAACAAAAAGAAACAGGCACAATTTCTTGTGCCTGTTGGGAGGTTATTTTGCCGGAGCGGGCTGTACGGCAGGCTTATCTTTTTCCAGATTCGCCAGGTCGAGGGCGATATGCACCGTCTCGTCCAGATACGGATCGGGCTCCTGGTAATCTTTAGGCAGATCGTCCAGTTTCTTGAGCAGAGGCTTACCTTCACGCTTGAAGCGATCGTTGATACGCGCCAGACGCGTTGCATCGTCTTCGTTGTTCTCTTTCTCACGCTGAGCGTAGTTCAGAGAAACAATATTCCGTTTATCTTTCAGGGCATTGAAGCGAGCAATGTCCTTCATGATGTACTGGAATTCCGGATCTTTCGCGATGCGATCGTTATGCGCCTTCAGCAGTTCAGGACCAAACTGCGTCATGTCGCCCGCCTTCACGTACGTCGCGGCATTGATGCTGTCCCACGGCAACGCATTATCTTCAAACTTCTCGCCGGTTTCAGTCTCTTCCGTGCCAGTCGGCATCATGATATCCGGCGTTACGCCCTTACGCTGCGTACTGCCGCCGTTCACGCGGTAGAATTTCTGAATGGTGTACTGAACCGAGCCCAGTGCAGGCCATTCCGGACGAAGCATCTGGTCGTAAATACGGTTCAGAGAGCGATACTGCTGTACAGTACCTTTCCCGAAGGTTGGCTCACCGACGATCAGCGCACGACCATAGTCCTGCATGGCAGCGGCAAAGATTTCAGACGCGGAGGCACTGAAGCGGTCAACCAGGACCACCAGCGGGCCTTTGTAGTAGACCACACCGTCGTTGTCGGCATCTTCACGTACTTTACCGTTGTTATCGCGCACCTGAACCACCGGGCCAGATGGAATAAACAGGCCAGAGAGAGAAACCGCTTCCGTCAGCGCACCGCCGCCGTTACTGCGCAGATCGATGATAACGCTGCTGACGTTCTGCTTTTCAAGCTTCTGCAGCTGTACTTTCACATCGTCTGTCAGGCCGACGTAGAAGCCAGGAATGTCCAGGACGCCCACCTTCTCTTTACCCACGGTTTTCACCGACATTTTCACCGCGCGGTCTTCCAGACGGATACGCTCTCGGGTCAGGGTAACGATACGGGTTTTGGTACCTTTGCCAGCAGGCAGAACTTCGAGACGAACCTTGCTGCCTTTCGGGCCTTTAATCAGCGCAACCACGTCATCAAGACGCCAGCCAATCACGTCGACCATGTTCTGGCCGGTTTGTCCTACACCCACAATACGATCGCCTACGCTAATCGCTTTGCTTTTGGATGCCGGGCCACCCGCGACCATTGAATTGATCACCGTGTAATCATCGTCCATCTGCAGCACCGCGCCGATACCTTCCAGAGACAGGCTCATCTCGGTATTGAACTGTTCGGTGTTGCGCGGAGAGAGATAGTTGGTGTGCGGATCGATTTCGTGAGCAAAGGCAGTCATGGCCAGCGAGAAGACATCCTCACTGTTGGTCTGTGCCAGACGACGAATGGCAAATTTGTAACGACGCGTCAGCGTATCACGGATCTCTTTTTCATCTTTGCCGGTCAGCTTAAGGCTCAGTTCGTCGTATTTAACTTTGCTGTCCCACAGCGCATTCAACTCGGCTTCATCTTTCGGCCAGGGTGCTTTACTGCGGTCCAGATTAAAAGTGTCGGTACCGGTGAAGTCCATCGGACGCTCCAGCACTTTCAGCGCATACTGATAGCGTTCAAAGCGGCGCTTTTGCGACAGGTTATAGAGATCGTAAAACAGATCCAGCTTGCCTGAACGCAACTCGTCACCCACCTCGGATTTGCGCTTAGCGAACTGCTCGACATCGCTGGCGAGCAAAACGTTATGGCTGTAATCCAGCAAGTTCAGATAGCGGTCAAAGATTTTGGCCGAAAAGGCCTGATCGAGATCGAACTGACGATAGTGCGAACGGGTAAAACGTGAGGTCACGCGCTCGCTCACCGTCGCATGTTGCGTCTCTTCCTTGAGTACAGGAATTTGATCAACACGGGTGATATCGTCCACTGCAAAAGCGTGACCTGTTATGGCAAACAGGCCCGCCAGCGCGGTGAGCTTAAAAAAAGTGTTCATGCCAGGCTTGGCCTCCGTTTCAGAACAACAAGTGTTCTGCGCGTACAATCATTGACATACCAGAAGTCAGCTGTACACGAACGCCATCTTTGGTGATTTCCAGTACGGTGGCGTCCATAGCATTGTTACCCGCTTTTACCTTCAGCGCCTGACCAACGCTCAGTGCGTTAATGTCTGAAACTGGAGTATGGCGCGGCTCTTCACGAGGGGCACGCGGGGCTTTAGCTGCTGGTTTGTCAGCACGCGGTTTGCGATCGTTATTCTCGTGACGACGCGGCGCAGGACGTGGCTTACGCTCGCGACGAGGCGCTTCTTCCTGACCGTTTGCCGCTGCGGCTTCGCGTTTTTTCGCTTGCTGTTCTGCACGTTGTGCCTGAACGCGTGCTTTGGCTTCTTCCAGCTGTTTACGGGCGTGCTCAACGTGCTGCTCGTCCAGCTCACCACAAGGGTTACCGTCGAGATCCACACGCGTCGCGCCCGCTTTGATACCGTACAGGTAACGCCAGCTCGAAGTATAAAGACGTAAGGCGGAACGCAGCTGAGTTTTGCTGAGGTTCATTTCCCCCTCAACGCGCGCCACCAGATCCTGAAAAATACCGACTTTCAGGGGACGAGCTTCACCTTCCGCGCTGAAGCACTGCGGGAAACGCTCGGCCAGAAATGCGATAACTTCTTTACTGCTATTCAACTTAGGTTGATTTTCCATGAAATTTCCTGATTACAACGGACGTTGCCAACAAGCGCAGGCATGAACAGGCGTCATTATAATGACGCTATCAGTAAATGCTACGTTATCCGTTGATTATCCTGCGACGCTCGCAAAGAATTTTTGATAATCGGTTGCAGAGAGTACGTTTTCCAGATTCGCTACCAGCTCGCGCAGCCCCTGTTCGTCCTCGGTTGTAAAGCGACTGAAGACCGTACTGTCGATATCCAGAACGCCAATAATCTGATTTTTTACCACCAGCGGCAGAACGATTTCAGAATTACTGGCGGCATCACAGGCAATGTGCCCGTCAAACGCATGAACGTCTTCCACACGCTGTACCTGATTTTCGGCCACCGCCGTGCCGCATACGCCGCGCCCTACCGGAATGCGCACGCAGGCCAGCTTGCCCTGGAACGGACCCAGCACCAGCGTTTCACCTTCCAGGAGGTAAAAGCCAGCCCAGTTCACGTCAGAGAGACGTTCAAACAGCAATGCGCTCGTATTTGCCAGAGTGGCTAAGAAGCTGGTCTCACCCGCCATCAATGCCTTAAAATCGCGGTTCAGATCCGCGTAGAATTCTGTTTTGTTCATTATTCAATCACTTGGTTGTCTTACAAAATTACCGCAGAGCCTATTAAAATAAGCATTAAATGCGCTCATGCTCAAGATGAATCCATTCATGAGTTATTATAACTTTCAACAATACTTATTTGTGCGCAGCTGATGGCCTTAAAAACAACCAAAATTACGCCGACAAGAAAGATAACTGTCCATACGGTAAGCGAAGCTTTGCCCCGTGCACATTATCAGCGTTGCCCGCAGTGCGATACGCTTTTTATGTTGCCGAAGATGAAATCGCACCAAAGTGCCTTTTGTCCCCGCTGCGACGCCAAAATTCGTGACGGCCGCGACTGGTCGTTAACCCGCCTCGCCGCAATGGCCGTCACCATGCTGCTGCTGATGCCCTTCGCCTGGAGCGAGCCGCTGCTGAAGCTCTACCTGCTTGGCGTACGCATCGATGCCAACGTGCTGCAGGGTATCTGGCAGATGACCCGTCAGGGCGATCCGATCACCGCTGCCATGGTGCTGTTCTGCACCGTCGGCGCGCCGCTGGTGCTGGTCGCCGCTATTGCCTATCTTTGGTTTGGCAATATTCTTGGCATGAATCTTCGCCCGGTGCTGCTAATGCTGGACAAACTCAAAGAGTGGGTGATGCTGGATATTTATCTGGTGGGGGTGGGCGTTGCGTCAATCAAGGTGCAAGACTATGCATTCTTGCAGCCCGGCATCGGGCTCTTTGCCTTCATCAGTCTGGTATTGCTGAGCATCCTGACGCTGATACATCTGAACGTTGAGCAGCTCTGGGAGCGATTTTACCCTCAGCGCCCCGCCACGCGTCCTGATGAAAATCTCCGCGTCTGCCTGGGATGCCACTATACCGGGTTGCCCGACGCGCGTGGGCGCTGCCCAAGGTGCCATATTCCATTAAGGCTGCGGCGCAACAACAGCCTGCAAAAATGCTGGGCCGCGCTGATTGCCTCCCTGGTGTTTCTGATCCCGGCCAATATGCTGCCTATTTCCATTATTTACGTGAATGGCGGGCGGCAGGAGGATACTATCCTTTCGGGCATTATCTCCCTTGCGCACAGCAACGTCGGGGTGGCCGCGATTGTGTTTATTGCCAGTATCCTGGTTCCCTTTACCAAAGTCGTGGTGATGATTACCCTGCTTATCAGCATTCACTTTAAGTGTGAACAAGGCTTACGTACCCGTATTCTGCTTCTGCGATTCGTCACCTGGATTGGCCGCTGGTCAATGTTAGATCTGTTTGTGATTTCGCTGATGATGTCGCTAATCAATCGCGACCAGTTACTTGCTTTTACAATGGGACCCGCGGCTTTTTATTTCGGCTCTGCGGTGATATTGACTATTCTTGCTGTGGAATGGCTGGATAGCCGCTTACTTTGGGATGCACATGAGTCAGGAAACCCCCGCTTCGCCGACTGAAGCGAGAATTAAAACAAAACGCCGCATTTCGCCATTCTGGCTGCTGCCCGTCATCGCGCTGATGATTGCAGGCTGGCTTATCTGGACGAGCTATGAAGATCGCGGAAGCACGGTCACCATTGATTTTCAGACCGCTGACGGCATCGTCGCCGGGCGAACCCCGGTTCGCTTCCAGGGGGTTGAAGTCGGGACGGTTCAGGATATTTCCCTTGGAAAGGGGCTAAACAAAATACAGGTGCGGGTCAGTATTAAATCTGACATGCAGGATGCCCTGCGCAGCGAAACGCAGTTCTGGCTGGTGACGCCGAAAGCCTCTCTGGCCGGCGTGTCCGGGCTTGATGCGCTCGTGGGCGGTAACTATATCGGCATGATGCCGGGCAAAGGTGAGCCTCAGGATCACTTTGTGGCGCTGGATACCCAGCCCAAATACCGTCTCAATAACGGCGATTTAATGATCCACCTTCAGGCACCGGACCTCGGTTCTCTGAACAGTGGTTCTCTTGTCTATTTCCGTAAAATCCCGGTTGGCCGCGTGTACGACTACGCGATTAATCCGAATAAACAGGGCGTCACCATTGATGTTCTGATCGAGCGTCGCTTCACTAACCTGGTGAAAAAAGGCAGCCGCTTCTGGAACGTCTCCGGCGTGGACGCAGACCTCAGCCTGAGCGGTGCGAAGGTGAAGCTGGAGAGTCTGGCCGCCCTGGTGAATGGCGCCATTGCCTTTGATTCCCCGGAAAACTCAAGTCCTGCCACTGCCGATGACACGTTCGGGCTGTACGCTGACCTGGCGCACAGCCAGCGCGGCGTAATCGTCAAACTCGCCCTGCCCGATGCGAAGGGGCTAAAAGCCGGTTCAACGCCGCTGATGTATCAGGGGTTGCAGGTTGGCCAGCTCACCAAAATGACGCTCAACCCGGGCGGCTCGGTCACCGGCGAGATGACGGTCGATCCAAGCGTGGTCGATCTCCTGCGCGAAAAGACGCGCATCGAAATGCGCAGTCCAAAGCTCTCCCTGAACGATGCCAGCCTCAGCACCCTGCTGACCGGAAACACGTTTGAGCTGATCCCCGGCGATGGTCAACCCAGCAATAGCTTCGTGATTGCCCCGGCGGATAAAGCCCTGCTGCAAAAGCCGGGAGTGGTAACCGTTACGCTGAATGCGCCAGAAAGCTACGGTATCGAAGCCGGCCAGCCGTTGATTTTGCACGGCGTGCAGGTCGGGCAGGTGCTGGAGCGTACGCTCTCCGCGAATGGAGTGAGCTTCTCGGTCGCCATCGATCCGCAATACAGCGACCTTGTGCATGGCGACAGTAAATTCGTGGTGAATAGCCGCGTCGACGTGAAGGTAGGTCTGGACGGCGTGGAGTTCCTCGGGGCCAGCGCCAGCGAATGGGTTAACGGCGGCATCCGTATTTTACCGGGCAATAAAGGCCCCGTACGCGAGAGCTACCCGCTGTATGCCAACCTGGATAAAGCGATAGAAAACAGCCTGAGCGATCTCCCTACCACCACGCTGACGTTAAGCGCCGAGACGCTGCCGGACGTGCAGGCAGGCTCCGTGGTGCTGTATCGCAAGTTTGAAGTCGGGGAAGTCATCACCGTACGCCCCCGTGCGGACGCGTTTGATATTGAACTGCATATCAAGCCAGAGTACCGCAAGCTGCTGACGCCAAACAGCGTCTTCTGGGCCGAGGGCGGCGCGAAAGTTCAGCTAAACGGCAATGGACTGACCGTGCAGGCCTCTCCGCTCTCACGCGCACTGCGCGGGGCGATTAGCTTCGATAATCTCAGCGGTGCGGGCGCGAATCTGCGCAAAGGCGATAAACGCATTCTCTTCCCGTCCGAAACCGCCGCGCGTGCCGTGGGTGGACAAATTACCCTGCACGCGTTTGATGCCGGCAAACTGGCGGAGGGCATGCCAATCCGTTACCTGGGCATTGATATCGGGCAAATCCAGAAGCTAACGCTGATCACGGCGCGTAACGAGGTGCAGGCCACCGCCGTGCTTTACCCGGAATATGTGCAGACCTTCGCCCGTTCGGGTTCGCGCTTCTCGGTGGTCACACCGCAGATTTCGGCCGCGGGCGTTGAGCATCTCGACACTATCCTGCAGCCGTACATCAACGTTGAGCCCGGCCAGGGCAATGCCCGCCGTGATTTTGAGCTGCAGGAAGCGACGATCACCGACTCGCGCTACCTTGGTGGCCTGAGCATTGTGGTGGAAGTGCCGGAAGCGGGCTCGCTGAACATCGGCACGCCGGTACTGTTCCGCGGCATTGAGGTGGGTACGGTTACGGGCCTGACGCTCGGTACGCTCTCTGACCGCGTGATGGTGGCATTGCGTATCAGCGAACGGTACCAGCACCTGGTCCGTAATAACTCGGTATTCTGGCTGGCATCAGGCTACTCGCTGGACTTTGGCCTGACGGGAGGCGTGGTGAAAACCGGCACCTTCAACCAGTTCATTCGCGGCGGTATCGCGTTTGCCACGCCGCCGGGAACGCCGCTGGCGCCGAAAGCGCAGCCGGGTAAACATTTCCTGCTGCTCGAAAGTGAACCGAAAGAGTGGCGCGAATGGGGAACGGCCCTGCCGCGTTAATCTGAAAGGCTCCGGTGTCAACGCGCCGGGGCCTTTATGTTACACTGCGCACCTGAACTTTTCCCTGTGGTGTGCCCGTGGCTCAAAACTCCGTATTTCTTCCTGAACAATTCCTGGCGCAGATGCGCGAGGCGCTTCCCTCTCACCTGTCGTTAGACGATTTTATTGCCGCCTGCCAGCGCCCGCTGCGCCGGAGCATTCGCGTCAACACGCTGAAAATCAGCGTCGGGGATTTTCTGACGCTGGTCGCGCCATACGGCTGGCAGCTTACGCCGGTACCGTGGTGTGCTGAAGGTTTCTGGATCGAACGCGATGACGAAGACGCCGTGCCGCTGGGCAGTACCGCTGAACATCTGAGCGGCCTGTTTTATATTCAGGAAGCGAGCTCGATGCTGCCGGTTGCCGCCCTGTTCGCAGAGGGCAATGCGCCCGAACGCGTGATGGACGTCGCGGCGGCGCCCGGCTCGAAAACCACGCAAATTGCCGCCCGGATGGGTAACCGCGGAGCGATCCTCGCCAACGAGTTTTCCGCCAGCCGTGTGAAAGTGCTGCATGCCAACATCAGCCGCTGCGGCATTCATAACGTCGCTCTGACGCACTTCGATGGACGCGTGTTTGGCGCCGCCTTACCGGAAGCCTTTGATGCCATTCTGCTGGACGCCCCCTGCTCCGGCGAAGGGGTGGTGCGTAAAGATCCCGATGCGTTAAAAAACTGGTCCGTGGAAAGCAACCTTGAGATTGCCGCCACGCAGCGAGAGCTGATCGAGAGTGCCTTTCACGCCCTGCGCCCCGGCGGCACGCTGGTCTATTCAACGTGCACCCTCAACCGCGATGAAAACGAAGAGGTCTGTCTATGGCTGAAAGCGCAATATCCGGATGCAGTCGAATTCCTGCCGCTTAACGATCTGTTTGCCTCAGCGCGAGAGGCCGTCACACCTGAAGGTTTTCTCCACGTGTTTCCGCAGATCTACGACTGCGAAGGGTTCTTTGTGGCGCGTCTGCGTAAAACGCAGGCGGTTGCTCCCCTGCCAGCCCCTAAATTCAAGGTCGGCAATTTCCCGTTCGCGCCGCTAAAAGGTCGTGAGGCCGGACAGGTTACCCTCGCCGCGGGTAAAGCCGGACTAAACTGGGATGAAACGCTCCATCTCTGGCAGCGAGATAAAGAGATTTGGCTGTTCCCTGCGAATATTGAGCCACTTATTGGCAAAGTTCGTTTCTCCCGCATCGGGATCCGCCTGGCAGAAGTCCATAATAAAGGCTATCGCTGGCAGCACGAGGCCGTCATCGCGCTTGCCGGGCACGAGAATACCTTTGCCCTGACGCATCAGGAAGCCGAAGAGTGGTATCGCGGTCGCGATGTTTATCCCGAAAACACGCCATCAGGCGATGAAGTGGTGGTGACGTATCAGGGATATCCGCTGGGACTGGCAAAAAAAGTCGGCTCGCGCCTCAAAAATAGCTATCCGCGCGAGCTGGTTCGGGATGGCCGGCTGTTTACCGGTAACGATCGTACGGCCTGAAAAAAAGCGCATTTTTTTACTGGCGATTTTGCTCTCCTTGTCTACGATCAAAAATGGGTGACCGCACTGGTCATACCAGATTTTGACAACCGACCCGGAGAGCACTATGACGAAAACCAGCGTGCGTATTGGCGCTTTTGAGATCGACGACGCAGAATTGCGCGGCGAAGCACAAGGCGATCGAACGTTAAGTATTCCCTGCAAATCCGACCCGGATTTGTGCATGCAGCTTGATGCATGGGATGCAGACACCAGCGTCCCGGCAATACTTGATGGCGAACATTCTGTCCTTTACCGTGAGCATTACGATAGCAAAACCGATGCCTGGGTCATGCGCCTTGCCTGACCTAAAAAGAACCCGCCCGAAGGCGGGTTATTTATTACTGAAGCTGCGCCAGCGTAAAGTAACCGTCGAAAACAGCCCCCGTATCAATGTAGTGGAGATTATCAAAATCATATCGTCTGTCGACGGGCGTATGCCCAAACCAGAAATGATCCGCGCCGCTGATGCCCTGCCCTTTACCTACCATAAACCCCATTAACCTTTCGCGGTCCCATAAAACGCGATGGGCGCTGAGCGGTTTTTGCCAGCGATATTCAGCTGCCGGATAATCGGCATGGGCTATTACATTCAGACCGTTAGCACAGGTTATCTCTATAATATGCGGTAAACTGCGGCAGGCATTGAGCAACCCCAGCGCGAGCTGTTTTTGGTCGCGTTTAAGTTGTGCAAACCACATTCCGCCATTCATCGTCCAGAGCGCAAAATCGTTATTATCCAGACTGTCGAGAGCCATTTGCTCGTGATTGCCGCGCACGGCGCGAAACCATTTTTCATTCATTAACTGCAGGCATTTCACGCTGTCAGGGCCACGATCGATCATATCGCCTACAGAAATGAGTAAATCCTCATACGGGTTAAAGTGACGGCGTTTAAGCTCATCCATAAGCCACTGATAACAGCCATGTATATCGCTGACAACCCAGACGTGACGCCACATTTGCCCCTCTATTCGCTGATACATAAGGCCTCCCTTTAGTAGTATAGCCGCCGCAGAAAACACGACAGACAGGTGCAGCCCTCACCAAATCAAACAAACGGTAAACCAAACGGAAATATAGATCCTCGCACTATTAATCCCTTTTTACTGACTCTTTAGAATAAGGGTAGAAAAAAACGAGGGCCTCAACGTGTCTAATACACACCTGCATAACGATGTTTTCTATCCGCATCGCACAAACATTATTTCCGAGCTGGTGAAAGGCGAACGCATCCCGGGGCCTATCTGGCAAAAACGCGATTATCGACTCAAGTTCTTTTTACGTTCGCTCCTGTTCTGGTCTTCCACTCATCGCATGCTGGAAGCCCTTTCAGGCCGAGACGATTTCGACAAACTGCTTGCCTCTCAAATTACATTACCCAGCAAGACCCATCGCCAGTACCTGATGCGCGGTCTGACGGCGAACGATCGCGCTGACGCTATCATTCACCATTACCACTGGATTGATAGCCTGAAAGATAACGGCCTCGCCCAGGCGCTGACCAGTCCGCTGGAGCAACCGTTCGTCCGGTTCAGCGCCAAAAACGACGCGATTTTTACCGTCAATGTCTCTTCTGCCGGAAAAGCCGAACGTGAAGGTGAAAGCACGCTGTGGCTGCGCGACCCTGAGAATACCGTGCTTGCCAGCCTGACGTTCAGCGTCGCACGCAGCAATGGTCAGCAGGTCATGGTCATTGGCGGGCTTCAGGGCCCCCGACGGAACGTAACGCGGGACGCTATTAAGCAAGCCACCCGCGCCTGTCACGGCTTATTCCCCAAAAGAGTGTTGATGGAAGTCTTGTTCCAGCTGGCAGCGCAGTCATCTATCCGGGCCATTTTTGCCGTCAGCGATGAGGGGCACGTTTTTCGCGCGCTGCGCTATCGCCTCAGTAAAGGCCGCCATTTTCATGCCAGCTATGACGAATTCTGGGGCTCGCTGGACGGCAAAAAGCTCTCCGCCTTCTGCTGGCAACTCCCGCTGCAGATGGAACGCAAATCGCTTGAGGACATTGCCAGTAAAAAGCGTGCCGAATACCGCCGTCGCTTTGAACTGCTTGATGAAATTGAGGCTTCCGTTAAATCCCGCTTTTAATCGCGGCTCCTGCTTTTGCTGACTGCACACAATAATTTAACAAAACAGGCAAAAAGGGCTGGACTTCCGCATGCTGTGTTGTGTTATGTTTTAACAGGACGTACAGGATGTGCGCGCTGTATGGGAAAGATAGCGTTGGGATTTCGCGTTGACTTTCATACAGATAAAAAGAGACCGAATACGATTCCTGTATTCGGTCCAGGGAAATGGCTCTTGGGAGAGAGCCGTGCGCTAAAAGTTGGCATTAATGCAGGCTAAGTCGCCTTGCCTTTTAAGAATAGATGACGACGCCAGGTTTTCCAGTCCACAGTTAAAGCGGTCGGAAAAAAAGCGCCAGAGCATCATTAAATGTAAAAAACCGCAGTGCTTTCGCGAGCATCTGCGGTTTTTTATTGGAAACCTGAACGTTAGCAGAGCTTGTCGGCGCGCTCGATAAACGGCGCCAGACTCATTTTCTGTCCCGGATGAGCCGGGTCATCGATCTGAATCACGCTAATCGGCTGGCCGCTGCTCTTGCCGCTGGCTACCTGCTGCTCAGCAATATCATTTAACGGGTATTGCACCAGCGTGCTCGGGTTAATCGCGTACAGCGCATGGCCCGGACGGCAGGTCAGCATCACCTCTTCGCGATTGAACGCCCATTTGTCCTTACCCACTTCAAAACGGCTGACGGTGATAACCTGCGGTGCGGCAAGAGCGCTACCCGTGCAGGCCAGCAATACGAGAGAAAGTACTGTCTTTTTCATATGATATTTAACCTTGTCAGAAGGGTTCCCAGGTGGCGAACAGGCTGACCGCTGCCAGCACCAGTGCCCCCAGAACCACTTCTGCCTGTGTCATCCTGATAAAAATCTGTTGTGCTCGCCCGGTCTTTGAACGAAACCGTGGCACCAGAAAATACCGATTTGCCAGCGCAATTACCACCATCAACGCCACCAGCGCACATTTGAACAACAAAAACTGCACGTAGCCAGCCTGCCAGGGAATATGAACGCCCAGTATCAATAGCGAATTAACAACGCCGGTGAGCAGCACGCCTGCGACGGCGTAATGGCCCACGCGCGAGAAGCGCATCATGGTATAGATGGCAGCATTCTGCCAGTCACCTTTCGCCAGCCGCATGCAGAACAGCAGCGGCAATAAGCCACCAAGCCAGGTTGCGGCACATATCAGATGAATAGCGTGGTTAACACGCTGCAAAGCCCCCAACGGGCCTTCGTTCATTGCCGCGTGCCCTACCCCGGCGAGCAGGATAAGCTGGCCCATTGCGAGCAGCAGCAGCCGTGAACCTTTCAGCGGTGCGAGCCATGCTGCGCCGACCGTAATCGCCGCAAGTATAATTTGCCACAGCCAGACGCCACCAAACTGTGTGCCCGTCACGCTGCGCCAGACCGCCGGGGCAAACACATCGCCCCATCCGCTTCCCATCAGTCCGCCCTGCAGCATAAACATCAGGAGTGCAGCCGCCAGGCAGATTAGGGATGCCACTTTCTGCTGCCGCTGGAAACGCCGGGACATCAGACGGTGGAGAGAGGAAGGCGCAAACCAGACGCTGTAAAGCGCATTGCCAAAAACCAGCATCAGCGCCGCGAAATGGATAAAGCGCAACCCGATATAAAACAACGCCAGCATGTTACTTCACGCTAAAGTGATAGCTGCCCGCGGTTTTATGGCCGTCTACGGAGACCACGTGCCAGTCGACCTGGTAGATGCCGGACGTCAGCGTTTGCTCCAGCGGCACGTTGAGCTGAGCATTGTTCTTTTCATCTCGCGTAGCGGTGCCCGTTCTGATGACCTGCTTTTGCGCATCCGTTACCACCACGCCGCTAAACCCAGGTTCGATACCTTCCGAAAAATTCAGCGTTAATGCCTTCGGTGCGGTTACCAGGCTGTCAGCTGCCGGGATCTGCTGCTTAAGGTGCGCATGCGCCAGCACGGAGGGAGTAACGAGGGTAGAGGACAGAAAAACCAGCGCGCATACCGCGCGGGAAGCGGAGAAACCCATCGCAATCATTCCTTTTTGTTATGTCTGTATGCTAAAGAATAACGCTGTATAATAAACGAGTCGAGGATCATCCCACCTCCGCTTGTCATCGTCGTGCAATCGCGGTAACGTTGCCGCCGCATAATAAGGAGAAGGTAATGAAGATCAATCTGGCCGCCCTTCCTCAGGACGAGATGGATAAAGTGAATGTCGATCTCGCTGCCGCTGGCGTCGCTTTTAAAGAGCGTTACAACATGCCCATCGTGGCTGAAGTGGTAGAACGTGAACAACCCGCCCATCTGCGCGACTGGTTTCGCGAAAGGTTAATCGCCCACCGTCTCGCCTCGGTCAACCTCTCTCGTTTGCCGTACGAGCCTAAAGTTAAATAAGCTTAACGAGTCGTTACACTTCCTTACGCGGAATCTGCCAGGATAAGAAAGCCCTGATAAAATTAGGTGTATTCTTAAATCTCTGCGACTCAGTGTATAAGGAAGTCACGATGTCACATTGGAATATAGCGGCAGCCCAGTATGGCGGGCAGCACCAGAGTGTTGATGAACACGTTACGCACCACCTCCGCTTCATTGCTGAAGCAGCACGGCAGCGGTGCGATCTGCTGGTCTTCCCTGAACTGTCGTTAACGGGGTCAGGTACGCTGACGTTACCTCCCCCACCCGGCGACGCGCAGCTGGAACCTCTGCTTGACGCGGCCCATTTTTACCGGATTACGGTTATTGCCGGGCTCCCCCTTGAGCGGAATGGCCAGCGCCAGAAAGGCCTCGCCCTGTTTTCACCCTCTCGCCAGAGTATTTTGCGCTACCCGCAGGGTAGCGGTGCAAGCCTGATTCCGGGGGATAAACAGCTTGCCATTATTGATGCCCATGCCGATTCTCCCCTTCTCGATCCCAGGGCCACGCTTGTTACCAGCTGTCAGTCTGTCGGGGATCACCGCTGGCGGCAGTCCATCAGCGCCCTGCAGCGGTTTGCACATAAATATGCCATCGCGGTGTTAATGGCGAATGCCTGCGGCGGCAGCGCGCTGTGGGATGAAAGAGGCCAGCTAATTGTCCGGGCGGATAAAGGCGAGCTGCTGTTGACCGGTACGCTCAGCAGACGGGGTTGGCAAGGCGATATCATTCCTTTAGGCTAAGCGTTTTAAGCTCAGGAGTTTTCAATGCTGCGCGTCATCGATACCGAAACTTGCGATCTTCAGGGCGGAATTGTGGAAGTGGCCTCTGTCGATGTGGTTGACGGTAAAATCGTCAACCCAATGAGCCATCTGGTGCGTCCCGATCGCCCCATCAGCCCGCAGGCTATGGCTATCCATCGCATTACCGAATCGATGGTGGCGGATAAGCCGTGGATAGAAGAGATCATTCCCCACTATTACGGTAGCCCGTGGTACGTCGCGCATAACGCCAGCTTTGACCGCCGGGTGTTGCCTGAAATGCCAGGCGAATGGATTTGTACTATGAAGCTGGCGCGTCGCCTCTGGCCGGGGATCAAATACAGTAATATGGCGCTGTACAAGTCCCGCAAGCTCAGCGTTCGTACCCCTGAGGGGCTTCACCATCACCGCGCGCTGTATGACTGCTATATCACCGCCGCGTTGCTCATTGATATTATGAATATCTCTGGCTGGACGCCGGATGATATGGCGACGATTACCGGTCGCCCTGCGCTTCTGACCACGTTCACCTTTGGTAAATACCGGGGCAAAGCGGTGTCGGATATTGCAGATAAAGACCCGGGCTATTTGCGCTGGCTGTATAACAACCTCGACAAAATGAGCCCGGAGCTGCGCTTAACGCTGAAACATTATCTGGGCGAGGCTTAACGCTCCGCACGGCCTGGCAGCGTATCCTGCGCCAGGCCTATCAAAAAGGCATACTCCAGGGCCACGCCTTCATACGATTTAAACCGTCCCGATTTCCCGCCGTGTCCGGAGTCCATGTCCGTACACAGCAGCAGCAGATTGTCATCGGTTTTTAGCTCGCGCAGTTTCGCCACCCATTTTGCCGGCTCCCAGTATTGCACCTGAGAATCATGCAAACCGGTAGTCACCAGGATGTGGGGATAGGCTTTCGCCTCTACGTTATCGTACGGGCTGTACGTTTTCATATAGCGGTAGTAAATCTCATCCTGCGGATTCCCCCACTCTTCAAACTCCCCGGTTGTAAGTGGGATGGATTCATCGAGCATGGTCGTAACCACATCAACAAACGGAACCTGCGCAACAATCCCCTTAAAGCGGTCGGGACGCTGGTTGATAACCGCCCCCATCAGCATGCCACCCGCGCTGCCTCCCATGCCAAAGCAGAGCTGCGGATCGCCATACCCCTGCTCAATCAGCGCATCGCAGACGTCGAGGTAGTCGTTGAACGTGTTTTTCTTTTTCAGGAATTTCCCGTCTTCATACCAGTGCTGCCCCAGCTCACCGCCGCCGCGAATATGGGCGATGGCAAACACAAAGCCGCGATCGAGCAGGCTTAACCTGCTGCTGCTGAAATCGGCGTCCATGCTGGAGCCATAAGAGCCGTAGCCGTAGACCAGGATCGGATTTTTGCCTTTCTGGAAATGTGCTTTGTGATAGACAAGCGAGACGGGCACCTCTACCCCATCGCGGGCGATGACCCACACGTGCTCGCTTCGGTAGTTTTCGGACTCAAACCCTTTTACCTCGGTCTGTTTGATCACCTGACGCTGCCCGGTTGCCATATCCAGCTCAAACAGGGTGTCCGGCGTGGTCATGGACGAGTAGCCGTAGCGCAACCGCGACGATTCGGGCTCAGGGTTGAAGCCAATCCACGTCACATACGCCGGGTCGTCGAACGCAATCCCCACCACTTCCCGGGTCTTGCGGTTGATTTGCCGGATACTGGTCAATCCCCGCTGGCGCTCTTCCACCACTAGCCAGTCGGTAAACAGGGTGAACCCTTCCAGCATCACCTGATCCCGCGCGGGAATAAGCACCTCCCACTTGCGCTCATCGCGCACCTTGGTTTTATAAAGACCAAAGTTTTTGCCCTCGCGATTCGAGCGCAAGTAAAAGCTGTGCTGGAAGTGATCCAGACTGTACTCGTGATCTTTACGACGCGGCAGGAAGCAAAGCGGCTGGGCGTCAGGCAGTTCGGCGTCCAGCAACAGGACTTCAGACGTCGTCGCGCTGGCAAGGAAGATAATCACATAGTGGCGGGAAGAGGTTTTATGCAGGCTGACATAGAACGTTTCGTCTTTCTCTTCATAGACCAGCTCGTCGTCTGCGGAGTCCGTTCCCACGGTGTGTCGCCACACCTGGTAAGGCAGCAGCGTGGAGGCGTGCTTTTTAACGTAGTAAACCGTTTCGGAATCATTCGCCCAGACAAAATCCGGGGAGACGTTTTCCAGCATTTCCGGATACCAGTTACCCGTTTCGAGATTGCGAAAACGCAGGCCGTACTGGCGACGGGAGAGGTAATCCTCCGCCAGCGCCATCACCGCGTTATCCGGCGAAATGGACATGCCGCCCAGGGTATAAAACTCGCTGTGGGCGGCGCGCTGGTTAGCATCCAGCAGAATATCCCACTCGTCCCATTCGGCGCTTAACACCGACTGACGCTGGTAGATGGGATACTCATTGCCGGGCTCGTAAATATGGCGATAGCGATAGCCGTTTTTGGTCCAGGGCGCGGAGATATCGCGCTGGGGAATGCGCTGCACCATTTCATTCAGCAACTGATCCTGAAGCGTCTGCTGACTGGACATAACCTTGCGGCCATAGTCATTTTCCGCGTGCAGGTAGTCGAGCACCTCTGGCCGGGATCGTGAATCATCCCGTAGCCAGTAATAGTTGTCTATACGCGTATCGCCATGCGTGACGATCGCATAAGGAGTACGTCGGGCTTTCGGTGGCATAGCATCATTCTTTTAAGTTTTACACCCTATAAGGTTGGCAAAACCCGAGCATGATGCAAGCGAAACATGGCCGGGACGGCGATGGCTATCCCTGCAACGCCTGTTTTTGCTCCTTGATATCCCGCTCAATACCCTCGCGTACATCCTGCGGGATCTTCAGCGCGTCGCCGAGCGCGTTAAGGTAGCTCCGCTCCATAAAGTGATCGATATCAATGGCGGCGCAGCTGAGGAAATAAAGCTCAAGCGCCTCTTCCTCATTTTTTACACTTTGCGCAAGACGCTGCGGATCGAGCGGCTGTTCAATCGCGTGCGCCACCAGCGCTCTTCCCTTCTCTTCGACACCGGCTTCGTGCAGCTGCTGCTCAATCGCCGATCGCTCCTTATCGTCGATATGCCCGTCACTTTTCGCGGCAAAGACCAACGCAAGGATCAGCCGTTCGGTCCGCAGATCCAGCGGCGAGGTGTGCTCGCCGTAATGCGGCTCATCGCCGTGCGCGGTCCGTACCCTGTCCTTGTATTTATTCCACAGTACGGTGCCGGCGATGGCGCCACCGCCGGCCAGCAGCGCGCCTGTGCCGTATTTTGCCAGCAATTTTCGCGAGGATTTATTCGCGACCAGCAGGCCTGCCAGCCCGCCAAGCGCCCCGGGGACCAGCAGTTTACTGAGCCCCTGTTCGCCAGAGGTGGATGTTTTCTGCCCTAACAGGGATTGCAATTGATTTAACCAGCCAGACATGGTTTACCTCACTTAACGGTGAACATGCTCCACAGCGTAAGCGAGCAGGCGTCAGGAAATGTCTGGACGGGCTAAAGAAGCGCAAATTTCTGCCCGCGCCTTTAGCCCTGCACAAGACAGACGCAAACGTTTTCGTTTATACTGCGCGCAACTTTTTTAGGGGGATTGTTATGATTCGTTTAGGAACCGCGCTGCGACCTGCGGCGACGCGAGTGATGCTATTAGGGTCGGGCGAACTGGGGAAAGAGGTCGCCATTGAGTGTCAGCGCCTAGGCGTGGAAGTCATTGCCGTAGATCGTTACGCCGACGCACCCGCCATGCACGTCGCCCATCGTTCTTATGTGATTAATATGCTGGATGGCGATGCCCTTCGCGAGCTGATTACGCGCGAAAAACCGGATTTCGTTGTGCCGGAAATTGAAGCCATCGCCACCGATACGCTGATCGCCCTTGAACAGGAAGGCCAGCGCGTGGTGCCCTGTGCCAAAGCCGCAAAGCTGACCATGAACCGCGAAGGCATCCGTCGCCTCGCGGCGGAAGAGCTGGGATTGCCCACCTCGAGCTACCGCTTTGCTGGCGATAAGGCCGCGTTCCTGCAGGCCGTCGAGGAGATTGGCTACCCGTGCATCATTAAGCCGGTGATGAGCTCCTCCGGTAAAGGGCAGAGCTTCATTCGCGACAGCAGCACGCTGGACAAGGCGTGGGATTACGCCCAGCAGGGTGGCCGCGCCGGAGCCGGTCGCGTAATCGTCGAGGGCGTGGTGAAGTTTGATTTCGAGATCACACTGCTGACCGTCAGCGCCGTTGACGGCGTCCATTTCTGCGATCCGATTGGCCACCGTCAGGAAGATGGCGATTACCGCGAATCCTGGCAGCCGCAGCAGATGAGTGCCCTTGCGCTGGAACGTGCGCAGGAGATTGCCCGCAAGACCGTCCTGGCGCTGGACGGATACGGCCTGTTCGGCGTGGAGCTGTTTGTTTGCGGTGATGAGGTGATTTTCAGCGAAGTTTCCCCTCGCCCGCATGACACCGGCATGGTCACGCTCATTTCGCAGGATCTCTCCGAATTCGCCCTGCACGTGCGCGCGTTCCTCGGCCTGCCCGTCGGCGGGATCCGTCAGTACGGCCCGGCCGCCTCGGCGGTGATCCTGCCGCAGTTAACCAGCCAGAACGTCACGTTTGATAACGTCGACGCGGCGGTGGGCGCAGGGCTGCAGGTGCGTTTGTTTGGCAAGCCGGAAATCGATGGCTCCCGTCGTCTTGGCGTGGCATTAGCCACCGGGGATAACGTGGACGCCGCCGTGGCGAGAGCGAAAGCGGCCGCAGCAAACGTTAAGGTAGCAGGATAAAAAAACGGGCCGTAAGGCCCGTTTCTCATGCGGCGAATGACTTACTGCTTCGCGCCTTCAACCGCTTCACGAGCCAGTTTGGTGATACGATCCCAGTCGCCTGCTTCCAGCGCATCCGCCGGAACCAGCCATGAGCCGCCGATGCACAGCACGCTTTTCAGCGCCAGGTAGTCACGGTAGTTAGCAGGAGAGATACCGCCGGTCGGGCAGAAGCGCACCTGAGAGAATGGACCCGCAATCGCCTGCAGCGCTTTGGTGCCGCCGTTCGCTTCCGCCGGGAAGAATTTGAATTCTTTCAGACCGTAGTCCATCCCCAGCATCAGTTCAGAAACGGTGCTGATCCCTGGGATCAGCGGGATGGTGCCCTCGGTTGCCGCTTTCAGCAGCGGCTCGGTCAGGCCCGGGCTGATGGCAAACTGCGCGCCCGCTTCGGTCACGTCAGCCAGCTGTTTTGCGTTCGTAACGGTACCCGCACCAATGATGGCATCCGGCACTTCTTTGGCGATAGCGCGAATCGCGTCCATCGCGCAGGCGGTACGCAGGGTCACTTCCAGAACGCGAACGCCGCCCGCAACCAGCGCTTTCGCCATCGGTACAGCGTGTTCCAGCTTGTTTACCACGATAACCGGCACGACAGGGCCAGTGGTCAGGATTGCTTCTGCACTTGTTTTCCAGTTTTTCATCAGAGTCTTCTCTCGCCAGATCGTTAAAATCAAGTCGTCTTAAAACGTAATACAGGTTGCGCCCTGCTCAGCACCGGAGAGTTTCTCACGCAGCGCACCAAACATTTCGCGTCCAGTCCCCACGCGCGAGGCGCTCAGGTCAGGAATATGGGGCTGACGTGCCGCCAGCTCTGCGTCATTAACCAGCAGGGTTAACTCGCCTGTCTGACCGTTAACGCGGATCATGTCGCCGTCACGCACTTTCGCCAGCAGGCCGCCGTCGTATGCTTCCGGCGTCACGTGGATGGCTGAAGGCACTTTACCGGATGCGCCAGAGAGGCGTCCATCGGTTACCAGTGCAATTTTGAAACGGCGGTCCAATAATACACCAAGTGGTGGCATAAGTTTATGTAATTCTGGCATCCCGTTGGCTTTTGGCCCCTGATGACGCACCACCACCACGCAGTCCTTATCGAGAAGACCGGCATCAAAAGCGGGTAATACGTCATGCTGGCTTTCAAACACCACCGCCGGTGCTTCGATAATCTGGTTCTCTTCCGGTACGGCAGAGGTTTTCATCACCGCACGACCAAGGTTGCCGCTCAGGACTTTGGTGCCGCCGTGAGGAGAGAACGGTTTATCGATGGTGGCAATCACCTGCGCATCAAGAGAGACGCTCGCCCCATCGCGCCAGTCCAGCTCGCCGTTGTTCAGCCACGGCTCCTGGGTGTAGCGCTGCAGGCCAAAGCCCGCCACGGTGTTTACATCTTCATGCAGCAGGCCGCCCTTCAGCAGCTCGCGCATCAGCAGCGGTACGCCGCCTGCGGCCTGGAAGTGGTTAATATCCGCCGGGCCGTTCGGATAGAGGCGTGCCATCAGAGGCACCACGGAAGAGATTTCGGAGAAATCATCCCAGTTAATCAGAATGCCCGCCGCACGCGCCATGGCCACCAGGTGCATGGTGTGGTTAGTTGACCCCCCGGTTGCCAGCAGCGCCACGATACCGTTGACGATGACTTTTTCGTCGACCATTTTGCCCATCGGCATCCATTCGTTGCCGTTACCGGTCAGACGCGTGACCTGACGTGCCGCAGCCTCGGTCAGCGCCTTGCGCAGCGGTGCATCCGGCTGGATAAAGGACGAGCCCGGAAGCTGCATCCCCATAAACTCCACGACCATCTGGTTAGTGTTAGCCGTGCCGTAGAACGTACAGGTGCCCGGCGCATGGTAGGACGCTGCTTCCGCCTCCAGCAGCGCCTGGCGGTCTGCTTTCCCTTCCGCATACAGTTGGCGAATGCGGACTTTTTCTTTGTTCGGCAGGCCGCTTGCCATCGGGCCGGACGGCACAAAGATCGCAGGCAGATGGCCAAACGACAGCGCGGCCATCACCAGGCCCGGGACAATCTTGTCGCACACGCCGAGATACAGCGCGCCGTCAAACATGTTGTGTGACAGACCCACCGCCGCGGACATGGCAATCACTTCTCGGCTGAGCAGAGACAGCTCCATACCGTCCTGCCCCTGCGTCACGCCGTCGCACATGGCGGGTACGCCGCCCGCCACCTGGCCCACGGCATTCACGCTGTGCAGCGCTTTACGGATGATATCGGGATAAACCTCATATGGCTGGTGCGCGGAAAGCATATCGTTGTAGGAGGTAATGATGGCGATATTGTTACGCAACATGCTCTTTAATGAGGCTTTATCTTCAGGCTGGCAGGCGGCGAAACCGTGTGCCAGGTTACCGCAGGCCAGCTGCGAGCGATGTACGGTGTTGCTCTTTGCCTGTTCAATCCGGGCGAGGTAGGCCGAACGGGTCTCTTTCGAGCGCTCGATAATGCGCTGTGTTACGCGTAACAATGTCGGATTCATAAAAGCTCCTCTCATTTATCTGTCCGGGCTCGGGAGTTTACAAAGTCGCTGGCAGTTGTTAACAACGCTGAAACGCTTGCTGTCCGGAGCTCAGGGGCAAAATCACTTCCGGCAGTGTAATAAAAAAAGCTCCGCGGGTGAATCCACGCGGAGCTTAAAAGTTGAAAATTATGCCACTAGCTGTGTTAGATCATGTTACCGGTAAAATAACACTTTCGAACTAGAGGAGTATCTTACTCAAACTCGTTCCAGGAGCGGCCATCGCGGGTGATCATCGCCACCGACGCAACAGGTCCCCATGTGCCCGCCTGATACGGTTTTGGCGCATCCTGATCGGCCGCCCAGGCTTCGGTGATGGAGTCGACCCATTTCCACGCCTCTTCCACTTCATCGCGACGCACGAACAGCGCCTGAATGCCGCGCATGGTTTCCAGCAGCAGACGTTCGTAAGCATCGGCCAGGTGCGTCTGGTTGAAGGTTTCTGAGTAGCTCAGATCCAGCTTGGTGGTCTGCAGGTTGTGTTTATGATCCAGACCCGGCACTTTGTTCAGGATCTGGATATCCACCCCTTCGTCCGGCTGCAGACGAATGGTCAGTTTGTTCTGCGGCAGCTCCTGCCAGGACTCTTTGAACAGGTTCAGTTCCGGGTTTTTGAAGTAAACCACCACTTCGGAGCACTTGGCCGGCAGACGTTTACCGGTGCGCAGGTAGAATGGAACACCCGCCCAGCGCCAGTCGTCGATATCCACGCGGATCGCCACAAACGTCTCGGTGTTGCTGGCCTTGTTCGCGCCCTCTTCTTCCAGGTAGCCTGGCACTTTTTTGCCCTGCGCAAACCCGGCGGTGTACTGACCGCGAACGGTCTTCTCGCGCACGTTGGAGCGGTCGATGCGGCGCAGCGATTTCAGCACTTTTACTTTTGCATCGCGGATGCTGTCAGCCGTCAGGTCAGACGGTGGGGACATGGCGATCATGCACAGAATTTGCAGCAGGTGGTTCTGGATCATGTCGCGCATCTGGCCGGCCTGGTCAAAGTAACCCCAGCGGCCTTCAATGCCCACCTCTTCCGCCACGGTGATTTCCACGTGGTCGATGGTGCGGTTGTCCCAGTTATTCACAAACAGGGAGTTGGCAAAGCGCAGTGCCAGCAGGTTCAGTACCGTCTCTTTACCGAGGTAATGGTCAATACGGTAAACCTGGCACTCTTCAAAGAACTCGCCCACCTGGTCGTTGATTTCACGCGAGGTGGCCAGTGAGGTACCCAGCGGTTTTTCCATCACGACGCGAGCCGGTTTGGCGTTCAGTTTGGCTTCGCCCAGGCCTTTGCAGATGGCGCCGAAGGTGCTTGGCGGCATGGCGAAATAGTTAATGGTGACACGGTTTTTCTGATCCAGCATCGCGCCTAAGCGGGTAAACGCGCTGACGTCATTGACGTCCAGATTGCAGAAATCGAGGCGTCCACTCAGGGTATCCCACAAACTTTCATCAATTTTTTCTTTCATGAACGTTTCGAGCGCCTCGCGGACGACTTTAGTATAAGCGTCCTTATCCCAGTCGGCGCGCCCAACACCCAGGATACGGGTATCCGGGTGAATTTGGCCCGCTTTCTCCAGTTGATACAGGGAAGGCAGCAATTTTCGGCGTGCAAGATCGCCTTTCGCGCCGAAAATGACCAGGTCACATGCCTGGGCTGTTTGCGTTACCGCCATGTCATTCTCCTCAGTTGGATCACCTGGTGCTTCTGCCAGGTATCGTTGTAATTTTATTACAATGCACTGTACTGCTTTTACGTCATTCCCGAAACCATTAGCGCTTAACGTCGCGTGCGATACCGTGATTTTTCACCCGTTAGCGGGTTACGGTGGCGTAATGACGCAACAAGCGTCGATTCTTTGCGCAACAGGGTCACAGCAAAACCCGACACCGATCAAGTAATGAAAAAAAACAACAACATTATCTTGTCGATTGTTACCCTTTATGGAAGCCGCAAGGGTAATATCGGCTAAATCGAATCACGATTTCATCAATCTATGAAATCGTTTACACCCATGAGCGTCCTGTTAACATGAACATGCTGGAAAAAATCCAGTTTCAACTGGAACACCTTAGCAAATCCGAGCGAAAAGTGGCCGAGGTCATTCTGGCCTCTCCCGCTCAGGCGATCCATTCAAGCATCGCCGCTCTGGCACAGGAAGCGGGTGTTAGCGAACCGACGGTCAATCGCTTTTGCCGCAGCATGGAAACGCGCGGCTTTCCTGATTTTAAACTGCATCTGGCACAAAGTCTGGCTAACGGCACCCCTTATGTTAATCGTAATGTGGATGAAGACGACAGCGTTGATGCCTATACCGCGAAAATATTTGAGTCGGCCATGGCCTCGCTTGATCACGTTCGCCAGTCTCTGGATATGAGCTCCGTGAATCGCGCGGTGGATTTGCTCACCCAGGCCAAGCGGATTGCCTTCTTTGGTCTCGGGTCGTCGGCGGCCGTGGCGCATGACGCCATGAACAAATTTTTCCGCTTTAACGTCCCGGTGATTTACTCCGATGACATTGTGCTGCAACGCATGAGCTGTATGAATTGCAGTGAGGATGACGTCGTGGTGCTGATTTCGCATACCGGCCGCACCAAGAGTCAGGTCGAGCTGGCGCAGCTGGCCCGTGAAAACGATGCCATGGTGATCGCCCTTACCACGGCGGGCACGCCGCTGGCGCGTGAAGCGACGCTGGCAATTACTCTCGACGTGCCGGAAGACACCGACATCTATATGCCGATGGTCTCCCGTCTGGCGCAGCTTACGGTGATTGACGTGCTGGCGACCGGTTTTACCTTGCGTCGGGGCGCAAAATTCCGGGATAACTTGAAGCGGGTCAAGGAAGCGCTGAAGGAATCGCGTTTTGATAAAGAATTGCTTATAAAGAGCGATGTTCCCTAATAACTAAGATGTACGACTTACGGCATTCGGTCCCCTCTTTGCTGCCTTGCGGCAGATGAAGGCCGATTCAATGTTCACGCAACACCAAAGTTGTTTCAGTCAACGGAGTATTACATGTCCAGAAGGCTTCGCAGAACCAAGATCGTAACCACCTTAGGCCCGGCCACCGACCGCGATAATAATCTTGAAAAAATTATCGCCGCTGGTGCCAACGTGGTGCGTATGAACTTCTCTCACGGTACGCCAGAAGACCATAAATTACGTGCCGATAAAGTGCGTGAAATCGCAGCAAAACTGGGCCGCCACGTTGCTATCCTTGGCGATTTACAGGGCCCTAAAATTCGTGTTTCGACCTTTAAAGAGGGTAAAGTTTTCCTCAATATCGGCGACAAATTCCTGCTTGATGCCAACCTGGGCAAAGGCGAAGGCGATAAAGAGAAAGTCGGTATCGACTATAAAGGCCTGCCGGCTGACGTGGTGCCAGGCGATATTCTGCTGCTCGACGACGGGCGCGTACAGCTGAAAGTGCTGGAAGTTCAGGGCATGAAAGTGTTCACCGAAGTCACCGTCGGCGGCCCGCTCTCCAACAATAAAGGCATCAACAAGCTGGGCGGCGGCCTCTCTGCAGAGGCGCTTACCGATAAAGACAAAGCGGACATCGTGACTGCAGCGCTGATTGGCGTTGACTACCTGGCCGTTTCCTTCCCGCGCTGCGGCGAAGATCTTAACTATGCGCGTCGTCTGGCACGTGATGCAGGCTGTGATGCCAAAATCGTCGCCAAGGTTGAACGTGCGGAAGCGGTTTGCGATCAGGACGCGATGGACGACGTGATCCTCGCGTCTGACGTCGTGATGGTTGCGCGCGGCGACCTGGGCGTGGAAATCGGTGACCCTGAACTGGTGGGTATCCAGAAAGCGCTGATTCGTCGCGCCCGTCAGCTGAACCGCGCGGTGATCACCGCCACTCAGATGATGGAATCCATGATCACTAACCCAATGCCGACCCGTGCGGAAGTCATGGACGTGGCCAACGCCGTGCTGGACGGTACCGATGCGGTCATGCTCTCTGCGGAAACCGCCGCGGGCCAGTATCCGGCAGAAACCGTGGCAGCCATGGCGCGCGTCTGCCTGGGCGCGGAAAAGATCCCGAGCATTAACGTCTCTAAACACCGTCTGGACGTGCAGTTCGACAACGTGGAAGAAGCGATCGCGATGTCTGCCATGTACGCCGCGAACCACCTTAAGGGCGTAACGGCGATCATCACTATGACCGAATCCGGCCGTACTGCGCTGATGACCTCCCGTATCAGCTCCGGCCTGCCGATCTTCGCCATGTCTCGCCACGAACGCACGCTGAACCTGACGGCGCTGTACCGCGGGGTAACGCCGGTTCACTTTGACAGCACCAATGATGGCGTGGCTGCGGCGCACGATGCTGTAAACCTGCTGCGCGACAAAGGCTATCTGGTTTCCGGGGATATCGTCATTGTGACCCAGGGCGATGTGATGAGCACCATCGGCTCAACCAACACCACGCGCGTTATGACCGTCGAGTAATAACGTCTCTGTTAAAAAGCCCTCTCCAGTGGAGAGGGCTTTTTTTATTTCGTCGGATACAGCTCTTTGCGCTTATACGGCTCAATCTCACCCGGCTGGCGCGTTTTGAGCAGCTTCAGTATCCACGTGTACTGCTCAACATGCGGTCCCACCAGGATCTCCACCTCTTCGTTCATTCGACGCGCAATGGTGCGATCGTCCGCGGTGAGGAGATCGTCCATCGGCGGGCGAACCTCAATGCTCAGACGATGAGTGTTGCCATCGTAGACCGGGAAAAGCGGAATGACCCGGGCACGACACACTTTCATCAGACGGCCAATCGCAGGCAGAGTCGCCTTGTAGGTCCCGAAGAAATCAACAAACTCGCTGTGCTCGGGGCCGTGGTCCTGATCCGGCAAATAGTAACCCCAGTATCCCTGGCGCACGGACTGAATGAACGGCTTGATGCCATCATTTCGCGCATGAAGACGACCACCAAAACGACGACGCACAGTATTCCAGACGTAATCGAAGATCTTGTTGCCCTGGTTATGGAACATTGCCGCCATCTTCTGGCCCTGTGATGCCATCAGCATGGCTGGAATATCAACGCCCCAGCCGTGCGGAACGAGAAAAATGACCTTCTCATCGTTGCGGCGCATCTCGTCAATGATCTCCAGCCCTTTCCAGTCAACGCGTTCCATGACTTTTTCCGGCCCTTTCAGCGCCAGCTCCGCCATCATCGCCATTGCCTGAGGCGCAGTGGTATACATGGCATCAATAATGGCCTCTCGCTCCGCGTCGCTCTTTTCCGGGAAGCAGTAATAGAGGTTAATTTGTGCGCGACGACGAGCACTTTTGCCTAAGCGCCCTGCCAGACGGCCTATTTTACCCAGCACAGGATCGCGAACGGCAGCGGGTAACATCGCCATCCCTGCAAAGGCGTAAACGCCAAGCCAGGCGCCCCAGTTGCGCGGATGGCGGAAAGATTTCTCAAACTCAGGAATGTATTCAATATTGTTTTTTGGGGTTTCCATGCTGGATCCAGGGTCTGATGACGCAAAAAAATATTCAGATAGTGTAGCGAGGCTGGCGCTCACGCACAAAAGAAAAAGCCGGCGCATACTGACGCCGGCTTTTTAACAAAAACAGAGGGCTTAGTTTAAGCTCAGCTGCGGCAGCACCTCTTTCACCTGCGCCAGGTAATCAGCACGATCTTTACCCGTCAGGCCTTCGGTGCGCGGCAGTTTCGCCGTCAGCGGGTTCACTGCCTGTTGGTTGATCCACACTTCATAGTGCAGGTGCGGGCCGGTAGAACGCCCGGTGTTTCCGGAGATCGCGATACGGTCACCACGCTTCACTTTCTGGCCAGGTTTAACCAGCAGCTTACGCAGGTGCATGTAGCGGGTCGTATACGTACGGCCATGACGCACCGCGACATAATATCCGGCTGCACCGCTACGTTTGGCGACCACCACTTCACCATCCCCTACCGCCAGTACCGGCGTGCCCTGAGGCATGGCAAAGTCAACGCCGCGGTGCGGTGCGACGCGCCCGGTCACCGGGTTCAGACGACGGGGGTTAAAGTTAGAGGAGATACGGAACTGTTTAGCCGTCGGGAAGCGCAGGAAACCTTTCGCAAGGCCCGTACCGCTGCGGTCATAGAACTTGCCGTCTTCGGCACGGATCGCGTAGTAATCTTTGCCCTCGGAGCGCAGACGCACACCCAGCAGCTGGCTCTGCTCGCGCTTGCCGTCGAGCATTTCACGGGACATCAGAACGGAAAACTCATCACCCTTCTTCAGCTTGCGGAAATCCATCTGCCACTGCATGGCTTTGATCACCGAGCTGATTTCAGCGCTGGTCAATCCTGCATCTCGCGCGCTGGAGACAAAGCTCGCACCCACGGTGCCTTTCAGAACGCTGTTAACCCAGTCGCCCTTCTGCATTTCGCTGGTCATTTTGAAACCGTTTGCAGTGCGATCGTAGGTGCGGGTTTCGCGGCGGGACATTTCCCAGGTCAGACGCTGCAGGTCCCCATCGGCCGTTAATGTCCAGGAGAGCTGTTGACCGATTTTCAGGTTGCGAAGATCTTTATCCGCAGCCGCCAGCTGGCTGATATTACCCATGTCGATGCCGTACTGGTTCAGCACGCTGCTCAGCGTGTCCCCGGTAGACACAACATATTCGTGGATACCCGCTTCGTTCTCGGTTTTATCGTCCAGTTCATCCTGTGGAATAGCTTCATCTTCCTGAGCCGCCTGGTCGATAGGCTCACTGGCTTCAGGCAGCAAAGAGCGGATTTCGCTCTTTTCGAGCTCAATGGTTTTGATGATAGGGGCAGAACTCGGGTGGTAAACATAGGGCCGCCAGACGGCGACCGCTAAGGTGAGTACTGTAAGCGACCCCAGCATAACGCGATGGGGTCGAGGCAGATTGTTAAATGCCAGGGCGACAGAGCGGGCTATCTGTTGCACGTATTCACTTCCTCGTTAATCTCCTTTCAGGCAGCTCGCATACTGGTTCGCCAGTTGGCTGAGGAACTGCGAATAGCTCGCTTTGCTCAACTGGATATTCGTACCTAGCGGGTCAAGGGTTCCCATGCGCACGGATGTCCCCCTGGCCACGGCTTCTACGACCGCTGGCCTGAACTGTGGCTCAGCAAAAACGCATGTCGCTTTTTGCTCAACCAGCTGTGTTCTGATTTCATGTAAACGCTGCGCACCAGGCTGAATTTCAGGGTTGACGGTGAAGTGACCCAGCGGGGTCAGGCCGTAGTGTTTTTCGTAATAGCCGTAGGCGTCATGAAAAACGAAATACCCTTTTCCTTTCAACGGTGCGAGCTCATTACCTACCTGCTTATCGGTTGCGGCTAATTGTGCCTCAAAATCTTTCAGGTTGGCGTCAAGTTTGGCTCGACTTTGCGGCATAAGTTCCACTAATTTGTCATGGATTGCAACCGCCGAAAGGCGCGCTATCTCTGGGGATAACCAAAGATGCATGTTGTACTCGCCGTGATGGTGATCTCCGTCACCTTTTTCTGCATCTGCAGGGTGATGGTCATGGTCGTCGCCGTCGTCGTCGGCCCCTTTCATGAGCAACGGTTTCACGCCTGGTAGCGCGGCAATCGCGACCTGTTTTTCGCCAGCAACCTGTTTTGCTGACTTTTGCATAAACGCTTCCATTTCAGGACCAATCCATACCACTAAGTCCGCGTTTTGTAAGCGCTTTACATCCGAAGGACGCAGAGAATAGTCATGCTCAGATGCGCCGTCGGGAAGCAGAACCTGGGTTTCAATGACCCCATCTGCAATGGCCGACGCGATGAAACCGAGCGGTTTAAGCGAAGCGACAACAGCCGCGTTAACATCTTGTGCGGTTGTTCCCCAAAGGGCAGCGGATAATGCTGCGAAAAGAAGCGTATTTTTATGTAACATAATGCGACTAATCATCGTAGTGAATGCGTGAAATGTGATATTATAACATTCGTTGACTTCTTCAAGCTTAAAATGACATGACGACATTGGTTTCTCTTGAAAATATTACGGTCTCATTTGGCCAGCGCCGCGTCCTCTCTGACGTGTCGCTTGATCTGAAGCCCGGTAAAATTCTGACGCTACTCGGTCCCAATGGCGCAGGTAAATCCACCCTGGTGCGCGTGGTGCTGGGTCTGGTCGCTCCCGACGAAGGTGTGATCAAGCGTGAGGAAAAATTGCGCATCGGCTATGTGCCGCAAAAGCTTCACCTCGACGCCACGCTGCCGCTGACGGTCAGCCGTTTCCTGCGTCTGCGCCCCGGCACGCGGAAAGCCGATATTCTTCCGGCGCTGAAACGCGTGCAGGCGGGCCATCTTATTGATGCGCCGCTGCAAAAACTGTCCGGAGGTGAAACGCAGCGCGTTTTGCTGGCCCGCGCGCTGCTGAGCAGCCCGCAGCTGCTGGTACTGGATGAGCCAACCCAGGGCGTCGACGTCAACGGCCAGGTCGCGCTTTACGACCTTATCGACCAGCTGCGCCGGGAGCTGAACTGCGCGGTGCTGATGGTGTCCCACGATCTGCATCTGGTCATGGCGAAAACCGACGAAGTGCTGTGTCTCAACCATCATATCTGCTGCTCCGGCACGCCTGAAGTGGTGTCAATGCACCCTGAATTTATCTCCATGTTCGGCCCTCGCGGCGCTGAACAATTGGGCATTTATCGCCATCATCATAATCATCGCCATGATTTACAGGGACGAATTGTCCTGCGCCGGGGAAATGGACACTCATGATTGAACTGTTACTGCCCGGCTGGCTGGCCGGGATTATGCTCGCCTGCGCCGCCGGGCCGCTGGGCTCGTTTGTGGTGTGGCGCAGAATGTCCTATTTCGGTGATACCCTGGCGCATGCGTCTCTGCTGGGCGTTGCCTTTGGTCTGCTGCTGGATGTGAATCCCTTCTACGCGGTAATTGTGGTCACGCTGCTGCTGGCGGCCGGTCTGGTCTGGCTGGAAAAACGCCCTCACCTCGCTGTCGACACGCTGCTGGGTATTATGGCGCACAGCGCCCTGTCTCTGGGTCTGGTGGTGGTCAGCCTGATGTCGAACATTCGCGTTGACCTGATGGCCTACCTGTTCGGCGACCTGCTGGCCGTGACGCCGGACGATCTGATCGCCATCGCTATCGGCGTGGTTGTAGTCCTGGGGATTTTGCTCTGGCAGTGGCGTAATTTACTGGCGATGACCGTCAGCCCGGACCTGGCGTTTGTCGACGGCGTGAAGCTGCAGCGCGTGAAGCTGCTGCTGATGCTGGTGACGGCGTTAACCATTGGCGTGGCGATGAAGTTCGTCGGCGCGCTGATTATCACCTCGCTGCTGATCATTCCCGCCGCCACGGCGCGTCGTTTTGCCCGTACGCCGGAGCAGATGGCTGGCGTGGCCGTGATTGTTGGGATGGTTGCGGTAACGGGGGGGTTAACCTTCTCGGCGTTCTACGATACGCCTGCGGGGCCGTCCGTGGTGCTGAGCGCGGCGGTGCTGTTTATCTTCAGTATGATGAAGAAGACGGCAAGTTAACATCGAGGGCGCTGATGCCCTCACCCTGCCCCTCTCCCACGGGGAGAGGGTGTTCCGCATTACGGCATTGCCGGTGGCGTAATGCCGAAATGATTCCACGCCCGCACCGTCGCCATGCGTCCACGCGGGGTGCGCTGCAGGAAGCCCTGCTGGATCAGATACGGCTCAAGCACGTCCTCAATAGTTTCGCGCTCTTCACCGATAGCCGCCGCCAGGTTATCCAGCCCGACCGGACCACCAAAGAACTTGTCCAGCACCGCCAGCAGCAGCTTGCGGTCCATATAGTCAAAGCCTTCTGCATCGACGTTCAGCATGTCCAGCGCCTGCGCGGCAATCTCGGCGGAAATCGAGCCATCATGCTTTACTTCGGCAAAGTCGCGCACGCGTCGCAGCAGGCGGTTGGCAATACGCGGCGTGCCGCGGGAACGCTTCGCCACTTCAAACGCCCCCTCTTCGCTCATCTCCAGGCCCATATAGCGGGCGCTACGGCCAACAATATGCTGGAGATCGGGCACCTGGTAAAACTCCAGGCGCTGCACAATGCCGAAACGGTCGCGCAGCGGTGAGGTCAGCGATCCCGCTCGGGTGGTAGCGCCAATCAGGGTAAACGGCGGGAGATCGATTTTGATGGAGCGCGCAGCCGGGCCTTCACCGATCATGATATCCAGCTGGTAGTCTTCCATCGCCGGATAGAGCACTTCCTCCACCACCGGCGACAGACGGTGGATTTCATCGATAAACAGCACGTCATGGGGTTCGAGGTTGGTCAGCATCGCCGCCAGATCCCCCGCCTTCTCCAGTACCGGGCCAGAGGTGGTACGCAGGTTAACGCCCATTTCATTGGCGACGATATTCGCCAGCGTGGTTTTCCCCAAACCCGGAGGGCCAAAAATCAGCAGGTGATCGAGCGCATCGCCGCGCAGTTTTGCCGCCTGGATGAAAATCTCCATCTGGGAACGCACCTGCGGCTGGCCGATATACTCATCAAGCAGTTTCGGGCGGATCGCGCGATCCACCACGTCTTCTGCCTGAAGGGTGCCTGCCGACACCAGGCGATCTGCTTCAATCATCCTTTACCTCACAATGCAGCGCGCAGCGCTTCACGAATCAGGGTTTCACTGCTGGCATCCGGTTTGGCAATTTTGCTCACCATACGGCTGGCCTCCTGAGGTTTATAGCCCAGCGCCACCAGCGCAGCAACCGCTTCCTGCTCGGCATCGTCATCCGTCGCAGGGCCGCCAGGTGACGTGAGCACCAGATCGGCCGCCGGGGTGAAGAGATCGCCATGCAGCCCTTTGAAGCGGTCTTTCATTTCGACAATCAGGCGCTCGGCGGTTTTTTTGCCGATGCCAGGAAGCTTAATCAGCGCCGCAGGATCTTCTCGCTCAACGGCATTCACAAACTGCGGGGCTGACATGCCGGATAAAATCGCCAGCGCCAGCTTCGGCCCCACTCCGTTGGTTTTAATCAGCTCGCGGAACAGGGTGCGTTCCTGTTTGTTATTGAAGCCGTACAGCAGCTGAGCATCTTCACGCACCACAAACTGGGTAAAGACAGTCGCCTCTTTGCCCGCGTCCGGCAGCTCGTAGAAGCAGGTCATCGGCATATGGACTTCATAGCCCACGCCACCCACTTCCAGCAGCACTAACGGGGGTTGTTTTTCAATGATGATGCCTCTGAGTCTGCCTATCACGTGACGCTCCTGCGTTCTGGAAAATGTTGGACTGGCGATATAATAAAAAAAGGCTGGATAAACATCCAGCCTGATTTCTGATTATCGTAACCTGCCCCGCGCCAGATTGAGCCGCGACTCGCTCATTTGCATCGCGTTCTGGCTGACGTGGCAGTGGGTAATCGCGATAGCCAGCGCATCCGCGGCGTCCGCCTGCGGGTTCGCCGGGAGCTTGAGCAAGGTTCGCACCATGTGCTGCACCTGGCTTTTCTCCGCGCTTCCGATGCCCACCACCGTCTGCTTAACCTGCCTTGCCGCGTATTCAAATACCGGCAAATCCTGGTTCACCGCAGCCACGATGGCGACACCGCGTGCCTGACCCAGCTTTAGCGCCGAATCGGCGTTTTTCGCCATAAAGACCTGCTCAATGGCGAAATAGTCAGGCTGAAACTGGGTGATGATCTCCGACACGCCCGCATAAATGAGCTTGAGGCGCGAAGGAAGATCGTCCACTTTGGTGCGAATACACCCGCTTCCGAGGTAGGTTAGCTGGCGTCCCACCTGACGGATAACGCCATAACCGGTGACGCGCGAGCCGGGGTCAATCCCAAGGATAATCGACATCACGCGTCTCCTGTAACGGATTTACACGCTCTCATTAGAGAGTCGCTGCAACCTCATCAGAGATTTCACCGTTGTGATACACTTCCTGCACGTCATCGCAGTCTTCGAGCATGTCGATCAGACGCAGCAGTTTTGGTGCCGTTTCCGCATCCATGTCCGCTTTGGTAGACGGGATCATGGAGACTTCAGCGTTGTCCGCTTTCAGGCCAGCCGCTTCCAGCGCATCGCGCACGGCGCCCATCTCTTCCCACGCGGTGTAAACGTCAATAGCACCATCGTCGAAGGTCACGACGTCTTCCGCACCGGCTTCCAGCGCCGCTTCCATGATGACATCTTCGTCGCCCTTCTCGAAGGAGATGACGCCTTTTTTACTGAACAGGTACGCAACGGAACCGTCGGTGCCCAGGTTGCCACCGGTTTTGGTGAACGCGTGGCGCACTTCCGCTACGGTACGGTTACGGTTGTCTGACAGACACTCAACCATTACCGCCGTACCGCCAGGACCGTAACCTTCATAAATGATGGTTTCCATGTTCGCGTCTTCATCGCCGCCCACGCCGCGTGCGATAGCACGGTTCAGGGTGTCGCGCGTCATGTTGTTAGACAGCGCTTTATCTACCGCCGCGCGCAGACGCGGGTTAGAAGCCGGGTCGCCGCCGCCCAGACGCGCTGCGGTTACCAGCTCGCGAATGATTTTGGTAAAGATCTTACCGCGCTTGGCATCCTGTGCCGCTTTGCGGTGTTTGGTGTTGGCCCACTTACTATGACCTGCCATAAAAAGTTCTCCAAAAATCGCACCTTTTCAGGCTGCGTTAATTACAAATTCTTCAATCGCCTGCCGGTTGCTCCACGACTTGGTCAGTGCGGCGGCATCCGCCGCATTCACCCAGCGGTAGGTCAGGTGTTCGGTAAACACGATCTCCCGCTCGTGGGGGAGTGCGAGACAGAACCACGATTCCGTATTGCGCTCGGTACCCGGCGCGTAGCGATGACGTAAATGGCTAAAAATTTCAAACTCCACCGTGCGCTGACAGTCCTTCAGGGTCAGTTGCTCGCGGGCAACATCGATGGCGACCTCTTCCTTTACTTCGCGCGCGGCGGCCTGCGACGCGGTTTCCCCCTCTTCCAGACTGCCGGTAACCGACTGCCAGAAATCAGGGTCATCGCGCCGCTGCAACATCAGCACCCGCTTCGTGTCTTCTGCATAAATGACCACCAGGACCGAAACGGGAAGCTTATATGCCATATCAGTTTTTCTCTTCCTTCTTCACCACTTCAATGCCCAGCTCGGCCAGAGAGGCCGGGTTAGCAAAGCTTGGCGCTTCGGTCATCAGACACGCCGCTGCGGTGGTTTTCGGGAAGGCGATAACATCACGGATGTTATCGGTGCCGGTCAGCAGCATGGTCAGACGGTCAAGACCGAAGGCCAGACCCGCGTGCGGAGGCGTACCGTATTTCAGCGCGTCCAGCAGGAAGCCGAATTTCTCGCGCTGCTCCTGCTCGTTGATGCCCAGGATGCCGAACACGGTCTGCTGCATTTCACCGCTGTGAATACGCACGGAACCGCCGCCCACTTCGTAGCCGTTGATAACCATGTCATAAGCGTTAGCGACCGCGTCTTCCGGCGCCGCTTTCAGCTCTGCCGCCGTCATGTCTTTTGGCGACGTGAACGGGTGGTGCATTGCGGTCAGACCGCCTTCACCGTCGTCTTCAAACATCGGGAAGTCGATAACCCACAGCGGCGCCCATTTGTTCTCGTCGGTCAGGTTTAGGTCTTTGCCGAGCTTCAGACGCAGCGCGCCCATCGCATCCGCAACAACTTTCTTGTTGTCTGCCCCGAAGAAGATCATATCGCCGTCCTGCGCGCCGGTGCGCTCAAGGATTGCTTCTACGATTTCCGCGTTCAGGAATTTCGCGACCGGGCTAGTAATACCTTCCAGGCCTTTCGCACGCTCGGTCACTTTAATATAGGCCAGACCTTTCGCGCCGTAGATCTTGATGAAGTTGCCGTAGTCGTCGATCTGCTTACGGCTCAGAGCCGCACCGCCAGGTACACGCAGCGCTGCTACGCGGCCTTTGGCGTCGTTAGCCGGGCCCGCGAATACCGCGAACTCAACGGATTTCACCAGGTCAGCCACGTCCACCAGCTCCATCGGGTTACGCAGGTCTGGCTTATCAGAACCGTAGCGACGCTCGGCTTCGGCGAAGGTCATGATTGGGAAATCGCCCAGCTCTACGCCCTTCACGTCATTCCACAGGCTACGCACCAGGGCTTCCATCACTTCACGCACCTGCTCGGCGGTCATGAAGGAGGTTTCCACATCGATCTGGGTAAATTCTGGCTGGCGGTCAGCGCGCAGGTCTTCGTCGCGGAAGCATTTTACAATTTGATAGTAGCGATCGAAGCCGGACATCATCAGCAGCTGTTTGAACAGCTGCGGTGACTGCGGCAGCGCGTAGAATTTGCCTTTATGAACGCGGGATGGGACCAGGTAATCGCGCGCGCCTTCCGGCGTGGCTTTGGTCAGCATCGGGGTTTCGATATCGAGGAAACCGTGGTCATCCATAAAGCGACGCACCAGGCTGGTGATTTTCGCACGGGTCTTCAGGCGCTGAGCCATTTCCGGGCGACGCAGATCCAGGTAGCGGTATTTCAGACGCGCTTCTTCAGTGTTGACGTGGTTGGAGTCCAGCGGCAGCGCTTCAGCACGGTTGATGATGGTCAGATCGGACGCCAGCACTTCAATGGCGCCTGTCGCCATATCCGCGTTGACGTTTTTCTCGTCACGCGCACGCACGGTGCCGGTGACCTGAATGCAGAACTCATTACGCAGCTCAGAAGCCAGCTTCAATGCGTCTGCGCGATCCGGATCGAAGAACACCTGAACGATACCTTCGCGGTCGCGCATATCGATGAAGATAAGGCTACCAAGATCACGACGACGATTGACCCAACCACACAGGGTGACCTGCTGTCCGACGTGGGACTGACGCAGCTGCCCGCAATATTCTGTACGCATGAGATATCCCTTAATTAGCCGCAGGCTAAATGTCGCCTGGTATGCAGGCTACTATGTCGCAGCTTTCTGTATGTCACAACTGGATGAAAAAAGGCGGCTATTATACTGGAAATTCCGCCGGACGATAAGAGCGAACCACGGCCAGACGCTCGTTTGCTGCACTCTTATTGCGTATTCTCACAAAAATTAACAAAATTATCCGACCGATAACAGGCCATCACGTCGTATGGTGTCAGGAAGCGATTAATTTAACGGGAGTAACGATGTTAACATTTGATGCCAGCAAAACCGCGCTTGTTGTGATTGATTTACAGGAAGGCATTCTGCCCTTTGCCGGCGGCCCGCACGCTGCGGACGATGTCGTCAGCCGCGCCGCCCGCCTGGCGGAAAAATGCCGCGCCAGCGGTGCCCCTGTTGTCATGGTGCGCGTCGGCTGGTCCGCTGATTTTGCCGAAGCCTTAAAACAGCCCGTCGACGCGCAGGCCGCGGCACATGCCCTGCCTGAAAACTGGTGGACGTACCCGGTCTCACTCGGCAAACGCGACAGCGATATCGAAGTGACTAAACGCCAGTGGGGCGCATTCTACGGTACCGATCTCGAGCTGCAGCTGCGCCGTCGCGGCATCGACACCATCATTCTATGCGGCATTTCCACCAATATCGGCGTGGAGTCTACCGCCCGTAACGCCTGGGAGCTGGGCTTTAATCTGGTGATTGCGGAAGATGCCTGCAGCGCGGCCTCCGCGGAACAGCATCAGGGCAGTATGACTCATATCTTCCCGCGCATCGGTCGCGTGCGCAGCACGGATGAGATTATCAGCGCGCTATGATGTATGTCGGTTTGCCCCAGTGGTCGCACCCGAAATGGGTGCGCCTTGGCATCACCAGCCTTGAAGAATATGCCCGACACTTCAACTGCGTCGAGGGTAACACTACCCTGTACGCGCTTCCCAGGACAGAGATTGTGGCGCGCTGGCGGGAACAAACCACCGACGACTTCCGCTTCTGCTTCAAGTTTCCGGCCACCATTTCCCACCAGGCCGCGCTGCGCAACTGCGGGGATTTGACCGAAGAATTTTTTACGCGCATGTCGCCGCTGGCGAACCGCATCGGTCAGTACTGGCTGCAGCTTCCGGCCGTCTTTGGCCCGCGCGATCTGCCCGCACTCTGGCAGTTTCTTGATGCGCTTCCCCGGTCATTTACCTACGGCGTGGAAGTCAGGCATCCTGAGTTTTTTGCAAAAGGTGAAGCCGAAAAGGCGCTCAATCGGGGCCTGCTTGAGCGCTCCGTTAACCGGGTGATCCTCGACAGCCGTCCGGTGCACAGCGCTATACCGCACAGTGAGGCCATCATTGATGCGCAGCGTAAAAAGCCCAAAGTACCTGTTCACGCCCTGGTAACCGCTCATCACCCCATGGTTCGGTTCATCGGCAGCGATAACATGCAGCAAAACCAGGCGATGTTCGCCGTCTGGCTGCAAACGTTAGCGAAGTGGGAACATACCACCACGCCGTATCTCTTTTTGCACACGCCGGATATCGCCCAGGCGCCAGAACTGGTCGATGCTCTCTGGCAGGCCTTGCAGGCTGCGGTGCCGTCCGTGGGCAGCGCCCCTTCCATCCCACAACAATCTTCTCTTTTCTGATATCACCCCCTATCATAGTGAAGTGCCATCTGCCAAAAACAGGGAGTTTGTATGGTCAGCGCGCTGTATGCGGTGTTAGGTGCATTACTGCTGATTAAGTTTTCATTTGATGTTGTGCGCCTCAGAATGCAGTACCGCGTCTCTTACGGCGACGGCGGGTTTTCCGAGCTACAGAGCGCTATCCGCATTCACGGCAATGCGGTCGAATACATCCCCGCGGCATTAATCCTGCTGCTTTTTATGGAGATGAATGGCGCAGAAACCTGGATGGTGCACATCTGCGGCCTGCTTTTGATTGCGGGCCGGCTGATGCATTATTACGGCTTTCACCACCGCTTATTCCGCTGGCGTCGTTCCGGCATGAGTGCGACCTGGTGCTCACTTGTGCTGATGGTGCTGGCTAACCTGTGGTATATGCCGTGGGAGTTGGTTTTCTCCCTCCATTAGCGCACAATACGCCACTTTATTTTTCCCGGATTTTTACGTTATGTCAGATCGCGACACGCTTTTTTCCGCGCCTATCGCCAGCCTGGGCGACTGGACCTTCGATGAACGGGTAGCCGAAGTCTTCCCGGATATGATCCAGCGCTCTGTTCCCGGTTATTCCAATATTATCTCTATGATCGGCATGCTGGCTGAGCGCTTCGTTCAACCCGGCACGCAGGTCTATGACCTGGGCTGCTCGCTCGGCGCGGCAACGCTGTCGGTTCGTCGTAACGTTCACCACGAAGGCTGCCGGATCGTTGCTGTCGATAATTCCCCGGCCATGGTTGAACGCTGCCGTCGCCATATTAACGCTTATAAAGCGCCTACCCCGGTGGACGTGGTGGAAGGCGATATTCGCGAGATTGAGATCGAAAACGCGTCGATGGTGGTGCTGAACTTCACCCTTCAGTTCCTGGTGCCCGAAGACCGCCAGCTGCTGCTGGACAAAATTTATAAAGGGTTGAATCCTGGCGGCGCGCTGGTGCTCTCAGAGAAATTCAGCTTTGAAGATGCCGAGGTTGGCGAGCTGCTGTTCAATATGCACCACGATTTCAAGCGTGCGAACGGCTACAGCGAGCTGGAGATCAGCCAGAAGCGCAGCATGCTCGAAAACGTGATGCTGACGGACTCCGTGGAAACCCACAAGGCGCGCCTGCGTCAGGCTGGATTTGAGCATAGCGAACTGTGGTTCCAGTGCTTTAACTTTGGCTCTCTGGTAGCGCTGAAAGCGGGGGAACCCGCATGATCGAGTTCAGCAATTTCTATCAGCTGATTGCCAAAAACCAGCTCTCCCACTGGCTGGAGACGCTGCCTGCACAGATTGCCGCCTGGCAGCGGGATCAGCAGCACGGCCTGCTAAAGCAGTGGTCAAACGCGGTGGAGTTTCTGCCCGAGCTGACCCCGCATCGTCTGGATCTCCTGCACAGCGTGACCGCAGAGAGTGAAGAGCCGCTTCCGGCAGGTCAGGTCAACCGCATCGAAACGCTGATGCGTAACCTGATGCCGTGGCGCAAAGGGCCGTTTTCCCTTTACGGCGTGAACATCAATACCGAATGGCGCTCTGACTGGAAATGGGATCGCGTTCTGCCGCATCTTTCCGACCTGACCGGGCGCACTATTCTGGACGTCGGCTGCGGCAGCGGCTATCACATGTGGCGCATGATTGGCGCAGGGGCGCATCTGGCGGTAGGTATTGACCCGATGCAGCTCTTCCTGTGCCAGTTTGAAGCGGTGCGTAAACTGCTGGGTAACGACCAGCGCGCGCACCTGCTGCCGCTGGGTATTGAGCAGCTCCCCGCCCTGAAGGCGTTTGATACCGTCTTCTCCATGGGCGTGCTGTATCACCGTCGTTCCCCGCTTGAGCACCTGTGGCAACTGAAAGACCAGCTGGTCAGCGGCGGCGAGCTGGTGCTGGAAACGCTGGTGATTGAAGGCGATGAACATGCCGTTCTGGTGCCGGGCGACCGCTACGCGCAGATGCGCAACGTTTACTTCATCCCTTCCGCGCTGGCGCTGAAAAACTGGCTGGAGAAGTGCGGGTTTGTGGATGTGCGAATTGCCGACGTCAGCGTGACCTCTATCGAAGAACAGCGCCGCACCGACTGGATGATCACCGAATCGCTGGAGCAGTTCCTCGACCCGGCCGACCACAGCAAAACCATTGAAGGCTATCCTGCCCCGATGCGTGCGGTGTTGATTGCAACGAAGCCGTAGTTTTCCCCTCACCCTAACCCTCTCCCCATAGGGGAGAGGGGCGAATAAAAAAAGGCCCCTGTTGAAATTGCAGGGGCCTGGTACAAGCAAGCATCATATTGGGCGACATGATGCGCGGTAAAAATCGGTACGTTGCTACACGTGATGGCGCTCAATCAGCGACTTCATTTCCGCAACCGACTCTCCATCTACACCGTAGCGAGAATACTCATCCGCTTCAGCATCCGTCGACATTGACAACCCTGTATTGCGATAACGCATGGGCGACGGCATCCATTTGCCTGCCGAGCTGTGAAGCTCTTCTACCCCGGCGTTTAAAAACAGTTCCAGATTGCTGGCACGGACTCCCGCACCCGCCATTATTATTGGAACACCGGAATGTGCTTTTAGTTCCGTAATTAATTGCAGTCCTTTTTCAGCAGAGGCCTGCTGCCCGGATGTCAGGATGCGTGCCACACCCAGTTCGGCAAGCGTATCAAACGCTTGCAGGGGATCTTTACACATATCAAACGCGCGATGAAAAGTGACGGCCATCCCTTTCGCGGCGTCCATAACCTGACGCATACGCGGCAGGCAGACCTGACCGTCTTCATCAAGTAGACCGATCACCAGCCCGGGGAATCCCAGATCGCGCACGAGGGCGATATCATCAAGCATGGCACTGAACTCGCCTGGCGTATAACAAAAATCACCGCCGCGAGGACGAATAATGGGGTGTACCGGAACGGTGACAGCCTCGCGGGCAGACTTCAACACGCCGTACGAGGGCGTTAACCCCCCTTCTTTCGGGGCCGCGCACAGTTCAATGCGGTCAGCACCCTGCCGTTGTGCAGTCACGGCACACTCCACGCTGTAACAGCAAATCTCCAGCAGCGCCATTCAATCCTCCTTAAAATCCACGTAACGCACCATCATGACACGCTGCCCGGTTTCGGTCTCAGCGTGGAATCACAACTCTCAGGCTTCGCTGGCAACGATCTGCTCAATGGTCCACGGATGAAACTTCACCGTGACCTGTCCGTCCGTGACGGCCAGCGTCGGGTTAGGTAACCGCTCGCGCTCGCCTTTGGGTGAGCTCGTCTTCACAACGATCCCCGGCTTGCTTAAGCCTTCATCAGATAACAGGGCCAGCGCGCGGGCGTTCAGCGTTTCCGGCTCACCCGGCAGGACAATTTCGATATGTTCCCAGCCTTCGTGCGGATAGCGTTTTTCGCCCGGCCACGGCAGCTCAACCACGGTGAATTGCCAGTGCGCCACGCAGACCGGCTGGTGCAGTTTGAACAGGCAAATGGGGCGACCGTTAATGATGTTCTCGGACAGCAGCTCGCCACACTGTTCGAACCCGCGACGCCAGCGCTCGGCGGTCGCGTTCTGATGACAGCGCAAAGAGATGTGATCGGCCTCAAGCGGCGCGATATCCAGACCGAGGCGGGTGGCAAGTTCTGTGAACGCCTGGGTGAAGCGCGGTAAATCTGCGGAAATATCATGCAGTTCGTCAATGGATTGCCAGTTCGCCATAAATCAGTCTCTTTTCGTGTCGCAAAGGCGCTAATTTACTCTGTTGCCCTGTTTTGACCAACCGCAGATTACGGCTTTTTATGAGTGCATGATTATGCACGCCTTCTTAGCCTGGATTCTGAACAATCTTCGGCCCCCGCGATGCTGACGCCAGAAGGCATTTGCAGTATACTCCCGCCCTAAATTCTTTAACTGGCGCGGGCGGTTGTTGGCCCGCATCAAAAACGTAAGGTATCCAGGTGAATATTCAGGCTCTTCTCTCCGAAAAAGTCAGTCAGGCACTGATTGCCGCAGGTGCGCCTGCGGATTGCGAACCGCAGGTTCGTCAGTCAGCAAAAGTACAGTTTGGCGACTATCAGGCTAATGGCGTGATGGCAGTAGCTAAAAAACTGGGCATGCCGCCGCGACAGCTCGCTGAGCAGGTACTGACGCATCTGGATCTCACCGGCATTGCCAGCAAAACCGAAATTGCCGGCCCGGGCTTTATCAATATCTTCCTGGAACCTGCGTTCCTGGCACGCCACGTTGACGCGGCGCTGAAATCTGACCGTCTGGGCGTGTCCCAGCCGGAGGCACAGACCGTCGTGATCGACTATTCCGCCCCGAACGTGGCGAAAGAGATGCACGTCGGCCACCTGCGCTCCACCATCATCGGTGATGCCGCAGTGCGCACGCTTGAGTTCCTCGGTCACAAGGTGATCCGCGCGAACCACGTGGGCGACTGGGGCACGCAGTTCGGCATGCTGATTGCCTACCTGGAAAAACAGCAGCAGGAAAACGCGGGTGAAATGGCGCTGGCTGACCTGGAAGGGTTCTACCGCGAAGCCAAAAAACACTACGATGAAGACGAAGCCTTTGCCGAGCGCGCGCGCAGCTACGTGGTAAAACTGCAGGGCGGCGATCAATACTTCCTCGAGATGTGGCGCAAGCTGGTTGACATCACCATGTCTCAGAACCAGCTCACCTATAACCGTCTGAACGTCACCCTGACCCGTGACGATGTGATGGGCGAAAGCCTGTACAACCCAATGCTGCCGGGCATTGTGGCCGACCTGAAAGCGAAAAACCTGGCGGTTGAGAGCGAAGGCGCGACAGTGGTATTCCTTGATGAGTACAAAAACAAGGAAGGCGAACCGATGGGCGTGATCATCCAGAAAAAGGATGGCGGCTACCTTTACACCACGACCGATATCGCCTGCGCGAAATATCGTTACGAAACGCTGCACGCCGACCGCGTGCTTTACTACATCGACTCCCGTCAGCACCAGCACCTGATGCAGGCGTGGACGATCGTGCGTAAAGCCGGCTACGTGCCAGACTGCGTTCCGCTGGAGCACCACATGTTCGGCATGATGCTGGGTAAAGACGGCAAGCCGTTCAAAACCCGCGCGGGCGGTACCGTGAAGCTTTCCGACCTGCTGGACGAAGCGCTGGAACGTGCCCGTCGCCTGGTGGCAGAGAAGAACCCGGATATGCCTGCCGATGAGCTGGAAAAACTGGCCAACGCCGTAGGCATCGGTGCGGTGAAATACGCGGATCTTTCCAAGAACCGGACCACCGACTATATCTTCGACTGGGATAACATGCTGGCGTTTGAAGGCAACACCGCGCCGTACATGCAGTACGCCTATACCCGCGTGCTCTCGGTATTCCGTAAAGCCAGTATCGACGAAAGCGCGCTGGCGAACGCTGCCGTGACCATCACGGAAGATCGTGAAGCGCAGCTGGCGGCGCGCCTGCTGCAGTTCGAAGAGACGCTGACGGTTGTCGCCCGTGACGGCACCCCACACGTGATGTGTGCTTACCTTTACGATCTGGCAGGTCTGTTCTCTGGCTTCTACGAGCACTGCCCTATTCTGTCTGCGGAAAATGAATCGGTCCGCAACAGCCGCCTGAAGCTGGCGCAGCTCACGGCGAAGACCCTGAAGCTGGGTCTGGATACCCTGGGTATCGAAACCGTAGAGCGTATGTAAAAGAAACCCGGCACTCGCCGGGTTTTTTATTATCAAAAATATTTCCGTAAATATTCCGTTAGGCACAGAATCGCCATTGCCTGTCCATACGGCATCGACGTCAGCGGGATCTGGCGATAAAACTCAAGATTGCTTCCCATCCCCGTACCGAACGACGTTTGCAGCAGCTCTCCATCCGGTGAGATATTTTTCACGATACCGCGAATCGCTTTCTCAGCAACGTCAGCATATTCTGCACCAACGTAACGCTTACGCACCGCTTTCAGGATCCCGTAGGCAAAACCGGCCGTGGCGGAGGCCTCCAGATAGGAGTGAGGATCGTCGAGCAGCGTATGCCACAGGCCGCTGTCGTCCTGGCATTTCGCCAGCGCGGCAATCTGAGCATTCAGCACCTGCACCAGGTAGCGACGTACGGCATTGTTTTCCGGCAGATCCACCATTTCGAGGAAGTCCGGGATCACGATGGTGAGCCAGCTGTTGCCGCGGGCCCAGCGGGCATGCGCAAAATTATGGTTGCCTTCATAATTCCAGCCGTGGAACCACAAGCCGGTTTCCCGATCCATCAGGTTTTGCACATGCAGCAGGAACTGATAAATAGCTTCTTCTACGTAGTCAGGTTTGTTGAGCAGCTTGCCGATTTTCGCCAGCGGCAGCACCGTCATCATCAGCGTGTCATCCCACATCTGCTGATGGTTCTCTTCCGCCAGAGTGATATGCTGCATGCCGCCGTGGTTGGTACGCGGCATGTCGTTCATCGCCCACTCCGCCCAGCTTTCCAGCCATGGCAGCCAGGCCGGGTTTCTGGTTTCGTCGTAGCGATATGCGAGGGTCAGGAACGGTGACATGGTATTCACGTTTTTGGTGGTTGCTCCTTCCGCAAAACGGTCAGCAAACCAGCGGTCGATAATATCGCGCATCCCCTCGTCGCCGGTCTGGCTGTAATACTGCCAAATACCGTACAAACCGACGCCGTGCGTCCATTCCCACCCGGCCCAGCCTTTGGTATCGATCGCGCGTCCGTCGTCCAGCCGCAGCAAAAACTCCCCCGTCTTGTCGTGGATATTGACCAGACTGTGCGTCACTTTTTGAATCAGCGATTTCAGCTCATCCCTAGCAATAAAGCGCTCAGGCTGGCGCAGTAGCGGGCTATGTTTGACAGGCCAAACTTTCATGATCTTAACCTCCGTGATATGACGAATTCAGTACAGCGCGATCCTTCAGCGAAAGGGCCGCTGGCTTATTGCGGTTCAGGTAACCGATGTTGTTGTTGCCCCAAAGGGATTCGAACGGCATACCGGCCAGCATTTCCACGGTGGCACGGGCTTGCGGGGTTGCCGCTTCAGGCATCGCATAGCCGGACTCGCGCATTTTCGCGGTCTCTTCGCGCAGCGTGCTGTGGGTTTGCAGATTGAGCCTGAAGCGCAGGGAGACAAGGAAGCCGCAGAACAGCACCAGAAGGGTTCCGATGCTCAGGATCATCAGAATGGTGTGGCTCACTCCCGCAGGCTGCACTTTCTGACCGCTGACAAAGCCGGACATCTGCATCACGATGCCCACCAGCATCACCGCACCGGCCTGAGACGCTTTACGGGTGAGGGTCATGATGCCGGCGAAGATGCCCTCGCGACGCTGCCCGGTGATCGCTTCGTCCACATCAGCAATGTAGGTATAGGTGTTCCACGGCACATAGTTGATACCGCCTCGACCCAGGCCCGCCACCGCTGAGACAAGCAGCAGCAGAGCGTAGACGTCACTCAGTCCCGCGTAATAGAGCATGGCGTAAGAGAGAGAAGCCAGGCCGAACAGCACCACCACCATGCGGTAAGACGGCGCAGGTCCAAAGCGAATGCACAGCGGGATCATGCCGATCACGGCGAGGAACTGGAAGATGGCCATTGTGCCCAGCAGGTTTGAAGCCATTGACGCTTCCTGCATCAGTACAAAGACCACATAGTAGGTAAACACGGCATTAAAGACGTCCTGGGCGATATAGCCGCCCAGGTACATGCCCAGATGCTGACGGAAAATCCTTACTCGCAGCGTCGAGCTTAGCTCCACGAACAGACGGTTCAGGCTCTGCCCGAGCGTGAGGGTTTTCTTCTCTGCTTCCGCGCGCAGGGCCGCTTCGGACCACTCTTCACGCGGGCGCTCCCAGGTGAAGAACCAGACAAAAGTCAGCATCAGCGCGCACAGGACGGAAAAGACCAGACTGGCGTAAAAGAAGGAAATCGCGTTGTCTTTACCGAACTGCGTGAGGAGGATCCCCGGCAGGAATGAGGCCAGAATGGCGGACATCTGCGCCATTGAGATACGCGCGCCCGAAAATTTGGTTTTCTGTTTGAAATCGTCCGTCATCTCCGGCACCAGCGTTTCATAGGGAACCAGGATCATGGTGTAGACGATATCGAATACCAGATACGTAAGCAGGTAATACCAAAAACTCATGTCCCCGACCCACATCAGGGAATAGCTGAATACGCAGGGAATGCCGAGCAGAATGAAAAACTTACGGCGGCCAAAGCGCTTACCGAGCCACGTCGTACCGAAATTATCCGTCAGAAAGCCCATCAGCGGGCTGACAACAGCATCCAGTACCCTGGCGGCGGCGAAGATGAACGTTGCTTCTATCGGTGTGAGCCCGCAGAACGTCGTATAAAAATATAAAAGCCAGGCCGCCGTAAGGGCGGTGGTTCCCGCCCCAAGAAAATCGCCTGCCCCATAAGCAAGGTAGTTTGCCAATCCAATTTTGCGTGTTTTCATTGCCGTCACCCCTGGTCACGTTTGGGAGACTCCCTGTCAGCAAACCTGTTCCGGGAGTTTTTACACGGCTACAGTAGAAGTATCGTCCTGGTGATACCTTTCTATTTCTGCCACCAATAGGGTCTGGCTGGCAAAAATGCAAAGAGTATCATTACGCGTGTCACCGTTTTATAAAACAGCGTTTCTTTTAGTTCAAAATGAGAGGTCGAATTTTGCGAGACAGCCATCAGAAATGCTGATGGCTGCAGGTCAGGCGGGATTTAGCGATAGTTCACGATGACGGAATTACTCTGCACTTTCAGCGCCGGGATCAAACGTCCCCCGCCCGGCACTTCCCAGATAAAACGCAAAGGTTCGATTGCCGGCACGCCGTTGAAGGCCTGCGTCGTACCGCTTTCTCCATCGATTTCCGTGCAGCGCGTCTGAGAACAGAGGCGCACCCGCAGCCCGGCAGGCGTTGGGCCAATCAGCCGGTAGTTCCAGACCACAAGGCCCATCAGGCCGGATACCGCGTCAGAAGGCGCCAGCGGGTTAGAGGACATCGCCACGCCCCGGTTGCTGAGCGTTACGCCCATGCTGCTTGCCTGCCAGGTGCCTTCGCCGGCTGCCTGCGCCACCAGCGGGAAGAGCAAAATCCATAGCCATTTACGCATTATTTTCCTCCAATCGTCGCCGTCATGCGGATATGGCGGTTATCCGACAGTTCCAGATTCGACAGCACGACCAGCTGGTTCAGGCTGCGGCGCAGGAAGCGCGACAGCAGCGGACGCAGCGCGTGGTTCACCAGCAGCACCGGCGGTGCGCCCAGCATCTCCTGACGCGCCAGCGCCTCCTGCGTTTGCGCCAGCAGACGGTCTGCCAGGCCCGGCTCCAGCCCGCCACCGCCCTGCAGGGCCTGAAGCAGCAGACGCTCAAGCGGCGTATCGAGGCCAATGACCTGCACTTCCCCGGTTCCCGGGAACCACTGCTGGGTGATCGCACGTCCCAGCGCCACGCGCACCACCGCCGTCAGCTCGTGCGGATCGCTCTGGATTGGCGCATGCTCTGCCAGCGTTTCCAGAATGGTGCGCATATCGCGGATCGGCACCTTTTCCTCGAGCAGGTTTTGCAGCACCTTGTGCAGCGTGGTTAAGGTCAGCACGCCCGGGACCAGATCTTCGGTCAGCTTAGGCATCTCCTGCGTAACGCGGTCGAGCAGCTGCTGCGCTTCCTGACGGCCGAACAGCTCCGCCGAGAATTGCCCAATCAGGTGGTTAAGGTGGGTCGCTACGACGGTACTGGCTTCGACAACCGTGTACCCCTGGATCTGCGCCTGCTCTTTCAACGCGCTTTCAATCCAGATCGCGGCCAGGCCAAAGGCAGGGTCGATGGTTTGCTCGCCCGGCAGCGTGCCTGCGGCGGTGCCCGGGTTGATCGCCAGCCAGCGGCCCGGATAGGCATCACCGCTGCCTATTTCGACACCTTTCATCAGGATGCGATAGCGCGCGGGCGGCAGGTCCATATTGTCCCGGATGTGCACAACCGGCGGCAGGAAGCCCATATCCTGCGCGAATTTTTTACGAATACTGCGGATACGACCAAGCAGCTCGCCGTCCTGCTGGAAATCAACCATCGGGATCAGGCGATACCCGACCTCCATTCCCAGGGAATCTTCCAGCTGAACGTCGTTCCAGGTGGCTTCTACGGCCTGGTTGTTCTCCGGCATTTTGACCGGAACAGGCTCCGCCGCCGGTTTGATTTCACGGCCGCGCATCCACCAGGCAAGCCCCAGCAGAGCCGCAGTGAACAGCAGGAAGACGAGGTTTGGCATCCCCGGCACCAGGCCGAGCAAGCCGAGAACCGCAGCGGCCAGCAGCATAACGCGCGGGTTACTGAACAGCTGGCCCACCATCTGCTCGCCAACGTCCTGGTCGGTGCTGACGCGGGTGACAATCACACCCGCCGCCGTGGAGATAACCAGCGCCGGGATCTGAGCGACCAGACCGTCACCAATGGTCAGCAGCGTATAGCTTTCCGCTGCGTGGCCCATGTCCATTCCGTGCTGCAGTACCCCCACCAGCAGGCCGCCGACCACGTTAATCACCATGATCAGAATGCCCGCGATGGCGTCGCCGCGCACAAACTTACTCGCACCGTCCATGGAGCCGTAGAAGTCCGCCTCCTGCGTCACTTCCGAACGGCGTTTTTTGGCTTCATCTTCGGCGATAAGACCGGCGTTCAGGTCGGCGTCGATCGCCATCTGCTTGCCCGGCATCCCGTCCAGCACAAAACGCGCGCCCACTTCCGCGATACGCCCTGCACCTTTGGTGATAACCATAAAGTTGATGATAACGAGGATAACGAACACCACGATACCGATAGCGAAATTGCCGCCCACCAGGAAGTGGCCGAACGCCTCCACCACTTTACCCGCCGCTGCCGCACCGGTGTGCCCTTCCATCAGGATGATACGCGTGGACGCCACGTTCAGCGCCAGTCTGAGCAAGGTGGTAAACAGCAGAATGGTCGGGAACGCGGCGAACTCCAGGGTACGCTGGGTGAACATCGCCACCAGCAGCACCATAATGGACAGCGCAATATTGAAAGTGAAAAGCAGATCGAGGATGAACGCCGGAAGCGGCAGTACCATCATCGACAGAATTAGCAGGATCAGAATCGGTCCGGCAAGGATCTGCCATTGGGTCGATTTCAGGTTGCCGGGCAGGCGCAACATTGCCACCAGATTAGCCATCAGTGTCCTTCTCGTTCATAAAATCCAGCGCGGCAGGCACCGGAAGGTTCTCAGGTTTCACAGGCCGTTGACCACCGGCCAGACGCCAGCGCTTCAACTGCCATACCCAGGCCAGCACTTCCGCCACGGCGGCGTAGAGTTGTCCGGGGATCTGTTGTCCAATATCCGCATGGCGGTACAGGGCACGCGCCAGCGGAGGGGCTTCGAGGATCGGCACGCGGTGTTCGGTGCCAATTTCGCGGATACGCAGCGCGATCAGCCCCGCCCCTTTCGCCACCACCTTCGGCGCGCTCATTTTGTTTTCGTCATAGCGCAGCGCAACGGAATAGTGTGTCGGGTTGGTGACGATAACGTCGGCCTTCGGCACGTCTTCCATCATGCGGCGACGGGCGGCGGCACGCTGCATCTGGCGGATACGCCCTTTGACGTGCGGGTCACCTTCCATCTGCTTATATTCGTCACGGATATCCTGACGCGACATCCGCAGCTTCTTGAAGTGGGTATAAAGCTGGAAGATCACGTCAAACCCCACCATCGGGATAATGCTGAGCACCACCAGCAGCGCGCAGAGTCCGACCAGATTCAGCGCGTTGCTCATCGCGGTGAGCGGCGATTCGCTGATAAGACGCATCATCTCCGGCCAGTGGTACCAGAGGTAAAAACCCGCGGAACTGCCCATCAGCACCGATTTGAGAATGGCTTTGAGCAGCTCGGCCCCGGTCTGGGCAGAGAACATTTTCGCAATGCCCGACAGCGGGTTCAGTTTGGAAAATTTCGGCTGCAGCGATTTGGCGCTAAAGACCAGACCGCCGAGCATCACCGGAGAAACCAGCGCGACCAGCACAACCCCGGTAATCAGGGGCAGCAGCGCGGCCATGGCCCCTTTAATAAGCTGAATAATCTGGCTGAGTATCAGGTTCGGATCGTTGACCATGCTGTGGTCAAACCGTAAGCCGGTTGAGAGCATTCCCGCCAGCTTGCGGGCGAGCGACTCCCCGCCCCACCAGATAATGCACACGCCTACGATAAGGATCAGCAGGGAGGTCAATTCTCGGGATCGGGGGATCTGCCCTTCCTCACGCGCTTTTTCAAGTCGGTGGGGTGTGGGGGCTTCCGTTTTGTCGTCGTTCTCTTCTGCCACAGTGCATGCTCAGCCCATTACGTCACGGGTATCATGCCAGCGCAGCGGAAATCCAATGGCGGGAAAAGCCCGTTTATTCGGGCTCTTTTCGGTGATTTTGGCGCAAACCGCCTCAGAGGGCGTTAACCTCCTGAGGCGGAACGGACCATCAGAAGCCGAGGCTGTCCAGCAGGTCGTCTACCTGATCCTGGCTTGCCACAACGCCCGCCTTGCTGGCGTCGAGCTGTGGACCATTGAGCAGGCTTTCATTCTCGCGTTTTGGACGGGCTGCCGGTTCCGGGATGTTCTCCAGCAGAACCATCAGCAGCTGGCGCTCAATCTCCTGGATCACATCCATCATGCGCTTGATAACCTGACCGGTGAGGTCCTGGAAATCCTGCGCCATCATGATGTCCAACAGCTGGGCGTTGGTGAAGCTGGTGTGACCCGGCACATCACCCAGGAACTGACGGGTATCCGTCACCAGCTCGCGGGCATCCGCCAGCTCGATCGGGTTTTCAAACCACTCGTCCCAGCGCTTGCTCAGCGCTTTCGCGCCCTTTTCCATCGCATCCTGGTGCGGCTGTGACGCTTCAACGCTGTTGAGCGCACGTTCCGCGGCCTGAGCGGTCATCTGTACCACGTAGTCCAGACGATCGCGGGCATCAGGAATTGCTTCCGCCGCTTCGGCAATTGCCTGATCCAGTCCCAGCTCACGCAGGCTGTCGCGCAGCATGCGCGTCAGGCTGCCGATGCGGACGATGATGTCGCTCGGCGAGTGTTCTTCAACGGGTTTCATAGCAGGTTGCATCATGACCAACACCTCACATGCCGAGTTTCTCGAAGATCTTGCCGAGCTTCTCTTCCAGGGTCGCCGCGGTAAATGGCTTCACCACATAGCCGCTTGCGCCCGCCTGTGCAGCGGCAATGATGTTCTCTTTCTTCGCTTCTGCGGTAACCATCAGAACCGGCAGAGAGGCCATTGCCGCGTCCGCACGAATGGTTTTCAGCAGTTCCAGACCGTCCATGTTCGGCATGTTCCAGTCAGAGATGACAAAACCAAACCCGCCAGCCTGCAGTTTGTTCAGCGCATCAACGCCATCTTCTGCTTCTTCAACGTTGTTGAAGCCCAGCTCTTTCAGCAGGTTACGCACAATGCGACGCATGGTGGAAAAGTCATCCACAACCAAAAATCTGAGCTCTTTGTCCGCCATAAAACTACACTCCTCTTTAAATACGTATTGCCTGTCCGGCACTGATTTTCGCCAGCATCTGCTGGCTTACCTGGCTAAGATCGACCACTTCGCTCACGCCACCCATATTGATGGCCTCGCGCGGCATGCCGAACACCACACAACTTGCTTCATTCTGCGCAATCGTCCAGGCGCCAGCCTGGTGCATTGCAAGCATTCCGGCGGCACCGTCGTTGCCCATCCCCGTCAGGATCACCCCAACGGCGTTGCGCCCCGCATGTTTCGCCACCGAATGAAACAGCACATCCACCGACGGACGGTGCCGGTTAACCGGCGGTCCGTCATGAATTTTGATTTGATAGTTAGCGCCGCTGCGCGACAGCTCCATATGCTTGTCGCCCGGGGCGATATACGCATGTCCCGGAAGCACGCGCTCGCCGTCTTCCGCCTCTTTCACGCTGATCTGGCACAGCTTGTTCAGGCGTTCGGCGAACGACCGGGTAAAGCCTGGCGGCATATGCTGAGTGATCAGAATACCCGGACTTGAAAGCGGCAATGGCTGGAGTACATGGCGAATTGCCTCTGTTCCTCCGGTTGACGCCCCAATGACCAGCAGTTTTTCCGAGCTGAGTAACGGGCCGGCCTTCAGGGTTGCCGGCGCGGCCAGCGGCGTGTGGGCAGCAAGCTTCGCGCGCGACGCGGTGCGAATTTTCTCGGCGATCATTTCGCTGTACGCCAGCATCCCTTCACGAATGCCGAGCTGCGGTTTGGTGACAAAATCCACCGCCCCCAGCTCCAGCGCGCGCAGGGTGATTTCCGATCCTTTCCCGGTCAGGGAGGAGACCATCACCACCGGCATGGGCCGAAGACGCATTAACTTTTCGAGGAAATCTATGCCATCCATGCGCGGCATCTCGACATCCAGCGTTAGCACATCGGGGTTATATTTTTTAATTAAATCCCGCGCTACCAGGGGATCGGGCGCTGTCGCCACCATCTCCATGTCGCTGTGGCTATTGATTATTTCAGTCATGATCTGACGCATCAGCGCTGAATCATCGACAGACAATACCCTGATTTTACTCATGCTTTTTCCTTACTCAGCGCATATACCGTTTGCCCACGCAGGCTAAACTCACGCGCGAGGTTGCTGAAGTTTTCCGAGTGCCCGGCAAACAGTAAACCGTCAGGCTTGAGCAACGGAACAAACCGACGCAGAATGTCCTGTTGCGTCGTTTTATCAAAATAGATCATGACGTTACGGCAAAAAATCGCATCGAACGGCCCCGGCACGTTGTACTGCTTATCCAGCAGGTTAACGGGCGCGAACTCAACGCAGTTCGCCAGCTCCTGGCGTACGCGTACCAGGCCTTCATGCGGGCCTGTCCCGCGCATGAAGTAGCGCTGCAGCTGCTGCGGCGACAGCGTTTTCAGCTCATCCTGGCGATAAACACCGTTGCGCGCCTTCTCCAGCACCTCGGTATCGATATCGCTGGCGTAAACTTTCCAGCGTCCGGGCGTCATTCCCAGCGTGTCGGCAAGGGTGATCGCCAGCGAGTAAGGCTCTTCGCCCGTCGAGGCGGCGGCACTCCAGACGCGGTACTCCCCGGTGCGACGGCGCGCGTGCTCTGCCAGTACCGGGAAGTGGTGAGCTTCACGGAAAAACGCCGTCAGGTTGGTGGTTAAGGAGTTAATAAATGCCTGCCACTCAGCGCTGTTCTGGTTCGCTTCGAGCATGCTCAGATAGCGACCAAAATCATCCAGCCCCAGCGTACGCAAGCGCCGCACCAGTCGGTTGTAGACCATGTCTCGCTTATGATCCGCAAGCACGATCCCCGCACGCTGGTAGATTAACTGACATATCCGACGAAAATGCGCGTCGGACAGCGCGAGGCGCTGTGTCATCTGCAACAATAATGACGTTTGCCCAGGGGGCATTGGTGATGTCATAGCGCCTTCTTAATTACATTCAGGATACAACTGGCACGGCCTGCGACCGCCCGACTTCTGTTACTGCTTCAACGTGCTCTTTCACATTAAATACCGCGACCAGCCCGGTCAGACGATCCGCCTGGCTGGCCAGCTGATCGGTCGCGGCTGCCGCCTCTTCCACTAACGACGCGTTCTGCTGCGTGACCTGATCCATCTGGCTGACGGCCTGGGCCACCTGCTCGATCCCACGGCGCTGCTCATCCGACGCCGAGGCGATTTCACCCATGATGTCGTTAACCCGTGTGACGGAAGTGACAATCTCGGTCATGGTTTTCGCCGCCGTATCGACCAGAGCTGATCCCTGCTGAACACGGGAGACCGACTCTTCTATCAGCCCTTTAATCTCTTTCGCCGCGTTGGCGCTGCGGCTCGCCAGGTTGCGCACTTCGCCCGCAACGACCGCAAACCCGCGCCCCTGCTCCCCCGCACGCGCCGCTTCAACGGCGGCGTTGAGCGCCAGAATGTTGGTCTGGAACGCGATACCGTCAATCACGCTGATGATGTCGCCAATTTTCTGCGAACTGGCGGCGATATCCTGCATGGTGCTGGCCACGTGAGAGGCCTGGTCGCCGCCCTTCTTCGCCGTCATCGCCGCCTGTTTTGACAGGTCAGACGCCTGACGCGCGTTATCGGCGTTCTGGCTTACCGTCGCGGTCAGCTGCTCCATGCTGGCCGCCGTCTGCGCCAGCGAGGCCGCCTGCTCCTCGGTGCGGGACGAAAGATCGTTATTGCCTGCCGCAATCTCTGAGATCCCGGTGTGCATGGCATAGCTGCCCTGACGCACGTCGGATACCGTTTCCCTGAGCGATCCCTGCATCGCCTTCAGGCTGGCAAAGATCGCCGAAATTTCGTTCTTGCCGAACACCGCCACCGGTCGCGCCAGGTCCCCCTTCGCAATGCTGTCGAAGTGGCTGCTGACGATCGCCAGCGGCTGCACAATCATTCTGCGCGCCCAGAGCAGCGCCCCGCCGGTCAGCACCCCTGCCAGAATCACAACCGCGGCAAAGATGACGCCGGACATGTGATAGCTTTTACGGCTGTCTTCACCGGCACGCTGAACGGTCTGGTTAATATTCTGCTGCCACGCGTTAAAGCTGCCGTCAAACGCCGCCTGAGAGGCCTGAACCGGCGCGGTCATAAAGTCCGACAGCTGGTTGTTCTCAAGCCAGGTCGCCTGGTGGTCCAGATCGCCGTACCACTGCTCAAAGTTCGTCTTCATGGCGGCCTTCAGCGCTTTCTCTTTCTCGCTGTCGGCGGCCTGCGCCGTAAAGGCCTTAAACTGTGCGTCTGCCTGTTTCAGGCTGTCGCGCGCGGTCGCCATCAGCGCTTTAATGTCATCCGGCGGATAGCTCAGGGCGGTTAAGGTTCCCGCCTTGTTCAGCGCGGTGCTTGCCTGCAACAGCACGGCACGCGTTTGTGCCAGTGCGGAGCGCTGCTGGTTACTCGCCTCAACTTCCTGCAAATTCTGATAGCCATCGCGAAACGCCCAAAAAGACAACCCGTTACTGCCAACCTGCAACACACCGCAAAGGATCAGAATCAAAAACAGTGTGGTCGAGATACGAATACGATTTAACATCCACGCTCCCATCAAGCGGCAAGCAGCCGCGGTTTAATTGTCAGTCAAAATGTTTCCCAGTTTTCATCTTGTCCGGTCGTCGCGGTACGCGTACGGTTGGCAGCCGATTCAGCGGCTGGCGCGCGATACGTCGCCTGCGGGGTGACCGTGTTTCCAGCGAGTGAAGCGAGACGAAACGCCGAGACGGCCATCTTCAGACGGCTCGCCTGGTCTTCCAGCGCAGCGGCCGCCGCGGCGGACTCCTGCACCAGGGCGGCGTTTTGCTGTGTCACGCGATCCATTTCCGATACCGCTAGGGCAACCTGGTCGATACCACGACTCTGCTCATCGGACGCAGAGGCGATTTCACCCATGATGTCCGTCACGCGGGTAACGGCATTCACGATGTCATTCATGGTCTCCCCGGCGCTTTCCACCAGCACGGAGCCGGTATCCACGCGGGAGACGGAATCTTCAATCAGCGACTTGATCTCTTTTGCCGCGTTGGCGCTGCGGCTGGCCAGGTTACGTACCTCACCGGCCACCACGGCAAACCCGCGCCCCTGTTCGCCCGCGCGCGCCGCTTCCACGGCGGCGTTTAGCGCCAGGATGTTGGTCTGGAAAGCAATGCCGTCGATCACGCTGATGATGTCGGCAATTTTCTTCGAGCTGTCGGCGATTTCGTGCATGGTTTTGACTACGCCATCCACCACGCGACCGCCGCGCTGCGCCGTCTCGGAGGCGCTTTCCGCCAGCTGAGACGCCTGGCGGGCGTTATCGGCGTTCTGCTTCACGGTTGCCGTGAGCTGCTCCATGCTGGCAGCCGTCTCTTCCAGGGCGGACGCCTGCTGTTCGGTGCGAGAAGAGAGGTCGTTATTCCCCATCGCGATTTCGCTTGTGCCGGTATAGATTGCTTCGGATCCGTTACGCACGTTGGCGACGGTCTCAATAAGCGAACGTTGCATATGGTCTACGCTGTTTGCCAGCTCGGTGATCTCATTGCGTCCGGAAACGGTCAGCGTTTTGGTCAGGTCACCGCCGGCAATTTCACGAATGTGGGCAATAACGCGCCCGAGAGGGTTCAGCAGGATATGGCGAATGCCGTACCATACCGCAATCAGTACGATGACCAGCGCCAGCGCCAGCACCGCCATCTGCCATTTCGCAAAGCGGTAGTCATTCTGGCTTTCCGTAAAGGCCGAGTGGTACAGGTCGCCGCTGGCCTTTGCATATTCCCCCAGCGCCGCGCCGAGGGCGTTTTGCATCCCTTGCGTCGGCTGCGCGAAATAGGCGTCCATGTTGCCGCTCTCCAGGAACTGAATCAGCTCCGTCAGACCGGCATGGTAGGCGTTGTATTTTTCATCAATATTCTGGCTCACCTGCTCCATGGCAGGCTGCGGCGTAATCTTTTTGAAGGCGTCGTAGTGTTTAGCGGCGTCAGCGAGCGTGGCGCGGGCATTTTTCAACAGATCGGTTTTCGCGCTGCTCTGCTGATTGTTGGGGTCCATCATCATGCGCGCGGACGAACGGCTCAGGTTGATACGCGTTTGCAGCATCAAATCCCACGTCGACGTGAGTTCACTCTGCTGCAGGCGGAGATCGTTCGAGGCCGCGAAGCTGTCCTGGTTCTGTTTTAATGACGAGAAAAAAAGCCCGCCGGAGATGAGCTGAAGAAGTGCGAAAATGACCAGCACCATCATGAGCATTGTGACAACGCGGATACGGTTCAACATACAACACCTTCTCATAGATTTATTAACGGTGTTATCGGCATTGCCCACAGGAACTTTACATTTGAGAAAGGGAAAAGCGCGGGGTTAAAACGCCACGTCGACAATCAGCGTGTCGGTGTAGGCTCCTGCGGGTGGCGTGGCCTGACTGGTCAGGACTTTCGCGGTGTAGTTATAGGTACGTAGTAAACCGTCGGTGCTGACCTGCGACGACGTCGCGCTGGCCCAGCGCTCGCTGCCGCTGCCGCCCCAGCGGTTAGTCGTGGCTTCTTTATAGATGTCGTAGCTCATATAGTTGCTGCCGCTCACCATCCGCCGCACGTTATTCAGCGCGTTAGCACCATTATTAATGCCGATGGTATAGGTACTGCCTTTGGTACAGGTGACGGCAATCGCCTGCGAGACGGTCGGGAAACTTTGCACCAGCGGTGCGCTGTTAAAGTTGACGTCCGGGGTGGTCATCGCGCTGCAGTCGTTGGTAACGGTCATATTAAGCAGAATAGTGGTCGTCGCGGTTCCCGTCTGGGGATTCGTACACAGGCTTCCCACGCCTAACGCGCAGACGCTGTAGTTGACGCTGAACGTCAACAGCACCTGGTAAGGCCCGGCGGTGACGTTTTGACCGGCGACGGTGCGGAAATAGAGCGGTATGTTGTACTGCTTTGATCCCAGCAATCCCAGCAGGGTGTTTCCGCTCCAGGTATACGATTTACTTATCTGTACCTCGCTGCTGCTCGCGCAGCCCGATAATCCGCACAGCCGAGTGGGGATAACGTCCGCGATGGCCGTATTATCCGTACGTTTCATGGTCGCGCGACTGCTGCCCGACACCGATGCCGCGGTGTAGTTCAGCGTCACCGAGTCGTTGGTCAGAACGTTGAGCACGGTATCACACGCCACCACCAGCGTGCCGGTCGTTTCCACCTCCCCGGTTCCGCTGAGCGCGAACGACGTGACGCTGCCAAACGACGCATTGACCGTACTGACGGTACACGCCGCCCAGCCGCCGCCGGAGAACAGCAGCAGCACCCACAGCAGCAGGCGCCTCATGGCCCCTCCCGACAAACCAGCGGACCGTAGGTTTCCAGCTTGTGCTCCGGGTTTGTCCCCACGGTCAGGGTGGTCGTGCAGCGTTTCCCGTCAGGCGTCACCACCTCAAGCGGGTTCACATCGCTGAGATTTTCCAGCCAGGCGATGCCGTCATACCCCACCACCGCATTGCCGCGCGAGGCCCTGCGCACCTGGCTGCCCACCGGAATCGCCTGCCCGCGCGCATCGTGCAGGATGACGCTGGCGACCCGCTCCTGCTCCATCGGGAAATCAACCAGGTAACCGCTATGGCGGCGGATCGCAATTCGCCGTTCGGTCTCTTTCAGCTGGGTATCCGCAGGCAGATTCAGGGTATCAATCCGGTAGCTTGCCGGGTAATAGGCCGACACTCCGCTGACCAGCAGGTAACCGTTGCGGTTTGTTTTCCCGACGGGCTGGTTCTCATAGCTGACGGGCACATCCGGATGACCGTCGGTACTGATGACCACAAACGCATCGTTGATCTTGTTCGCCGCAAACAGTTCGCCGTCCATCAGAACAACAGAGCCCATCGCCTCGCCCCACCAGGTCATCATGTCCCTTTCGCCATAGGCGCCGCCCTGCAGCTCAACGTTGTTGTTGCGCCAGCCCAGCGTGCCCTGCTGATAATTACTGGCTCTCGACTGGTTGGCCCACGCCATGTTCCAGCTAAACCCACCGTCTGAGGGCATGGAGTGGTTGTAGTTGATCCGCTGGGTACTGCCTGCGTCAGGGGTGTTTTCAACGGTGAAGGCAGCGCTGTCGCGCGCGCCCAGCGGGACCTGCAGCGACAGCGCCACCGTCCAGTCTCCCCGCTGCTGATCCCGGCTTCCGGCCAGGTAAATACTGCTCGCCCCCCACAGGCTGCGGCTCCAGGAGAGGTTCAGCAGCTCTGTTTTTTGACTGTCAAAGCTCTCGACGCCAATCCAGGCCGCGCCAATGTTGCCGTACTGTCCCAGATTGAACGTCAGAGAATACTGGTCCGTATTGCGGCTAAAGCTGGCGATGGGTTTGTCGTTTTCGTCATAGACCGTCGGCTGGTCGTAGAGGGCGAGGTTGCCAAAACCGCGGCCGCGGCGCGTGTGCTGGGTCGCGACGCTAAATTCGCTGGTGCTGTACTGGTAACCCCAGCTGATTTGCCCGCCCGTGTCCCCGCGCATGCGGCTTTGCGAGTAGGCGGTATTCACCACGCCAAGCTGCCCGAGTTTTATTACCGTCCCTGCCCCGCCCAGCGCCAGCTCCTGTGCTCCTTCCGCGTGCCCCTCCAGCGTCAGCCAGTCCGTCACCCCGTAGCGATACGAGCCGCTGCCGGCCGCCGAACCGTAGTCGAAATTCTTAATGCCGTAATTTCGCCGCAGGCTGCCCAGGGTCACGGCGCCGTCGCTCAGCCCTTGCTTCAGCAAATCACTGGTGACGTAAAACGGCAGCGTGGTGCTCACCTGGCGCCCCAGCGCATCGGTGGTCACCAGCACCGCATCCCCGGCGCCGTTAATATAGGGCAGATTCGTAAGGGTAAATGGCCCCGGCTGAAGCTGGGTTGAGCCGGAGCGATAGCCGTTGATAAAGAGATCGACCGAGGTGGGAACCGCGGCTTCTCCCGAGAACTCGGGCAGCGGCCACGTCACCAGATCGGGGCGCAGGGAGAAATCCCGCCCGACGCTTACCCCGCCAATCCGCACGCTGGAGCTCCAGCTCAGGGCATCGCTGATCACGTCCCCCACGCTCCAGCTCATCGCATCTTCTTCATTCGTGAACAGCAGGGTCGTGTCGTAGCGGACATACCCCTCCTGCTGGCCGTGGTTACCGGTGAAATTTTCCCGGGCATAGCCCGTAGAGGAAAACGAACCGTTCTCATTGAAGTAGCGGAACTCATGCCAGAGCGAGGCCTGGCCGCCGATATGCTCCGTGTGGTTGGTGTAGAAATCGTAATTCAGCAGCGCCCCGCGTCCGAAATGCGGTTTGGTCTGCGCCGTTTGGGCGCTAAAGGGAGTCGCGCGGGCGGTGACCCAGTCGCGGGGAACGGTCAGCAGCAGGCGCTGCGCGGCGCTGTCGTACTCCACCCGCACCCGGGCAAGGGAGGAAAGATTCACCTCTCCGGTTGGCACATGCTCCGGGGGCAGCCCCGCGCGCAGCAGGTCGGCGCTGGAGATAAAGAACGCGCCTTTACGCTGCGTCACCGGTACGACCAGGCCGGTATCGTAGTGGTTCAGCACGAGCGCAAGCTGGAACACCGCCTCGTCGTTTATCGCCTGCGCCTGGGGAGGCGGCGGCAAACTGTCGTCGCCGGGATCGGCCCAGGCCGCGGAACTGACGCAAAGCAGGATCATCATCGCCGGCTTCAGTTGACGGGGGTCGACTGCCATTGTGCGTCCCTGGCATTAATCTGCGCGCTCATCCGCTCTGGCTGACGAACGCCAGCGGGTATCGGCCAGCTGCGGGTGCTGCCCGGGAGCACGTAGCCCAGCAATCCCTCCGCAACCGTTCGTTTCTGCCCTCCCTGCTCCAGCGAGACCTGGCTCAGCCTGACGTGGACATCACCCCGGTTTCGGACTTCCAGCGCGGGTTGTCCACCCGCCTGCGTCACCCGCCAGCTCAGGCTTTGGGTCTCTGCCAGCGCGTGATGCGCGCCCTCTTTTATTGTCGGGATCCCCTGCCCATAAACAAACAGAGGAATGGAGTAACGCATCTGTAATTTGAGGCCGATGGAGGGTTCGGCTTTGGCATCCGGCTGGGGGATTTCATCCACAATAATGCGGTAGGCTTGTTCAACGCCTGCGGGAACTGAAGCCTGTTTAATAAGACGAATAAGCTGCTTACTGCCTGTGCCAATTGTGACGATGGGCGGGCTGGCCACCACGTCCTGCTGCGCGGTGTAACGCTCGTGCCCGTCCTCCTGCTTCCAGCGCACAATGCGCACCTGCATCGTCGCCGCGCTGCTTCTCTGGTTCTGGATCCACAGCTCCGTGGCTTTGGCGTCTGCAGAAAGCCACGGATCGATAGGCCATAGCAGAATGGTGGCTGCCGCCTGCGCCTGACCGGCTGTCGACATTCCCAACGCGCCCGCCAGACAAAGAGGTCTGAAAAATGGCTTCATCGGCACTCTCCCTTTATTACCATGACAAGGTCACGGTGAGCTGATCGGAATACGTTCCTGCCGGGCTAAACCCGGTCAGTAGCGCCACGCCGAAAAGCGGCAGCGCGATATTATTGCTGTTGGTGTAGGTCACCGGTATTGCCTGGTTGACGCCAATTTCGCTGTTCGCGGCCAGCGAGCTGCTGCTGTAGAGCCGGTAACCCACCAGGTCGGCACCATCCGTGCGCTTCATGCGGCGAATGGATGCATAATTTTGACCGCCGTTAATGCTCATGCTCAGCGCCACGCCTGGCGTACAGGCGATGGATAAGGCCCCGTTTGGCACAAAGCTGGTGCTTACCGGCGCGCTCTCGACGCCGTTATGGCTGCCAAAATCCAATGTACCGAGAATCCCCCCGCTGCCGGTGGCCACCGCACATCCCGGTACAATGGTCGCGCTCACCTTGAAGGACTGTGACGTCACCGCGCCGGCTACGGGCGTCATCAGCAATCCGACCACCAGCGCGAAAAAAGGCTGCACGTGTCCCTCTGCGCATTTGCGCAGACCCGTTATAAATGCCTTCATGGCGATGCAGGACTAATAGGTCACGCTGACGTTTATCGTGTCGGTGTAGGTTCCCGGTACGACCGCTACGCTGTTACCGCCGCCGGTAATACGTCCGTAGAGCGTGTAACTATCCACTCCTCCCGTCGTAGACGCGACAGGCAACGCGGCGTTGTTGGCAACAACGTTGTTAAACCCGCTGTCGCTGTAAAGGCTGTATGCCACGCCCTGTGCCGCGTTGGCGGTGTTGATCAGATAACGCGCAGGCGTTCCCGGCGTGCCGACAACGGTACCAGGTGCCGTGGAGTTGGTGTTGCCGGTAATCGCCACCGTATAGCTGGCGGTCGTACATTGAATGGTGAAGGTGTTTCCGCCGCTGGCACCGGTTAACTGCGTAGTCAGGGTGGAAAATGTGGCGGGATGGGTGCCGAAATTGAGCGTCCCGAAGTTAATGCCGTTTTGCGTGGGCGATCCGTTTATCAGGCAACCGTTTGTCAGCGTCAGCGTCGCGCCGATAGTGCCGCTACTGGTGACGGCCAGCGCCCGCGGGGCAATTGTCGCCGTCAATAAAGTGCCTGCACAGATCAACAGGAGTTTTCTATTCATTTTACCACCCTCCAGAAGACGTCTCCGTTCCCTGACCATATTTTATTTTGGCCGTTCAAGATGTTAGCCCCGCTTAAGGTTCCTCTGAGGGGGTTATTGTGAATTTAGTTTACGGATATCGCTTCGACCACCTGCCCCATGACGTATAAGGCATATGTCTTATTGACGGGATTTTTATTTAAATAACAGCTGGTTAAATTAATGCAGGCAGGAATTTTATTGTATTCAGAGAGAATATATCCATTAAAGTGTGATCTTTATCACAATATATCGTCAGCGCATTAACAACAAAATTAATAAAAATTAAAAAGGAGTTGTAACCCCCTACACTTTGCGTCAATTTATGTGTCGAATAATTTCCCGCGTCGTAATAAAAATTTTATATGTATCGATGCGAGTGACAACCGAAGCGCATAGAGGGTCTTTTTTCGTGGCAAGTGCAAACAAACTCACACTCTTCATCGTGATATTCATGCTGGCGGGTATTCTTTCAGGGGCAGCAATTCATGAGTATGCATCTGCGGATGCCATCAAATCCTGGTCGGATAATATTACCCTTCTGACCGATATTTTCCTTCGTCTGATCAAAATGGTCATTGCACCACTGGTCTTCAGCACGCTCACCGTCGGCATCATGAAGCTGGGCGAAACCTCCACCATTGGCCGCGTGGGTGGCAAAGCGATGGTGTGGTTTATCAGCTCATCCGTGCTCTCGATTCTGGTGGGCCTGTTTATTGTCACCCTGGAACATCCGGGCAGCGGTCTGAACCTGACGATCCCAACCGAGGCGGTCGATACCGGTCTGGCCGTTGGGGGCATGACGCTGAAAGCGTTCCTGTCCCACACCATTCCAACCAGCATCGCAGGGGCGATGTCGAACAATGAGATCCTGCAGATTGTGGTGTTCTCGATGTTCTTTGGCATCGGCGGCGCGTCGCTGGGGCAGAAGTTCAACGCACCGCTGGTGGCCGCGCTGGACGTGGTTTCCCATATCATGCTCAAGGTGACGGGTTACGTCATGTACGTTGCGCCGCTGGCCATTTTCGCGGCGATTTCGTCCGTGATTGCCACTCAGGGTCTTGGCATTCTGTTGAACTATGCCTCCTTTATTGGCGGCTACTATGTTGCCATTCTTCTCACCTGCATGGTGCTGCTGGCCGTGGGTTACATGGTGTTGAAAAAAGAGGTGTTTCGCCTGGTCAGCATGCTGAAGGACCCGGTACTGGTTGCGTTTACCACCAGCAGTTCAGAAGCGGCCTATCCAAAAACGCTGGAGCAGCTTGAGCGCTTTGGCTGTTCACGCAATATCGCCTCTTTTGTTCTGCCGATTGGCTACTCCTTCAACCTGGTGGGTTCGATGGTGTACTGCTCATTCGCCTCGATGTTTATCGCTCAGGCGTACAATATTCACCTGAGCTTCTCTGAGGTGACGGTTCTGATGCTGACCCTGATGCTGGCCTCAAAAGGGATTGCGGGCGTGCCGCGCTCCTCGCTGGTGGTGCTGGCCGCGACGATCCCGAGCTTTAACATTCCGGTAGCCGGCATTCTGCTGCTGATGGGGATCGACCACTTCCTGGATATGGGCCGCTCTGCAATTAACGTGCTGGGGAACGGGATTGCAACCGCGATGCTGTCGCAGAATGAAGGCGCGCGTGAAGCGGAAGCGGAAGCTGAGCTGGTGAAGCAGGAAGCGTAAGGATGTAAAAAAGGGTGAGGCCTGATGCCCTCACCCCAGCCCTCTCCCTCAGGGAGAATGAGCAAACACAAAAAACGGCAACCTGGGTTGCCGTTTTGCATTTACCTACGCTACGTGGCTCGCCGCGATATCCAGCAGCGCCATCTCGTCGCTGTTCAGCAGCTTCTCGATGTTCACCAGGATCAGCATACGTTCGCCGAGCGCGCCCAGACCGGTCAGATATTCGGTCGACAGCGTAACCGCAAACTCCGGTGCAGGGCGGATTTGATCGGACGTCAGGGAAAGCACGTCTGAGACGCCATCTACCACAATGCCCACCACGCGTTGACCCAGGTTCAGGACGATCACCACGGTGTTGTCGTTGTAATCAACGTCGCCCTGGCTGAACTTCACGCGCAGATCGACGATAGGGACAATAACGCCGCGCAGGTTGGTGACACCTTTAATAAAAGCAGGCGTGTTGGCGATGCGGGTAACCTGATCATAACCACGGATTTCCTGCACTTTCAGGATATCGATGCCGTACTCCTCATCGCCTAAAGTGAATACCAGGAATTCCTGCCCTGATGGCTCGCCCGCCAGTTTCGTTACGTTACTCATACCGGTCATGTTTTTACCTTCTACTTAATCAGGCGGCTGTGTACGCCACACGTTGTTCACGATTTAATCCCTGAAGCGCCGACACGTCGACGATCAGCGCCACGCTACCATCACCCAGAATGGTGGCGGCAGAAATACCCGGCACTTTGCGGTAGTTGCTTTCGAGGTTCTTCACAACAACCTGGTGCTGACCAATCAGCTGATCGACCAGCAGCGCGTAGCGGCGGCCCGCGCTTTGCAGGATCACAACGATACCCTGCGTGGCCTCCGTCTTCGCCCCGTCCACCTCGAACACTTTCCACAGTTCCACCAGCGGCAGGTACTCACCGCGCACTTCGAGAACGCGTTCGCCGCCCGCCAGCGGATGCAGATCTTCCTCACGCGGCTGCAGGGATTCCATCACCGCGTTCAGCGGCAGGATAAAGACTTCGTCCGCCACTTTCACCGACATGCCGTCAAGGATCGCCAGCGTCAGCGGCAGCAGGATGCGAATGGTGGTGCCGGAACCCTGTTTAGAGTTGATCTCAACGTGGCCGCCCATCTCCTGGATGTTACGTTTCACCACGTCCATGCCCACGCCGCGGCCGGACACGTCGGTCACCTGCTCTGCGGTTGAGAAGCCCGGCGCGAAGATCAGCATGCCCACTTCTTCGTCGGTCATGTTTTCATTGACCGCCATCCCCTGCGAAATGGCTTTTGCCAGGATGCGCTCGCGGTTAAGGCCCGCGCCGTCATCGGTCACTTCGATGCAGATGTTCCCGCCCTGGTGTTCCGCAGAGAGGATCAGATTCCCGACCGGAGATTTTCCAGCGGCAATGCGGTTTTCCGGCAGTTCGATACCGTGGTCGAGGCTGTTACGCACCAGGTGCGTTAACGGGTCGATAATGCGCTCGATCAGGCTCTTATCCAGCTCCGTTGAGCTGCCCATCAGGGTCAGTTCAATCTGTTTATTCAGCTTGCTGGCGAGATCGCGAACCAGGCGCGGGAAGCGGCTGAAGACGTATTCCATCGGCATCATACGGATGGACATGACCGATTCCTGCAGATCGCGGGCGTTACGCTGTAGCTGCCCCATGCTGGTAATCAGGTCGCCATGGGTAACCGGGTCCAGTTCGTTAGAACGCTGGGCCAGCATCGACTGCGTGATGACCAGTTCACCCACCAGGTTAATCAGCTGATCGACCTTCTCAACCGCAACGCGGATACTGGTAGACTCGCTGGCGCGCGCGGCAGGTTTTTCACCACGGCCCGGCGCGGCCGCCTCTTTTGGCACCGCTTTTAACGCCGGAGCCGCAGGGGCAACGGCCGGTGCCGCAGCCTGAGCGACGACGGCCACCGCGTCCTCAGCCGCCGGGGCTTCAACCGCGGTGGTTTCGGTTTCAAAGGCAATCTGATCGGCTTCAATCACAAAGCACAGCACCGCCACGATATCGTCCTGGCCAATACCGCCATCAAGCGTCGCGGCAAGGCTGTCTTTGCCTTTGACCACGTTGCTTAACGTCGCCAGGTTACCCAACTCGTCTTCCAGCAGGCTAACTTCATTCTCTTTCAGGCGTGACAGCACAACGCGCAATTTGCCCGCTGGTGCGTCGGCAGGGGCTGACTCCTGCGCGGCAACCGCATCGACAACGCTCAGTTTTGCGGCCGGAACCACGGCTGCGGCAACCTCACCTTTGGCTTCCAGCGCGAGCTGGCGCAGCGCGTTGCAGATGTATTCAAAGCTGGCGGCGTCAGGCTCTGCCGAACTTTTATAGGCGTCGAGCTGTTCCTGCATAATATCTTTGGTTTCCAAAAACAGGTTGATAATGTCGGTATTGAGCTGCATCTCACCGCGTCGTGCTTCATCAAGCAGGTTTTCCATTAAATGGGTTGTTTCCTGCAGGATGGTAAATCCAAACGTTCCGGCTCCGCCTTTAATGGAATGCGCCGCACGGAAGATGGCATTGAGCTGCTCGGAGTCCGGTGCTTCGGGCACCAGATCGAGTAAGTGTTGCTCCATATCGGCCAACAATTCGTCGGCTTCATCAAAGAATGTCTGGTAAAAATCGCTAATATCCATGCTCACGCTATCACCTCGGGTTGGCTGGTGGCGATGTTGGAACGGCAGCCGAAGGAACGGCCCCAGGCTGTTTTAAATCGTCCAGTGACTCATTCTGACTTTCGGCGTTTTCATGCAGGATGGCCTGCTCCGCCTGCTGGTTCAGCACTAAAAGACTGATACGACGGTTGATGGCGTCATCCGGCCCGCGGTCGGAGACGCGCATGGTTGCTGCCATGCCGACCACGCGCAGTACCTTGCCATCATCAAGCCCACCGGCCACCAGCTCGCGACGCGAGGCGTTGGCACGATCGGCAGAAAGCTCCCAGTTGCTGTATCCTTTCTCCCCACTGGCGTACGGGAAATCATCCGTGTGTCCTGACAGGCTGACCCGGTTAGGAATGCCGTTCAGCACCGGGGCAATGGCGCGCAGAATATCGCGCATGTACGGTTCAACTTCCGCACTCCCGGTTTTAAACATCGGGCGGTTCTGGCTATCAATAATCTGAATACGTAACCCTTCCTGCACCAGATCGATTTTCAGGTGCGGGCGTAACGCACGCAGCTTCGGATCGGCTTCAATGAGCTGGTCGAGATCGCCGCGCAGTTTCTTCAGACGCGCCTGTTCCATCTTTCTTTTCAGCTCGTCGATGTTCGGCTCTTTTTTCACCTCACCCTTCTGCTGGGTGTAATCATCCCCCCCGCCGGGGATCGGGCTGTCGCTGTTAGAGATACGCGGCCCACCGGACACCGCCGTCGCCAGCGGCGTTCGGAAATACTCGGCAATCTGGATCAGCTCTTTTGGGCTGGAGATGGAGATCAGCCACATCACCAGAAAGAACGCCATCATTGCGGTCATAAAGTCGGCGTACGCAATTTTCCACGAGCCATGAGCGCCATGCCCACCGCCCTTGTGCTTGCGTTTTTTTACGATGACGATCGGATGGGACTGGTTTTTCATGCGTCCTCAGTTGTCGTCTGTTGGTTTGGGTTTTTGACCGCGCGAACGTGTTCTTCAAGCTCGATAAACGACGGACGCTCGCTGGAGTAAAGCGTTTTACGGCCAAACTCAACCGCGATCGGTGGCGCGTAACCGTTGAGGTTTGAGAGCAGCGTGATCTTCACGCACTGCATCATTTTGGTGGTTTCCGCGCTCTTCTGGCGCAGCACGCTTGCCAGCGGAGAGATGAAGCCGTAGGCCAGCAAAATACCGAGGAAGGTGCCCACCATCGCATGGGCAATCAGCGCACCCAGCTCGGCTGCCGGACGGTCTGCTGAAGCCAGGGCGTGAACCACCCCCATGACCGCGGCAACGATACCGAACGCCGGGAGGGAGTCGCCCACCAGCGCCAGGCTGTTGGCCGGCACTTCAGATTCGCTTTCGTGGGTTTCGATCTCTTCGTCCATCAACGCTTCGATTTCGAAGGTATTCATGTTGCCGCTGATGATCAGTCGCAGATAATCGACGATGAAATCCAGCATCATGGCGTCAGCAAGAATGCGCGGATAGCTGGCAAAAATTTCGCTCTCTTTAGGATTTTCAATATCCCGTTCAAGAGAAAACATCCCCTGCTGACGCGACTTCGCCATCAGGCGATAGAGCAGTGCCAGCAGATCCATATACATGCTTTTGGTGTATTTCGACCGACGGAACAGCAGTGGAATAGCTTTCAGCGTCCCCTTGATCGATTTACCGTTGTTGCCAACGATAAAAGCCCCTACCCCTGCACCGCCGATGATAATAAGTTCAGCCGGTTGATAGAGTGCTCCAAGGTGCCCGCCGGTCATCATGTAACCGCCGAAAACTGTACCGAGAACTACCAGGTAACCTAATAAGATAAGCACGACATCATCCTTCCGCTAGTGACTATGGCAAGGACGTCCAGCTCGCAGCGTTTACCGTTTGCGGGGTAAAAAAAAGCAGCGGTAATTGCTTACCGCTGCTGGAATCTTGCCCACACGTTCGGGTTAAACAGCTTGTTCGATCTGTTCATCCAGCAGTTGTGGAATAATATCGGCAGCATCCCGGGAAAGTTTACGTCTTTTTACTGCGCGGGATGGAGGCTGACATAAACTACAGGCGAAGCTGCCTGCAGGCTGGTGAGCATGGGTAATGAAATTGCCATCGCAGCAGTTGCAGCGCGACAGTTCAAGCATTCCGCTCTCAACAAAACGCACCAGCGTCCATGCGCGGGTCAGCGCCAGCAGAGGGCCTTCTTCCTGCTGTGGGCATTGTTCAAGGTAAAGTTTGTACGCTTTGATCACGGCGTCAACGCCGCTACACAAACCGGTTTTGAGAAGATACTGCCAGGCATTACAGAACATGGAAGCGTGAATATTCTGCTCCCACGTCATAAACCAGTCGGTAGAAAACGGCAGCATGCCTTTCGGCGGGGGACTACCACGTAACTCTTTGTACAGTTTGATGAGACGGCCACGGCTCAACTGAGTCTCGCTTTCGAGCATTTGTAAACGAGCACCCAGCGTAATCAGCTCCATGGCCAGCTGTATGTCACGCGCTTCCTGAACAATGCTTTTCTCGCTCATTGCTAGGCCCTTTTCTTACGGGCTGCGTCATCAGGCTGGCTGATTTCGTTAAGCAAGCGGGTGGAGAGAAGAATACCGGTATGGATCTGTTGAAGATCGTCAACACGGGAGTCCTGCGTCAGACGCGTTATTGTCTGCGAATCGTCGAAGCGGAACTGGCAAACCAGTTGATTCGTTTCAGCCAGTTTAACCATCTGCGGGAGGGTTAACCCACCCAGCATGGTTGCCATTTCTTCGTTAATACCCAGACGAAACATCGCGGACGCCTTGTCCTGACTAATTAAACGCTGCGCGAGCAGTAAATACGACAAATTGATGTCATAGATATGTTTTAGCAACTCGGATGTATGCATTGTTCCCATCCCGAATAACCAACTATTATTTTTATGCGGAAAGACCGCACCCCGTGATGTCGCCGGGAAATCACCCGGTATAAAAAAGAAAAGGCTAAATGCATAGTTGAATTTAGGTTTGTATTCACTGAAACACGTAAAGATGAAACGCGAGTGCGTCTCTTACATGATTTATCATTTCTTACAAATAACTAAGATTTTTCCTAATTCGACGCAAACTCTACTCGTCAGTTTTGCCACATACAATCCAGCCATCCTCAAATTTAAAAAAAATGTGATCCACGTCACACAATTTAAGTGAATATCATCCATAAATCCATCAGTATGACTTGTAATTTGTTCATTATTTAACCAATCAGCACTGTTTTGTATTCTTAATTGACGAATACTCATGCGAAAAGGCGATCCGAACTGGCACATAACGTGCTTTTGCTGCCTTAAGCGGCGCGCGGAAACATTCACATCGAGCACCTCTCGTGGAAACATTTTTCTTACCGTGAAAAAACATATAGTTATGCAGGTAGTATAAAAATGTTGTTTCAAGTAGTAATCATTCGAAATGATTTTGTTACCTGTCAAAACCATTTAACAGTGAAAGCGGGAATTTGTGTGATTTACGTTAAGTTGTTAATTTTTTTCATTTAGGCGCTTTTTTTAGTTATTCTTCTTATAAGAATAATTAATGAATAATTATGATAAGCTTCACACTAATGTCGTAATCCGCTCTTGCAGAACCGGGCAAATCGCGGTAATGGTGATCAAACGCTGTCTGTCAGACACCTAAGGAGTGCGCCATGAGTTACTCCCATATTCTTGTTTCTGTTGCAGTTTCCCCCGAAAGCCATCAGCTCGTCGCCCGGGCCGTTTCCATTGCCAGACCCCACAATGCCCGCATCAGCCTCATCACTCTCGCGGCCGAGCCAGAGATGTATAATCAGCTGGCTGCCCCGATGCTGGAGGATATTCGTGAGGTTCTTCAGGAGGAAACGCAGCAATTTCTGCGAGAGTTAGTTGAAAAGGCACAATATCCGGTTTCTGAAACCGTTATTGCGACGGGGGAACTTAACGCCCATATTCTCGATATGTGCCGTAAGCACCATATTGATTTAGTGATATGCGGGAATCATAACCACAGCTTTTTATCGCGCGCGGCCTGTGCGGCAAAATCTATTGTCGCGTCAAGCCAGGTTGATGTGCTGTTAGTTCCGCTTGGGGGGCGTTAACCCCCCAGGGGAATATCAGGCTAGTTTAGGAAAGGTCGCGATCTTTTTTTGCAGATCCCCTTCATGACTTTGCGGGGCAATATCCCGGAGATCCTCAATAAAGCGCGCCTGCCAGTGATTAATATCGTTCTCACGGATCGTTTCCATCATTTCAGCATGACGGGAAATACGCTCCGTGAGCGGCATCGTCAGGGCGCGATTCAGCGCGTTAGCCACGTCATCCCGATCGTAAGGGTTAACGATAAGCGCTGACGTGAGTTCATTCGCGGCGCCGGCAAACTGGGAAAGCACCAGGACGCCCGGATCGGCCGGGTCCTGGGCCGCCACATACTCTTTCGCGACCAGGTTCATCCCGTCACGCAGCGGCGTGACCAGGCCAACGTCCGCATAGCGGAAGACCTTCATCAGGATCTTACGGTCAAAGTGCTGATTCAGGTAGAAGAGCGGTGTCCAGCCCAGCTGGCCGTAGCGGCCATTAATGCGCCCTGCTTCCGTCTCCAGCTGATGGCGAATATCCTGGTAGGCCTGAACTTCACCGCGCGACGTTGGCGCTATCTGGGTATAGCGAATCTTGCCGTGATGCTGCGGGTATTTATCCAGCAGCGTCTCATACGCCAGGAAGCGTTCCGGCAGCCCTTTGGAATAATCAAGACGCTCAACCGAGAAGATATTTTTCACGTGCTTGAGTTCATTCTTAAGCTGCGCCAGCTTCGGCGGCAGCGGGCCCGAGGCCTGCTCCGCAATTTCGTCCGGCTCAATCCCTATCGGATACACTTCAGTGTGGAAGGTTTTCCCCCACGCCGTATGGGTTTTCCCGCCTTTGGTGACCAGACGCGTTTTACCTGACACGGAGTCAAGAAACGCGAGGCGGTCATTCTCGGTCTGGAAGCCCAGCAAATCGTAATCACACAGCGCCTCAAGCAGCGCTTCGTGCGGCGGCAGTGCGGTAAAGATTTCCGGCGTCGGGAACGGGATGTGCAGGAAGAATCCAATTCGGTTATTTACGCCCCTTTTTCGCAGCTCTCTGGCAAACGGCAGCAGATGGTAATCGTGGATCCATAAAATATCGTCTTCTTCGATTAAAGGCAGCAGTTTATCCGCCAGCAGCGCGTTCACCCGTGAATAGCCTTCGAACGATTCCCGCTGGAATTTGACCAGGTCAAGACGATAGTGGAATGCGGGCCACAGGACAGCATTGGAGAACTGCGAGTAGTACTCGTCATAGTCTTTCTCCTTCAATGCAAATGAAGCCCACGTGATATTTCCGCGCGTCACTTTTTTGAGCGGTTTCTCTTCCTCACTGATTTCCCCACTCCAGCCAAACCACAGCCCGCCAGCGGCTTTTAAGGCACCTAACACCCCTACCGCCAGGCCACCCGCGCTGGCTTTTTTATCATCCGGCGGTGCGATTCGGTTAGAGACGACGACTAAGCGACCCATAATGGTTTCCCCCTTTGCTTTGCGCTATTTGTTGTTGTTGCTGGTTAGCGATGTCAGATATCCATTGCCAGACGCTGGCGACATCCGCCAGCCGCCATTCGGCTACGGTGTCACCAGGCCCCACCTTGACGGCGATCCCTCCGGCCTGATTCACCACGCGAAACCCGGCCTCGTCGGTCAGGTCATCCCCAATGAAAACGGGCGTCCGCCCGTTGAAAGGCGGTGTCGCCATAAACGCGGCAATGGCCGCGCCTTTATTAATCCCTTTCGGCTTTAACTCCACAACGCATTTGCCGGGCTGCAATGCCACCTGTGGATGCGCATCCGCAACCGCCTGAGCCAGAGCAAGCACGGCCTCTTCATGCTGCGGTGCCTGACGATAGTGCAGGGCAAAGGCCATGCCTTTAGCTTCCAGCTCGGTGCCTGGCAGTTCGGCAAGCGCTGCAGAAAGCTGCTTCTGCAGCGTTTGCGTGAGTGCGTCGGGGAGTGAAACGATATGCGTGTGATCATGGATGTCGCGGCGCTCCGCTCCGTGTACACCGGCCAGCGGAAAGTGGTAAGGACTGGCGAGCATGTCCAGCTCGGCCATTGAGCGCCCTGATATCAATGCCAGTGCTCCCTCATTCATAAGCGAGAGCCGATGCAAATCCTGTAACACCGCATCCGGAATAGACACCTGATCGGGGTGCGGTTTTATCCCGGCGAGCGTGCCGTCGAGATCAAAAAAGAAAGCATAATGTCCGGGCAGTACAGGCGGTGCGGTTAACAAGTCAGCCACCCTTTTCCTCCTTACGGTTTACTGAGAGGTAAACGCCTTTACCTCTTTCATAGCCATGTAAGTATAGACAGTGTGACGTCGCTCGCCATTTGACAACCGCCCCGCCAGTTTTACTGGCGGGGCGGTTAAGGAGTCAACTAAGGTTATAAGTTGAGCAATAAAAGAGAGAGATTGAGGTTACACCGTACGCTTCGCTTTTTGCTTGTAACGGTCGAAAATCACGGCTGCCAGCAGGATCAGGCCGCGAACCACGTACTGAGAGAACGGCGAAATATTCAGCAGGTTCATGGCGTTCTCTACCGTCCCTAAAATCAGGATACCGGCCACCACATATGAGATTTTTCCGATGCCACCCTTGAGGGAAACGCCCCCTAAAACGCAGGCCGAAATGACGATCAGCTCATAACCGATGGAGGTCATTGGCTGGCCGCTGGTCATACGCGAAGCCAGAATAATCCCCGCGGCGGCAGAAACCAGTCCTGAGAGCACAAAGATAATAATCTTGGTTCGCACGACAGGCACGCCGGCCAGTCGAGCGGCCTCTTCATTGCCGCCAATCGCCAGCGTGTTACGGCCAAAGGTGGTCCGGTTCAGCAGGAAGCCGAACAGGATCAGGCAGGCCACGGTCAGCCAGATAGGCGCAGGCAAACCCAGCCAGTTGGCATAACCCAGCGTAAAGAAGCGCTCGTCCTCAATCCCCACCGCTTTACCGTCGGAGATGATATAGGCCAGCCCGCGGACAATTTGCATCGTCGCAAGCGTGGTGATCAGGGCGTTGATCTTCAGGCGGGCGATAACAAAACCGTTCACCAGACCGCTGATGACGCCGAGTAACAGACCGGCCAGGACGCCAATCCATAGGCTCTCGGTCATGTTGATCACCACTGCCGTCGTGACGCCCGCACAGGCAATCACCGACGCCACCGACAGGTCAAAATCGCCGGAAGCCAGGCAGAACAGCATCCCACAGGCCACCATTCCGGACATGGAAATGGCCAGCCCCAGCCCCTTCATATTAATGAAGGTGGCAAAATTCGGGACGAAAATCGCACAGGCGAGGAAGAGCGCGGCAAAGACTACCAGCATGCCGTACTGATCCCAGATACGCCCAAAACTCAACGCCGATTTCGACTTCGGCACTCCGGATGTAGTAACAGAGGACATCATTAACTCCTTACTCAGGCGACAGCCTGGCTGACTTTAGGCATGGCGAGATTCAACGCCTGTTGTTCATTCGCCTGTTCATGAAGCAATTCGCCGGCAATTTCACCTTCTCGCATCACCACAATGCGGTCGGCCACGCCAAGCACCTCCGGCAGATCGCTTGAGGCGAAGAGCACCGCCACGCCGCGTTTTGCCAGCTCATAGATCACGTTATAAATCTCGTGTTTTGCCCCCACATCGATACCGCGCGTCGGCTCGTCCAGCAAAATGACCTTCATATCCTCTGACAGCCAGCGGCCCAAAATGGCCTTCTGCTGGTTGCCGCCGGAAAGATTCATGATGAGCTGTTCCGGACCCGGCGTTTTGATATTCAGGGAGCGAATATGATGGTCGGCGTTGCTCGACTCCCAGCTATCGTTTATCAGGCAGCCAGCGTGAATAAACTTGCGGCGGGCGGAAATGTTGATGTTGTCGCGCACCGAGTGTACCGGAATGATCCCCTCGGCTTTGCGGTCTTCCGGGCAGAGCATCATCCCCGCCCTGATCGCGTGGGCCGGTTTCTGGATGTCTACCCGCTCGCCGTCAATGGAGACCTGCCCATCGGTAATGCGGGTACCGCCGAACAGGCCTTTCATTAACTCGCTGCGCCCTGCCCCGACCAGGCCAAACAGTCCGACGATTTCGCCGCTGCGCACGGATAACGACACCGGCGTACGCACGCCCGGCGCTTTGACGCTGTCCAGACGCAGGCGTTCAGGCCCGTACGCCCGCGGCTGCCAGTGATAAATATCACCGAGCTCGCGCCCAACCATCGCCTGAACAAGCTGGTCGTGGTTAACCTGCGCCATGTCGGTAAAGGTGCGCACATAGCGGCCATCTTTAAACACGGTGATGGCGTCGCTCAGGGCAAATATCTCTTCCATACGGTGTGAAACATACAAAATCGTACGGCCTTCCTGACGCAGCTCGCGGATCACGCGGAACAAATTGTCGATTTCACGCGCGGAGAGCGAACTGGTGGGCTCATCGAAGGCAATCACTCTGGCGTTACGCGCCAGCGCCTTGGCAATTTCTACCATCTGCCACTGGCCGATGGAGAGATACTTCAGCGGCGTCTGGGGATCGACGTCCAGACCCAGGTGCTTAAGCTGCAGCCCCGCTTCATAATTAAGTAGCGAACGATTCACCACGCCGCCTTTGTGCGGAAGCTGCCCTAAATAGATGTTTTCCGCCACGGTCATCTCAGGAATGAGGTGCAGCTCCTGATAGATAATAGCCACGCCGGCATTGAGCGCCGCCGTGGTATCGGCAAAGGTCATCTCTTCGCCGCGAATAGCCAGCGTGCCGGTCGTTGGCGCGTAGTTGCCGCTAAGAATTTTTAGCAGCGTGGATTTTCCCGCACCGTTTTCCCCCATCAGGGCGTGAACCTGGCCGGCATAGCAGTCGAAGCTGATATCGGTCAGCGCGTTAACACCGGGGAAGGTTTTCCCGATGCCGCGAAAAGAGAGATACGGATCAGACTGTCGCATAACGTCTCCGTGATTCCAGTAGTGTGTACGTCTGGCCCCTCACGATGCGTGAGGGGCACAATCACAGCGTATTACTTACCGCCCAGTCCTTTTTTCGCCAGCTCCTCTTTGAAGTTGTCGCGGGTGATTAACACCACGTCGGTCACTTCGGTAAATTTCGGCGGTTCAGCCCCTTTGGTTACCCAGTTGTAGAGCATCTCGCTGGATTTGTAGCCGTGAACGTCCGGGCTTGGCAGCAGAGAGCCGTAGAAGCCGGTGGCCTGCGCTTTGGACAGCTCGCTGACGGCGTCAACGCCGTTGATACCAATCCCGATGACGTCAGGCGCTTTGAAGCCCTGGCCTTCCGTCGCGCGTACTCCGCCCAGCACGGTGTTGTCGTTCATGCCAACCACCAGCCAGTGTTTCACTTCCGGATGCTGAACCAGCATGGAGTTCGCGGCGTCAAAAGCGCCCGGGATATCGTTGGACTTGGTTGGGACTTTGTAGATCTGTTTTTCCGGGAAGCCGGCCGCTTTCAGCGCGTCCATTGAACCGGTAGTACGACGGCGTGCCGTGTCCAGCTCATCCGCGGTGATGGCCATCACCGCGGTCTCTTTGACATCCCAGCCACGCTTCTGCATCTCTTTATAAAGTTCCTGGCCCTGACGTTCGCCGATCTTGGTTGCCGCCATCATCACCAGCGGAACGCTGTCCATTGGCTTACCTTTGGCGTTCACGAACTGATCGTCAACGGCAATCACTTTCATGTCGTAACCGCGGGCCTTCGCCGCGATGGCCGAACCGAGCTTTGGATCCGGAGTACAGATAACGAAACCTTTCGCACCGCTGGCCGCCAGACTGTCGATGGCGTTCAGGGTTTTCTCACCGTCAGGCACGGCGATTTTAATCACTTCAAAACCTAAATCTTTCCCGGCCTTATCGGCGAATTTCCACTCGGTCTGGAACCAGGGTTCTTCGGGTTGTTTTACCAAAAAACCGAGTTTTAAATTCTCAGCGATAGCGGATTGTGACATAACGGCAGCCAGACCGATGGCCGCCAGCGCTTTAGTAAATTTGTGCATGGTAAACTCCAGCTTTAGCATTCTTTTCTGTAGGGAATATTTGCGTGCTTCTTATTTAATCGGACTTAAAACAAGGCATTAGCGCTTACCTCGTCATAAGCGTTATTGCTGGTGATAGTTTTAGCGGGAAATTAATCATCCATAAGAGAGCCCCATCACACCGCAGAATTACAGTAATTGCGTACATAAATTCAGCGAAAAATGACATAAAAAAGGCAGGATTTGTCTGACAAATGAAAGGTGCCTAAGCAGAATTGTCCATAAGATTAGCTAAGAAATCCCTGATGCCCTACGGCGAGCAAAATGGCACCCATTCCTAAAAAGCATTGAGCATGTGTTTCATCACGAAAGCATAACGAACCTGAAAAACCGTTATTTCGCAGAAATTGATTTAGCGCAAATTTACTAAAACATCATATATTCAAATTGATAAATCCGTATTTCTCTTTTTCACGGATGATTATTCCAGCTAAATAATCCCGAAAGAGCAACAATGTACACACCTGATGAAAAACATTAGTTATCAAAGAATTAAGAAATATTTATTTCATCGCGAGCTTATTGCATTTCTGTACTATATTAAACTTTGTAATGTATGGTAAACACAGCCTAATTAAGAGTTTTCTTAGACCATAGACAAGGGTATGCTTATTTATATCGAACACAGGAAGTGTATTTCGGTCGACTTAGGTCACTGCAGAAATTGTATTTCTGCTTTTTTCTCCGCATTTGCCTGGCGCTCAGGTTAAGCAACGGACATCACGTCCCACAGTCAATAAGGATATGAGTATGGCTACCCAAACGATGATGCAAAAACTTAACGCGCAGATGAACCTTGAGTTCTACGCTTCGAATCTGCACCTTCACTTAAGCGCATGGTGCGCCGAGAATAGCCTCACGGGCTCTGCCACATTCTTTCGCTCACAGGCGCAAAGTAACGTCACTCACATGATGCGCGTCTTTAACTTCCTTAAGGCCTCAGGGGCAAATCCTGTCGTGAAAGCCCTTGATGGAATTAATGAAAACTACTCCTCCCTGGAAGAGCTTTTCCAGAAAACGCTTGAAGAGTATGAACAACGCTGCAGCACGCTCAGTAAACTGGCCGATGAAGCCAAAGCGCAGCAGGACATGACCACCCTCATGTTCTTACGTGATATGGACAAAGAACAGCAGCAGGACGGAATGCTGCTGAAGACGCTGGCGGATGAGATTCATCATGCGCAGCAGGCGGGTTTATGCCCTGAGCAAACCGACCGTCATCTGCTCGACATTGTGGCGGTGCAACACCACTGAGTTTTTAATCTGCTCCAACCCGGGCTGAGGGTTTCCCAGGAATTTATTAACCTGAAGCGATGAGTTTTGTATCAGGCAAGTGGATAACTTGCAGCGATGTCCTGGTCCGGCTGTAAATCCCCGAAGCGTTTCCGTAAGGCCGGGGCGAGGTGCAGGGTGGTGGCGACTGAGCCACCCTGGCACGTTCACAGGTCATGCCGTTACAGAGTAGCAAGGAACATAAAGTGACGGAATAACCTCCATAGCCGTATGTTCCCCCTCACCCCAGCCCTCTCCCTTGTACGGTCCGGGGACATGGTAGACAGGTGTTCGGGGACATGGTGAACACTTTTTAACATCCTTTACCCATGGTGATCGACTTTTTCTTCAGGTCGATCACCCCCACTTTCGTGCTGTACCACCACACCTCGTAGCTGCCGTCTTCCTGCATCTCCTTCAGCCCGACCCGTTCTCCCCTGAACGCCTTGCCTGCGTTCAGACTTACCCCTTTCACGCTCAGCTTCCCGCTGATATCCACTTTCCTGACCATCACGTCCTCGTCGTATTCCGGGGGCGTTGTGTTGCTGCTGTACTGCCGCGCAGACGGCTGATACCGCGAGCCCGGTACCGCCATATCCAGCGCTTCATGCGGGCGTTCAAGGTTATAGACCGTCCGCCA